>NZ_CP147861.1:0-975000 GCF_051127865.1 Mesorhizobium sp. RIZ17
CGCGGCCGAAGGGACGCCGCGCGATATCACCACCATTCATCCGATTGCCGCCGGCGACATGTTCGGCACCAAGGGGGTCGACCACATCGCCTTGCCGGGCTTGATCGGCCGCATCATCGGCGGCTCATACCCGTCGGGCCCCACCAATGCCGAGCCGCCGCTGATCTGGCAGCGTATCCTTGCCGAGGATGTGGCGGCCTGGAACTTCCCCTCCGGCATCGTGTTCGACATGCTGCGCGAGGGCGCGGCGCACCGCCCGGGCGTGCTCACCAAGGTCGGCATGGACACATTTGTCGATCCGTCACTCGAGGGCGGGGCCATGAACGCCGCGGCGCGCAAGTCGCCGATCGTGCAGCGCGTGGAGTTCAATGGCGAGACGTGGCTCCATTTCCCGCCCCTCAAACCAGATGTGGCGGTCATCCGGGCAACCACGGCGGACGAGAAGGGAAACCTCACCTTCGAGCAGGAAGGCGCGACTCTCGGCGCCATGGAAATGGCGCTTGCGGCGCACAATTGCGGCGGCATCGTCATTGCGCAGGTCAAACGTATCGCCGCCCAAGGCACATTGCGGCCGCACGATGTGCAGGTGCCCGGCATCCTGGTGGATTTCATCGTCGAGGCGCCCGACCAACTGCAAACAACGGCGACCGCCTATGATCCAGCGATATCGGGAGAACTGTTCCGGCCGCTCCGCACGTTCCGCACACCGGAATACAATGTCTCCAAGGTCATCGCGCGCCGGGTCGCTCAGGAGCTTCGGGCCGGATGGGCGGTCAACATCGGCTTCGGCATCTCCGCCAACGTGCCTCGCATTCTGATCGAGGAAGGCCTGCATGGCGCCGTCACCTGGGTAATCGAACAAGGTCCGGTAGGCGGCGTGCCATTGCTCGACTTCAAGTTCGGCTGCGCCTCCAACGCGGAGGCCTTCGTCGCCTCCCCGCATCTTTTCACGTACTTCCAGGCCGGAGGCTTTGACTGCTCCTTGCTGTCGTTCCTCGAAATAGGCTCCGACGGATCCGTCAACGTCTCGCGTCTTTCCTCCACGCCGCATCGCACCGCCGGCGCCGGCGGCTTCGTGGACATCACCTCGCGAGCGCGCAAGATCGTGTTCTCCGGCAACTTCAACGCCGGCGCGAAGATGCGGCTGGAGAACGGAAAGCTGGTCATCGACAAGGAAGGCAAGGTCGCAAAGATCGTCCCGAAAGTGGACCAGGTCAGCTTCTCCGGGCAGCGCGCCGTCAGCCAGGGCCAGGACGTCACCTATGTGACGGAACGGTGCGTCATCCGCCTAACAGCCGACGGCCTGGTCGTCACGGAAATAGCCCCCGGGCTCGATCTCGAGCGTGACGTGCTGCGGCAGGCGGCGTCTCCTCTCGCGGTCTCACCGGGATTGAAACTGATGGATGCAGCGCTGTTCCTTGAGCAGCCGATAGGATTGCGGCTGTGAGCGATCCCCGTCTCGACCTCAGCTTCGACGGGGCGGTCGCGCGAATGACCATCCGCCGGCCTGAGAAGCTCAACGCACTCGATGCCGCGATGGTCGATGCGCTCGTGCCGCTGTGCAGGGTGGTGGAGCGTTCCGCGGCGAAGGTGCTGATCCTGACCGGCGAGGGCGAGAAGTCGTTCTGCGCGGGCGGCGACGTCGCCGCCTGGAGCGCGCTCGGTGCCGAGCAGTTCGCGCGCCACTGGATTCGCGACGGCCATGCCGGCTTCGACGCTCTCGCCAGGCTCTCGCAACCGGTCATTGCCGTCCTCAATGGCCATTGCCTTGGTGGGGGGCTGGAGCTCGCAGCCTGTGCCGACTATCGGATCGCGGAAAGCCACGCCCGTATCGGCCTGCCTGAAACCAGCCTTGGGATCATACCCGGCTGGTCAGGCACCCAGCGCACGGCTCGCCGCTTCGGCCCACAGTTGATCCGGCGCATGTCGATCTTCGGCGAGGTCTATTCCGCCGATGAGGCCTTGAGGTTGTCGCTTGTCGATAAGGTCGTCGACAAAGGGGCTGGCATGACCGCGGCCGGGAAACTTGCCGCTGTCGTTGCAGGCAGGTCCGCTACCGCCACCGAGCTCGCCAAGATGCTCATCAATGCCGCTGAAGGCGAGGAACAGGAGCGCGTGCTGGATGCGTTTGCCGGACGTATCGCAGCCGCCAGTGAAGATCTTCGGCGGGGTCTGGCGGCTTTCCGGGAGAAGAGCCGCCGGTCTGGTGACTGACACTACAGCCGCGGAAACGCGCCCTCGCCCGGTCAACGCATAGGAAACCGCCGCGGTCGATGGGCCGGTGACCGACCACTTCGCAGCCACATGCCTTCCCGAACTTCGGCGGGTCTATCGCGGCTATCCAGCCTCTGTCTTCAACAAACGGAGCGGAAACGCTCCACGCAGGCATCCAGGATATCTCCGGGATCACGCTTCCACCAGTTCTGCGCCGAGAACACCTCCGCCTCGCACGGCCCGGCATAGCCGGCTGCCTCCACCGCCGCGCGGATCGCCTTCAGGTCGGCCACTCCATCTCCCATCATGCCGCGGTCGAGCAGCACGTCGCGTGTCTGCGTCAGCCAGTCACAAAGGTGATAGCCGAAAATGCGTTTCGGCCCGGCTCGCAGCAATTCGTCCGTAAGCGTGCGATCCCACCAGACGTGGTACACGTCGACCGCGACACCCACATTGGGCGCATCAACGGCAAGGCAAAGATCGACCGCGTCACGGATCGTCACCAGGCAGGACCGGTCGCCGCCGTAAACCGGATGCAGCGGCTCGAGGGCCAGGCGAACGCTTCTGGCCGCCGCGTAGGGCGCTGCCTCGGCGACACGATCCGCAACCAGCTTGAGGCTTTCGCCGATGCCTTTCGTTCCCGGCTCGACCCCACCGGTGACGATGGTCAGGACAGGTGCGCCGAGACCGGCAGTCATGTCGATTGCGGCACGAAAATCGTCCATGATCGCCTTGCGGCCAGGCAGCGCCAACGGGCCGGTGAGATAGGGCGCGCGGCACAGGCCGACCACATCCATGCCGGCCGCGCGAACCTGGTCGCCGATCTCGACGGCGCGGCTGCCGATTTCGCGGCGCCAGAAGACAATACCGCGCAGGCCGCGTTCAGCGCATGCATCGATGACACGCTCGATCGACCAGCCCGCGCCATAGCCGTCCAGATTGTGGCCGAGCGTCGCCGTGTTGAGCGCCAGGGCGGAATGGTCACTCGTGAAGTCGCGCATGGTCCCGATCAGAGGCCATAGAGCGCAAGCAGCTTGCGCATGCGTCCGACAGCCAGTTCGGGATCCGCAAGGAGGCCGCATTCGTCGGCCAGCTTGAACACCTGCACGAAATAGGGCAGCGGCCGCATCGACTGAGCGCCTCCGAGCATTACGAAATGATCCTGGAACCCGTTCAGCCAGGCAAGGAAGACGACCCCCGTCTTGTAGTATTGGGTGGGCGCACGAAAGATCAGGCGCGCGAGCGGCACGGTCGGATCCAGCGTGGCGTGGAATGCCTGGGTATCGCCCCGGCCGAGCCGGTCGATGGCGTAGGCGGCGGCCGGCGCCAAAGGGTCGAAGATACCAAGAAGAGCGTGCGAGAATCCCTTCTCGTCGCCCGCGATCAACTCCGGGTAGTTGAAGTCGTCGCCGGTGTACATCTTCACGCCGGCGGGCAGACGGCGGCGCATCGCGATTTCCTTCTCCTTGTCGAGAAGCGAAATCTTGATACCGTCGATCCTGGCGGTGTTGTCCGCGATGATCGCCAACACCGTCTCGAGCGCATCCTCGAAGCGGTCCGTCCCCCAATAGCCCTTGAGGGCCGGATCGAACATCTCTCCCAGCCAGTGCAGGATCACCGGACGGTCGCAGCGCGCGAGCACATCGCCATACACCGATACATAGTCGTCCGGCGAACGTGCCACGGCCGCCAGTGCCCGGCTCGCCATGACGATCAACCTGCCGCCGACCTTCTGAATGGCCTCGACCTGTTCGAAATAGGCTCGCCGGACATCGTCGAGCGAACGTGCATCGCCCGGTCCGAGCTGATCGGTGCCGGCGCCGTTGAAGACGAGCGCGTCCGGCAGTTCCTTCCTGGTCCTGCGGATGAGCTCCAAGGCCGAAGGCCAGTCGAGGCCCATGCCACGCTGCGCGGTGTCCATTGCCTCGGCGATGCCGAGACCGAGCCCGTCGAGGTGACGCCTGAATGCCATCGTGGCATTCCAGTCGATGGCGGCGGGGCCGCCGGGATCGCTGGCGCTGAAAGGATCAGCCACGACGTGGGCCGCCGACAGCACGGTGCGTGCCGCGTCCGGCGACAATCGCGCGGCGGGAACCGCCTTGCCCTGAAGCCGATAATCGAAAAGTTTGCCTGTGGTGTCCGGCAGTTGGATAATCATGGGGTTCTCCCTGGCGCGCCGCAGTCAAAACCGCGGCACCAACATGCCCGCGTCGACGGCAATGACGTGCCCGGTCGTGTATGGCAGGTCGCCCGCAGCAAGCGTCGCCATGACGCGACCGACATCTTCCGGCTTGCCGAGGCGGCGGATCAATGTCAGCCCCTCCTCGTCGATGCGGCGGCGGTAGGTTTCGCTGACCGCCCTGGTCATGGCCGTCTCGATCAGACCGGGCCTGATGTCGTAGACGGCTATGTTCTCGCGGCCAAGGCGGACCGCGAAGACCTGGCTGACCATGGCGGATCCGGCCTTCGACACGCAATACTCCGAGCGCGGCTCCGCCACCGCCGTGGCATTGGAGGAAGAGACGTTGATCAGGCTGTAGAAGCGGCCGTCATCGCGCCTGCGGGCGACCAACCGCCTGGCCCAGCGCTGCGACAGGAAGAACTGCGCCTTTGTGTTGATTGCCTGGCAGCGATCATAGCTCTCTTCCGTGACATCGAGCGGGTCGCCACGTGAGATGACCGACACGCCGGCATTGTTGACCAGTGTCGACAGGGGCCCGACAACGGCCTCGGCGGCGTCAAGCATGCTTTCGTGCACGCCCAGATCGGCGACGTCGCCGGCGACACGCGCGACCGGAACGCCCAGCGCCGCGACCGCGGCTTCGGCGGATTTCAGCTCCTCGTCGTCGGCCGGACCGTTGAGCGCCACGCCGAATCCGCGCCGGGCGAGCTCCAATGCCGCCGCCAGCCCGATGCCGCGGCTCGATCCCGTGACGAACGCCGCATGGCGCGATCCCGTTGTCACGCCCGGGCTCCGTGCTTGAGAAGCTCGCGGGCGATGATCATGCGCTGGATCTGGTTCGTGCCTTCATAAATCTGCGTGATCTTGGCGTCCCGATAGAGGCGCTCGACCTCGAAGCCGCGTATGTAGCCGGAGCCGCCGAAGACCTGCACGGCATCGGCGGTGCGCGCCACGGCTATGTCTCCCGCAAAACATTTGGCGATCGAGCAGGCCTTTGTTGCATTCTCCCCCGCATCGATCTTCTCGGCGGCGCTGCGCACCAACAGACGAGCCGCCTCGATGTCCTTCGCCATGTCGGCAAGCAGCCATTGCACGCCCTGGAAGTCGGCAATCGGCTTGCCGAACTGACGCCGCTGCTGGGCATAGTCGACCGCTGCCTCGAGCCCCGCTTGCGCTATGCCGACAGCCAGCGAGGCAATGCCCACGCGCCCCTTGTCAAGCACGCTCATCATCATGTGGAAGCCGCGGCCTTCTTCTCCGAGCAGCGCTTCAGGACCCAGAACGACGTCGTTGAAATTGAGCGCGCCGACCTGGCTGGCCCGCTGACCCATCTTATGTTCCTTCGGCCCGCGCTCTATTCCCTTGGCGTGCAGGTCGACGATGAAGATCGACATGCCACGACGGCCCGCATCCTTGTCGGTGCGCGCCAACACGAAACCGACATCGGCGACCGGTGCGTTGTGGATCCAGATCTTGCCGCCGTTCAGTCGCCATCCCTCCCCGTCGCGCCTTGCGGTGGTGCGTATCCCGGAAACATCGGTGCCGGCTTCAGGCTCGGTGATGCAGTAGGCAGCCTTCTTCTCCGCGCGCATGGCAGGCCCCAGCCACTGCTGCCGCTGCGCCTCGGTGCCATGCTGAACAAGCAAGGTGCTGATCAGTTCGACGAGGCCGCATTGATCGGCGACGGACGCATAGCCGCGCGACAGTTCCTCCATCACCAGCGCATAGGTAAGCGTGTCGAAGCCAGGGCCGCCCATGACCTCCGGAACACCTATCCCGAAGAGACCGAGCTCACCCATCTGCTCATATATCTCGCCTGGAAAGCGCTCATCCCGATCAAGCGCCTCGGCAACCGGACGAATGACATCCTCGGCAAACTGGCGCGCCATCTCGCGCACCTGCTGCTGCGTTTCACTCAGCGGCACGGCCGACCTCCTTATGTAACTATCTAGTTACTACTATGCTGGAATCGCCGCCTGCGTCAAGCGGCGGACTTCGCATCGCGTTGCGTTGCCGCTACAAGTGCTTGCGACGCTGCCCGAACTTGAATATAAATAACCAGATGGTTACTAGGGGAGGATATCATGAAGCCGTCTGACAAGCGCGTATTCGGCCGGTCCGGCCTCAACGTTACGGCCTTCGCGTTCGGAACCGCTCCTATCGGCAATTTCCTTCAGCCCATAGACGAGCTGACCGCGGATACCATGATCCAGACCGCCTGGGACGCGGGCGTGCGCTTCTACGACACCGCGCCGATGTACGGCCACGGCCTTTCGGAACTGCGGGCCGGGTATTCGCTTCGGTGGAAGAAGCGCGACGAGTTCGTCCTTGCCAGCAAAGTCGGCCGGGTCCTCAAGCCCGCAAAGCGCTCGCAGATCGACTTCGCACCGTGGTCGAACGCAGCGCCGAACACCATGAATTTCGATTACTCTTACGACGGCACCATGCGATCGGTCGAGGATTCGCTGCAGCGCCTGGCGCTTGAACACATCGACATGCTTTTCATCCATGACATCGATCGGTTCACCCGTGGAGACGACCAGCCGGAGGTCTTCCGGCAGGCCATGGATGGCTGCTGGCGGGCGTTGGAGAAACTGCGCTCGGAAGGCGCCGTAAAGGCGATCGGCGTTGGGGTCAACGAATGGCAGGTTTGCCACGAGGCCCTTAAGCAGCGCGACTTCGACTGCTTCCTGCTGGCAGGCCGCTACACGTTGCTGGAACAGGAAGCCCTCGACGAGTTCCTGCCGCTTTGCGTCGAACGCGGCGCGGCGGTGTTGGTTGGCGGAGGCTTCAATTCCGGCATCCTGGCCACGGGTGCCGTTCCAGGCGCCAAGTACAATTATTCACCCGCGCCAAAGCATATCGTGGAAAAGGTGGCGAAAATCGAAGACGTCTGCCGCGCGCACGGCGTGCCGCTGCCGGCCGCCGCCTTGCAGTTCGTGGTCGCGCACCCGGCCATCCCGTCCTTCTGCGCCGGCACTCGTACCGTCCAACAACTCGAGCAGAACCTAGCCTGGTTCAGTTACCCTATCCCTGGCGAGTTCTGGCAAGACCTGAAGAAGAGCGGGCTGTTGCGGCAAGACGCTCCGGTGCCGGCGTGAGCGCCGACGCTCAAGGGAAATCGCTCACAGGCTTCGAACTGAGCAACGAAGACGTTGAGGTCGGCGACCATTTCGAAACGCCGTCCAAGAAGTGACAGCCGCCGTCATAGAGGCGTTTGCGGAAATGACCGGTGACCGGTTCGAAATCCATATGAGCGACGAGGCAGCCCTGCGGCACGGCTTCCCTGCCCGTGTAGCGCATGGCCTGCTTGTGCTGTCTCTTGTCGATGGGCTGAAGAACGATGCCATTGCCCGGTTTCGGGCGGTAGCCTCGCTCGGTTGGACATGGCGATTTTCAGCCCCTGTGCTCGCTGGCGACACTATCAAAGCCGGGGTAAAGGTCGCGGACAAGCGCACCACTCATAACCCAGCCCGTGCGATCCTTCGCCTGCGTTTCGTCGTTCGCAGCCAGGAGGTCGAGTTGCCGGACGGCAAGCGGATCGCCGTGCCGATGCCGGCGGGACGAGCGGAACGGCTCGTGGAAAGGGCGAGATGGAAATGGAAGTGAGGGCATCCGATGGACATGTAACGGTCAAGGCCACGGCCCAATGGTGAGCTTCATGACGCCTGTCTGGCCGCTGTTCGCGCCAGCTCACGGTCGGAAAGGTCCGCGAAGATCGATGGCGAGATGGTCGACCGTCTGGAGCGACCTGTAGCAGCCGCCTGCTACCTGCTGCGCGATTTTCTGTGCTAGCCAACAAACGAATGGCGAGCCTCGCCGAAGTCGTGTAGGTCAGAAGAAGATACGACCCGAGCACGAAGAAGGCGGGTGAATCTGGGAGGATTCATGGTCGAAATCATCTCCAAGCGGGATGGCCCGCGGCGTGAGGATGTTCAGGTCAAGCGGCTGATCGAACAGAACCGCTCGACGATTGTGCGCCTTGCCGACCAGATCAGCGGCGGCGGCTATTCGGCGTCCAGGAAACCACGCCAGAAACCGGAAGCCGAAGGCCTGATAATCCATGTCGGCGGTGGTTCACCGGTAGCCGCCGAGGCAGAGCCATCCATCCGCGTCACCCTCAATGGCAGGGTGATCTCGGTGGACCGGAATACAAGCCGCCAGCTTCACCATATCGGCGATGTCCGCAACCGGGGCGGCGAGCAGGTCTTCGTCCTGGCGACCAAGCAGAACGGATATTTCTCGCCGGTCGACGAAACCATCGCACAAGCGCTTGCCGGCCTGGACGGGTCACGGCTCGCGGCGTCCTACACCGAAGAACAGCTTGCCGCCGACATTGGATTGAAACTCGGCATCGCCTAACGCATCTTGCGAACCGACTATCAGGCGCGCCTGGCTCGCGAGACTGCAGCACGACAGCATACAGAAATACCGTGCCCCCAAAGGTTCTGTGATGGCTGAATGAAACGCGGGATCGATACCAACCAGATGAAGACCGGAGCACTTCCGGCGCGTGCGCCGACGGCCACCGGACAGCTGGTACTGGACGCCATCGACTATGACGAGCGCGCCACCATGCGCGCCTGGGAAAATTTCCTGTCAGATCCTCCGAAATGCGCGCGCGATCCGGTCCAGGTCCGCTCGTTGATTCACGATTCCTGGTCCCGCAGCGCTACTGGCGGGATAAATGCGCAGGGCGTCGAAGCGCCCCTCAACAGCAACCGCGACGAGATCGAGTATCTGACGCGCGCCAACGCCGAGTTGCTTTCGGCGGCGCGGCGGCCGTTCGCCTCTCTTGGCCCGCTGCTGGAAGGGACAGGAGCGATGCTGGTGCTCGCCGACAGCGAAGGCGTGCTGATCAACGCTATCGGCGACAAGAAGACCCTGCATGATGGCATGGACATCCATCTCGCTATCGGCGGCAAATGGAACGAGGGCGCAGTCGGAACCAACGGCATCGGCACAGCGCTCTGGACCGGCGAACCTATCTTCGTCCACGCGGCCGAGCATTTCTGCGCCGGCATCAAGGGCTGGACCTGCGCCGGCGCGCCGATCCGCGACCCGTTGGATGGGAAGATCGTCGGCGTCGTTGACCTGTCGGGCTATTCGCCGATCTTCCGTCCCCACAACACCGCGCTTGTCGCCGCCACAGCCAGGCAGATCGAAAAGGCACTGGCCGAGCAACAGCAGGAGCAGCGCACCCGCCTGCTCGAAGCCTTCATTTCCTCCGCACCCGGTTACCGCGGCAAAGACGGGCTGGTGATCGTCGACCACCGTGGCCGGGCGATCTTCTGCAACAACGTGCCCAATGGCGACGCGGCCGAGATGACGGACGGCCCGATGGAGCCGGGCCGCGGTCGCTGGCTCATGAACCTGCCGACGTCCGGTTCCGACAGCGATCTCGCCAAGGCGCTGCCGGCGCATCTGCGGTCTTGCCACATCACACCGCTGAAGCTGGACGGCAACCTCAGTGGTGCGGCCCTGGTGTTCCCGGCCGCGCCAATCGTTTCGGGCGTGGCGGCGATCAACCGCGAGACGAACAAACGGCTGCAGGCAGCGACGTCGATGATCGTCGGCGAAAGCGAGACGCTGCTGGCCGCCATCGACGTCGCCTGCCGCGTGGCCCGGTCGAGCGGTGTGACGTCGTTGCTGATAGAAGGCGAAACCGGCGTAGGCAAAGAGCTGTTTGCCCGCCTTGTCCATGCCGGCAGCGGCCGCTCGGAGAATGATCCGTTTATAGCCTTGAATTGCGGCGCCATCACCAGGGAGCTGTTTGGCAGCGAATTGTTCGGCCACGTGGCTGGCGCCTTTACCGGCGCCTCACGTGACGGCAAGGCAGGCGTTTTCGAACAAGCCAGTGGTGGCGTGCTCAGCCTCGACGAAATTGGTGAGTTGCCGCTCGAGATCCAGCCGTTCTTGCTGCGCGTGCTGGAAGAGCGTGTGGTCCACCGCATCGGCGACAGCAGGGGGCGGCCGGTAGACGTCCGCCTGGTCGCCTCGACCAACCGCGATCTCAAGCAGGAAGTCGCGGCGGGTCGCTTCCGCAGCGATCTCTACTACCGCATTGGGGCCGTTTCGATCCGTGTCCCCGCCCTGCGCGAACGCGGCGAGGACGTGCTGTTGCTGGTCGAGCATTTCAACCGCCAGATCGCAGCCAAGGCCGGCAGCGATCCGCTGCAGTTTTCAAGCCGCGCACTCGACGCGCTGCTCGCCTATCGCTGGCCGGGCAACGTGCGCGAACTGAAAAACCTGATGGAGCGCCTGCATATTCTGGCGCGCAACAGCAGCGTCGACCTCCAGGATCTCCCGTGGGAAATCACGACGGGATACGGTAGCGACACAACCATGCGCAGCGACAATCCCGTGGCCATGCTTGAGGCACCGGTTTGCACATTCGAGGATGCCGAGCGGCAGGCGATCAGGAACGCGCTTGCGGCGGAGGGTGGGAACCTGAGCAAAGTCGCCCTCAGGCTCGGCATTTCCCGGCCGACACTCTACCGCAAGCTCGGCCAATACGGCATCCGGCGCGGCTTCGTCTGACTTGGTCCAGGTTCGTTCGCCGCCACAACAAAAGCCCGCGGCGCGGGCCGCGGGGCCGGGGAGAGTTCGCAGATGCAGGTTGCCTTCAGGCAGCGGTCGCGGAAACGATCAGCTCTTTACGACGGCGCTGGTCCCCTTCTCCGAGACATAGCCGAGGATGTTGCCGATGATCAGCGAAATCACCACGGCGGCCGCGACCTTGGCAATGCCGCCGGCGCCTTCGCCATAGGCGGCAGCACCAAGCAGGAAAAGCGCCGCGGTCGTTGCGTAGCCGTAGACCGCTGACGGAATGGCACTCAGCAACGGCAGCTTGGCGGCGATAATCAGGACCACGATCGAAACGCCGACGCAAATGCCGGCCGTGATCGCCGTAACGCCAATCGAAGTTAGGACTATCAATGCGCCGGCTGCGCAAATCGCTCCCCAGAGGTTTGCAACCGCCGAGTTCTTCAACCCGGCTTCCTTACCCCCGCAGTGATAGAAACTCCCCCAGCCGACAAATACCGCCCAGATCAGCAGGTAGGGACTGCCGATCGTGATCGCCGCCCATGTTGCAATGCCGCCCATAATGCCGATGACGACGGCCAGTCCTGTAATAAGGTCCATGTTGTCCTCCCGTTTTCCAAATCGCGAAGCAAGGAACTCGTTTCAGGATCGCGCTTCGCTGACGCCCCGATACGGAGATGCCATGGCATCAGCCACAGGCTCCAAGAAGAAGAGGGGCTTGCCGGACCGGCAAGCAGTCAGGCGGCTTGCGGTGCCGGTTCGCCCGCGCCAACCACTCCGGCGCGCAATGCAAGACCCGCCGCGGCGGCGCCGAGGCATGGCGCGACGATGTAGAGCCAGAGTTGCGACAGCGCCGTCCCGCCGGCAAACAGCGCCGGGCCGAGCGAGCGTGCAGGATTGACCGAAGATCCGGACACCGCGATCCCGGCAAGGTGGATCATGACGAGCGTCAGGCCGATCGCCAGCCCGGCCAGGGGACCCGCGCCGCCTTCCGCAGTTGCGCGCAGGATCACCAGCAGGAACAGGAAAGTGGCCACCGCCTCGAACAGGAACGCCGAAGTCGCCGAATAGGCCGACCAGCCGTTCTGGGCAAAGCCGTTCGCGGCGACGTCGTAGCCCCCACCCTTCCCTTCCACGATCACATAGAGGACCGCCGATGCGACGATCGCCCCCAGACATTGCGCGACGACGTAGCCGATCAGATCGTTCGGCTTCATCCGGCCTGAGACGAAGAAGCCGAGGCTGACGGCCGGATTGAGGTGGGCTCCCGAGATCGGTCCGATCGCATAGGCCATCGCGACCACCGAAAGCCCGAACGCCATGGCGACGCCCAGCAGGCCCACTTCGGCGCGCATGAAGAGAACCGTCGCGCAACCGAAGAACACCAACGCGAAGGTCCCGACGAATTCACAGATGTATTTGTTCATTTTCCTCTCCAGGTAGTGACGATCTGGACCGGCGGCGCTTTTCCACATCGCATCCGGTCCAGGATTTTTCAGGGAACGATGACGCCGCGGCCGGTGAACCGCCGGTTCTTGAAGTCGTCGAGCGCGGTGTTGATGCTGGCGAGGTTGTACTCGGTGTAATGCATCTTCACCTTGCCGTCGGCGTTGAGCTCCATCAGTTCGACAAGCTCGGTGAAGTTGCCGACCAGGCTGCCTCCGATGTTGATCTCCTCGATGACCAGATGCGCGGTCGGCACGTTGACCGAGCCGCCATAGCCGACCACGAACAACTGGCCGCCCTTGCGGACCATCTTCCAGCAGATGTTCTCGACGCCGAGCTCGCCAACGAAGTCGATGACCACATGGGCGCCGCCGCCGGTGATCGCCTTGACCTCCTCGACGACGTTCGGCCCGCCATCGAGCACGAAGTCGGCGCCGAGATCCTTGGCCAGCACGCGCGCCGCCGGCTCGCGATCGACGGCGATGATGCGGCAGCCGGAAATCGCATGCAGCGATTGCAGCGCGATATGGCCGAGCCCACCGATACCGAGCAGCACGCAATAGCTCCCCGGCCGGAGCAGTTTCGCCGCTCGTTTGGCTGCCCGGTAGGCGGTGATGCCGGCGTCGGCCAGCGGCGCCACCTCGATCGGCGTGACATTGGCGTTGAGCTTGATCAGCGAGCGCTCGCTGGTGATGAAGTATTCGGCGAAGCCGCCGTTCATGCCGAGGCCCGGGAACTGGCCGTTGTCGCAGTACATGTCCTCGCCATGGCGGCAGTTGAGGCAGATGCCGCAGGAGCGGAACGGGTGGCAGATCACGGCATCGCCGCGCTTGACCGACCTGACGCCGCTGCCGACCTCCTCGACCCAGCCGGCATTCTCGTGCCCCATGATGTAGGGCAGAAGGCTGCCGTCGGGATCCATGGTCGGCTTCCACACCCCTTCGATGATATGGAGGTCGGTGCGGCACAAGCCGGCGGCGCCGACGCGCACGATCACCTCGTCCGGGGCGGTGATCGTCGGTGCGGCGACATCCTCGATCTTGAGCTTCACGTTCATTTTCGGGTCGTATTCGTAAAGTCTGGCAGCTTTCATCGTCGTGTCCTTTCAAATCGTTCGGTGAATGCCGCGTCAGGCGCGGCCAAGCTTTTCCGCGCCGCCGCCGAGCGCCGGCCCGGCGGTCGGGTCCTCGTCCTCGGCAAGATCGCCGATCAATGTCTCTGTGGTCAGGATCAGCGTCGCCACGGACGCCGCGTTGGCGAGCGCCGTGTAGGTGACGCGGACGGGATCGATGATCCCGGCTTCGAACATGTTCTGGTAGCTGCCGGCGGACGCGTTGTAGCCGTAGCCGCCGTTGATGCGCGTCACCTCGGCCACCACCGCTTCGGGATCGGCGCCGGCATTGACGGCGATGCGCCACAGCGGCCGCGTCAGCACAGAGCGCACCAGGCGCACGCCTTCGGCGATGTCGCCATCGACACCGGCCGCCACCTTGTCGAGCAGCGGCGCGATCTGGGCGAGCGCGGAACCGCCTCCGGCGACCACGCCCTCCTCGGAGGCCGCGCGCACCGCGTTCAGCGAATCCTCGATCAGCTGGATGGTCCGCTTCTGCTCGACCGGCGTGACGCCGCCGGCATAGAGGATCGCGGTGCCGCCGGAGAGTTTGGCCAGGCGCTCGCGCAGCTTGTCCTGCTCTATGTTCGGGGGCGCGGCTTCATATTGCCGCTGCACCTGGGCGCGCCGCGAGGCGATCGCATTATGGTCGCCACCGCCGCGGATGATCGAGGTGTATGACGAGCTGGTCTTCACCCGGTCGGCGGTCCCGAGATCGTCGACCGTGATGTCCTCTAGTCGTCCGCCGAGATCGCGCGCTATCACCCTGCCACCGGTGATGATCGCCAGATCCTCCATCATCGCCTTGCGCCAATGGCCGTATTCCGGCGGATGGACGATGAGGTATTTGCCAGGCCCCTGCTTGCCGAGCAGTGTGACGACGACTTCGGGCGACACTTCCTCGGACACGATCAAGAGCGGCCGGCCGGCCTCGTTAGCGATGCGACGCGCGGTCTCTAGTGATTGCGGCTCCTTGATCTTGAGATCGGTCATCAGGATGAAGGGCCGCTCGAGCACGGCCTCCATCTTCTCCTGGTCCGTGACCATGTGATGCGAGAGGTAGCCGCGATCGAAGGACATGCCTTCGACAACGTCGAGCGTGGTCTCGGTGGTGACGCTGAAGTCGGTGGTGATGACGCCTTCGGCGCCAACGCGCTGATGCGCTTCCGCCACCAGCGCGCCGAGCTTGGCGTCGGTCGCGGCGATGTTGGCGACGGAGGCGAGAATGCCATTGCCCTTGGCGGGCTTGGCCGAAGCCTTGAGAGCATCCACAACCGCCGTTACGGCAAGCTCGATGCCCTTGCACAGATCGACGGATTTCGCGCCGCGCTCATTCGCTGCGATGCCGCCCTGGATCAGCGCGTTGGCGAGCACGATGGCGGTCGTCGTGCCGTCGCCGGCGACCTCGTTGGTCTGCATCGAGACTTCGCGCACGACCTGCGCGCCCATATTCTCGAAGCGATCGTGGAGCTCGATCTCGGAGGCGATGCTGACGCCGTCGCGCGTCACCATCGGCGTGCCGATTGGCCGGTCGATCATGGCATTCATGCCTTTGGGACCAAGCGTAGGCTCGACGGCCGCGGCGAGCCGAAAGACACCACGCGCCAGCGCACGGCGGGCCTCGGAATTGTGAAGCATAATTTTGGGCATGACTCCTCCTTCCGCCTTACGGGCGGGTTGTTGGTTAGGGGCCTCGTGCGAGGGAGGCCGTTGCTTCGGTTCTGCTTAAAGCGCGTCGCGCAGAAACGGATTCAGGCAGCGCGCTTTAAGTCTTTGGTTTTGATGCATGTCGTTCTCCCAAAACCGCTGCGCACTTTTGGGCGACATGCATCAAGTGGCCGGCGCGCGTCGCTCCGGCACGCGGTCCATGATGAAGTCGACCAGCGTCGGCTCGCCGTCGATCACCTCCAGCTCCTTGTATCTGGTCTGCTTGAGCCCACGGCAAAGCGCGCCGTTGAACTCCATGTTGATGCGCACGGCGCGCAGGTCGGCGAGATAGGCATCGAGGGCCATGGGTGGGATTGCCTGCCCCTCCCACGTGACGAACAGCGGATCGCCCTGCCTCCGCGCCGGAAAGCGCTCGACCAGCGCCGCCCGGTATCTCGCCTTCTGCCTTGCCGCGTCGCCAGGCCCGAGCCGGGCAACATCATACGCGGCAAGGTCCATGCCGAGGATCTCGCGATCCGTCAGCCCTTGCCTTCTCAAGTTCAGCAGCACCGCTTCCTGGCGCCGCTTGAAGGCCTTCATGCTGAAGGTCTCGCGCAGCGCGCCGATATCCTCATCGCCGGCGAGCCCGGCGAATATGTCGCCGAACGTCTTGCCTTCCTCGATGCCGCGATTGACCTCTTCGGCGAACATGTGATCGTGCAGCCTGACACGATAGGCGGGCGACCAGGAGAGCTGGTCGAGCGCCTTGCGCACGCCGTCGAGCATCAGGAAGGCGAAGTTGGGCGAGCACCAGTAGGTCGGCAGGCGGAAGTCGATCTCCACGCCGCCGTCACCGATGATATCGGCCCGCTCGACAAAGCCCATCTCGGTGATCGGCTCGTCGAGTTCCGGGTCGTTGACCTCGCCAAGGCGCCGCCAGAGTTCCCTCTCGCGGCTGTCGGAAACACTGGCGGTTGCCATGGCCTCTACTCCGCCGCGATGCTGAAAGGCGAGCTTGCCAGCGCCTTCTTCTTCGCTTCGATGTCGATGTTGTAGAGACGCGCGGCGTTCAGGCCGAGTATCTTCTCCTTGATCTCGTCGGTCAGTTGCACACCGCGTTCCGCGGCGATGTCCTGCGGGATCTGGTAGGCCCAGAATTTCTCGACCAGCCAGCGAGGCGTCCAGATCGCGTAGTCGGAGCCGAACAGGATCTTCTCCGGCCCGATCCAGAACAGCAATTCGCCGATGACCTCGCCGAAGTAGCGCGGGCGCGAGTGGATGAAGGGAAGCGCCACCGCCAGGCCGCCATAGACATTGGTTTCCTGTGTCGCGATCCAGCAGAAATCGTCGAGGCGCGGCAGGCCGCAATGCTCGATGATCCAGTTGAGGCCCTGAAAATCCGTCGCCGCATGGTCGACGTCATGCACGTCGAAGGCATCCTTGCTGAGCGGGATGATCGTAGGGCCCTTGTGGACGTGGATGTTCTTGATGCCGAGCTTCTCGCACAGCTCGAAGCACTTGTAGGCATCGGGGTCGGTGAGCTTCCAGCCCTTGGAGGCGCCATTCCATTCGGCCGTGTACATCTTCACGCCCTTGACGTTGTAGGTCTCCTTGAGGAAATGGATGTACTCAAGCGCCTTCTCGCCATCGCGCGGATCGAATGCGCCGTTGACGATGAAGCGCTCCGGATAGCGCTTGGCGACCTCGGCATTGCGCTCGATCGTGTTGAAGCCGTTCTTGTAGAAATCCTTCAGATAGGTCGACTGGACGATCGCCACGTCGTCCGGGCCGTCGATGAACAGGTCGCGATAGAGATCGTCGGCGCTGTATTTCTCGAACTTGCCCTTCTCCCAGAGCTGTTCCTTCGGGCTCAGGCCCGTGTGATAGGCATAGAAGCAGTCGATGAACTGCTTGCCGTGGATGTTCTTCTGGTTTTCCGGGCTGCCGTCCCAGAAATGGGTGTGGCCGTCGACCACGAAGATGTCCTTGCCTTCAGGTGTCCTGTACATTTTTTGCCTCCGCAGTCGTCATGTTGATGGGGCGTTGTGTTGACGGGTGCCGGCGCGCCGCCAGGCAGCGCGCCGGGGCTTCCTCAGATGTATTCGAAGACCTCGTCCATGTTCCCGAACAGGATCACGGTGTTGTCGTCGATGCGCACCATGCGGCCGTAGTGGGTGGAGGTGTTGACCTCGAAGATCTCGGCGGTCATATCGCGGCCGAGATACTCGCTGATTTCGTCCATCTTGAAGATCAGCTTGCCGTTGCCGTCGATGCGGATCATGGCCGGCTGATAGGTGACGGTGACCCCCGGCTTCTTGCCCATGAATTCGGCGATGGCGCGGGCCTCGACCGAGTCGTTCATGGTGACGCCGCACTGGTGCGAGATCGTCTGTTCGAAGGTGATGTCCTTCATCGCCTTGAAGATGTTGGACTGCGAGGCGTCGCGTGCTGCTACTGACATGATCTTTTCTCCCCTGTTCAGCGCTTGAGGCCGAGTTCGCCGAGGATCCGGCCGATCCGTTCCTCGGATTGGGCGCGAACGTCGGTGAAGGAAACCGGCTTGGAATGCGGCATCGACCAGACCGGCTGGAGGCCGGTGGCTGCCTTGTCGGCGAGCGCGCCGTGCTTGTTCGCCCAGCCCTGGAACAGCTTCCTGTTGGCCGCGCCGTGCTTCTCGTCGTTGGCGAGCAGGTAGATCAGGTCGATGGTGTTGGCGAGGTTGCGCTCGTAGTCGGCTTCGGCCGCCGAAATCACCGGCGGCGTGATGAAGTCGTGGTTGGCCGCCGCCGCCTGCATGAGGAAGCCGGAGCGGAACAACTCGCCGACCAGCGGCTCGAACACGATGTTGATGGCGAAATACTGCTCGAGATAGTCGGCCGTGCCCATGATGGTCTCGACCGCCTCGCGGGTGCCCTGCCACACGCCGTCCTCGAGCCAGTGCTTCTTGCCGAGCTCGTCGTCCCAGCCGGCGATGTCCATGCCGATCTCGGCGAGGTAGAGCGTGATGTCCTGTGCGAGCCGCAGCTTGTAGGAGGAGTTGGTCAGCGTCGCATTGTTGATCATCTGCGTGTAGCCGTAGCGCTGCGCCTGCATGAGCGACGTGCCCAGGCCGAACTCGGCGTGCTTCCATGCCCCGAGATGCGCCTGCAGAAGCTTGGCCCAGACCTTGTCGAAGGTCTTCGGCGCGCCAGCACGGCGGGCATTGGTGATGACGCTCTGCACCATCGTCTCGATCTTCGACTGGCGCTGGTAGTGCGTGCGTTCCCACTCCTGGTCGGGAGCCCGGAAGGCATGCCAGTTCGAACTCTTGGCGGCAGTGTTGTCCTTGATGTAGGCGCCCTTGCCGTTCGAGAACGAGATGATCCAGTCCTGGATCAGGTAGCGCTCGGGGTCGGGCTGCACGTCGACCGTGACGTCCTCGTAGTGGGTGGCACGCTGACCTTTCGGATCGAAGTACCGATATTTGCGGCTGTCCGAATCGGCGAAGATCGCGGCTCCCGCGGCTCCCGATCCTACTGAACTCGACGTTGCTACCATTGTCTTCACTCCCTTTGTTGCAGTTGCTCTGATGTTGTCGCTCCGGCTCGCCTCAATGGGCCGGCGTGGCGTTGGACGATGTGGTGAACCGGTCGAAGAAGATGCGCTCGGTCTCGAAGCCGTTCATGAACAGCACGGGCTGCAGCGCATCGATCATGGGCGGCGGACCACAGGCATAGACGTCGCCCTGCCCGTCGACCGCGAGTTGCTTGAGCTTGGCGTCGACGCTCTGGTGCACGAAGCCGCGCTCACCGTCCCAGGCCTCGCCGTTGACGTGCGAGAGAACGGGAATGAAGTTCAGCTCCGGGTGGCGGCCGGCAAGCTCGGCGATCCTGTCGAGATAGAACAGGTCGCCGGGCGTCCGCGCGCCATAGAAGAAATAGACGTCCCGCTTTTCGCCGCTCTTCAGGTGATCGTTGAGGATCGACCATACCGGCGACATGCCGGAGCCGGCGCCGACCAGGATCAGGGGACCTTGCCGTTCTTCCCGCCGGAAACAGGTGCCATAGGGTCCGACGACGGTGACCTCGGCTCCGACGCGGATGCCTCCGGAATCGAGCTCTCCGGAGAACTTTCCTTCGGGATATTTCTTGATGATGAAGGAGAGCTTTTGGGTTTCGTCCGGCGTATTTGCCATGGAGAACGAGCGCGTAATCGTCTCCCCTTTTTGCGTGGTGACCGTGATGTCGACATATTGGCCAGCCCAGAATTTTATCGGCGACGCGAGCTCGATCTCGATGCCTCGGATGTCGTGGGTCAGATGCTCGAACTTCGAGATCCGGCCCTTGAACGTCTTCACCGCGATTGATTTCGCCAGAACCTCCTCGTCGTAGTTGAGGAGCTCGACCTGCATGTCGGAATAGGCGATCGACCGGCACAGCAGGACGTGGCCGCTCTCCTTCTCCGTGTCGTTGAGCGCGAAGGTCGAGTATTTCAGCATGTCGACTTCGCCTTCGAGCAGGACGCATTTGCAGGCCGAGCATTGCCCTTCCTTGCAGCCATGCGGCAGCGCGATGCCCTGGCGGAAAGCCGCGTTCAGGACCGTTTCGCCGTTTTCGACCTCGAACTCGACGCCGACCGGCTCCAGGCGCACCGTGTGAGCACCAGTCATCGATAACCTCCCAATTCCTCTCCGGCCCGTCCGCAGGACAGGAGATGGCCTTCTTCTGGAATGTCGCGGGAGCCGGAACCCGGCCCCCGCGCTCGGATGGTCAGTTGATGGGCGTGATGGTGAAGCCCGCCCGATATTCAGCCAGATGCTTCTCGCGGTCTGCCGGCGACATGCCGCGGAGTGCCTTGAGCGGCGAGCCGAGGATGTTGCCGCGCACGTCGTCGAGCGTCCACTGCTCGTCGGCGCCGAAGCGCAGGTGCGGTTGCGGGATCAGCGTCTTGCCGTCGGAACGGACGAAGTTGAGATCCTTGATCGCGTCGGCGAGATCCCAGCCGTCATAGAGCGTCTCCCATTCGCGCTTGCCGCTGAAGCGGCCCATCGCGGGCGTCGGACGGCCCTGATACTCGTCGGCGAAGGCTTCGACGGCGGTCCAGCGGTCGAGCTCGTGGGCGAAGGTGTGCAACTGCCCGTCGATCTCGTCGACCACCATGTCCTCGCGGATCAGGCAAGGCACCAGGCAGGACCAGCAGCGATGCGGATAGACGTAGCCGACGTCGCTGTTGAACAGCAGCACCTTCTCGCCCTTGTGGCTGAGCTTGGCGTACCATTTCCAGAAGTCGCCGAACTCGGCATACCAGCCTGGGTATTTGTGCTCGAACCACTCGAAGTCCTTGTCGGTCTGCGCCTCGATGCGCCAGAAGTTGACCGGCCAGCCGACGGCGAAGAACTGTCCGACCTTGTGGACGTAGTTCTTCTTGGTGATGCGCTCCCAGGCCGCCTGGACATCGTCGTGATGGATCTTGATGCCGTATTTCTCGAGCGGCAGCATGTAGGTGCGGTAGTAGTCCTCGTAGATCCAGCGGTGCCACATCTCCGCGTAGGACTCCTTGTTCTTGTCGCGGTTGGTGGTGCCGTATTCGATGAAGGTGCCGATCGCGGCGTCGACGATGGCGTGGTTCTGCCAGAAGGCGTAGCGCATGTCGCGCTCCAGCAGCAGGTGGTTCTCCGGCTCCTTCAGCGCGGCCATCAGCAGCGAGTGGCCGTTGCCGATGTGGCGGCTCTCGTCGGACTGCACCGACAGGAACACGGTCGGCAGCGCATAGTCGCCGTTGCGCGCGGCTTCCGAAGGCATGGCGACGAAGAGCGTGTTGGTGAACGCCGTCTCGGCGACGACGGTCAGGTACATGCACGCGGCCGTCATGGTGTCGCCGGTGATGAAGCCTTCACCGAACTGGCGGCCGATCGTGGTCGCGTAGCACTTGCCGAAGGCCTCCTCGGTGATATCGAACCCCGCCGGATCGATGTAGTTCTCCATGTACCACTTCTTCAGATTCATCTGGATGGTGGAGTGGCGGAACTCGTCGACCATCTGCATGGTGAAGCCGGTTCTGAGGTCCTCGCCGGGCGCCAGCCGCGCCACCATCGCCATCGAGCGGGCGGCGGAAATTTCCGGGAAGGGAATGATGGCGAGGAAGAGCTTCATCCACTCCACCCAGCGCGGCTCGACATTGCGGAACATGTCGCCGCGAAGCGCGGCGTCGAGCGCGCCGTAGACGCGATTGTCCTTTTCCTCCTGCATGGGGAAATAGGAGCGCAGCACCTGCTTCATCGGATCGCGCGGCGCCTTGGCGATCTTGTAGTCGGTCGGAAACGTCATCGCTTCCTGGACATAGGTCGGGTTCCAACCGAGGTCGGAAATCTTCTTGGTCGCCTCGCCCACGGAAATACCGCGCTGCGAGGTAATCTTGTTAAGTGTCAACGACGACATCGTCATAAGCCTCCACCAGGTTGAGCCATGGATCCCTCGATCCAGGGCATGAGACGGCACACAACGCCGCCAGTGAGTTTGCGAACGGCATGACAAAGGGTTGCGCCTTCAGGCGCGACACAGGGTCCAGCCATTCAAGTGGATCGCGGCAAAGGTTCTCGAGGTGGGCTGCGGAGGCGCTGCGACACCCCAGTCGCATCTTGCGACGGGCGTGTCGAAGCGCGTGTGCTGCGGCTTCCTCCGGTCCTTCGTTCTTTTGGCACCGCGTCGGAACGCGATGGGCTTCTTATGCAAATGGGTAAAGCAAACGCCGTGCCAGTTTGAAAATCGGGCCTATGAGCAGCGCCTGGGCGGAGACCGCCCTGGCCCTCCCCAGCAAACATCCGGATGACTGTAACGATATTTTACAGTTGTATATTACATCTGTAATATTTGTACGGCATTGTGCGTTGCAATATATACTCTTAGCAAACGCGGTATAAATAAAATAATCTGCGTCTATTCATTTCGACTATTTCATACACTATTTGATATCGATCTCGATTTGATGACCGATCTCGGACGGGAGGCAATGCCGGGAAGACGATGCCAAGCCACAATGACAGCCCCGGCCTTCCCCGGCCAAGCCAACCGGACGACGTGACCGCCGAGCTCGTGAGACTGATGCCGAGCGACCTCGTTTTCGTCATGCGATTCATGGGTGAGAGCCAGCACCGTCTGCAATGCCATTTCCAGGATTTCATCCGGGCCGAGCTTGCCGCCAGCGGCGTCACCACGGAGACGCATCCAATGATCCATCTGTTCATTGAAAGCCACGCGATCCTGTTGCGCGACTTCGTGTTTTCCGGGGTATCGCTATCGCGCCAGTTTCGCATCGCCGAGATCGAGCATCTTACCGGCGACACCACGTCCATGATCCGCGTCGACATATGGGATCAACTGAAGAGCCATATCGAAACCGCCGAAAAGCAGTTCCAGACACAGGTAGGCGGTCTGCCGGTATTGCTGTCCGCTTTCGAAAAACCAGCCGAGAAAAAGTGATGAGCGGCGGCACGAGACACGATGCTGGACTGGCCACGCTGGTCGCTCGACGATTGGCTCTCGTCGCCGAAATCTCGGAGCTCACCGCCGAAACACAGCGGCTCAATCAAAAGCTCTCCGGCATCCAGATGGAGGTGCTGCGCCTGGAGCTCGAAATCGGCAGGCACGGCGGCAGCGCTGAACTGGTGCGGGATTTGCATGACGCTGAAGAGAGTGCCGAGGCCATGAGGCAGGCATGCATCGAAAGCGAGGAACGCATCGTGGCAATCGAGGGCAAGGTCGCGGATGTCGACTGCGCGCTCGCCGAGGCAACGAGCGATTAGGGGAGGCAAGCCGTGAACCAGCAAACGACGCAGAACCTGGCGCTGTTCGACCTGCTGGCGCGAAGCTGGCGGCGCCCGGCCGCGGTTGCCGATGTGTGCTTCAGCGCCGATGGCTCCGCCGTTGCATTCACCTCCGTGGACGGATCCGTCGCAATCGGCCAGGTGGCGGATCAGGAACCGCCGGAGTCGAGGATCCGGGTCAGCGGCGATCTCGGACAGACGACGATCCGGCCCCGCGAGAAGCCGCCGGCACCTTTGATCGCCTCCGCAGCGCTTGGGGACGGCGATGTCCCCATCGTCGCTTGTCACGGTTCCGGCTTCCTCGTCGGTACGAGTGCCGGGCAAGCCTCGCATTTGGCATCCGATGGCGAGATTGCGCCAACGCCGATCAAGATCGACGGGCCGATCCTCGCCATCGCCCATAGTGCCCCGAAAGCCATGACAGCCGTCAGCGATGGACATGATGTGTTCCTATCGCGCGCCAATGATGAAGTGGTAAGGCTGCGCCAGGCTGTGCCCTCATCGACACACGCAATCGCGTTCTCGCCGGACGCGAAACGGCTCGCGTTCGATTCCGGCAATGGCCTGTCGATCTGGGCGGTCGACGGCGGTCCCGAGCTGACAAACGAATTTTCCACGCCCTCACGCCCGGCTTCCATCCGCTGGAGCCACGACGGCTCATGGCTGGCCTGCGGACTTGAGACAGGAGGCTTTGGCCTTGTGCGCCTGGCAGATGGCCGATCGGGCGTGGTCGGCGGCTTTCCCGAGCCCGTGCGCACGGTGTGCTGGAGCGCGCAAGAGAACACGCTGTTTGCATCGGGCGCCTTCCGTATTGCCGGCTGGTCAATGGCTGCCCCGCCATTTGAGCATGCAGCTTCCGGCGCGCTGGAAACTGGTCGTGCGGCGGCTGTTCCTGTTGAGACAATGGCGGCGCATCCGGTGAGGAACCTTATCGCCGCCGGCTACGCCAACGGCCGGATCACGGTCGCCCAGATCGGCTCGCGTGACGAGCTCGTCGTGAAATTTTCAGGCAGCGCGATCACGGCGCTGGCCTGGTCCGGCGATGGACAGCACCTGGCTGTGGGCATGGTGGATGGAACGGCCGCGATCGTCACCTTCCCGGCAATGCTGTTCAAATAGCCAGGGCGAAACCCGACAACAGGAGGATGGAATGCAAACCGAGCTCACTGCAGAGGAAAAGAGCAAGGATGAATTTTTCGAACGCCTTGCCAAGTTGTCGCAAGAGATGGTGGCCAAGCATGGCAAGGATTTCAGCATGGGAGCGCTGGTGCTGGCTGCAAGGTGGATCGCCGAAAACCGGGCGGGTCCGCTGAAGACCAATTGAATTGCCGATGCGCCCTTGACCCGGCGCGCCCTCAAGGCACATCCTGGCAGAGCTGTTGGCATGCTGCTGGGCCTGGCCGCGAGGGCTCGACACGTCGAGCCGGGTCCTGCTGCTCGGATGCGAAGGGGCAACTGGCCCGGGGATACACACCAGGGTCGTCGGCTCAACACCCGAGGCGGTTTTCGAACGATCCGCCCGGGAAGGATCTTTTCAACGAGCCATAAGAACCGGAAGCCTTGGGCCCTCGATCACAGACCTGGTCACGCCGCCGAAAATCCTCTCCCGCAGCCGGGAATGGCCGTAGGCGCCCATGACCATGAGCTCGGCGCCAGTGTCAACGGCGTGCTGGCGAAGAACCTCGGCGATGGAACGGTTCGAACTTGGCAGACGATCCACCGCGACTTTCACGGCATGGCGGGACAGGTAGGTTGCCACGTCCGCCCCGGGTTCCGCGCCATGGTGCCGTTCGTCCTCGATCGGGTCGACCATGACGACCCGCACCTCCTCGGCACCTGAAAGGATGTCGAGCGCTTCTCGCACGGCGCGCGACGCTTCCAGGCTGGCGTCCCATGCGACGAGGACGCGTTTGGGTTTCAACGTCGCGGACGCCCCTTTGGGGACGAGCAGAATTGGCTTCCCAGACGAAAACAGCGCGCCTTCGATGACTTTCTCCTTGAGCGTCTGGCTCGCTAGCAAGTCTGGGCCAAGGACGGTTATATCGGCGTAACGCGCGCGCCGGCCAACGACCTCATCTGCCCAGGCATGGTCCGGGTAGTCATCACTTAGGTCCGTCGATACCGGGCTAGCCGACAGCATTTTGGAGACAGCCGAATTCCGCTTCTGAAGCATTTCCATTTCGGCTTCTCGCTCCGCGAGCCAAACCGGCGAAACCACCTCGGCATATGCTCCGCCAGAGGGAGGCGCCGCGATCACCAGAACAAGCACCGAGAGATGGGCATTGATTTCTTCGCACAGGCCCGTGGCGAGCTTCAGATCATCGTCTCCCTGATTGGCCCCTGTAACCGTGAGCAATGTCTTGAATGGCATAGCGGCGTCTCCTTGTCCGGGAAGCTTGATGGAGGACGTAGCCGTAGCCAGGTGGTCGGAAACCGTCCTTGCGCTGAATCAAACCGATCGCTTCTCAAGTTTGATCCCGGTCAACGTATGCGCGCGCGACAGGCCTTAGCCTGACCTGATGGTTGGAGGCGGATCAAATGAGATTCGGGACGACGATGGGTTTCTTGGCGCTGACGCTGAGCGCCGCGGCGGCACAGCAGATGAGCAATGGAGAGCAGGAATATCTGAACTCCTGCGCCGTGTGCCACGGCGTGGACGGCAGGGGCGATGGACCAATGGCCGACGTATTGCGGAAGCGCCCGGCGAATTTGACGACGCTGACAACGCGCAATGGCGGTGATTTTCCCTACTGGCGGGTCTACGCGACGATCGACGGCCGCGGCCTCGTGCCCGAGCATGGCGAGCGCGACATGCCGGTCTGGGGCAATCAGTTCCTGCCTGACGATGTGAAGAAGTACGGGCCCTATGGCGGGGAGGCCGTAACCACGGAACGCATTCAAAACCTCGCAGGTTACGTCCAGACGCTTCAGCGCTAGCTGGCAAGCCGAAGGACGATGCAACCAAAGTCAAGGTGCATGCGATGATCGTTCAGAACCAAGACGTCGTGACCGACATGCTGAAGGACCCCGCCACCTATGGCGAGGCTGGTCCTGTCGAGGCGATCGAAACCCACATTTCCCGGATATTCCTTGTCGGCCAACGCGCATTCAAGATGAAGCGGGCGGTCAAGCTGCCCTATGTCGACTTTTCGACGCCGCAGTTGCGGCTCATGGCGTGCGAAAAGGAAGTGGAGTTGAACTCCAGAACGGCGCCCGGTCTCTATCTCGATGTCCACCGCATCACACGCGCAGGAGACAGGCTTGCCTTGAATGGATCGGGCGAACTGGTTGACGCCGTTATTGAGATGGTTCGCTTCGATCAATCGAACCTCCTCGATCGCATGGCTGCCGCGGGGAAGTTGACAGCCGCACTGATGACGGGCGTGGCGCGCATGATTGCGCAATACCACCGCAGTGCCGACGTGATCCATGCCGGCAGCGGGTCGGCGAATATCGGCGGCGTGCTTGAAATCAATTCTGCCGGCTTTGCGACAAGCCACGTGTTCGATGGACAGGAAATCGAAACGCTCACCGCGGCGTTTCGCGACGCCCTCGCCCGCCATGCCAGCCTGCTTGACCGGCGCGAGGCGTCAGGCCGGGTCCGCCGCTGCCATGGCGACTTGCATCTGCGCAACATCTGCGTCTTCGATGGCGAGCCTCGCCTGTTCGATTGCATCGAGTTCAATGATCAGATCGCTACCGTCGATGTCCTCTACGATCTCGCATTCCTGCTGATGGATCTATGGCATCGCGGTTTTCCACAATTCGCCAACCTGATGATGAATCGCTATCTCGACGACGCCGATGACGAAGACGGCTTCATCCTGCTGCCGTTCTTCATGGCGGTGCGGGCGGCGGTGCGCGCTCACGTGACAGCGACGCAGGTCGAGGAGGGCAGCCAGGACTCTGCAAAGCTGATTGCCGAAGCGCGATCCTATTTCCAACTCGCGCAAGCCCTGCTGACCGAAACGCCGCCTCGGCTCGTTGCAATCGGCGGTTTGAGCGGCTCGGGCAAGACGACGATAGCCGAAGCGATCGCTACCCAAATCGGAGCGCCGCCCGGTGCGCGGATCGTCGAGAGCGATCGCATCCGCAAGGCCATGCATGGCGTCCCTGCCGAGACCAAGCTACCGGACAAGGCCTACCGTCCCGGCGTGTCCGAACGCGTCTATCGCCAGATCGCCTGGCTCGCGCAGTTGATCCTTGCCGAAGGCGGCTCCGCCGTCGCCGACGCCGTATTCGACAAACCGGAGGACCGCGACAGGATCGAGCGCGCCTCGAGTGAGGCGAATGTCCCGTTTGCGGGATTTTGGCTGGTTGCCGATCCGTCGGTACTTTGGCGCCGGGTCAGCGAGCGCAAGGGCGGCCCCTCCGATGCCACGGTCGATATCCTGTCGCGCCAATTACAGCGTAATGCCGGTCCGTTGACCTGGCACAAGATCGAGGCGGACCGTAAGGTGGGCCAAATCACCGCGGAGATGATGGCCTTGGTTGAGGGCACCGCCTCATCCGTAGCCAGCCTCAGGAAGACGGGATCTTAGAGCTGACCGGAACATAACTGATCTCCAGGGTTGCTACGGACAGACCCGGCTCGTCGGGGTGGTGGGCGATCGAGAATCCAAACTCCCGGCACATTGTGAGCATCTTGCGGTTTTCGTTGAGGATTGTGCCCTCGATGCGATCGACGCGCTCAACTCTTGCATAGTCGATGACCTGCTTCAGCAGACCCCATCCCAGGCCATGGCCCTGCAGGTCCGATCGTACCAGCAGCGCATATTCGCCGCTTCTGTGATCGGGATCGCAGGAAAGCCGGCCGATTCCTGCCAGCGCTCCCGTGTCCTTTTCAAGCGCGACAAAGGCGATGTCGCGATCGTAGTCCAGCTGGGTGAGCCGCTTCAGCATCTGGTCCGGGAAGTTCTTCCGCAGTGACAGGAACCGCAACCTCAGGTCGTCGGGTGAAATCTTTGCCAGGAAAGCAGGGTAAAGCGCTACATCCGCCGGGATGATTGGCCGGATGTGAAAGGTCATACCATCCGACAGAAGATCGCGGCTCCATCCCGACGGACAGGGCCTTATGGCGAGCGCCGGGTTCGGCGCCGGTTCATCCACCCGCCGCGGGTCGATTTCGATGCGGGCATCGAGTGCAATCGCGCCTTCGGCGTCGGCCAGCAGCGGGTTAATGTCGAGGGAGACCAGGCAAGGGAAGTCGACGATCATTTGCGACAGGCCGTTCAGCGCGGCGACAATCGCGCCTCGATTGGCTGGCCTGCGATCGCGATAGCCGGTAAGCAGGCGGCTCATTCTGGTCGCGTCGATCACGTCTCCGGCCAGCACGTCGTCAAGCGGCGGCAGGGCGATCGCGGTATCGTTCACAATCTCGACCGCTGTGCCGCCGGCGCCGAACAGAATGACCGGGCCAAACATCGGGTCCAGGTTCACGCCCAAGATGAGTTCCTGTGCATGCTTGCGCACGACCATGGCCTGCACGGTGTAGCCGTCCACCTTCGTCCCTGGCGACTGCGTGCGCAGGCGTCTCGCGATCGACAGGGCGGCCTCTGCGGCCTGGTCGGCGGTCGCAATGTCGAGGACTACGCCGCCGACGTCCGACTTGTGTGAGACCACCTTCGACAGCAATTTGACGACCACCCTTTCGGAGTTTTCGAGAAGCTGGCCGGCTGCCTGCGCCACTTCAGAGACAGATTCTGCAACAATGGTCCTCGGCACAGCGATGCCGTAAGCGGCAATTGCCGCTTTTGCTTCCGGCTCCGTCAGCATGCGCCGCCCTTCGCTGGCCACCTGCCGGAAGATGGCAAGCGCCGATGCCTTGCCGGCAGCCTGGTCTTCAGCCCGGCTCGCGGGCGTACGCAGGAGCGCCCGCTGGGCTCGCGACCATTCGCTGAGATAGGATGCGGCGATCGCCGCATCCTCCGGCGTTTGGAAGCTCGCAATGCCGGCTTCCGTGAGGATGCGCCTGCCTTCGTTCGCGGTGCGCTCGCCGAGCCAGCACGCCAGGAGGGGTTTGCTTCCGATCTCGCCTCCATCCCCAAGCTCTGCCACCTTCCTGGCGGCGTCGGACGAGGAACCGAGCCCCGTCGGGCAATTCATGACAAGGATGACATCCGTTTCCGGATCTGCCGCGACGGCCTCGAGCGCTTTCCCATATCGTGCCGGGGCGGCATCACCCACAATGTCGACGGGGTTTGCATGCGACCAGGTCGATGGCAGCACGCGGTTGAGCTGCTCTATCGTCGATGGCGCAAGCGCGGCCAACTCACCTCCACGGTCGATCAGCTTGTCGACCGCGAGGACGCCTGCGCCGCCGCCATTGGTGACGATGCCGACGCGCGCTCGCTCGAGCGGAGAATACCGTGCGATCGTTTCAGCGGCATCGAACAATTCGGCCAGGTCATCCACACGCAGCACCCCTGCCCTGCGCAAGGCGGCGTCCACCACCCTGTCCGCGCCCGAAAGCGCGCCGGTATGGGTCGCCGCCGCCCTGGCTGCTTGTTCGTGGCGGCCAGGCTTGATCGCGATGACCGGCTTGAGCCGCGCCGCCGCCCGAGCCGCCGACATGAACTTGCGCGGATTAGGTATGGTTTCGAGATACATCACGATGGCTCGTGTGTGAAAATCGCCTGCCAACATGTCGAGGCAGTCGCCGACGTCGACATCGGCCATGTCGCCCAGGGACATGATCCTCGAAAAGCCGACATCGTTTTCAGCCGCCCAATCGATCAGGGACGTAGCAATCGCACCTGACTGCGAAATCAGGGCAATGTTCCCGGGTCGAGCCGCCATGTGGGCAAAACTCGCGTTGAGTTTGGCTGGAGGGATCATCAGCCCGACCGTATTCGGTCCGATGATGCGCATGAGCGAGGGTTTGGCCGCTTCGAGCATCGCCTGGCGCAGACCGTTGTGATTGAGCCCCGCGGTGATGACGACCGCGGCGCGGGTCCCCTTCCCAGCCAAGTCTCGCACAATGCCGGGAACGGTTTCTGGAGGTGTCACGATCACGGCCAGATCGGGAACGCCCGGCAGATCGGCAATCCTCCCATAGCATTGATGGCCGACCACCTGCGAGTATTTGGGATTAACCGGCCAGATTTCCCCCTCGAATCCGCCGCTGACGATGTTGTCGAAGATAACGCGACCGACCGAGCCAACGCGCTCGCTGGCGCCGACGACAGCGACGGATTTCGGTGAGACCGCGTACTCAAGATTTCGGATTGTCATTCTGGAAAACTCCCTGCCGCCACATTCACCGAAGGCGCCGGGCAATCATTGCGCTGGATCAAAGCGTCATCCGGCCCCTGGCGGTTAGCTACGGCGACGCTGTCCCAAACCGTCTCTGCTGACGAGGATCGCAGTCGAAGGAGAAGCAGATGAGCTACTATTTCAGCAAAAGCCTCGACATGCCGTTCGACGCGGCGATCGAACATGTCACCAAGAAGCTTGCCGGCAAGGGCTTCGGCATCCTGACGAGGATCGATGTCCAGCAAACCATGAAGGTCAAGCTGGGCGTGGACTTCAAGCCATACATGATCCTCGGCGCCTGCAATCCGCATTTTGCATGGCGAGCGCTACAAGCCGAGGACAAGATCGGCGCCATGCTGCCTTGCAATGTCATTGTGACCGAGATCGCCCCCGGACAGGTCGAGGTAGCGGCTGTCGATCCGATAGCAGCGATGGGAGCGATCGACAACCCGCAACTTGCCGCCATGGCAAAGGACGTCGGGCTGTTGCTACACGAAATGATCGGCGAACTTTGACGACCGCCATGAACGAATCCGTGCTGCGGCGTGCGTTGATGATCATAGCCGTCCTCGGCTTGGCACTTGGGCTGGGTGTTTGGCGAAATGGTATCGACATCGCCTCGCCTGATGCAATCTGGACGGCGGCAACCTTGCCTGTCGTAGCGACGCTTGCCATCTCCATCCTGCGGGATTTCTGGATCGGCCGGATCGGCGTCGATGCGATCGCGCTGGTTTCGATGTCGGCGGCACTGCTGCTTGGGCAGGCTTTGGCGGCCGTGGTTGTCGCGATCATGTATGCCGGCGGCACGGTGCTGGAAGACTTTGCGCGCGGCAGGGCGGAACGCAATCTCAGAGCGCTGACCGACAGGGCACCGCGCGTGGCGCATCGTACATCCGCCCAGAGCACCGAGACGGTTCCGATCGAGCAAGTGGCGGTCGGCGACGAGCTTCTGGTCCGCGCCGGCGAATTGCTGCCGGTCGACGGGATCCTGATCGACGCTTCAGCCGTGTTGGATGAATCGACCGTCACCGGCGAGCCCCTGCCGAAGCGTCGCGGCGCCGGCGACGCTTTGCGCAGCGGCACAGTCAACGCCGGCGAGGCCTTTGTCATGCGGGCCTCGGCTATCGCCGACAACAGCACCTATGCCGCGATCGTGCGCATGGTCGCGGCCGCGCAAACGGCCAAAGCCCCGTTCATACGCATTGCTGATCGCTTCGCGCTGCTGCTGCTTCCGATCACGCTGCTGCTCGCTGGCATCGCCTGGTATCTTTCTGAAGATCCGATCCGCGCCCTGGCGGTTTTGGTGGTCGCGACGCCCTGTCCGCTGATCCTCGCGGCTCCCGTCGCATTCATCGGCGGCGTATCACGCGCTGCGCGCGCCGGCATCCTCATGAAGGGCAGCGCGGCACTGGAGGCGCTGGCCCAGATACGCACCGCAATCTTCGACAAGACCGGGACCTTGACGCTCGGCGGCGCCGAACTGCTCGAGATCGAGGTCGCTCCGGGCAGGCAAGCCGATGAGTTGCTGCGGCTGCTGGCCTCGCTCGAACTGGCTTCGCATCATGTTCTTGCGGATTCGATTGTCCGCATCGCCCGCCATAAAACGCTGATGCTCTCCCAGCCTCGTGATGTCCGCGAACATCGTGGAGAAGGTCTCAAGGGTCAGGTTGATCACATGTCGGTCGCGGCCGGATCAAGGCAGCTCGTTCTTGGGAACGAGCCACTGCCTAGATGGGCGGAAAGTGGAGAGAACCGGTATCTTGACGCACAAGTGCTGAGGGTGTTTCTGACTATCGATGACCGGCTAGCAGGTATTCTTACATTCGGAGACGCCGTACGCCAGGATGCTGTCGACACAGTTCGCGCTTTGCGTTCGGCAGGCATCACACGGATAGTCATGCTCACCGGCGACGATGGCAGGGCCGCCGAAAAGGTTTCCGCTTCGCTCAAACTCGACGCCGTATTTGCCGATGCCACGCCTGCAGACAAGGTCGGAACGGTCGAGGCCGAGAAAGCGACGGCGCCGACCATGATGGTCGGCGACGGCATCAACGATGCTCCTGCGCTCGCCGCGGCGACCGTTGGCATCGCGTTGGGAGCCCGAGGCGGTACGGCTTCATCGGAAGCCGCCGATGTTGTCGTGCTGACGGATAGCCTGCGGCCAGTTGTGGAGGCACTGCGGATCGCCACGCGCACGCGCGCGATCGCCCTGCAGAGCATCATCGTCGGACTGGCGCTCTCAGGCGCGGCGATGATCGCGGCCGCCATGGGGCATTTGACGCCCGTGGCAGGCGCATTGCTTCAAGAGGGTATCGACGTCGCAGTGATCCTCAATGCGCTGCGTGCGCTTGGCGAGGGACGTTTGGATCACAGTCGAAAATAGGAGCACTGAAAGGTCATGACGCAGGAGAACCTGGTGGTTTGCACCAAATGCGGCGTGGTCAATCGCCTGCCGTTCAGCCGCAACGGTGCCGACGCCAAATGCGGAAAGTGCGGCGCCCTGCTGTTTTCCGGACTACCGCAGGATGTCGACGCGGCAAACTTCGATCGTCAGATCGGTCGCGGCAGTCTGCCTGTCGTCGTCGACGTCTGGGCTCCATGGTGCGGCCCCTGCAAGATGATGGCGCCCGCCTATGAAGCCGCCGCAAAGGCTCTGGAGCCTCATATGCGGCTGATCAAGCTGAATTCCGACAAGGAGCAAGCCATCGCGGCGAGGCTGGGTATTCGCGGCATCCCCACCCTAATCCTTTTTCACCATCAGCATGAGGTCGCCCGTATCTCGGGCGCGATGGGCACCAGCCAGATTGTCAATTGGGTCCGCAACCACATTCCGGCTGGCAACTGAGCTCTTAACCGACAACCGAGGCCCGTTTGATCCTAGTCAAGGTGGCGTCCGGGCGCTGCGATAGGAATTGCGTAAAGGAGATGCCATGACCACTTTGCAGGATCTTACCCCGAACTTCAGGACCATTCGCTTGCTTCTGACTCGCGAAAAGGGCCATCCGGAGGGCGAGCGCGAGGAAGGCTACGACGTACTGGCCCCGCTTACCGATGAGGGACGGTTGAATGCCGACGAATGGAAATCGCACAAGGGTTTCTGTCGTGTCCGTCGGTTCCGTACGGGTGAAGACGATCTCATCGGCCGCTTGCGCCGCAAACCTGGCGGGCAATGGTATTTTGACTATGCCGAGGGCGACCGCGACGACGAGGTCGGCTTTCACCTCGGCGAGGAACGCTTCGTGACCGGAGAGTACGTCTCGATCGCTCGCAACGGTTCCATGCACACTTACCAGGTCGCCCGCGTGGAACGGCCTTAGCAGTCCTTCGGTTGGTGGGAGCCAGGTGGTGCAGCGCGGTATCCTGATCGTCATCGGCCACCCCGATCCGTCTCCGGAGCGGCTCGGCCGGGCCTTGGCTTCCGCATACGCCGAAGCCGCTGAACGCGCTGGTCATATCGTGCGCAAGATCGATCTGGCTTTGCTGGACATTCCGCTCCTTCGGACGATGCAGGAATTCGAGCACGGAGCGATCCCCGACAGTCTTAAGGAAGCCACGGAGGCGGTCGTCTGGGCGGAGCATTTCGTTTTTGTCTTCCCGCTTTGGCTGGGCACTGTGCCGGCTCTGCTCAAAGCGTTCCTCGAGCAGGTGATGCGACCGGGAACGGCGTTCGCCTACGCTGCCAAGGGCGAAGGTTTCGCCAAATCTCTGCTACGCGGCCGCTCAGCTCGGCTCGTGGTGACGATGGGGATGCCCGCGACCGTCTACAGGATCTGGTTCCTCAGCCACGGAATAGCCGGCGTTCGCCGCGGCATTCTCAACTTTGTCGGGATTAGGCCGGTGAGGGAAACCTTGTTCGGCGCGGTCGCGAACGCCAGCGAGGCGAAACGGGCGAAGTGGATCGGGCAGATGCGTGTGCTCGGTGAGCGGGGGCTTTGAGGCCGTTAACCGGAACAATCGTGAGGGCAATCAGGAGTGCTGGCTCCGGCTGACAAACGCCGGAGCCAACCGAGAGCCACGAGCCTATGGTTTGACTGTAAATTCGGCCCACATGCCGGCGCCGTAGTGGCCTGGCACGTTACAGACCAGCAGGTATTTGCCTGCCTTCAGATCAACGGTCAACGAACCGGATTTGCCAGGATCCAGCTCCGAAACCTCGCCCTTGTCGCCAGCCTTGTCTTCGTCGACCCGGTTCTCCGCATCGATGTAAGGAAGGGGCTTCTTCGGATCGGCAAGAAACATCACGATCATTTCGTGAACGGTATCCTTGGAATCGTTCTTCACCTTGAAGGTGACCTTTCCCGCTTTCACCGCACCAGGGGAAACCTTCATGCCCATGGTGGCTTTTGTCATGTCCAGTCCTGGCGCTGCATAGGCAAGGCCCATCGGCATCTCCGTACTCGCCCCTTTGTCCCAAAGGGAGACCTGGACAAGCGAAGCCGCCCAGACAGAACCGGTACTGGCGGCGATGAGCATGGCGGTGCCAATTCCCAGCTTGGAAATGGTATTCATAGTGATCCTCCATCAGCGTGACAGCGCAAGCGTTATATTTCCGATGAATATTGCTCGCGCCGTCGCCCTATGTCCTTGCGCCAAATCAAACTGGCAGACGCCAACTCATCGGCGGTGTCACGGCACCAGAACCGCGGCGCCGCTCAGCCTGCCCATGCGCAAATCGTCCAGCGCCTGGTTGGCCTGCTCCAGCGGATAGACCTTTGTGTGCGTGCGCACCTGAGCGCGCTTTGCTATCGGAAAGAACTCCTCCGCGTCACGGCGAGTAAGATTGGCGACTGAAACCAACTTTCGTTCTTCCCAGAGAAGTCGGTAGGGCATCGGCGGGATGTCGCTCATATGGATACCGCCGCAGACCACACGGCCACCTTTGCGTACAGCCCGCAACGCCGCTGGCACCAGGTCGCCGAGCGGTGCGAAAATGATCGCCGCGTCAAGCTCGGCGGCAGGCAGTTCATGGGACGCTCCGGCCCAGGCAACGCCCAACGAGCGCGCAAATTCCTGTGCCTGAACATCGCCAGGCCGGGTGAAGGCGAAGACCTGGCGCCCCTGCCAGACCGCTACCTGTGTGATGATATGCGCCGCGGCGCCGAAGCCGTAGATCCCTAGCCGCCTGCCGCCGCCCGCCTTCTTGAGGCAGCGCCAGCCGATCAGCCCTGCGCACAGGAGCGGCGCCAGCGACACTGGATCCGCGGCGGCATCGAGCTCAAAGGCGAAGCGCTCGTCGGCAACCACATGACTGGCGAAGCCGCCATCTCGCGTGTAGCCGGTGAACAGAGGCAGATCGCAAAGGTTCTCGGCGCCGGCGACGCAATAAGGGCAGTGCCCGCAAGTATGTCCCAGCCAAGGGACGCCTACTCTCTGGCCAAGCCGAGATCGTGACACGCCCTCGCCCACCAGGTCCACGATACCGACGATTTCGTGGCCGGGGACAAGCGGCAACTTCGGCCGCGGCAGATCGCCGTCGACGACATGCAGGTCGGTCCGGCAGACGGCGCAGGCTTCGACCCTGAGCCTTATTTCGCCCGGTCTCGGCGTAGGATCGGGGCGATCGATAGCCTTCAAAGGAGTGCCGAGCCTCTCCAGCACCATTGCCTTCATGACACACCACGGTCCGGAAATGAGTGGGACGGAGTCTTGCCGCGCCCGGCAACAAACTCGGAAAGACACTGCCTGACGTGGAACGGTTCTATTGCTGTTGCCTGCTCTTCACCGCCTGCGACCGCGCGTGGCGACCGAAGCCATGGCTCGCTGCAACGTGACTGCGCTTCCGAGCGGAAAGCATTTCGAAATAAAGGCCTAAGGCGGCAAGATAGGCGAGGCCGAGTATCCCAGCCCAGATTTCAACGGCATCGGAGGTCATGGCCATATTCCCTTGGATGGATAGTTCCGACCGGATAATCGGCCAGCCAATTCGCGCCGACCTTGATCGCGGTCAATCGCATAGTGCGCGACACGCACGGCGAGGCCTGGATCGATCGGATGCTTTCGGGTTCGGCTCTAGGTAGTTTCCCGTAGGGACATAACCGAATTTCGGCGTGGCGGGATTTGCGCGATTTCTGTTGTCACGAATTCACCGGGACCACAGCCATGTACGCTCAAGCCTCCGCCAAGATCGAACTGCCGTCCTATCTTCCCCAGAACCCTGCGCCCTTCTTCGAAGGACCGGCAACGCCGGTTAGCTTCTTCCCGGCAGGCGCCGAAATTTACGCCCAGGGCGAGAAGGCGGGCGCCCTCTACCAGGTCGAATTCGGCGCGGTCCGCATCTACCGGTTGCTCGCCGACGGCCGCCGGCAGATCAGCGCATTCCATTTGGCGGGAGAAACGTTCGGTTTCGAGTCCGACGCCACTCACCACTTCTTCGCCGAAGCCATCAACGCAACCGGTGTCCGGGTATTTCGCGCTCCATCGGGCACGGACATGTCGCGCCAGCTCCTGCCTCTCGCGCTCAAGGGCCTGACCCGAGCGCAGGAACATCTTCTGGTGCTTGGCCGCCAGAACGCCATCGAGCGCGTCGCGGCATTCCTCGTCGAAATGTCGGAGCGTCAGGGCGGGCTGCAGCAGGTGGAATTGCCGATGTCGCGAAACGACATCGGCGACTATCTCGGCCTCACCATCGAAACCGTGTCGCGTGTCCTCACCCGCCTGAAGGAGAAAGGCGTAATTCGCCTGCTCAGCCTGCGCAGCATCGAAATTCTCAAGCGCGATACGCTGCTGGCTATGGGGGAATGAGGCCATTCGCGCCGATTCCCGCGCATCAATCCTGAAAGGGGCGACAATGAAAACCACGCTTACTACCCACACTGGATTTCGCTTTGAAGTGCGTCGTGCACGCCTCGATGATGAGCCGATCGTCGCCGAATTCTTCACGCACGTGACGCCCGAGGACCTGCGCTTCCGCTTCCTCGGGGCCGTGAAGGCGGTCTCGCATGAGCGGCTGGTCGCAATGACCCGCTCCGACGATCCGCACGTCCATAATTTTCTCGCCTTCTCCACCGACGGAATGCTGATTGCGGTGGCGACCCTCGCCGCGGACCCGGCCGACCGGCGTGGCGAAGTCGCCATCTGCATCCGCGAGGATCGCAAGCATCTCGGCGTCAGCTGGGAATTTCTCGGTTATGTCGCGCGTTATGCCGACGATCATGGCATCGAGACCATCGAATCGATCGAGAGCCGCGAAAACCGCGCAGCGATCGAACTCGAGCGCGAGATGGGCTTCATCGTCACGACGGATCCCGATGACCCGACCCTCGTCCTGGTTCAGCGGAAGCTCGGCGCCAAGTTGCCAGGCTAGAGCAAATTCCAGAAAAAGCGCGCGGCGGTTTTCCGACCGTAATTGCGTAAAAACAAAGAGTTAGAGAAGTTCAGCGGTTCTATCAAACGCTGAACTGCTCCAACGCGTTTTGATGATATCGCCCGGGAGCGACGCGCATTTCCGGGCGATATCATTTTAGTCTTTGCCTTCGAAGCCGAGCAACTCAGCGGCCACCGCACGTTCCTCGTCGGCGGGAATGACAAGCACGTCGACCAGGGAGTCGGGGGCGCTGATCAGTTCTTCGCCATGCGCGTTCAACTCCTTGTCGAGCGCGACGCCCAGCCATCCCGTGGCTTGGCAGATGCTCTGCCGGACCGCGGGCGCATGCTCGCCGATGCCCGCCGTAAACACGAGGGTGTCGAGCCCGCCTATCGCCGCGGCAAGCGATCCGATCTCGCGCCCAACACGATAGACGAAGAGATCGACGGCGCGCATCGCCGCCGGGTCTTCCGATGCAAGCAGTGTCTGCATGTTTCCCGAGATGCCGGATACCCCCAGCAGACCAGATCGCTGATAGAGCAAGTCGGCAAGTTCGTCCGAGGACACCTTCCGGTCCTGCAGAAGGTGCAGGAGGACCCCGGGATCGATCGCCCCGCAACGCGTGCTCATGACGAGGCCGTCAAGCGTCGAGAAACCCATGGTGGTGGCGTGGCTTACGCCTGCCTTCATCGCGCACAGGCTTGCGCCGCTGCCGAGATGGGCAACGATCGTTCGGCCACCGGCGGTGGCGCCGTAACGGTTGTGCAGCTCGCTGGCGATATGGCTGTAGGAGAGCCCATGGAAACCGTAGGAGATGATGCCTTGCTCCGCCATCTCATGCGGCAGGCCATACAGTCTTGCGTGCTCGGGCTGCGCCGCGTGGAAGGCCGTATCGAAGCAACCGAGCTGCGTGGTGCCGGGCAAGAGGCGGCTGGCCAGGTCGACGAGCTCCAGGTTGATCGCTTGATGAATCGGGGCGAGCGGCTCGAGCCTGCGTAAGGCACCGAGCGTGCGCTGGTCGAGCAGCGTTGCGCGGGCAAACTCCCGGCCGCCATGCACGATGCGATGCCCGACCCGACGCACCCGGCGCAGGAGGTCGCGGTCCGCAAGATAGGACGCAACGGCTTCGAACGCCTTGCCGATGGAGATCGGCTGTTCGCCAAGGCTCCTGTCGAACGGCGGCGTCATTGCCGTAGGCGCGACGTGAAGCCGGGGCCGTTCGCCGATTGACGAGACGCTGCCACGCACCAGCAGATGGAGCTCGTCGCGCCATTGGAAGACGGCGAACTTCAGGCTTGATGAGCCGCCATTGAGGACGAGAATTGCATCGGTCATGGCAGGCCGGTCCCAGCCGTTTTTGCAAGCCCGATCCTCTCAGCCCGGCACTTCGTCATCGACTACTGCTCCCACTTCCAACCGAGAATCTCAGGCATGTCCTGCCCATGCTTGCGGATATAGGCTCCGTGCTCGATCAGCTTGCCTTCCATGGCCTGTCTCAGGTGGATGTGCGCGCCGGCCGGCTCGGGGATGCGGTCGAGCACGCCGAGCACGAGATGGTAGCGATCGAGCCCATTCAGAACGGTCATGTCGAACGGCGTCGTCGTCGTCCCTTCCTCATTGTAACCGCGTACATGGATGTTGTCGTGATTGGTCCGCCGGTAGGTCAGGCGATGGATGGTCCATGGATAGCCGTGGTAGGCGAAGATGACGGGCATGTTACTGGTGAACAACGCATCGAACTCACGATCCGACAGGCCGTGCGGATGGTGTTCCTTTGGCTGCAGGGTCATCAGGTCGACGACGTTCACCACGCGAATCTTGAGCTCGGGAATGTGGCGTTTCAGAATCTGGACGGCGGCCAGCGTCTCGAGCGTCGGCACGTCGCCGGCGCAGGCCATCACCACATCCGGTTCGGCCCCACCGTCGGTCGACGCCCACTCCCATATGCCGATGCCGGCGTTGCAGTGGACTTTCGCCTCTTCCATGGAGAGCCACTGCCAGGAATTGGCTTTGCCGGCGACGATGACGTTGATGCGGTTCCATGTCTTAAGCACATGATCGGTCACGCAAAGCAGGCTGTTGGCATCCGCCGGCAGATAGACGCGCACGACATCCGCTTTCTTGTTCAGCGCGACGTCGATGAAGCCTGGATCCTGATGGCTGAAGCCATTGTGCTCCTGCTGCCAGACATGGCTGGACAACAGATAGTTCAGCGAAGCGATCGGTCGCCGCCAGGCGAGCTTGCGGCAGGCGTCCAACCATTTCGCATGCTGGTTGAACATGGAATCGACAATGTGCGTGAAGGCCTCGTAGCAGGAGAAGAAGCCGTGGCGCCCGGTAAGCAGGTAACCTTCCAGCCAACCCTGGCACGTATGCTCGGATAGAATTTCCAGAACCCTGCCTTCCCGCGCCAGGTGGACGTCCTCAGGAAGGATTTCCTCCATCCAGGCGCGCTCCGTCACCTCGAAGACATCCTGCCACCGGTTCGAAGCGGTCTCGTCGGGCCCGACGATGCGGAAGTTCCTGCTGGCCCGGTTCAACGTTATGACGTCGCGCAGGAAGCTGCCCATCACCCGGGTAGACTCCGCCTTGACGCCGCCGGGCCGCTCGACCGGGACGGCGTGCTCATGCAGGCCAGGCAACTCGAGAGACCGGCGCAGCAGGCCGCCATTGGCATGCGGATTGGCGCTCATGCGCCGATCACCTTGCGGCACGGTGGAGCGGATCGAAGCCACAGGCGCGCCGGAGGCATCGAAAAGCTCTTCGGGCCGGTAACTTCTCATCCACTCCTCGAGCATCCTCAGATGCGCAGGGTTTTCAGCGAGGCCGGAGAGCGGAACCTGGTGGGCGCGCCAGAACCCCTCGGTCTTCAGCCCGTCGACCTCCTTGGGACCGGTCCAGCCCTTCGGGCTTCGTAGCACGATCATCGGCCATTTCGGCCGCGGCTGCGCGGTCTTCGCGCCGCTGCGAGCGGCGTCCTGTATAGCCTTGATGCGGTCGAGCACATCGTCGAGCACGACCGCCATCCGCTCATGCATCAGGGCCGGATCATCACCCTCGACAAACAGCGGCTCGTAGCCGTAGCCGACGAACAGCGCGCGCAGCTCGTCCTCGGGGATACGAGCAAGAATGGTGGGATTGGCGATCTTGTAGCCGTTGAGGTGGAGAATCGGCAGCACCGCGCCGTCAAGCGCCGGGTTGAGGAACTTGTTGGAGTGCCAGGACGTGGCGAGCGGCCCGGTTTCCGCCTCGCCGTCGCCGACGACGCAGGCGACGATAAGGTCCGGGTTGTCGAAGGCCGCGCCATAGGCATGCGACAGCGCGTAACCGAGCTCGCCGCCTTCATGGATCGAGCCGGGCACATCGGGCGCGGCATGGCTTGGGATTCCGCCCGGAAACGAGAACTGCCGGAAGAGCTTCTTCATTCCGGCTTCGCCCGGCGCGACGTCCGGATTGATCTCGCTGTAAGTGCCCTCGAGGTAGGTATTGGCAACCATCGCCGGGCCCCCATGACCAGGACCGCAGACATAGATGACATTGGCATCGCGCTGTCTGATTGCGCGGTTGAGATGCGCGTAGATGAAGCTGAGCCCCGGGGACGTTCCCCAATGCCCAAGCAGCCTTGACTTGACATGCTCCAGCCGAAGCGGCTCACGAAGCAGCGGATTGTCGAGCAGGTAAATCTGTCCGATGGTCAGGTAGTTGGCTGCACGCCAATAGGCATCGATGTCATGCAGTTCCTGGGCGGACAAGCGGTTGGTTCTGGAACGCTCGTTCATTTCCGACTCCTTCGCTGGTTTGAAACCGATCCGGCTGAAAGCACAACGCATCGACGCTGCCACCGGTTCATGACCGGTCGGTGTCAAGACCGGACGTCCTCGATCTATACGGCGAAGAAACGTCGAGCTTTGATCCATCGCAAAATGCCAAGGCAGGCTGGCTGCAGCTTCAAATCTCACGTCGAGCTGCGGTTTCGTCGCGCAAGGCAAGACAGCGCTATGTTTGTTTCAGAGCAACGAACGCGCCATAAAACTCAGTCAGGATGGTTTGCGTGCAAATGCGGATAATCGGCATGAAACGCAAGTTGAACGACGATGCGACGATGGACGGGATCATGCGCGAGACGCCGGCGGCAATCCGCGTCGTTCTCCAGCACGGAATGCTGTGCGTCGGCTGCCCGATCGCTTCCTTCCACACCGTTTCCGATGCGGCGCGCGAGCATGATCTCGACGAGGATCAGCTTCGCCGCGACCTGCAGGCAGCGATCCAAAGTGATGTGGACTAGGTTTTGGCCGCGCGGCCTTCAGCGATGACGAGGAGCCGATGCGGCTCAATCACGACTACTCTCTGTCGCCCACTCTTGACGAGCCCTTGGTCTTCCCAGGCAGAAAGCAACCGGCTCACCGTGTGGAGCGTGGTGCCCGTCATTTCCGCGACGTCCTGGCGTGAAATCGGAAAGTCGATCAGAATTCCTTCCTCGGTCTTTTTCCCCGACTGCTTGATCAGCTTGAGCAACGCATGCGCGACGCGCTGTTCCACCTGCTCTGTGGACATCTCGATGACGCGTGCGTGGGCATCCTGAAGCCTGGCACCCACCGCCTTGTAGGTATTGGCGCTAAAGTTCGGGAAGCTGGTCGCGAATGTGGGCCAGAGCTGGCTTGGCCAGGCAAGCGCCACGCAATCGACGGCCGCTACGGCATTTGCCGGATAAGTCGTCCGGCCTAGCGCGCTGGCGATCCCCATCAATTCGCCTGGGCTTATGTAGCGCACGGTCACCTCGTGCCCATCTGGAGTCGATTTCACCACGCGCACATGGCCGTCGAGCAGCAGGAAGAATGAATGCGCCTCCTGTTCCTGCTCGAACACCGGTTGATCCCTGGCGATGCGAATGGACCTCGCCTGGCCGATTATGCGATCGAGATCCGCCGCAGCGATCCCCTCGAAGACCGACAGCCCGGCAATCAATGACCGATCAAGGCTTGCCAACTGCCTTCCCTCCCCAACTCAACTGCGCAGCCCCCGAGTTGCGGACCAGACTGTGTCACGACCGATAGGCCATCGGCAAGGGAAGCCTCGTCCCGCTGCCGCCAGCCAGTCGCTCTCTTGTTTGCGCTGAGGCAAATGTCTCTCCCTGGAACCGGGGTAGAAGATCCGCTTGGGCGCTTTGCCCGGATTTCAACGAGGCATGTCATGGCAATTCCGCGCACGCGGCCAAGCGCCTATCCGGCGATACTCTCCTACGGCTTCCGGCCCTTCTTCCTATTGGCGTCGCTGCAAGCCGCGCCACCCATTTTCGTCGAGCAATTTGCGCCAGCGCAAATCGCCAAGTCGTCCGGCGATCTACAAGGGCGCAACGGTTGATGCCGTGGTGAACCAAAAGAAAGGACTATTCCAATGAAACTGCCCCTCATTGCCGCGGCGATCGCGTTGCTCTCAATTGCCGGCGCTGCAAATGCCGAAGAACATGTCGTCCAGATGCTGAACAAGGGTGACAAGGGCTCGATGGTCTTCCAGCCCGACTTCGTCCGTGCCGCTCCCGGCGACACCATCAAGTTCGTGCCAACCGACAAGACCCACAACGCCGAGATCATCAAGGGCATGATCCCGGACGGCGCGGAAGCCTTCAAAGGCAAGCCGAGCGAGGAGATCACGGTCACCCTCACCAAGGAAGGTGTCTATGGCGTGAAGTGCGCTCCCCACTATGGCATGGGCATGGTGGCGCTGATCGTCGTCGGCAAGCCGGTCAACCTGGACGCGGCGGAGGCCGTCAAGCAGATCGGCAAGGCAAAGCCGGTCTTCGCCGAGCTGTTCGCCGAGGCGACCAAAGCCGCTTCGAACTGATCCGACAGCACAGGGGACTGCCTCCGGCGGTGGCTAGCCGGAAGCACTGGCCGGGCAGACCTGGGGGAGAGGTCTGACCCGGCCATTTTCATTTTACGATCTGGCACGCCGCTGCAGCCGCAACGACCGCTGTCGGCAATTGCCTCCAAAGTGAAAATTCATTTGTTTCAGATTTGCGCAAACGCAAAGACGTGTGGCGCAAAGATACTATCCTGGCTTCATCGAAACCATTGAAGTCGAGGAGATGAAGCATGCTTACGAGACGCGAAGCTTTGCTGGGTTCTGTTCTAACCGCCGCCGCCGTCGCCACCATCGGCTCGACGCCGGTAATGGCCGCCGCGAAGGATGTGGCCGGGCTGCCGCGCGAGAAGGTGACCCTTGTCGCGCCACCGTTCGTGCACGCTCATGATCAGGTGGCCAAGGGCGGCCCCAAGGTCGTCGAGTTCACCATGAAGATCGAGGAAAAGCCGCTGGTTATCGATGCTGGCGGCACGCAGCTCAACGCCATGACCTACAACGGCTCCATACCAGGCCCTCTGATGGTCGTGCATGAGGGCGACTACCTCGAACTCACGCTGATCAATCCCGACACCAACACGCTCGCCCACAACATCGATTTCCATGCGGCGACCGGCGGGCTCGGCGGCGGCGCTCTGACGCTGATCAACCCGGGCGAGCAGGTGACGTTGCGCTTCAAGGCGACCCGCTCCGGCACATTCGTCTACCATTGCGCCCCCGGCGGGGCGATGATCCCTTGGCATGTCGTGTCGGGGATGAGTGGCGCGGTGATGGTCCTGCCGCGCGACGGCCTGAAGGACGAAAAGGGCACGCCCGTCCACTACGACCGCATCTACTATATCGGCGAGAACGACTTCTACATTCCGCGCGACGAGCAGGGGAAATTCAAGAAGTACGACTCGGCCGGCGACAACTATGACGACACGGTGAAGGTGATGCGCGGCCTGATCCCGACGCATGTCGTGTTCAACGGCAAGGCCGGATCGCTGACCGGTGAAAACGCCATGAAGGCCAAAGTCGGGGAAACGGTTCTGATCGTCCACTCTCAGGCAAATCGCGACACCCGTCCGCACCTGATCGGTGGCCACGGCGACTTCGTCTGGGAAGGCGGCAAGTTCGCGAACCCGCCCGCCAAGGATATGGAAACCTGGTTCATTCGCGGCGGTTCGGCAGGCGCGGCGCTCTATACCTTCCGGCAGCCTGGCGTCTATGCCTATGTCAATCACAACCTGATCGAGGCCGTCGAGCTCGGCGCGACCGCCCACTTCACCGTCGATGGAACCTGGGACGACGATCTGATGATGCAGATCGAAGCTCCCAAGGCGATTGCCTCGTAAATCGGAAAGAGACCTCCCGCGACCTGCCGGCGCGACCGGCAGGTCGCACCCGCAGGCGGACTTTGAACATGTCCTTCGATCCTGTCTTCACATTTGGAACCATTGCTGCCGCCGCCCTCATCGGTCTCGGTGTCGGCAACGCGATCGACGGGACGTCCTCTCTGCCCCGCGTTCCAGCTGCTACGGTAGAACTGGTAGCCCTGACGCCCGGATCATTCGAACACCCGCAGCCTGGCGAGTTCCTCAGGGACAACCATCCCGTGCCTGCGCCCGTGGCGACGGAAACTATCGACACGCCTTTGGAAATCATGAAGTTCCAGGTGACCGCATCCGACTATGACCGCTGCGTTTCGGACGGCGCCTGCAAGCCTGCCGATTCGAGCATTGTCGGCAACGTTCCGGCGACGGGCGTCAGCTTCCTCGACGCGGCGGCTTACGCGAAGTGGCTATCGGCCAAGACAGGTGAGACGTGGCGGCTGCCGACCGACGTCGAGTGGGCCTATGCCGCGGCCGAGCGGTTTCGGGCCGATATAGAAGCTGGTGAAGGCGACCCGGCCGATCCGGCAAGGCGATGGCTCGCCCAATATCGCAACGAGTCGGCGCTCGGCCGCAAGGCAGATCCCGAACCAAGGCCTTCCGGGGCATTTGGAACCAATTCAAAAGATGTTGCGGACATCGCCGGCAACGTCTGGGAATGGACATCGACTTGCTATGCCCATGTGACGATGTCCAGCGATGGTGTTGCCGGTTCGCTCAGCAATTGCGGCGTGCATGTTGTGGAGGGTTTCCACCGCACTTACATGTCGAACTTCATCCGCGACGGCAAAAGCGGCGGCTGCGCGGTCGGCACCCCGCCGGACAATCTCGGATTTCGCCTTGTCCATGATCGCGGTAGCCCCCTGCAGGCGGTCCTTCGCCGCCTTGGCCTCACCTGACTGCTCGAAAAAGGAACGAGAATGACTTCAAAGCCGGTCTTTCTGGACAGGGTTCGCCCTGCCGCCGAACAGTCCCTGGCCCGCCCCGGCGTCGACCGAGCCTCGATAGGAGTGCTGGTCCGCGAATTCTATTCCAGCGTGCGAAAAGATGAGCGACTTGGACCCATCTTCGCTCGAGAAATCACTGGCGATTGGGAGCCTCATTTGGAGAAGATGACGGACTTCTGGTGCTCCGTGATACTGAAGAGCGGCGACTATCATGGACGGCCGGTGCCGGCTCACTTGAAGCTCAGGGATGTCACTGAAGAAGACTTCGATATCTGGCTGGCTCTCTTCAGCAAGACGGCGTCCGAGCTCTTCACCCCCGACATCGCGGCAGTGTTCGTTGAGCGGGCCGAACGGATAGCGACAAGCCTGGAGCTCGCGATGTTCTTCCGCCTCGGCTCCGCCGCCGCAGCTGGCGGCTAGAGCAATTCCAGGAAAAGTGTAAGCGGTTTTCCGTCCGGAATTGCGTAAAAACAAAGAGATAGGGCGTTTCACCGGTTCCGTGAAACGGTGAAACGCACTAGCTGCAATCCCGCCGGCGCGAGGGAATTTGTCGAGTTGGCAGCAGGGCTTGATTTTGCGCAAGGACCGCGGCGGTCCGGCTTCGTAGTTTCAGCCGATGATCCTCAATCTTTGCACCGGCACGATCGTCATCAGCCTGACGGTCCTGATCCACACTTTCGGCCTTATCGCCATCACCCACTTGATGGCACGCCTCGTGGCGTTCTTCCGCATGCATGGGCGGCGCAGCCGGGTTCTGGCCATGATCACCGTGGTTATGGGGCTTTTCGCGGTGATGACGGCGGAAGTCTGGCTATGGGCCGGAGTCTACCGGTTGCTCGGGATCCTGAGCGATTTCGAGACGGCGCTTTACTTCTCGACCATAACCTTTTCGACGGTCGGCTATGGAGATGTGGTGCCCGCTCATGGCTGGCGCGTGTTGGCGGCGCTGGAGGGCATCAACGGCTTTTTGCTGATTGGTTGGTCGACCGCCTATCTGATCGCGGCCGGCACCCGTGTCGGCCCTTTCAGGGTAGGCGAGCATTTTTGATCTGCGACCCGAGCCATGCTCAGACCGCTATCGAATGCCTGCCGATTCCATTGCCAAGATATTTGTCGAATTTCGCCGCCACCGTCCTGACCAGAGGACGGCTTTCCTCCGGCACGACGAAGTTTTCACCATCGAGCCGAAGAAGTTGACCGGCGCCGCTGATGGCCAAGCGGCTTGCCTCACAGAGCAGTGTCTGGCCGACCGCCCCGAATCGTTCCACGAGGTCCACGGCCGAGAAGGCGAAGCTGCACATCAGACGCTCGATGATCCAGCCCCGCGCCAGATCATCCAGACTGAACTCGACACCTCGCGCTATTGCCAGTTGTCCGGAATCCACGGCCTTTTCGTACTCACCGGTCGCAACGATATTTTGTGCATAGCCCTGGCGAAACCGGCTGATCGAGGACGGGCCAAGACCGACAAGCGTTTCGCATTGATCTTCGGTATAGCCTTGGAAATTGCGCCGGATCTTGCCGGCGCGAGCGGCGATCGCCAACGCGTCCTGCGGCTTGGCGAAGTGGTCCAGCCCCAAGGCTTCGTAGCCGGCATCGACAATCATTTGGGCGGCAAGCCGTGACTGTGCCAGGCGGGCGGCGGAATCGGGCAGCCACGCCTCATCGATCATCGTTTGATGCTTCTTGAACCAGGGCACGTGCGCATAGCCGAACAGGGCCAGCCTGTCAGGCGCCAGCGTCAGCGCCTGGGAGACCGTCGCCGCAACGCTTTCGCAAGTCTGGTGTGGCAGCCCGTACAAAAGATCCAGGTTGACGGATAGAGCGCCTCGCGCGCGCACCGCATCGACGATGCTCTTCGTCAGCTCGAAGCTCTGCTCGCGGTTGATCGCCTTCTGCACCTTGGGATCGAAGTCCTGGACACCAAGGCTCGCTCGCGTCATGCCGATCGCCGCGAAGGCATCGAGCCGCCCCTCGTCCATGTCGTTCGGATCGATCTCGACGCTCAGGCTGGCATCGTCGAGGAAGTCGAACCGATCCCGCAACGCCCTTCCAAGCATGAGGATGTCGTCGGGCTTCAGCATCGTCGGGGAGCCGCCACCGAAATGAACAGCGCGGACCTTGCCCCTGCCGTTCACAAGGCCACCGACAGTTTCGATCTCCCTGTGGAGCGAGCGCAGGAAGGTGGCAACGGGCGCATAGTGACGTGTCTGCTTGGTGTGGCAGGCGCAGAACCAGCACAACCGGTCGCAATAGGGGATGTGCAGATAGAGCGATATCTCGTCATCGCCCTCAAGCGCATCCAGCCACCCGCGAACCGTCACTGCGTCAACACCGGGATGAAAGTGCGGTGCCGTGGGATAGCTCGTGTAACGCGGTACGTTGTCGCCGAGGCTCACGGTCTGAGTTGGGCGCGGGGAATGGATGGCAGCGGTGGGAGCGGTCATGACGATCAAACTGCCCGAATGACGCCGGTTAAACCTTGATTTCGATCAAGGCGGCCCAGGCCACAACTGGCGCAAATTGCCATCCCTATTTGACCATGGGCGATGCAATGGCCGCCAGACGGGATGCTCAAGAAGCCGACGTTCCCGCGATTTGCAAACCCTGCGAAGCGCGGCAGGGCGGATTATGCAGTGCGTTCAACGCCCGCCAACTCGCGGAGCTGGCCAAAGCGTCATCCAGGCATGAGATCTTGGCGGGAACGGAACTGTCCGACGATGGAACCTACTCGAACCTGTTGTCGGGCGTGGTGAAGCTCACCAGAAATCTTTCCAACGGTCGTCAGCAGATTCTCGGGTTCCATTTCGCGCCTGATTTTCTGGGCCGACCGTTCAAGGCAAAAAAGTCGATCAAGGCGCAAGCCCTGACGAATGTGACACTGTGCTCATTTCCAGGGACGGTCATCGATCGAATGATCAACGAGACGCCGGAGCTTGGGCGTCGGCTGCTGAAGCATGCGCTGAGCGAGCTCGATGACGCACGCGACTGGATGGCGGCACTGGGGCGCAAGACCGCCTCCGAGAAGGTGGCAAGCTTCCTTCTCATGGTCGCCAGGAACATGGATCCCGCTCACCATCCGCAAAGCTCGATAAGTTTCGACCTGCCGCTGACACGTGCGGATATCGCCGATTTTCTTGGGCTGACCATCGAGACGGTAAGCCGGGAATTCTCCAGGCTGCGATCGGACGGCGCAATCCGGATCGCGAACAAGCGGCATATCAGCCTCGCAAGCATAGCTCGACTCGAGGAGCGCTGCGGCGACTGATCAGCGCCTCCCATCAAATCGTCTTTCAGCTTTGACGCTCCAACGCTTCCTGACTTCGGCCCGCGGGTCGTTTCCTAGACGCACCTTGCTTGTTACGTCACGGCCGGCGCCATGCTTCAGCGGTCACAGCAAACGATCCCCAAAACAAAAGTCATCCGCGTTTGACTTGAATCAAGGCTAACGGATGGGAAATCCCGAAATGGTGCCGCGAGCGGGCATTTCCGCCAGAACTTTCGAGACGGGGACTTGCGATGAGATATGGCACGGAGATGGTCCTTCTAGGCCTGTTTGCGTTTGGCGCTGTTGTGGCCGCCGGCTTCGGCGTGGATGAACCCTTTCGCCAGCATATGTGGGTTCTGTTCTTCGCCGTGGCTGGCTTTACGGCGATCCTGTTGCGCAATTCGGATTTCAAGCCAGCGCCGCCGATCGATCCGGAAGCCTACATGGACGGTCCGATCCGCTACGGTGCCATCGCGACCATGTTCTGGGGCGTCGTCGGCATGCTGGTCGGCGTCATTATCGCGCTTCAGCTTGCTTTCCCTGACCTCAACATCCAACCCTGGTTCAATTTCGGCCGGCTGCGGCCTGTTCACACCTCCGGCGTCGTCTTTGCCTTTGGCGGCAATGCGCTCCTTTGCACCTCGCTTTATGTCGTGCAGCGCACCTGCCGGGCGCGGCTGTTCGGTGGCAATCTCGCCTGGTTCGTCTTCTGGGGCTACCAGCTCTTCATCGTCATGGCCGCCACCGGCTATCTGCTCGGGATCACCGAAAGCCGCGAGTACGCCGAGCCGGAATGGTATGTCGACATCTGGCTGACCATCGTCTGGGTTGCCTACCTTGTGCTCTTCCTCGGTACGATCCTGAAGCGCAAGGAACCCCACATCTACGTCGCCAACTGGTTCTACCTGTCCTTCATCGTCACCATCGCGATGCTGCACGTCGTCAACAACCTGTCGATGCCGGCATCATTCCTGGGATCCAAGAGCTACTCGGCCTTCTCAGGTGTCCAGGATGCGCTCACCCAGTGGTGGTACGGGCACAATGCGGTCGGCTTCTTCTTGACCGCGGGCTTCCTGGGCATGATGTATTACTTCGTACCCAAGCAGGTGAACCGGCCGGTTTATTCCTACCGCCTTTCGATCATCCACTTCTGGGCGCTGATCTTCCTGTACATCTGGGCGGGCCCGCACCACCTCCACTACACCGCCCTGCCCGATTGGGCGCAGACCCTGGGCATGGTGTTCTCGATCATGCTGTGGATGCCCTCCTGGGGCGGCATGATCAACGGCCTCATGACCCTCTCCGGAGCCTGGGACAAGATCCGCACGGACCCGATCGTCCGCATGATGGTCGCGGCCATCGCCTTCTACGGCATGTCGACCTTCGAAGGTCCGATGATGTCGATCAAGACCGTGAACTCGCTGTCCCACTACACGGATTGGACAATCGGCCACGTCCATTCGGGCGCGCTCGGCTGGGTCGGCCTGATCTCGTTCGGCGCCATCTACTACATGGTGCCGAAACTGTGGAACCGTCCGCGGCTCTACTCGATGCGTCTTGTGACGTGGCACTTCTGGCTGGCGACGCTCGGAATCGTCGTCTACGCGGCGGTCATGTGGGTTTCCGGCATCATGCAGGGCCTGATGTGGCGCGAGTACGACGAACAGGGCTTCCTCGTCTATTCCTTCGCCGAGACCGTCGCCGCCATGCATCCCTACTACATCATGCGCGCCGCCGGCGGCGCCATGTATCTCGCCGGTGCCCTGATCATGGCCTGGAACATCACCATGACCATCCGCGGCTACCAGCGCGAGGAACAACCCCTGCCGGGCTCCGCGCCCGCTCTCCAGCCTGCCGAATGAGGAGCCTGACATGGGCCTGATAGATAGACACGCTCTGATCGAGAAGAATGCAACGCTTCTTCTCGTCGGATCCCTGCTGGTCGTGACAGTCGGCGGCATCGTCGAGATCGCGCCGCTATTCTACCTCGACAACACGATCGAGAAGGTCGACGGCATGCGGCCCTACTCGCCGCTCGAGCTCGCCGGTCGCAACATCTATGTGCGCGAAGGCTGCTATCTCTGCCACAGCCAGATGATCAGGCCATTCCGGGACGAGGTGGAACGCTATGGCCACTACAGCCTGGCGGCTGAATCGATGTACGACCACCCGTTCCAGTGGGGATCCAAGCGGACCGGACCCGATCTCGCTCGTGTCGGCGACCGCTACTCCAACAGCTGGCACGTCCAGCATCTCAGCGATCCGCGCTCCGTCGTGCCGGAGTCGATCATGCCGAGCTATGCCTTCCTGAAAGACAAACCGATCGAGGTGAAGGATTTCTCGACGCATCTCGTCGCCAACCGGCGCGTCGGCGTCCCCTACTCCGACGAGATGATCGCCAACGCCAATGCAGATCTGATGACGCAGGCCGATCCCAACGCGGACACGTCGGGCCTGGAGAAGAGATACCCGAAGGCCAAGACCGGCGACTTCGACGGCAACCCTCAGCAGGTCACCGAGATGGACGCCCTAGTGGCTTACCTCCAGATGCTCGGCACACTGGTCGATTTCAAGAACTACGACGAAGCCGCCGGCTACCGCTGAAGGAGAAACAACCGATGGACTACAATTTGATGCGGGAGTTCGCCGATAGCTGGGGCTTGCTTGCCATGGCCCTGTTCTTTGTCGGCTGCATTGCTTTTGCGCTTCGCCCAGGCGGCAAGGCGCATGCCGATCACGCCGCCAAGATCCCTCTCCAGGACGACTGATCATGAGCAACGAGCATATCGACGAAATCTCGGGCGTCACGACCACCGGTCACGAGTGGGACGGGATCAAGGAGCTGAACAATCCCCTGCCGCGCTGGTGGGTGATAACCTTCTACATCACGATCGCCTGGGCGATCGCCTACACGATTGCCTACCCCGCATGGCCGATGCTGAGTTCCGCCACCAGGGGCGTTCTGGGTTTCTCCAGCCGCAACGACGTCAAGAATGAACTGGCCGCAGCGGAGGCAGCCAAGTCCAAGTATGTCGCGGCAATACAATCCAAGACTGTCTCGGAGATCGCTGCGGATGACGCATTGCGCGAATTTGCCGTAGCGGCGGGCGGTGCTGCATTCAAGGTCAACTGCGTCCAGTGCCACGGCTCCGGCGCCCAAGGATCGACAGACTTTCCGAACCTCAACGACGACGATTGGCTTTGGGGCGGCAAGGCGGAACAGATCCAGCAGACGATTACTCACGGCATCCGGTTCGCGGCTGATGCCGATACCCGCCAGTCAGAGATGCCAGCCTTCGTCGATGCGCTCAAGCCGGACCAGATCGCTCAGGTCAGCGCCTTCGTGGCCAGCCTTTCGGGACCGGTGCGGGACAAGAGCCTCATCGAGCCGGGCGCGAAGGTCTTCGCCGACAATTGTGCCGCCTGCCACGGCGGCAACGCAAAAGGTAATCGGGACCTCGGGGCGCCTGACCTGACGGATGCGATCTGGCTCCATGGCTCCGGCGAGGCCGCAATCGCTTCGCAGGTGCGTACGCCGAAGAACGGCGTGATGCCCGCATGGGTCGGCCGACTCGGCGAGACGACAGTCAAGGAACTGGCCGTCTACGTCCATTCGCTTGGTGGCGGAGAATAGGAGCGGGGGCTGTTCTCTGCCCTCGGCCGCCAAGCGACGAGGCCCGGCCCGGCGGTGGCTGGGCCTCGACTCGTTTCGACAACTGAATTTGACCTGCATCAACGCGACGCAACGCGAACGATTGCAAGACTGGCCGTTAGAGGCGGCAATCTTTTTCGCCGATTGGAGGTCGCCGTGCTCGATCAGACGCAGGTAGAACGGCTCGAGGCCGAAGCGGTCAACTCCGCAAAGACGCGACAGCCGCTTTACGCGGCGCGTAGGAAGATTTTTCCGAAGCGGGCCTCAGGCCGCTTCCGCCAGTTCAAATGGCTGGTGATGGCGATCACCCTTGGCATCTACTACCTGACTCCGTGGCTGCGATGGGACCGTGGCCCGTTTGCACCCGATCAGGCCGTTCTCCTCGACCTGGCCAATCGCCGGTTTTATTTCTTCTTCATCGAGATCTGGCCGCAGGAATTCTACTACGTCGCCGGTCTTCTCATGATGGCGGGCGTTGGCCTTTTCCTGATCACATCGACGGTCGGGCGAGCCTGGTGCGGCTATGCCTGCCCACAGACCGTTTGGGTAGATCTGTTCCTTGTCGTGGAACGCGCGATCGAAGGCGACCGCAACGCCCGCATCAAGCTGGAAGCCGCCCCTTGGAGCGCCCGCAAGCTGTTCTTGCGCGTATCCAAGCATGCCATCTGGCTCGTCATCGCGGTTGCCACCGGAGGCGCCTGGATCTTCTACTTCGCCGACGCGCCGAAGCTGCTCGGCGAAGTCGTCACCGGCACGGCGGCGCCCGTCGCCTATGTCACGATCGCCGTCCTGACCGGCACGACCTATGTGTTCGGCGGACTGATGCGCGAACAGGTCTGCACCTACATGTGCCCCTGGCCGCGAATCCAGGCCGCCATGCTCGACGAAAATTCGCTGACGGTGACCTACAACGACTGGCGCGGCGAACCGCGTTCGCGCCATGCCAAGAAGGCTCTCGCCGCTGGTTTGCCGGCTGGCGATTGTGTCGACTGCAACGCCTGCGTTGCCGTCTGCCCGATGGGGATCGACATCCGTGACGGACAGCAGCTCGAATGCATCACCTGTGCGCTCTGCATCGATGCCTGCGACGGTGTCATGGACAAGCTCGGTCGCGAGCGCGGACTGATTTCCTATGCGACGCTGGCCGACTACAATGCCAACATGGCGGTGGCAACCGCGGAGGGCACAAGTTCAGTCAATCCGTCGCTGGTAAGAACAACGAGCGGCGCTTTCGTCGACGGCCTGGCGCATTTCCATCTTGGCAAGATCTTCCGGTTGCGCACCTACATCTATCTCGGCGCATGGTCGGCTATCGGGTTGGTCCTCGTCTATTCGCTGCTGACGCGCGAGCGGCTGGAACTGAATGTCCTGCATGACCGCAATCCTCAGTTCGTGACGCTGTCGGACGGCTCGATCCGCAACGGCTACACCGTCAAGCTGCTCAACATGATACCTGAGCCGCGGACGATCGAGGTCATGCTGCAGGGTCTGGACGGCGGCGAGATGAGCATCGTCGGTGTCGACCAGCCCCCGAGCCGCTCATTCTCCGTTGCGGTCGAACCCGACCGGCTGAAGGTCCTCAAGGTTTTCGTTCGTCAACCCGCGAACCTGATCAAAGGCCCGGCGCAAAGTTTCGGATTTCATATCCAGGACCAGGCAAGCTCCGAATCCGCCGAATACACTGCCAGTTTCAATGCTCCGGAGAACGGCAAATGAGCACCAACATACACAAGCCGAACGAGTTCACCGGCAGGCACATGTTGATCGTGATCGTCACCTTTTTCGCGGTGGTGATTGGAGTGAACGTCACCATGGCCACGCTCGCCCAGACGAGCTGGACCGGACTTGTGGTCGAGAACACCTATGTTGCGAGCCAGCAGTTCAACGAGGAGGCCAAGAAAGGAAAAGCACAGGCAGCACTAGGCTGGACTGGCAAGCTGACAGTCGCCTCTGGAGAAGTCCACTACAGCCTCGTCGATGCACACGGCAAAGCGCTGCCGCTGCGTGGCGTCAGAATATTGTTCCGGCACCCAGCTTACGAAGCAGAAGACGAAGCTCTGACACTTGCCGCACCGGCGGGTGTTGCTCCGGGGGATGCACAAGAGTTTGCCGTGCGGCACACGCCAAAGGACGGGGTCTGGATCGTCGAGATCGATGCCGACGCGGGCCTTGCCACTCCATTTCGCGATGTCCGCCGCGTCATGATCGCGAACGGAGCCCTGCAATGAGCTGTTGCGCGCCAGGGGCCGAGATGGCTCTGGATATCGTGGAGGCGGCATCCGCCGTGCCGTCCAGCGACGAAATAAAACTGGCCAGCCGCGCGCTGGACGGCGGCTGTCGCCAGACGGACCTGTCGGTTCCGTCTGTTCATTGCGCGGGTTGCATCCAGGCGATCGAGGCAGCACTGGCGAAGCTAGAAAACATAGATTCCGCCCGCGTCAATCTCTCAACCAAGCGAGTATCCGTTCGCTGGCGCGGGGAACAGGTCCCGCCGTTTTTCGCAGCGCTTTCAAGGCTTGGCTATCAGGCGCATCTGTTCGACCCGGAAATCCAGGAGAAGGACAGGACCCTGTCGGAGTTGATCCGGGCCGTCGCCGTCGCCGGTTTTGCGGCCGGCAACATCATGCTGCTGTCGGTGTCGGTCTGGTCTGGCGCCGAGGGCGCGACGCGCGATCTCTTTCACTGGCTGTCGGCGCTGATCGCCATTCCGGCCCTCGCCTTCGCCGGCGGCATCTACTTCCGCTCAGCCGCGAACGCGCTGCGCCATGGCCGCATGAACATGGACGTGCCGATCGTGGTGGGCGTGTCGCTCGCTTACGCGATGAGCCTCTATGAGACCATCAATCATGGTGAACACGCCTATTTCGACGCCTCGGTTTCGCTGCTTTTCTTCCTGCTGATCGGCCGCACGCTCGACCATGTCATGCGGGAGCGGGCGCGAATGGCCGTCAATGGCCTCTCGAGGCTGGCGTCGCGGGGATCGCTCGTCGTGCGCGATGACGGCAAGCGCGAATATGTGCCCGTCGCCGAGCTCACACCCGGACTGCGCCTGCTCATCGTGGCCGGAGAACGCATACCGGTCGACGGCGACATACTCAGCGGAAACTCCGACCTCGATTGCTCGATCGTCTCCGGCGAGAGCGCGCCCAAGGCCGTCGGTGCCGGCGCCCATGTTCAGGCCGGCACGCTCAACCTGACAGGACCGCTGACGATGTTGGCGACCGCAGCGGCGAAAGACTCCTTTCTGGCGGAGATGGTTCGGCTGATGGAGGCCGCCGAGGGCGGCCGCTCGCGTTACCGTCGCATTGCAGATCGCGTATCGGCGCTCTACGCGCCAGTCGTCCATCTGGCGGCCTTTGTAACATTCCTTGGCTGGATGGTCGCGTCCGGTGACTGGCACCGGGCTCTCACCATCGCCATCGCGGTGCTGATCATCACCTGCCCCTGCGCGCTCGGCCTTGCAGTGCCGATCGTCCAGGTCGTGGCAGCAAGACGCCTTTTCGAGGCCGGCGTCATGGTCAAGGACGGATCGGCGATGGAGCGTCTCGCCGCTATCGACACGGCGGTATTCGACAAGACCGGGACGCTGACGCTCGGGCGCCCAAAACTTGTGAATGCATCCTCGATCGATCCGACCATGCTTGCGATCGCGGCAGACATGGCGGTTCATTCCCACCACCCGTTCTCGAGGGCCATCGCCAGCTACGCGGGGTATTCGGGCCAGCCCAGCGTCGAATCCGTTACCGAGCATCCGGGCTTCGGCGTCGAAGCCATAACGGAGGGAAATACGTGGCGCCTCGGAAGGCGTGGGTGGGCAGGCTGGAAGGCTCGCACCGGCGGCGAAGGCAAACTCGGCGGTTACGGCGGCACCGTGCTCTCCAAGAATGGAAATATCGTCGCGTGCTTCGCATTCGAGGACGCCCTTCGGCAAGACGCCAAGGCAACGATCCGGGAGTTGAAGGACGCCGGGGTGTCGGTCGACATGTTGTCCGGAGATACCGCCAAGGCCTGCGGCGAGGTTGCCAAGTCGCTGGGGATCGAGAGTTTCGTCCCGGCTCTATTGCCCTGCGGGAAGGTCGAGTGGATCGGGTCGTTGACCGGCGCCGGACACAAGGTACTGATGGTGGGCGACGGCCTAAACGACACACCGGCGCTGCGAGCGGCGCATGTTTCGATGGCTCCGGCAACCGCGGCCGACATTGGCCGCCAGGCCGCGGATTTCGTCTTCCTGCGCGAAAGCCTCCTTGCGGTCCCCTTGGCGATGGACGTCTCGCGCAGGGCCGGCCGGCTCATTCGCCAGAACATCGCCATTGCGATCGTGTACAACGCCTTCGCCGTTCCGATCGCGGTTCTGGGCCACGTGACGCCGCTCATCGCGGCGATCGCAATGAGCGCTTCCTCGCTGATCGTGATCGCCAATGCGATGCGGCTTCAGGCAACGGCGAAGACGGCACCTGAAGCGGTCCCAGCCAGGCGCCGCACCGACCTCATTGGAGCGGCCCATCCGTGACCACGCTCGTCTATCTCATTCCGGTAGCCTTGTTCCTGGGGGCGCTCGGTCTGTCCGGCTTCCTGTGGGCCTTGCGCAGCGGCCAGTACGAGGATCTCGATGGAGCCGCTGAGCGGATATTGATCGAGCCCGATGGGCGAGACAGCGAAGGCCGGCCGTCAAGCTGATGTGGATCAAAGCGCCGATGCTCTCGACGTCGGAAAAAGGACTGACGAAAGGCGGGAGATTTCCATGCAAGTTCAGGACATTATGGCGACGCCGGTGGTCACGATCGCCACCTCTGCCTCGGTCGCCGAAGCGGCCGATCTGATGCTGGCCAGGAATATCCGCTGCCTCCCGGTCGTGGGAGACGATGGATCGCTGGTCGGCGTCATCAGCGAAGGCGATTTTCTGCGCCGTGGGGAACTCGGCACCCGACGCACGCGGCCTCGCTGGCTCGAATTTCTTGTCGGTCCAGGCAAGCTCGCCGACGAGTATGTCCGTTCGAGCAGCCGCAGAGTGGCCGAGGTTATGACCACTGGCGTTGTTTCAGCAGCGCCTAGTGCTCCGCTCACCGAGATCGTAGACCTCATGGCGACCCACGACATCAAGAACGTCCCTGTCCTTGACGCGGGGAAGATCGTCGGCATCGTCAGCCGCTCCGATCTGATGCGCACCCTCCTTCGCACATTGCCAAAATCAGGCGCGGCGACGGTCGATGACGAGGTCATCCGCAGGAACATTCTTGCCGAGCTGAGAGGGCAATCCTGGAGCGTCGGTGCCGACCTCATCGGCGTTACCGTCAGAGAGGGAGAGGTCGAACTGAACGGCGCCATTTTCGACGAGCGCCAGCGACAGGCCGCCGTCGTTGCCGCGGAGAACGTCGCCGGGGTCAAGAAAGTCACGGACAAGCTCTTCTACGCCGGACCGTTCTCGGTCGTGCTCGTCTCCTGACGAGCGTGGCAGCGGGCTGATCGCTCGATGTCGGCCATGCGCCTTGCCCTGCGGGCTATTGCTCCGCTGCGATCATCGCGCCGAGATGGATATGGCCCGGATTTTCCCGTCGGGCGTTAGAGCGCGGCCACGGCTAACAGTGGTCGAAGCAGGAGCAGGGCAAATCCAAGAAGCGCCGCGCCCGCCACCCTATCGGCGATCCTCCTGCCTCCGAGAAGCCGCTTGCCCAGCAGAATCCAAAGCGACCCCGTGGCGGCGGTAATCCCGACAAGTACTATCCAGGAGATCCACAGAACGCCGGGCCCGGCACCCATTGGCACCATCGCCAAGCAATAGATGAAAGCCTTCGGATTGAGGGCGGTGGTTGTCAGCACGGAAAGGCCGTCACCGCGCTCGGATATCTTCATGGGGTTCCTGCCCATCAGGCGCAGGCCCAGAACCGAAAGCCATCCAACCGCGACCAGCCTGAGTATCTGGATGGCATCGAGCGGCATCAAGCGACGCGAAAAAAACCAGAACCCCGCCGCAATCCCATAGCCGCACGCCTGCGCCACCAAGAGCTTGGTCGCCTTCTCACGCTTGACGGCGCCCGCCATCAGGAGGGCGTTGGTCGGCCCTGGGGCCGCGAAAAGCAGGAACGCTTCGAGAATAAACAGGCTGTTCAACATCGGTCGGCCGCCGTGTTACTATTTGCTGGCACTTTCGTTCCAGACGCCCTTGGCTTTCAGCCCGTCGGCGACATCCTTTGGCATACAGCGCTCGTCATGCTTGGCAAGCACGCTGTCGGCAATGAAGACTTCGTCCTGACCGAAAGCACCCTCGGTTATGACGCCCTGTTCTTCGCGAAACAGATCGGGAAGGATGCCGGTATAGGTGACCTTGACCGATCGTTGCGTGTCGTGACCGAGAAGGCGACGGTGGCGCCCTGCCCGCGCACGACGGCGCGACGGCAAGAGCGCGGTCAAGGCGCTTCGCCACGCTCCCGATTGCGCTCAGCGCCGATGCTCGATCAGCGGACAGACTGCAGCCGAGCGATCAAGTCGCTGTTGCGGCAATAGGCCGGCGGATGATCCACATGCGGGGTTTCGTCGAGCCAAATCGCGCATTCGTCCTGGTGCCCGCAAGACCGGCACCGATCCACGGCGCGACTGGTGACGGCGGCGTGATCCGCCACAACTTTCAGCTGCCTGTCGACGCCCATCTTCTGCATCATGCGCCCCATCAAGGCAGTTCTGGCGTCAACCCCGATCAGATATTCGAGAAAGCTCATGTCGTCACACTCCTCAGTTGACAATTCATTGCCATCTCAGGCGGCCTGCGACGTTGATCTCGATCAAGGAGCGCTATTCATTTCGTGGAATTGCTTCGCCAGACGGGCCAAATTTCTCGCCCAGGAGCCTAGCTGACGGTACCGAATATTGCTCCAATGCCTGCGGTCAATGCCATTGCCAGCGCTCCCCAAAAAGTGACGCGAGCAGTGGCTTTCAGTACATTGGCGCCGCCGGCCCTCGCGCCGATTGCGCCGAGCACGGCCAGGAACAACAGCGATGCGATCGAAACGACGGCAACAAGTCGGGAGGGCGGTGAAAGCAGCACCATCGCCAGCGGCATGATCGCGCCGATTGAAAACGCCGCCGCCGACGCCAGCGCGGCCAGAATCGGTCGTGCCGCGGTTGTCTCGGAAATACCAAGTTCGTCGCGGGCGTGGGCGCCGAGCGCGTCCTTGGCCATCAACTGGTCAGCCACCTGCAACGCCAACTGAGGTTCCACGCCGCGATCGATGTAGATCTGGGCAAGCTCCTGCCGCTCGAACTCGGGTTGGCTCGCCAGTTCCTTTCGTTCACGCGCGAGATCCGCGTGCTCGGTGTCGGCTTGGGAACTGACGGATACATATTCGCCGGCGGCCATCGACATGGCGCCTGCCACCAGGCCGGCAACGCCAGCTACCAGCACGCTGGCGGTGGTGGCGTTGGCGCTTGCGACCCCAATGATCAAGCTGGCGGTCGAGACGATGCCGTCGTTTGCGCCGAGCACCGCGGCGCGTAACCAGCCGATGCGTGAAACCAGGTGATTTTCGGTATGAAGACGACTCATCTGAGCAAAGCAACAATTGTCGGTTCGGTCATGGTTGGCGTCCACATCGGCAAGCACAGAAAGGCAGTCCAACCGTTCACTGGCCCTGGACCCGAGCAAATGCCTTGATCAAAGTCAAATAGCGCCCCCCAGTTCGCCGATCGGACATTTCTCGCAAGCCAAGGCGCGCTGACAGCCAGTTGTCAGCTAGCCCATGAGATATTGTTCCCAACATGCACGCAACGGCTCGGCCGCAGCGCGCTCGAAACTGGAACAATGCTTATGAAACAGATCGCCTTGTCTCTCTTCGTGATCGCCTCGTCCGGGGCTTATGTCTGGGATCAGACGGGCAAGCTTCCCGACAGCGATCTGATCGACACACAAGGGGCCAACGCGGCGGAGCAGACTGCGTTGCCGCGGGTCACTCCGCTTCCCACTGCCGATCCGGTCCTGGCGCCGGCGGCGACCCAGCCGGTAATTCCCCAGTCGGATGTACCAAAGGCGCCGGCGCCACGCACAACCGTCGAAGCCTGGAAGGATCCCCCCGCGGCGATTGCGGCCGCAGTACCGCAGGCCATCGTTGCCGATAGCCAGCCGGAAGTCACACAGCCACCGCCTTCGCCGCCGGAGCCAAAAGTGGAGCTCCCGAGAGTAAACGCCGCGCCGCTTCAGACACCGTCATTCGCCATCACGCCTGCCGTCTACATTCCCATCCCGAAGCCGCGGCCGGACTATCCTCAAGTACGCGCCATCCATACGGGCATGAAGTTCGCGACACACAGCTATACCGACGGAGTCTACACCGGCCCTTCGGCCGACGCCTACTACGGCATCATTCAGATCCAGGCACTTGTTCAGGGCGGCCGTGTCACGGCACTCAAAGTGCTGAAATACCCCAATGATCGTCGTACCTCCGTCAACATCAACCGGCAGGCGTTGCCCATGCTGCGTGACGAAGCGATCAACGCGCAAAGCGCCGATGTGGACATCATTTCGGGGGCCACGCTGACCAGCAAAGCCTTCATCCAGTCGCTCGGCGGCGCCCTGAAAAAGGCTTCCTCCTGACGCCATGCGTGAAACGCGGATCCTGATGGGAATGCCGATCACGGTCGACATTGGTGGCGCGCGTGCCAGCCTGGTCGATTCCGTCTTCGACTATTTCGAGCAAATCGATCGGCGCTTCAGCACATACAGGACCGACAGCGAGATTTCCGCCATCAACCGGGGCGACGTTCCGGTCAAGGATTGGAGCGGCGAGATGATGGAAGTGCTGGCGCTGGCCGAGCGGACCAGGAACGAGACGGGCGGATATTTCGACATCCGCAGGGCCGACGGTTCGCTTGATCCTTCCGGGATCGTCAAGGGCTGGGCCATCCGCAATGCCGCCGGTATCGTTCGCAAGGCCGGGGCCGGTGATTTCTTCATCGAGGCAGGTGGCGATATTCAGTCTTTAGGCAGGAATGCGTCCGGCGGAGACTGGAGTGTCGGCATCCGCAACCCCTTCAAGATGGATGAGATCATCAAGGTCGTATATCCGCGCGGTCGCGGCGTCGCCACATCCGGCACCTATGCGCGCGGCCAACATATCTACAACCCCCATGAGCCTTCCGACGCCATCTCCGACATCGTCAGCCTGACGGTCGTCGGATCCGACGTGCTTGAAGCCGATCGCTTTGCCACCGCTGCCTTCGCCATGGGCCGGGACGGCATCCTGTTCATCGAGCAGACTCCGGGGCTGGAGGGATATCTCGTCGACATCAACGGCCGCGCCACGCCGACAAGCGGCTTCGGAGACCTTTGCGAACCATGATCAAGGCAGTCGACCGGTTCCTCGATCACCTGACCATGTACCGGCTGGTGCTCAACTATTTGGTGGTGCTTCTGGGCACGGCCTTCGCCTTTGGCTTCGTCAAGCTCGTGCCGCATGATCCGCTTGCACTCGCTTTCACCACCGCCCTGGCAGTCGGCGCCTGCTGGGTCACCAACAAGGCTTTCGCGCTGGTCTTCGAGGTCCCGGCAAACAGCGAATCCGTCTATATCACCGCGCTCATTCTGGCCCTCATCCTCGATCCGGTCGCCGTCACGGACCTGAAGGGTATCGCGGCAGTTGCTTTCGCCTCTGTTTGGGCGATCTCATCGAAATACATCCTGGCCGTTGGTCGAAAACACCTTTTCAATCCAGCGGCCGTCGGCGTGGCACTGTCGGCATTGCTGCTGAACCAGCCCGCCACATGGTGGGTCGGTGGCAACCCCTGGCTGCTTCCCCTGGTGGTGATCGGCGGCATTCTTATTGTCCGAAAGCTGCGTCGCCTGGATCTCGTCGCGACTTTTGTGGCCGTGGCCCTGGTTACCGTCCTGGCAACAACCCAGCCAGCGCAATATGGCACTGCCTTCAAGGAAACGTTGAGCTCGTCACCGCTATTGTTCTTCGCTTTCGTGATGCTGACCGAGCCGCTGACGGCGCCCGCACAGCGATGGCCGCGGGTCGCCTTTGCGGCCATCGTCGGCTTCCTTTTCGCGCCCAACATTCATGTCGGCTCGCTCTATTTCACGCCCGAGCTTGCGCTTCTAGCAGGCAATCTTTTCGCCTATGCGGTCGGTCCGAAAGGTCGCTTCGTGCTGACGTTGGACCGTATCGAGCAAACCGCCGCCGACAGCTACGACTTCATCTTCAGGTCACCGCGAAAGCTTGCCTTCCAGGCAGGCCAGTACCTTGAATGGACGCTTGGCCTCGACCGTTCCGACAATCGCGGTAACCGCCGCTACTTCACCGTCGCCTCATCGCCTACCGAGCAATCGGTACGGCTGGGCGTCAAGTTCTATCCACAATCGAGCGCCTTCAAGCAGGCGCTTGGCAGCATGAAGCCCGGTGCCACGATCCACGCTTCACAACTTGCCGGCGATTTCACGTTGCCGTCCGACCCGAAAACCAAGATCGCGTTCCTGGCGGGCGGCATCGGCATCACGCCGTTCCGTTCGATGTTGCAGTATCTTGTCGATCGCAAGGAAGTGCGGCCGATCGTCGTCCTCTACGGAACAGAGGGACAAGACGACATCGCCTATCGCGACGTGCTTGGCTTGGCGAGACGCGAACTGGGGATAAGGACGTTTCATGCCGTGGCCAAAGGTGCTGAGCGCGGCCAATATCCCGGCTATATCGATGCCCGCCTGGTGCGGCTGACAATGCCCGATTATCTCGAACGCACCTTCTACATTTCCGGCCCACAGGCGATGGTCAAGGCATTGCGCCAGAAGCTCCTGGCCATGGGCGTCAGCCGTTCGAAGATAAAGGTCGACTATTTTCCCGGTTTTGCCTGAGGTCTCAACCATGCCGAGGCAGGTAGATCGTTACCGCCAGACCAGGGCTGGCATTCGCCATTTCGAGGCGGCCGCCATAGGCTTCGACGATATCCGAGACGATCGCCAGGCCGAGACCGCTGCCGCCGCCCTTGCTATCGAGCTGAACGCCACGCAACAACGCCGCATGTCTGGCGGCCTCGGGAATACCCGGCCCATCATCGGCGACCTTGATGATCGTCTCGCCAGCGCTCGCGGATGCGCTTACGTGAACCAGGGATTTCGCGAAGCGCGTCGCGTTTTCCACCAGGTTGCCGAGAATCTCAGATAGATCGCCCTCTTCGACCGGCGCCATGAAATCCTCGGCGGCATCGATCCCGAATGACAGCTGCCTGCCCCTTGGCGTACGTTTGACAACGGCAACGACGCCCTTCGCCACTTCTCGGACAAGGCACGCGGCATCGCCCGAAACGCCAGGCGCCAACCGGGCGCGCGCCAATTCCCGCTCGACGTGGCGGCGAATCGCGCCGGCGCTTTTCTCGATCTCGTCGGCAAGCTCGGTCTCGCCTTTCTTGCGCAGCGCCCGGATATCGGCGGACAGCACCTGCAGGGGCGTCTTGAGGCCGTGCGCCAGGTCAGTGGCGCGCGAGCGCGCGCGAGAGAGGGCTTTCTCCTGGGCGGCGAGCAAGCGATTGATTTCGTCGGCGAGTGGCTGCACTTCGCTTGGCGCGGCCACGTCGAGCCGAGCCTTGCGCAGCGCGATCACGTCTCTGACGGCGACCCGCAGGCCTTCCAATGGCGCCAGACCGACGGTGATCTGGATGAAGAACGCGCCCATCAGGGCAAGCGCGAGCACCATGAGTGCCGGCGCGAGGTCACGGACATATTCGCCTACGGAGACTTCCACATTGCGATGGTCTTCCGCCACGACGGCACGAAACGCCCGCCCGTCGGCATCGGTGATCGTGCGCACAACGGCAACGGTGAGCTCGCCGCCCGGCCCGTTGAGCTCTTCCTTGCGCAGCTCGCCGCCAGCTGCCAGGTCAGGCAAGGCAAGCGTGGCATCCCATAGCGAACGCGATCGAACGAGGTTGTGCGTGGCCAGATCCTCCACTTGCCAGTAGTGCCCGGATAGCGGGCTGGCGAAGCGCTGGTCCGACAGCGTCGAAGCGACCGACAGGCGGCCATCGGCTGCGAAGCTCGTCGCGCCGATCAGCTCGTTGAGGTCGACGGTCAGCTCGCTGACGACCCGCCGCTCGACGTTGAGCTCGAACAGATAGCGCAGGCCGACACCAGCGATGGCAAGCGCAACCACGATCGATATGGCCGCGGCCGACCAAAGCCTGAGGCGGATCGAATTGCGCATCAGCCGGGCCCGTCCGGCACGAAATATCCGAAGCCGCGCCGGGTTTCGATGATATCGCTGCCGAGTTTCCGCCGAAGCCGCGCAACGATAACTTCGATCGTATTCGGGTCGCGATCATGCTCGGAGCTGTAAAGATGTTCCGCCAGTTCAGTCGGCGCAACGACACGGCCTGCATGATGCATCAGGAACGCGAGGAGCCGATACTCAAGCGGCGAAAGCGCCACGGGGATGCCGCGGAGCAAGATGCGCATCTGGCGCGTGTCGAGCAGCAAGGGGCCCGATTTCAGCACCGGAGCCGCCTGCCCGCTCGAACGGCGCAGGATGGCGCGCAATCGCGCCAGCAGTTCCTCCATTTCAAAGGGCTTCGGAAGGTAATCGTCGGCGCCGGCATTGATGCCTTCCACCCGCTCGGTCCACAGTCCCCGCGCCGTCAGGATCAAGACCGGAAAGCGCCGGCCATTGGCACGCCAGCGCTTCAGCACCGTGAGGCCGTCAAGCTTCGGCAATCCCAGATCGAGGATCGCGGCATCGTAGTTCTCGACATCCCCTGCAAACCAGGCCGCTTCGCCATCGCCGACGATATCGACGGCCATGCCCGAGGCCTTCAGGACCGCCGCGATATCGGCCGCGATGCGCGGTTCGTCTTCCGCCACGAGGATCTTCATTTATGGTCACCTTCACTGCGCAAGACGCCGCCGGCGCCGGCATCGACGTCAACGATCCTCCGCCGGCCATCGGCCGCAACCACCTGGAACCTGTAGATCCACTTGTCCCCGGCGCGAATGAGGTCGACCGCGACGATCTCACCGGGGGCCTTGGCGCGGACAATGGCCATGATGTCGGCGAGGCCCTCGATCTCGCCGCGCTCATGGAGATCGCGCGCCCGATCGTGGTCATCATCGTCATCCTGTGCCCTGACGACCAGCGGCGAGGCCAACACGAGCGCGGCCACCCCCAGAGCCGCCAGGCGTATCAAAGCGGTTTTCATGGAGGAGAGCTGTCGCATGCCGAAGCTGTCAAAACGCTGTCAGTCATCGTCAGCCGGCGGCAAGCAGAAGGCCTCTATCAAGGCCATCGCGCCCGATGACGGGTGTGCGAAGAAGGATACGAAAAACCATGCGCAATCTCCCTGTCCTGCTCGTCTCCCTTGGGGGGCTCACCGCTTTTTCCCTACCTGCCGCCGCGGAATCCATCCAGACATCATGCGCGGCCGCGTCGACCACTGCGACAACCATCGACCTCCAGGCCATCCCCATGATGAGCACCACCGGGCCTAAGTCCGTCGAAGGCGTCGGCGATGACGAGTGTGACGGCGGCAAATCCGCGTCCGGCGCTCGTGCCGGTCACCAAGACGAGGAATTCGGCGACAGCGACGATTGATCGACACTTGAGCTCCATACCTGCCCTCATTCCCCGGAGACATTTCGGATGCCCGCGATTCAGCACGTCCATCCCATTCTGGTGCATTTCCCCATCGTGCTCATCTACACGCTCGTGATCATCGATCTTGCCGCGCTTGGCGGCAGAAATGCCATAACGATGCGATCAGGCGTAGGAACGATATCCACCTTTGTCGCCGTCGCCGCCGGATTGTTCGCCATCGCCACCTGGCTCTTCGGCGGCATGGCCCTCGATTACGCCGAGGCTGCCGGTTTCAGCAGCGAGATAGCGGAGATGCATGAGAGCTTGGGCACGATCAGCGCCTTCACCTTTCTGACCTGGGGCGTCATCCGGCTCGCATTGTGGGCACGAAATCGCGAACTGGGAACGTTGGCTCTCGCCATTCCCGCCGTTGAAATAGCCGGCGCGGCCCTGGTCACGATAACTGGCTACTATGGGGGCCAGCTTGTCTATGACCTCGGCGTGAACGTCACCAAGACCGCCATCGGAGGCTGACACCGGAATGCTCTCCCTTGCTTGCCGGCTTCCCACCTGGTTCAGCCGGCCAAGCGGACCGATTTGCTTGTGGCCCGGTCCCGGTGTGGATTCTCTCGTCCGCGCCGGCTGCCGTTTCCGCGGTCGAAGAGCCAATGCTTGGTCAACTCAGACACAAGAACATATGTAGCCGTGATCGCGAGCAATCCCAAAAGCACAGGCAGGGGCAAAGGCACCATGGCCAACCAATTTGCGACGGGCGTGTAGGGAATCGCTATAGCGATACCGCCAACCGTTAATGCGAGCGCTGCGAGCAACCGGCTGGGGCGGCTCGTCCAGAAGGTTTTCCGGGTACGAATGACGAGCAGGATCAAGAGCTGCGTCAGCAGGGATTCCACAAACCAGCCGGTCTGAAATGTCGAGGCCCCTGCGTGCACCACGTATAGGAGGAAGGCAAACGTCAAAAAGTCAAAGAGCGAGCTGACGAGCCCGAAGCTGATCATGAACCGTCTGACGAAATGAATATCCCAATGACGGGGGCGTCGGAGTTGATCCGGATCGACGTTGTCACTCGCGATCGCGAGCGCGGGGATATCCGCCAGAAAGTTGTTCAGCAGGATCTGCTTGGCCAGCAGCGGCAGAAACGGCAGGTAGAGGGACGCGGCCGCCATGCTGATCATGTTGCCGAAGTTCGCGCTGGTCGTGATGGAGATGTATTTCATCGTGTTGGCGAATGTTCTGCGACCGTCGTCAACGCCCTTGACGAGAACGCCCAGGTCGCGTTTGAGCAGGATGATGTCCGCGGCCTCGCGGGCCACGTCGACAGCCGTATCGACCGAGATGCCAATGTCGGCCTCATGAAGCGCCGGCGCGTCGTTGATGCCGTCGCCGAGATAGCCGACGACGTGTCCGCTGCGGCGCAGCGCCTCGACAATGCGCTCCTTCTGGTTCGGATCGATCTCGACGAAAAGATCGGTCTTGCGCACGCCGGCGAGAAGGCCGTTTTTCGTCAGCTTCGAGAGATCTTCGCCGGTCATGATCCTGTCGGATCGGAGGCCTACAGCGTCGGCCAGATGCGCCGCCACGTAGCGGTTGTCGCCGGAAATGACTTTTACCCCGATGCCTCGATCGACGAGCGCCGACAGTGTCTCCCGCACTCCCTCCTTTGGCGGATCGAGAAAGAGCAGGAACCCCGCGAACGCCATTTCGGTCTCGTCGTCGCGGCTGAAGCCAGCCTTGTTGCGAAAGCGTCGGATCGCAAGGCCAAGAACTCGATATCCTTGTGCACTCCAGCGTCGGAATTTCTCATCGACAGCCTCGCGCTCCGACAAGTCCAGGGATTTCAAACCGTGCGGCCCCTGCACGAAGGAACACGCATCGAGAACGTTCTGGATGGCTCCCTTGGTGATGAGTGTCTGTTCGCGCGCCTCGTCCCGAACAGCCACCGACAACCGCTTGCGAACAAAATCGTATGGGATCTCGTCGATCTTGGTGAAATGGGACAGATCTTCCTGGCCAGGCTGCGCTGTCGTTATTGCTTCGTCCAAAGGGTTCTTCAATCCGGTCTGCAGCGTAGCGTTGAGCCGTGCCCAAAGCAGGACTTCATTCGAAGGATTGCCCTCGACGTCGAACGATCCGTCGAGGTGAATGACGCCTTCCGTCAGCGTTCCGGTCTTGTCCGTGCACAGCAAGTCCATGCTGCCGAGATTCTCGATCGCATCCAGACGGCGCACGATGACACCGCTGGCAGCCATGGTCCGTGCGCCCCTCGCCAGGGTGACGCTGATGATTGCGGGAAGCAGTTCGGGTGTCAGGCCAACCGCGAGGGCGAGCGAAAACAGCAGCGACTCTATCAACGGCCGCTCGAGCGTCACGTTGGCGAAGAACACCAGGACGACGATCACAAGCATGATCTCGGTCATCAGATATCCGAACATTCTGATGCCGCGCGCGAATTCGGTCTCCGGGATGCGTCGCTTCAGGGCCTCGGCGATCGATGCGAACTCAGTCTGGGTTCCAGTGGCAACGGCAAGCACCTTTGCCGTTCCACTGCGGACCGACGTGCCGGTGAAGACCGCATTTGTCCGCTGCGCAATGCCGGCATCGGGCGCCGACTGGCCAGCGGACTTCACAACGGGAAAGGTCTCGCCGGTAAGAACAGATTCGCTGACATTGAAATCCCGCGACTCCAGGATCACACCGTCAACGGGGATGAGATTGCCGGCTGACAGGCAGACGACGTCGCCGGGAACGATAGTCTCGACATCCACACTTCGCTCGAAGCCATCCCGAAGCACGGTGGTCTTGCGGGAGATACGCTGCTGCAGCACCTCCATGGCGCGGGAAGCGCCATATTCCTGCGTGAAGCTGAGAACACAGCTGGCAAGCACGATAGCGCCGATGATCGCGGCCTCGTGACCCTCGCCGACGAACACCGAAACCACGGCGGCAAAGACAAGGATAAGGACCAGTGGGCTGCGAAACTGGCGAACGAAGACAGCGAATGCAGATCCGCTTGAGCGCTGGGTCAGCGCGTTTCGCCCGAATTTGGCAAGCCGGGTCGCTGCATCGACGCTCAAAAGACCAGAGGTAGAGGTCTCCAACTGCTGGACCAACTGATCTGTCCCGAACGACCAGTAGGCGTGCTCGACAGCGCCAGCTCTCCAGCGATCGATCAATTGCTGTCCGGTTGCCCCGGCTGACGGCCGGTCCTTGTCGTCTGCCGAACGGGTCGCCATCGCCGGCACATCAATTCGACAGCAGGCGAGTAATGCCGCTTTGGCCGATCAGCGAGCGCGTGACGCCACCGAAGGCCCATTCCCTCAATCGGCTGTGCCCGTAGGCGCCGGAAACGATCAGATCGGCATGGATCGAGCGTGCAAATGCGACCAGCCTGTCACCGTCCGCGTCCCCTGCGATCACCTCGGTTCGTGTGGTGATGCCATGCTGCTCCAAAAATACCGCGACGTCGGCCAGGCTGTTTCGAACATCCTCGCTCGAGTGAGGTTCCATGCTGGCGACAACCACTTCATTGGCCGTGACCAGGAATGGCAAGGAGTCCGACAAGGCTCTTCGCGCTTCCCTACCGTCCTTCCAGGCGACCAGCACGGTCTTTCCAAGGAGGTGTTCGGCATTCTCAGCGGCGATAAGCACCGGGCGGCCGACGCCGAGCACGAGGCCACCGATATCGACGGCGCGGAAGACATCCTCGCCGCCGTTCGCAGTCACGATAAGATCGGCCGAACGCGCCGCCACGCCCAGGGCGCGGGTCGGACCGCAAATATGTTGCGTCCATTCGTTGCTGATCGAGGAGGGAACAAGCTCCTCGAAAATGTCGCGCAATTCGGCAAGGCGCTTCTCGATCTCGGTGCGCTGGATCTGCATGACCTCGCCTTCGTAGACCAGGCCTTCACCCGTGGCCACCAAAGGCGGGACGTCCGCTGCCGCCAGGCCGATGAGGTGGGCATCGAAACGCTTCGCCAGTTCGGCCGCAAGCTTCACAATTGGCGCGGGTTTCGTGTCGACGGCCAAGTTGACGACGATCGTTCTGTAGGACATGCGGGCACCTCGCTGGAGACGCGTAATGTCCCGTCATTTGCACTCTGCGGGGATGCAATGCCTTGATACCGATCAAATCGTCACGCGATCGTTTGGCGGGCCGGCGGATCAGTGCTAGATCAGCGGCTGATGCTGTTCCTCGATCCGGAGACTGCTTCGTGAGCAACAAGAGGCAAGCTTCGCCCGAGACCGCTGCCAAACCCGCTCCGCCGGACGGCAAACCGCTGGAGCACGACAATCAGCCGGAGCATGAGCTTCTTGCGCTGATGTTCGATCAGGCTCCGGGCTTCATGACGCTGCTCAGCGAGCCGGACCATGTTTTTCAATTGACCAATGCCGCTTACCAGCGCCTGATCGGTCACCGGCAGGTTATCGGCAAGCCAGTTCGGGAAGCCCTGCCGGAACTTGAGGGTCAGGGGTACTTCGAATTGCTCGATCGCGTGAGCGACACCGGCGAGCCTTATGTTGGCCGCAACGCCAAAATCATCCTGCACAACGCTGAAACTGGCCTCGCGGAAGAACGCATACTGGACTTCGTCTATCAACCCATCAGAGCCGAGAATGGCAGGATCACTGCTATCTTCGTTCAAGGCACCGACGTCAGCGACCTGTCGTTCGCCAATGCTTCGCTGCAATTGCGTGAGGACCACTTGCGCTCGATCCTGGCGACCGTGCCGGATGCAATGATCGTCATCGACGAAAGCGCGAACATCCAATCCTTCAGTACGGCGGCCGAGACATTGTTCGGCTACAAGGCCGGCGAAGTCATTGGTCAAAACGTCAGGATGCTGATGCCCTCACCATATCGGGAAGAGCACGACACATACCTGCAGCGTTACCTCACGACGGGAGAACGCCGCATTATCGGACTCGGCCGTACGGTAACTGGGTTGCGCAAGGACGGGTCGACCTTTCCGATGGAACTAGCCGTCGGCGAAATGCATCCGGGAACGGGCCGTTTCTTTACGGGCTTCTGTCGCGACCTGACCGAGCGCCATAGAACGGAAGCGAGGATGCAGGAACAACAGCAGGAACTGCTTCATATGGCAAGGTTCACGGCGCTCGGCGAAATGGCCTCGACATTGGCGCATGAAATCAATCAGCCGCTGACGGCCATCACCAACTACCTCAAAGGCAGCCGCCGTCTGCTCGAGAAGAGCAACGACGAGAACGCCGCAATGTTGCGAGAGGCTGTCGAAAAGGCTGCAGAGCAGGCCTTGCGTGCCGGCGACGTCATTCGTCGTCTCAGGGATTTCGTCGCCAGGGGCGAAAGCGAGCGCCAAGTCGAACGCCTGCCAACACTTATCGAAGACGCTTCATCGCTCGCTCTGGTTGGCGCAAGGGAGGCCAATGTCCGCGTCACCTACGATCTCGATCCGGCGGCCGAGCTCGTTCTGACCGATCGAATCCAGATCGAGCAGGTTTTGCTGAACCTTATGAGAAACGCCGTGGAGGCCATGCAGGGCGCGTCGCGCCGGGAGCTGCGCGTCTCTACCACCGCTCGGCATGACGGGATGGCGGAGGTTGGCGTGGTCGACACCGGTCCGGGGCTGGCGCCGGAGGTTTCGGCCCAGCTTTTCCAGCCCTTCGTCACCACGAAAAAGCAGGGGATGGGCGTGGGGCTGTCTATTTGTCGCACTATCGTCGAGTCGCACGGTGGTCATATCTGGGCAGAGTCGATGCCAGGCGGCGGAACCGCCTTCCGCTTCACTTTGCGCGCGGTGGAAAAGGAAGAGGTCGCCAGTGGTCAGTGATGTCGTGCATGTTGTCGACGACGATGTCGACGTCCGCAAATCGCTGGGCTTTCTTCTCGCGACAGCCGACTTTGCCGTGCGACTCCACGAGTCGGCAACCGCATTTCTGGCGACAGAGCCGAAGGAGGTCGAGGGCTGCATCGTCACCGACGTGCGCATGCCTGGTATAGACGGCATCGAGTTCCTGCGGCAACTGAAGTCCCGCGGTTTGAACGTGCCGGTGATTGTGATGACCGGGCACGCCGATGTCGCGCTGGCCGTCCAGGCGATGAAGGAGGGCGCCGCCGACTTCATCGAAAAGCCCTTCGACGATCAGGTTCTCATCGACGCGCTGCGTTCGGCCCTGGACAACCGCAGCCAGCCTGTCGCCGCGCACCCGCAATCAACTGAGATCCGGAAGAACCTTGCCACTCTGTCGGAGCGCGAGCGCCAGGTGCTCGACGGGCTTGTTTCCGGATTACCGAACAAGACGATTGCCTACGATCTCGGGATCAGCCCGCGCACGGTTGAAATCCATCGTGCCAATGTCATGAGCAAGATGGGTGCCGGCAGCCTCTCGCACCTTGTGCGCATGGCGTTGATAGCCGAGCCCAAGCATTAAGGTAGGTCGCACTGGTGGTTGATGTTGCGCTTTGAGGCAACCCTCAGGACAGGTCTCGCAGCAAGCTCGCCCGCCGCTCTCTTGGATTCCAGTCTCGCCAGTGGGTCGGCCTGATGTCGACACGAACGTGCGTAGCGACGTCCACCCACCCTTCCCGACCCCTTTCGCAAGGAAAAACAAGCGCGTGCAGGCCATCCTCATCCAGAACGGCTAGTTCGAGGCTTCGGCCAAAGGGGGCGCTTGCTATTGGATTCCACATCCGGTCATCGTGGATCGAGACGCCGACGATCGCTTTGATTTGAATCAGTTTTCGCAGGGATATTCGCGGCGAAAACAGCTCGTTCTGAGTTCGAAGCGCAAATTGATGTGGCTCAAAGCTGAGCCCTGCAAGCCGAGTATGGTGACGTTCGAGGGACGAGACCTGCCGCGACCGGTGGCGGGTGTCCGGCACAAGGAGTCCACCATGAATTACCAGCGGTTCTTCGAAGATGCGATCGACCAGCTCCACGCCGAGCGTCGCTACCGCGTTTTCGCCGACCTCGAGCGCATCGTTGGCAAGTTCCCGCGCGCCATCTGGCGTTCCAACGGCCGCGCCCAGGAAATCACCGTATGGTGCTCCAACGACTATCTCGGCATGGGCCAGAACGCGGATGTGATTGCCGCCTTCCAGAACGCGGCAGGCCGGATGGGTTCGGGCGCCGGCGGCACCCGCAACATCTCCGGCACCTCCAACCCGCTGGTCGAGCTCGAGCATGAGCTCGCCGACCTGCACGACAAGGAAGCGGCCCTGGTCTTCACCTCCGGCTTCGTCTCCAACGAGGCCTCGATCTCGACCATCGCCAGGCTTTTGCCCAACTGCCTGATCATCTCGGACGAGCTCAACCATGCCTCGATGATCGAAGGCGTGCGCCGCTCGGGCGCGGAAAAGAAGATCTTCCGCCACAATGACGTCGCGCATCTGGAAAGCCTCTTGCAGGCGGCCGGCCGCGAGCGCGCCAAGCTGATCGTCTTCGAGAGCGTCTATTCGATGGACGGCGACATCGCACCGATCAGGCAGATCGTCGAGCTCGCCGAACGCTACAACGCCATGACCTATATCGACGAGGTCCATGCGGTGGGCATGTACGGGCCGCGCGGCGGCGGCATCACCGAGCGCGAGGGCCTGGCCGACCGCATCGACGTCATCCAGGGCACGCTGGCCAAGGCGTTCGGCACGCTGGGCGGCTACATCACCGGCACGAGCGCGGTGATCGACGCGGTTCGCTCCTATGCGCCGGGCTTCATCTTCACGACCGCGCTGCCGCCGGCGATCGCCGCCGCCACCACCGCCTCCATCCGTCACCTCAAGCGCTCGCAGGCCGAGCGCGACGCACAGCAGCGCCAGGCAGCCAGGACCAAGCAGGTGCTTGCCGCCGCCGGCCTGCCGGTGATGGAATCGGCCACCCACATCGTGCCGGTGCTGGTCGGCGACCCCGAGCTTTGCAAGATGGCGAGCGACCGCCTGCTTGGCGTGCACGGCATCTACATCCAGCCGATCAACTACCCGACGGTGCCGCGCGGCACCGAGCGGCTGCGCATCACGCCGACGCCGTTCCATTCGGACGCGCTGATCGCCGAATTGCAGGACGCGCTGGTCGAGACCTGGGATGCGCTGGGCATCCCCTATGCCGGCTCCGGCCGTCCCGCCGTCGCCAAGACCGACCGGATCATTCCGCTCCTGGTGAACAAGGCAGGTGGGTGAAAACCACAGGACGCCGAACTTGATCCCGCGCAACGCGTGTGGATCTCCGCAGACTTGAGAGCCAACGACGATGACCCACTCGGTTTCGCACGCTTCCATCCAACATGCCGCCGACCAGGCGCAGCAATGGGTGAACGAGCTCGCCAGAGATCTGAGCTGGAACGAGCAGAGCGCGTTCCGATTGTTGGAAGCGGTCCTGCACACTTTGCGCGACTGGCTCTCCCGGAAGTCGCTCCGTCAATTGTGGCCGGAGAATTGACCTATGTTCCGCGATCGCCAGGAAGCCGGACAGATGCTCGCATTCGAGCTCGCCAAACTGACCCTGCAAGATCCGATAGTCATGGCTTTGCCGCGAGGCGGCGTTCCCATCGCAGTTGAGGTCGCCAAGACCCTCCAGACACGACTCGATCTGATCCTCGTCCGCAAAGTCGGAGCGCCGGGAAACCCCGAGCTGGCGGTCGCGGCCATCGTCGACGGGGATCCCCCGGACGTTGTTCTCAATCGGGAGATCGTTGAAACCTATGGGCTGGGCGACGATGCGCTCCGGGCGCGGATTGCGAACGAGCGTCCGGAATTGGCGCGCCTGCGCATGGCGTATCGCGGCGGCGAGGCACCTTTGCCAGTCGACGGCAAAACCGTGATCCTCGTTGACGACGGGGCTGCTACGGGCACGACAATGAAAGCTGCCATCAGGGCGCTGAAGCGACGCTCGCCGCGAAAGATCATCGCTGCGCTTCCGGTGTCGCCCCCAGATACCGCGACCGAGCTGGCTCAGGAAGCCGATCTGGTCATCTGCCTGAGTCAGCCGGCTCGTTTCCGCGCGCTGAGTTATTACTACATGAGCTTCCCACAGCTGACGGATCGGGATGTTCTGGATGCCATGAATATGGTCGCGCAGTCGGGACCAGTCGCTGGCAGCGGCAACGGAAAACAGCCCGCCGCGCGCTCCGCCAGAGCACGACGAGAGGCAGACACCAAGGAATAGGCGTCATGCACATTCGGACGCTTTCCTTGCAAGGGCGGGACACGCTCAAGCCGGCATCGATCGTGATCAATCGGTGCCGGTTGTCACGCTGGTCCGAGCGCCCTCCCCGCAACCCGGCATCGAAGCTTTGACCCTGATCAAGGCGAAGGAAGATATTGGCGGCAACAAAGTCGATGGGGGAAGAAGTGCAAAGCGAGGGATAAAGATGAAGGAACTGCCGCTTGCCGAAGTGTATCGGCTCATCGAGCCCGGTCCGGTCGTCCTGCTGACGACGAGGTCCAAGCGAGGCCGCGCGAATGTCATGGCTATGTCCTGGCACATGATGGTGCAAATTGCGCCGCCGACGATTGCCTGCATCGTGTCGAGCGGCGACTTCTCGTTGTTCGCCTTGCGTCAGACAAGGGAGTGCGTGATAGCAGTGCCTCCCGTGGGATTGGCGGACAAGGTCGTCAAGGTCGGCAATTGCTCTGGCCGCGACACGGACAAGTTCGCAACGGCCTGGCTGACACCGTTGCCCGCCGAGCGGGTGTCGGCGCCGCTGGTGGCCGAATGTTTCGCCAATCTCGAATGTCGCGTCGTCGATACGCGCATGGCCAACAGGTACAATCTATTCGTTCTGGAAGTCCTCAAAGCCTGGATCGATCCGGCACAACCGAAGCCGAAAACAATCCATCACGTTGGAAACGGTGCCTTTACGGTGGACGGCGAAGTGATCCATTTCGAGTCTCGGATACCTTGATGGTCCGATGCCGCGACATTGATCCTCATCAATCGGCTGATGTCGAGTTGAAGCCAGCTGAATGCATGCAGCTGAGATTCACTTGCCGAAGGGTGTGAGACAGCGTTGGAGATGGCCGATCGACATGTCCCTGATTATGTCCACGGCGGCGACAGGCGGGAGGAAACCCACCGGTGCAAAATGCGCGTCGCGCCAGGCGCTGATGGCCAAACAAACGGTTATGCTTGGTGGATCTCGTGGATCAGAACACGCAGTTGACCGAGACCATCAAGGCTCTCACCGAGCGTGTCGAGGCATTGACGACCGAGCTTCACAGGCGATTGATCGACGCGGCGACCTGAAAGAAAGATCGCACGCTTTCCATTTGCGCCTGGCTTGGCAGAGCGTCGACTAAAGCATGTCTCCCGAAAGTGGGCCCGGTTTCGGGACAAAGACATGCTTAAAATCAAAAACTTAAAGCAGGTCGCGTGAATTCTTTTTCACGCGACCTGCTTTAGGTCGACGCCAAGTACCGGTCCAGGTGGTCGGCCGTCTCACGTCCTCCCGCACGAAGACCCCGGATCGGGCGACCCGGGGTCTTCGCGGAGGGGTTATTTGTTCAATTTCGCCTGCAGCGCGTTGACGTCATCCGTCGTCATCTCGCCGTCGGTCGTCACCTTGCCGTCGACGATCTTCCACAGCCGGAATGGCCCGGTGATGTCGCCATATTTGTCGAAGGAAACCGGGCCAATGACGCCTTCATAGCGGATCGGCTTGCCATCCTTGATCAGGCCGAGTGCCTTGGCGAATTCCTCCTTGCCGGCATAGATCGGCGTGCCCGTCGGATCGACCGCCTTGTAGATGGCGTCCTTGATCTTGGCCGGGTCTTCCGAACCGGCGATGGCGATGGCAAGCCCGACAATGGCGCCGGCGTCGTAGGAGCGGTCGGCGGCCGGGTTCGACGGCTCGATGCCGGAGAACTCCTTGTAGTTCTTGTTGAAATAGTCGGTCGACGCGGTAGGGCTGGTGCCGGAGGAGGTGCCATAGGCGTCCTTGAGATAGTCGGCCCCAACGGAATCGATGAAATCGGGGCTGTTCATACCGTCATTGAGCAGGAACTTCTGCACGCCGCCCTGCGAGATCCAGGTGCGCGCAACAGTGGCGCCGTCGACCGGCGTGCTGACGAGGTAAAGCCCGTCCGGTTCGCCGGCCATCGCCGCCGTCACTTCCGAGGCATAGCTCGACTGCTTCTCGTTGTAGGGCGTGTCGGAGACGATGGTGCCGCCGAGCGCCTTATAGGCGCGCGAGAACTCGGCCACCATGTTGGCGCCGAAATCGTTGTTGACGTGGATGATCGACAACTTCTTGAAGCCCTTGTCGATGGCGTATTTGGCGGCGGCCACGCCCTGCAGCGCATCCGAGGTTATGGTGCGGAAGAAGATGCCGTTTGTCTTCCCGTCGCGGCCGAGCGCGGTCAGCGTCGGCGAGGAGGACGCAGGCGACACCTGCACGATCTTGGCCGGCGCGGTCACCGAGGTGAGGATCGGGATCGAGACCGAGGAGATGATGCCGCCGATGATCACAGGCACTTTCTTGACCTGCACGAGCTGGGTCGCGGCGTCGACCGCCACATTGCCCTGGCTCTGGCTGTCGCGCGTGTCGGTCGCGAGATCGCAGCCGCGCACGCCGCCCGCGGCATTCATGTCGCGAAAGGCCATCTCGACCGACTTGGCGCCGGCCTGGCCGTATTCGCCGGCCGGGCCGGTCAGCTCCATGACGAGGCCGACGGTGATCTTGCAATCGGCGGCCTGAGCCGCACCTGCCAGCGCGACGAGAGCAATCGCGCTGGTGAGTTTCAGTATCGTGTTTCTCATTGTTGTTCCCCTTGAGTTACTCGACAGTGGTTTGATCTCTTGAGCCTGTTCAGTGTTCCGGCACCTGCAGCCAGGTCTCATGCAGATGTCGCCATTCGACGCCGTTGGGCGCCGATGAACTGGTGGTGAAGACGGCGCTCGACTGGCGGCGGCTGCGCTTGCCGTCGCGAAGCTGCGCCTCGACATAGAGGACGACGATCGTGTCGTCAGTCTGCCAGCCGGGCCGGATATCCTCTATCGAAATCGCAAGGCCGTCGTCGCAGGTGGCGCGGCTTTGCCTGACATGGTCGACGACGGCGTCGCGATCGAGGACCGCACCGCTCGGCGCGACCATGGTCAAGCCTTCGCCCATGACGGCTTCGAAACGTGCGAAGTCGACAGTGTCGGCGCGCGCGGCGACGAACCAGTCAACGAAGAAGCGGTGCAGGTCGACGATCTCGGTGCTGGCGCGGGAAAACAGCGAGGCCTCCTGGCTCATGGCGCTCATACCCGGCCAGCATTCAGATTGTAGTGCATGATCGAGCCGTGGCGGCCATAGCGGTCGCGCTCCAGCGTGTAGACGTCGCCTTCGAGACCTGGGCTTTGCGCGATCACCGCCCCGATCGCCGCCTTGTCTTCAAGGCTCAGTTGCACGTCCATGATTGCCGCGTTGGCAAGCGCATGCGCCTGGTTGCGGGCGCCCACGATGACGGCCGCGACCTGAGGCTGTTGCAGCACCCAGGCGCTGGCGATGGTGGCGATGTCGACGCCGTGGCGGTCGCCGACCACCTTCAATACGCGTAGCAATTGCTGGAAGAGATCCCAGCCGCCGAAATCGTCGATGATCAGCTTGTATTTGACCAGCGAACGGTTTTCGAGCGGCGTCGCCGGTTCGGCAGCGCCAAGCCATCGATCGCTGAGGAAGCCGCCGGCGACGGAACCGTAGCAGAGGAAGCTGACGTCGTTCCTGGCGGCAAGAGCTGCAAGGCTGCCCGCCGGCCGCTGGTCGAGCACGGAATATTGCAACTGCTGACTGACCAGCGGAATGCCCGCCGCGAGAATCTCGGCGAGCCGCGGCGTGTCGAAATTGGTGGCGCCGAGATTGCGAACCTTGCCCTCGCGGCGCAGTTCGTCGAGCCAGGCCATAGCCTCGACATAGCGAGGTTGCGCATAGTCCCACCAGTGGAACTGCACGAGGTCGATGCGCTCGGTCTTCAGCCTGCGCAGCGACTGGTCGACGATTCCCCTGATATAGTCGCGGCTGATGCCGGCCAGCCGCTCGAGGTCGGGCACCAGCTTGGTGTGCACCTTCATCCTGGCGGCGGCATCGAGGCCGCGTTCGTTGGCAAGCCGCAGACGCGTGGCGCCGATCAGTTCCTCGACGCCGGTGTAGATGTCGGCGCAGTCATAGGTGAAGATGCCGGCGTCGAACGTGGCGATAAGATCGGCCACCGCCTGCTCACGGTCTATCGCGCCATGGCCGCCGGCCAGTTGCCAGCCGCCGCGAATGACGCGCGAGATGGTGTAGCCCGAGGCGAGTTCGAAAGTCTTGGCGGTCATTTATGCTCCGTCTTCCCGGGCAACGGCACCGCCGTCGTTTCGGCATGACTGAACCGCCGCTTGGCCACCCTGACGATCCTGAGCCGGCTGGCGCAGTTGGGATCGGGACAGGCGATCTCGGCGTCAGACGTCATCCAGTCGTTGGCGTGCGTCGGCCGCTGCTTGGCCGCCAGCAGCGGAAGCACGGCGGCAATCGAATAGATCGAAAAGCCCTGCCCCGCCGGCAGCGACAGCATCTCGCCCTTCAGTTCGAAATAGTCGCCGGTCTTGGCGCCGCAATAGATCGGCTTGCCCTCGGGGATGACTGCCTCGACGCGAAGGTCGAAGAGCTCGAAACTGTCGTCGCGCTCGGCCATTTTTCAGGTCTCCACTCGCGTGAAGGTGACGTCGCAGGCGCCATTGCGGCGGATGACGCCGCAGCCGGCGGCGAACTGTTCCCGCTGCTCCGGCAGCACCTGTGCTACGACGCTTCCAGCGAGCCACCCAATCGGAAACAAGAGCCGCGCGCCCTGCCCGTAGAACAGGCCGATGTCGAAGATCGCGTCAGGATTGCCGCCCCACATGCGGGGCGGCACATAAGAGAGCACGATGTCGCCGGGCTGAGGCGTCAGTGTCGCATTCTCGGCCGGCAACGGCTGGACATAGAGCTGGCCCTCCAGATGCGACGGCGGCACCGGACAGGAGATTTCAGGACCGGTCCACATCGCGTGGATGCCGGCGACCACGCGCGGCTCCTCCAGATAGCTCCAGAGAAAGGCAGCATTGCCCGGCGCCTTTTCCGGCAGCAGCAGCGCCGTCGCCGACAGGCCCGAACGCGGCTCGGTGATTTTTATGGCGCGCTTCGTCATGTCACTCCGTTCGGGCCTTGGATTGCAGCTTGTCGCGAAGGAAGGCAAAGGGCCGACTGATGTCGGCCACCAGTGCTTCGCGCGCGGCCTGCGCGTTCTGCGCCGCAAGCGCGGCGACGATGCTGCGATGGTAGTGCGCGGTGTCCACTTCGCCGGCTTCGGAAAAGGCGTAGATGGCGACGCGAATGCATGGGCCGGATTGCAGCCAGAGACTCTCTATCATCGGTATCAGCACTGCAGACCCGCAGGCACGGTAGATTTCGAAGTGAAAGCTCTGGTTGAGCGTAACCTCGCGGTCGACATCCTTCTTGTGCTTCAGCGCCCGGACCTCGTCCCATTCGCGCAGCAGGGCCTCGACGGTCGCGATTCCACGCGGCCCCATCCGCGTTGCGGCGAGCGAGATCGCCTCCCCCTCGATCAGGATGCGCACGCGCAGCAGGTCGTCGATCCGCTCCAGCGTGATAGGCGGCACGCGCACCGAGCGGTTGGGCAGCGCCTCGAGCGCTTTTTCCGTGATCAGCCGTCCGAGCGCCTCGCGCACCGGCATGGTCGAGGTGACCAGCGCATCGGCAAGTCCGCGAATGGTCAGCACCTGGCTTGGTTCGAACAGGCCGCCAATCAGAGCGCGGCGCAGCTCCGAATAGACGCGATCCTGCACAGTCTCGCGGCCGACCGGCGCGAGTTGCGCGGCGAAAGCGTCATTGTTCCGCTCCACGGCTGCCTTGTGCATGCGCTCCCGACTCCAGCCTTTTTGGCCGACCTGCCTGTTTTCGGCTTGCGGAGAAAATTAAAGCTGATTAGCGTGATCAAAGCAAGTGTGATCACATATCAAAATCAGGAAACGATAAACGCTTCCGGCCCGAGGGACTGATGGGTGAGACAGTGAAACGGCACGGGCCTGGAACTCAGGAGCCGGTGCTGGCGGCAAAAAACGTCGTCAGGCGCTTTGGCGGGCTCGTCGCCGTGAACGATGTCTCGTTCGATGTCCGCCCTGGCGAGATTCTGGGCCTGATCGGCCCGAACGGCGCGGGGAAAACGACGATGTTCGACCTGCTTGCCGGCAGCATCCTGCCATCCAGCGGAGAGATCTATCTGGGCGGTCTCCCCGTTTCCGGCGAGGCCGCGCACCGCCGCATCGGACGAGGCCTCGGCCGCACGTTCCAGATCCCACGGCCGCTTCCCAACCTGACGCTGATCGAGAACGTCATGCTTGCCGCGCAAGGGCAGACCGGCGAACGGCTGCTTGCCAATTTCCTCACGCCGTGGCGGGTCGCCGCCGAGGAGAAAGCCGCTGCGAAGAAAGCCGCCGAGCTGCTGGAGCTCGTCTCGCTGACCCGTCTGGCGTACGAGCCGGCTCGAGTGCTTTCCGGCGGCCAGCGCAAGTTGCTTGAGCTCGCCCGTGTGATGATGGCCGATCCGGCGATCATCCTGCTCGACGAGCCGGCTGCCGGCGTCAACGCGACACTGCTCGAAGTCATCATCGACCGTATCCGCGATATCAACGAGAGTGGCATTACCTTCCTGTTGATCGAGCACAACATCGACATGGTGACGCGGCTTTGCCACCGCGTTCTGGTGATGGCGAGCGGCGAACTCCTGCGCGAGGGCACCGCCGACGAGGTGGCGCGCGACCCACGCGTCATCGAGGCCTATCTCGGGGGTGTGGCATGACCGAACCCGTGCTTGACGTCAGCGATCTCGAGGCCGGCTACGAGCCTGGCGTGCCGATCGTGCGCGGCGCCTCGATCACCGTCAACAAGGGCGAGATCGTCGTCGTCCTCGGCCCGAACGGCGCCGGCAAGTCGAGCCTGATCAAGGCCATCGCCGGCCTTGTCCCGATCAGCCGGGGCAAGGTGCTGCTCGATGGCAAGGACATCACCACGGCGCCCGCCCACACCATGGTCCGCCTCGGCCTTGCCTTCGTGCCGCAGACCGAAAACGTCTTTCCGCGGATGTCGGTGGAGGACAATCTGAAGGTCGCCTGCGGGATCCTCGAACGACGCCAGGCGCCCGCCCGCATCGACGAAATGTACGCAGCCTTTCCCGACCTTCTGCGCCAGCGGTTGACCCCTGCCGGCAACCTCTCGGGCGGACAGCGGCAGATGCTCGCGGTGGCGCGGGCGCTGATTGTCCATCCCAAGGTGCTGGTGCTGGACGAGCCCTCGGCCGGGCTGTCGCCGAAATTCGTGTCGACGGTGTTCGAGATGCTTTCGGCCATTCGCAAGTCCGGCGTCACCATCCTGCTGGTCGAGCAGAACGCCAAGGCAGCCCTCGCCATCGGTGATCGCGCCTATGTGCTGGTCGAAGGCAAGGAACGGCACGAGGGGGCTGCCTCGACGCTGTGGAACGATCCAGTCGTCGCGGAGCTCTATCTCGGCCAGCGGCCGCTTCACAAGGACAGCGCAAGACGCACCGAGACGGGAGGCGCGGCATGAGCCTGCAATTCGTCGTCGACGGGCTGCTCACCGGTTCGATGATCGGACTTGGCGCCATCGGCGTGACGCTGACCTATTCCATCCTGCGCTTCTCCAACTTCGCCCATGGCGATTTCATGGCCTGGGGCACCTATGCGACCTTGGCCGTCGTCGGCGCCATTGCCGCCATGTTCGGCAAGGTGGCGCCGATGGCGCCCTTGTCCTTCGGCTGGCCGCTCATCGTTGCGCTGGTCGCCGGCATGGCATTTACGGCCCTGCTAGCGCTGCTGCTCGACAAGGTGCTGTTTTCGCGACTGCGCAAGCAGGAGCAAGCGATCATCGTGGTGATGGGAAGTTTCGGCGCCTCGATGGCTCTCAGAAGCCTGCTCGAATTCATCTTCACCTCGCGCCCAACCTATTTCAGCCGTGCCATCCAGATCGCGATGCCGGTCGGCTTCGGCATCCGCATCACCCCCGATCAGATCGCACTGCTGCTGCTGACCGCCGTGCTTGTGCTTGGCGTGCACCTTTTGACCACACGCACCCAGACCGGCCGCTCCATGCAGGCGATGAGCCAGAACCCGGCGCTAGCCCGCATCGCCGGCATCGACGTCGCCAGCGTCGTGCGTGTCACCTGGGTCATCGGCGCCGCACTCGCCTGCGTCGCCGGCGTGATGATCGGCGTCCTGGTCCAGATCCGCCCGCTGATGGGCTTCGACATGCTGCTGCCGATGTTCGCCGCCGCCATTCTTGGCGGCATCGGCAGCATTCCGGGCGCCGTGCTCGGCGGCCTGATCATCGGCCTCGCCGAAGCCTGCGCGGTACAGTTGATCGGCGCTGAGTGGCGCGCCGCCGTTTCTTTCATCATCCTGATGGCAGTGCTGATCGTGCGCCCCATCGGGCTCTTCGGGGTGCGCGAAAGATGATCGATCTGGTGGGCTACGGCGCCTTCTTCCTGACGACGGCATTGATCTTCTCGCTGATCACGCTGGGCCTCAACCTGCAATGGGGGCTGACCGGCCTGTTCAATGTCGGCCTCGCCGGCTTCGTCGCCATCGGAGCCTACACCTCGGCGCTACTCACCACGCCCGACGACCCCGCGCGGCTGGGCGGCTTCGGCCTGCCGATCCTCATCGGCTGGCTGGGGGCGATGCTCGTTGGTGGGGTTGCCGCGGCGCTAACCGGCATCGCCACGCTGCGGCTCAGATCGGATTATCTGGCTATCACGACTTTCGGTGTCGCGGTCGTCGTCCAACTGGTCGCGCTCAACGCGCAGAAGCTCACGGGTGGTCCCTTCGGCATCGGCTTCATCCCGCGACCCTTCGGCGACCTCGCCGAAACGCCGTTGCTCTTCAACCTGTCGAATCTGGCTATCATCTCGGCCGTGACGCTCGCCGCATATCTGGCCCTCGAACATCTGACGCGCAGTCCGTGGGGACGCGTCCTGAAGGCCCTGCGCGAAGACGAACGCGCCGCAATCTCGCTCGGCAAGAGCGCGCGCTTCTATCGTGTCCAGGCCTTTGCCGTCGGCGGCGCGATCATGGCGCTTGCCGGCGCGCTCCAGGCGCATTTCATCGGCTTCATCGCGCCCGACAATTACCTGTCGATCCTCACTTTCCAAGTCTGGGTGATGCTGATTGTCGGCGGCTCCGGGAGCAATGCCGGCGCCGTTGCAGGCAGCGTGCTGGTCTGGGCGATATGGGCAGGCTCGGGCGCGCTCACCAGCGTGATCTTCGCGCCGGAGCAACAGGCACGAGCCGCATCTCTGCAAATCGTCGCCATCGGCGTTATGCTGTGCGTCATCCTGCTGGTTCGGCCAAACGGCCTGTTCGGTCAACGGCCAGGGCAGGTTCGTTTCGGCAAAAAGGCGAAGGTCATCGCCGGCGAGAGCGGGTCCTGAACGCAATGGCGCGGCAGGAGGCGCTTTCCCTGTGGCACGCGGTCAGCCGCGATCGCCATCCCCGGCCAATGCTGGAAGACAGGCTCGATGTCGACCTTGCCGTTGTCGGCGGCGGTTTCACCGGCCTGTCGAGCGCGCTGCATGCCGCCGGCAAAGGCCTTTCGGTTGCTGTCCTCGAAGCCGAAATCATCGCCTGGGGCGCGACCGGCCGCAACGCAGGCTTCGTCGTGCCGAACTTCGCCAAGATGGATCCGGACGCCATAGTGGCGCATCTCGGCGCGCAGCTCGGCGAGCGGCTGATCGGGTTCGCCGCAGGCAGCGCCGACCTCGTGTTCAACCTGATCGAGCGCCATGGCATCGCCTGCGACGCCGTGCAGAACGGCTGGATACAGGCGGCGCACTCACAGGCTGCTCTCGGAACAATACAATCCCGCGCCAGGCAGTGGGAGGAGCGCGGCAGGCCGGCGGTGATGCTGGACAGTCAGCAGACCGAAGCGTTGACCGGCGCGCGAGGCTATGCCGGCGGATGGATGGATCGCTCTGGCGGCGTGCTCAATCCGGTTGAATTCGCGCGCGGCCTGGCCGATGCGGCCGAAAAAGCCGGCGCGCGGATTTTCGAGCGCGCGCGCGTCACCTCGATCGACCGTGCGTCCGATGGCTGGACGCTGACGACGCCGTCGGGTCCAGTCCGTGCCGGCAAGGTGCTGATCGCCACCAACGCCTATGGCGGAGCGCTCAACCCGACACTTCAGCGGACCTATTTTCCGCTGAAGGTTTTCCAGATCGCGACACAGCCCCTGCCGTCGAAGATGCGTCAGCGCTTGCTGCCTGGAGGGCAGGGTTTCTCCGACACCCGACGCAATCTCATCACCTTCCGCTTCGATGCCCGAAATCGGCTGATCAGCGGCGGCATGCATGTGGTGGGCGCGGGCGCCGACACGCGAGTGCCACAGACAATCTGGCGAAGGCTAGCGCGGTGTCTGGAACTGCCTGACTTGCCGCCGCTCGAGTATAGCTGGTCGGGGATCGCCGCCGTCGAACCGGATTTTCTGCCGCATCTGATCGACCTCGGCCCAGGTCTGATGGCGGCCCGCGCCTGCAATGGGCGCGGCATTGCCATGACCACGGCCATGGGCAAGGTGCTGGCCGACTGGGCGGCTGGGACAGAAGGCCGCGACCTACCGCTGCCATTCGCGCCGCCGGCGCCGATCCCGTTCCACAGCCTGTTGCGCTACGCGCCCAACATACTGCTGCCTTGGAGCATGTTGCGCGACCGGCTGGATCAGGCTGGTTAGGGCAGGTTCCGACCAAAAGATCGCTGGATTGTGTTTCAGGGCCAAATTCAAACCATCGCCTCATTTCGACAGATGGAAAGGCAGATGGTCCGCGATACCTCGAAGGACGGACAGTGAGGGAAATCGGCTCGCAGCGAAGGTCAGGCTGAAAGCCGGTCCAAGTTGGAGCCGGCTCTTTATGTCTGTCCGATGACCGTTATTGGGCGGCTTGTTTCTGACGACTAACGTCCACTTGGCGGCGCAAAGCAGCCGTTCGCTTCGCGGAAAACGTACGTCGACAACGGGGCAACCATACCGTTCCCTGGTCTTTTGTAGATCCGAGACAGGCCAACTCGTGGAAAATATCAAAGCGTTTCCGAATGTACGAAAACACGGTAGCGCTCTCGCGATTCGGTTCAGGCGGCCGACGAGACCATGTCTCCGGATCATCTGCAGCGTCAGGCGGATGCAGCACCCTACCTGGCCAAGCAGGCCGGCCGCAACCGGGTGGTGCCTCACAGACCGGAGTCTGTCGCGCCAAAATATTCGGTCGACACGATGATACCTCGATTAGGCCGCGGGCGCGTAAATCCGCGCGGCGTTAACCACGACAGCATCCAGTAGCGAACTCCCGCGCCGGTTTCCCGTTTCTGAACCATGGAAGGTCGCGGAAAAGCTGGATTCCATTACCGTTCTGAAACATCTGGCACACGAAGATCGGGGAACGTACCTGCGAGCTTTGTTGGCCGCACTTGGCGGCGCGCCAAGATAGCTTGCCTGAAGCGCTTTTATGGCACCGGCCGGAGCTCGATCGTCGGAAGCAGCATGAAACCATCGGTCGAGCCGGCAGACCGCGTCAGCGACCTCATCAAATCCATCCGTAAGGGGCGATTGGAAGGCAGCGGAGACTGCAAACCACAATCCTCGTCTCGAGAGAACCTTACGAGTCCGTAAGGTCGTTTTCCATAAGCCGCAGTCACCGGCTTAGGTTCCTCGGGTGATCTTATCCAACCCTAGCCGTATGCGCTGGCCTTCCGCGAAAGCCAACGCATACGATTCCAGTTCGAATGAGCGGGTGAGTTCTTGCTGGTCTTCCACCACGAGGACGAGCCATTCGTCGCTGGCTTTCACCACCTCGACGCGAGCTGACATCTTGGGTCTTATCGGAATGACGTTATCCATCGCATGCTTCCCGAGAAAGCAATGGGAACGTCATGTTTTATAAGTCGGGAAAATTGGGCATTTCAACTGAATTTTTCGTGCGTGTGCTGCGCAATGAAAGAGCCCGCTCTTCTGGCGTGGGGCGGGCTCTTTGTCGGGACCTCCTAAGGAAAGCCGGCGTCTCCCATCTTTGCGGTGAAAGGCGACAATCCATCCCGACGCGGCGCGCTCTAGGTTGGAGAGAAGATGCGCCGTCCAATGAATCAACATGAGCTGAGAACAAAGGTTCCGACCCCATCAGCTCACTCATGCAGAATCGCTAAAATAGCTTGTGCAAATGACTCCTTTGAGGTCGCCGAGTTCGGCCTGTCGGTTCATTCTGATCGCGCGGCGAACTCCGATTCGCCGGGCCGGCGCCAGGACACTCTCCCAACAGGCAACAGGCGCCGGTCACCTATCAAGGGCTCTCCGGCGCGGCGGCCCTCATTGGCCGGTTGCTTGAAGCTGGAAGTCCCGCATCCAATATCTTCCGAATGGCGCCGCGAGCGCTATTCGACACGTTGTGGATGTTTGCTTCTAATGCATGTCGCGCAAAAGTGACCTCGGTTTTGCGGCAACGACATGCATCAAACAAAGGACCTAAAGCGCGTCGCCTGAATCCGTTTCAGCGCGACGCGCTTTAGCCGCCGCAGAGCGGCCGAAACTAAGCGGAGGAAAGTATGGCAGACATTTTTGAACCGCCGGTGCTGGTGGACGACCCATCTTTCGGCATGAGGGCGATCCGGAATGCGATGGACGCGATCGAGTTCCTCGAAGAGTGGCCTTTCGAACAACGAAGCAAGTTGCATGCATGCGCCTGCGAGGCCTGCTGCGCCGCGTATGATGGACGCGGTGAGGCCGACGTGGCTCGGAAAGCGTTTATTGCATGGGCACGCTGGGCGGGCATCCGCGCCTGTGGATCGGCGATGTTCGATGGGGTGGAACGGAGCGGCGTCGTCGAATTGTTCTGAGAAAGACCTCGGCCTCAAACAGCCACTCCTGTTTGGGCCCGGCTGGGCAGGATAATCCGGCGGCACGTAAGTCGTGCCCCCGGCAATGCCGAGATAGCCCTTATCTATTTCGATGCCGATAAAATAAGAGGACCTGCTTCACAAGCCACCACCGGACCTGCCCGAGCCCATGACAGAGTCTAGCGACGTCCCTCCCCGGCAGGAGGGTGAGGCGAGGCAAAGCGCTACCCCCGGCCCCAGAACTGGCGGATGATCACCTCCTACTGATCCATGGGACTTTAGTCCGACGGCTGCGCGCATTGGTCTCAATCGACCTTCGCAGTGAAACATCAAAGCCGGAACGACATTGCTTTGGTGGATCGCTGAGAACGGCCCCTATCGGCGGCTCTGCCGGTCTCGCATCGGCATTGGGCAAGGGGCACATATAATGGAGGTATCGAATGAAGACGATGATCACCAATTCTATCGCCGGCCTGTTGCTCTTGTCAGGCATCAGCGTCGCAATAGCGGATACGGTGGTTCTGGCACCTGAACAGGAGACGACCATCCGCGAGTATGTGAAGAAGGAGCCTCTTGCCTCGATCAAGTTGCCAGGCGTGGAGTTGAAGATCGGGAGCACGGTGCCGGAAAAGGTCGAGCTGCATAAAGTACCCAACGTGACGTACGAATACACCGTGATCGACAATCGGACCGTGGTCGTCGATCCGAAAACCCGTACCGTCGTCAAAGTTCTCGACTGACAGGCGAACCCTGGCGGGAGCGCAATTCGGCGCCCCGCCATTTATTCGGAGTTCGCAACATGTTTGGAACTGACGCTCCTACAAACTGAAGGGCAAGCGCAGGATAAATCTCCCCGAACATAGGTGCGATTATCGATCGCAAGCTCTTCAAGCGGGCGTAGGCATCTGGGGCACGCAGTTTGCGCGCCCGAGCTGGATACAGGCTGAGCAGAGAGCTGCGGCTGTGGAGCGACGTGGGTCACGACTGGGGTTATGGCACCTGATTGGGCCTCTACCCGGACGACCAGCTTCCAGAGAGCGTCAACCAAGTCGCCCGGGCTGCGGCGTGCGGGCCGCAACCCAGGCGTCGATGCATCAACTCTTGATGTCAATGCGCTTGACTTGCGACTGTGCCTTCTCGCTCTTCGGCAATGTGACAGTCAGCACGCCATTCCTGAAGCGCGCCTCCACCTCGTCTTCCTTGACCTCGTAGCCGACCGGGATACGGCGCTCGAACCGGCCATAGTAGCGTTCGGAGAACTGCCTATCCTTGTCGTCCGTCTCGGAGCGTTTCTCGCCCCGCAGCGTCAGCACGCCGTCGTCGAGCAGGACCTCGATGTCTTTCTGTTCGAGGCCCGGCACCTCGGCGGTCACCTTGATCTCCTTCTCTCCGTTGGAGATCTCGACGCTCGGCCAACCGGCGCCGAGGGCGGAGACACCGCCGAAAGACGGCAAACGGCTGTCGAAGCCGCGGAAAACATCGTCGAACAGGCGGTTTACCTCACGATGCAGCGACAGGAACGGATCGCGTTCGCCGTCGTGGAACACGCTTGGAAGCTGGTTGCCGTTGCTCCGGCCCCAGGGGATCAGATCACGGACACTCATAATTTCCTCCTCTCTGTTGAAAAGGCTTCCTATTGCGCCGGGCAATGTGCCCGGCGCTTGCGCGAGTGCGCCGACAAGAGACACTCAGGCAGCCTGCTTGTCGGCTTCGATCTTCTTCGTCGCGCCTTTGGGCATCGCCTTGTCAGCTGCGATCTCGATCCGGCGCGGTTTCATCTCTTCCGGAATCTCACGCTTCAGATCGATCGTCAGCAGGCCATTGACCAGGCTGGCGTCGACGACCTTCACATGATCGGCAAGCTCGAAGCGGCGCTGGAATGCGCGACCGGCAATTCCGCGATGCAGGTATTCACTCTTATCCTCGCCGGCTTTCTGGCCTGAGACCATGAGCATGTTCTGCTCCTGGGTAAGGTCCAGTTCGTCCTGCGCGAAGCCGGCCACCGCCATGGTGATGCGGTAGGCGTCTTCGGCGGTCTTGGCGATGTCGTAGGGTGGCCAATTGTCGACGGTTTCGATGCGGCTCGCCGTTTCGAGCGCGTTCAACATTCGATCGAAACCGATGCTCGACCGGAACAGCGGAGTGAAGTCAAAATTGGTTCTCATAGCTACATCCTCCATTGAGCAACATAGATACGAGGCGCGCCAAGGAAGCGGCGCCCCTTGACCTTGCCGGTCTCTCAAGCACCGGCAAAATCGATCTGGGAATTCAACACCGGAACGTCAAGACCCGGCCGCGAACCCGCCTTCAAGGTCGTGAAAAAGTCACCCTTTTCGTCTGCATCCAGGCGAGCAAATGATGAAGTGAAGGCGGCCGCACGACACGACCGCCTTGCGGCGCTGATCTTCACTGGAGCGCGATGACCCCGTCGACAGCCCGCCATTCTGAGGGCCTAATGAGCCGATGGTGGGCGACCCGGACGGAATGCAAGGCGCCCGCCAGTTCGCGTTCCCAAAAGCCTAGAAAGCCCCTCAGCGCGGGGAAATCCGGGGCGAGATCATAATCCTGCCACACGTAAAGCTGGAGCAGGCCGGGATGGTCGGGCAGATGATAATGGATCTCGGCAGTGGTCAAGCCGTAGCCGTTCATCTGCAAGCGGAATTCCCTGCTGACCGCGTTCGCCATCGCCTTCTGCGCCTCACGCGCTCAGCCGATCGATCAACTGCGGATGGTCGTCATCGGCAGCGCCGCTGGGCGGCGGGGCGAGCGCATCAAGCCGGCGCAACGCATCCATGATGTCGTCGAAGGAGACCGGCCGCCCGGTGCCTGGCGGCTGGCGCAGTGCCGGCATCGATTCCACGGCGCAGGCGTCGGACGCCCAGGACGAAAGGATCGCCCGCTTTTCCCATATGTCGAGCGAGCCGTCCTCCAGCACATCCCGCGGGTGCTGAAAATGGCTGGCCGGCGACAGCAGCCGATCGAGGGAAAGGTCTGATATTTCGGGAGCAAGGGAAGGGATGATCGGCGAAAGCGTCTGTCGGTTCATTTCTGTCCTCCGTCTCCAAAACTCCTTGTTTCGGGGTGCAACTTCTCAGCGGCCCCGGCGGTGCCGGGGTGCCGGGGTGCCGGGGTGCCGATAATTTTGTTCAGCTCAATCGCGAATTCAAGTCTCTCATTTCGTCGACGCGACCCGAATTTACCGCATGTTTTCAGAGCAGTAGCACTCAACATTCGAGAGTGCCAAAAAATTTTCGCCCCCCTCTTGAAAGTGAACGAAGGCAAAATTAGCTCGACATGCGCGCGACGCCGAAAGGGTCGCGTGAGCCCCGCTCCGGTCCTACCGGCCCGGAGCGGAGGAACCTCAAAAATCTGTTTGTCCTGAAGGAGAACGATATGACGTTCCGTCCATTGCATGACCGTATCCTGGTCCGCCGCATCGAAGCTGAAGAGAAGACCGCCGGCGGCATCATCATCCCCGACACTGCCAAGGAAAAGCCGCAGGAAGGCGAGGTTATCGCCGTGGGCCCGGGCGCCCGCGACGAGAGCGGCAAGCTCGCGCCCCTCGACGTGAAGATCGGCGACCGCATTCTGTTCGGCAAATGGTCCGGCACCGAGATCAAGCTCAACGGCGAGGACCTGCTCATCATGAAGGAAAGCGACGTGATGGGCGTGATCGAGCAGGTCGCGACGCTGAAGAAAGCCGCCTGACCGGGGGCTTCGATCGAACCGCAACCCAGTCAAAGACAACTGCCTAGAAAAGGAGTGATCCAATGGCTGCCAAGGAAGTCAAATTCCATTCCGATGCCCGCGAGCGCATGCTGCGCGGCGTCAACATCCTCGCCGACGCGGTGAAGGTCACGCTTGGTCCGAAGGGCCGCAACGTCGTCATCGACAAGTCGTTCGGCGCTCCGCGCATCACCAAGGACGGCGTCACCGTCGCCAAGGAGATCGAGCTCGAGGACAAGTTCGAGAACATGGGCGCGCAGATGGTCCGCGAAGTTGCTTCGAAGACCAATGATCTCGCCGGCGATGGCACGACCACCGCTACCGTTCTCGCCCAGGCGATCGTTCGCGAGGGTGCCAAGGCGGTGGCTTCCGGCATGAACCCGATGGACCTCAAGCGCGGCATCGACAAGGCGGTGGACGCGGTCGTCACCGAACTCAAGACGAATGCCCGCAAGATCACCAGAAACGACGAGATCGCTCAGGTCGGCACCATCTCGGCCAATGGCGATGCCGAAATCGGCCGCTTCCTGGCCGAGGCTATGGAAAAGGTCGGCAACGAAGGCGTCATCACCGTCGAGGAGGCCAAGACGGCCGAGACCGAGCTGGAAGTCGTCGAAGGCATGCAGTTCGATCGCGGCTATCTCTCACCCTACTTCGTCACCAACCAGGACAAGATGCGCGTGGAGCTCGACGAGCCCTATGTGCTGATCCATGAAAAGAAACTTGGCAACCTGCAGGCGCTGCTTCCCGTGCTCGAGGCCGTGGTGCAGGCCGGCAAGCCGCTGCTGATCATCGCCGAGGACGTCGAGGGCGAGGCCCTGGCTACGCTCGTCGTCAACAAGCTGCGCGGCGGGCTGAAGGTTGCCGCCGTCAAGGCTCCGGGCTTCGGCGACCGTCGCAAGGCCATGCTGGAGGATATCGCCATCCTAACCGGCGGCACGGCCATCAGCGAGGATCTCGGCATCAAGCTGGAGAACGTAACGTTGGCGATGCTCGGCCGCGCCAAGAAAGTGGCCATCGAGAAGGAGAACACCACCATCGTGGACGGCGCCGGCAAGAAACAGGAAATCCAGGGCCGCGTCACGCAGATCAAGGCGCAAATCGAGGAGACCACCTCCGATTACGATCGCGAGAAGCTGCAGGAGCGGCTGGCCAAGCTCGCCGGCGGCGTCGCGGTGATCCGCGTCGGCGGCGCGACGGAAGTCGAGGTCAAGGAGAAGAAGGACCGCGTCGACGACGCGCTGCATGCCACGCGCGCCGCGGTCGAGGAAGGTATCCTGCCCGGCGGCGGCGTTGCCCTGCTCAGGGCGGCCAAGGCGCTCGACGCCGTTGCGGTCGACAATCCCGACCAGAGATACGGCGTCGACATCGTGCGGCGGGCGATCGAGGCTCCGGCGCGCCAGATCGCTGAAAATGCCGGATCGGAAGGCTCGATCGTCGTCGGCAAGCTGCGCGAGAAGACCGACTTCGCCTTTGGCTGGAACGCCCAGACCGGCGAATATGGCGACCTCTACACGCAGGGTGTGATCGATCCAGCCAAGGTAGTGCGCACCGCGCTTCAGGATGCCGCTTCGGTAGCAGGACTGCTCGTCACCACGGAGGCCATGGTGGCCGAAAAGCCGAAGAAGGAAGCCGCCCCCGCCATGCCCGCCGGCGCCGGCATGGACTTCTAAAACGCAGACGTCGCCCGCTCCCGGTCCGGGGAGCGGGCGCTTGCGACGGACAAGATGGGAGAAATCTATGGACACGATAAGCGGGTCGGTTCCGGGACCGACGCATCCGGCAAGCGAATTCCTCGCCTACGAAGCCGAATGCCGCAACGCGCTGAAGCCGCTGCTGGCAGGCTTGCTGGACACCGCCGAATCCGTCGGATGGAACCGGCGTACTGTCGCCTCGACGTTGATGTTTTTGGCGGCGCAGCATGTGTCAGCGGAAACGTCTGGACGAAGTTGACCGGGACGGGCCAGCCTCGGCTTCTATCGCCTCGGGACGACGTTTCATGATCGCGGATGGAGGAGGATAGCCATGATTGCGGGACGATTGCGCGAATGCCTGAAAAGACTGAGATGGGGCGCCGCCGACTTGGCAGAGGAACTTGACTATCCGCCGAGCGAGGTGGCTCGCTGGCTGGACGGTAGCGCCCAGGTGCCGCTTGCCGTCGCCGCGTGGCTCGAGGCATTGGTGAAGGCTCACAAGGCGCTGCCGCCGCCAGGACTGGCCCAGTCGGGATCCGTGTTGCTGGCTTGGCCAATGGAGCGGTTGGCTGTCCTGAGTTCTGCGACCGACACAACAAAGCATGAAGCGTCGAAAGGGATTGTCCTTCGACCTTCCTATCCGCGTCGCCACGCCGTCGCCGGTAACCGTCGCGCCGGCGGGATGGCGGCACAGTCGAAAGGAGCTTCAGACAATGAAACACGACCACTTTAAGGAAGCGGTTACCATCCTCGTCGGCATGGGCCTGCCGGTGAGACTTGAGACGGTGATGCAAGCCTATGCCGTGCTCCAGGACTGGCCTGCCGCGACCAGGAGCAATGCCCATGCCATTGCTCTCAATGCCTGCAAGGCTGGCCTTGCCGGCGATATCGAGCCCGAAACAGTCAGAGCAACCCTCGTTGCCTTCGCCCGTCGTCACGACATCCTGGTGCCGGATATCGTTTCGCTGGCGCCGGCGGCACTGGCGGGCAAACCTGCCACCACAAGCAGCAACAGCTGAAAGACTGGAAACGCAGCACCCAAGGCAACCCATATCCTCCGTATGATCTCATATGGTCTGGCGAACCCGTGGCCGAAGGGAGGAACCACGCTGCATGCTTTGGCAGCGTCGCGCCACCACGTCCTTCCAGTCAAGTCTTAGCTGACGTTCGCCCTCGCTAGAGCCGGTCTCGTGTCGACGATGCAGCGATAACCGCTTCCGCCGTCTGGGCAATTCAGGCTGTCAGCCATCGGCCGCTGCTGTGGCCGATCCAGGCGCAAACCGCACTCCAAGAAAATGTCTGGAACGGGGCCGGAAGCGAACTGGCAGCGTAGCGTGCGAAACCGGCCCGAAGGCGGCTCTTCTATCCTAGCGGTCCGCCGCGCCTTACCCCAAGCGAGGCGCCTACGCCCTCTGAACGCGGCAAATCCGAATACTCCGCCTCCTGGCGGTTTGCGATCGAGACGATCCAGGCGCGAAGCTCCGCGCCATGAGGCTTTTGCAGCGCCGATCGATCCCAGGCAAGGAAATAGGGATCGGGCAGTCGAAGGGGGACGTTGAATGGCACAACCAGCCGACCGGAGGTAATGTCGTCCTTCGCCATCGACAATTGCGCCAGGACGAAGCCGCGACCGTTGATGGCTGCGTCGATGGCCGCGCTAGACAGCGAGAATGCAACCTCGCCCGATGTCTTGCGGTATTTCGCGCCGATGCTTGCCGCCCACTCGCTCCAGGTCGGCGGCGAGCGATGCTCGCGTGCCCATTCGATCGCCAGCAATGGCCGTTCGAGGATGTCGACCGGCTTGCGCAAAGGCAGCCGCTCCAGCAGCGCCGGCGAGCAGGCCGGCACGACCCAGTCGGTGAATAGTTCGACATAGTGGTCGTAGCCACGATTCTTCGCGCCATAGGAAATGCGAAAGTCGAGCTGCTCGTCGCCGAAGCGCGCCTCGGCCTCGGCGCCGATCAGGCGCACTGTGGCGCCCAAATGATGCGCCTGCCAGTCGAAAAGCTGAGGCGCCAGCCACTTGCCGGCGAGCGAAGGCAGGCACGAGACAGTCAGCGCGCTCTCGGTGCGCGCCCGTTCGAGCAGTTCTCCGGCGCCCCGGATGCGATCGAAGCCCTCTGACACCGCCGAGTGGTAGAGCCGTCCCCAAGAGGTCAGCGTGAGCATCCTGCCGCGGCGTTCCAGAAGTTGCACACCGAGAAATTCTTCCGCCTTGCGGATCTGCTGGCTGACAGCGCCGGGCGAAACGCCGAGCTCGTCGGCAGCGCCCGTCACGCTGCCCAGACGTCCGAAGGCTTCGAAGGCCTGTATCGCGCGCAAGGGTGGCGAGGTTCTCACGATATATGTTTCCGAGGCTTTGTTTTAGTTTTTCTAAAATAGAAGCCAGCTGCAAGCGCTTTTTGCACCCCCGCCGCGACACTAGAACTTTTCCCGAAGGATCGATATCTCGGAGAGGAAGCGGCCATGTTTCTCAGGAATTGCTGGTATGTCGCCGCTTGGGATCACGAGGTTGGCTCCAATGAGCTGAAGCCGGTGAAGGTCCTCGGCGAGGACATCGTCCTGTACCGCAAGACCAACGGCGCCGTCGCCGCCCTCGAAGATGCCTGCCCGCACCGCAAGCTGCCGCTGTCGATGGGCCGTATCAAGGGCGACGATGTCGAATGCGGCTATCACGGCCTCACTTTCGATTGCACCGGCACCTGCACCCGCGTTCCAGGCGCGGAGAAGATTCCGCATGTGGCACAGGTGCGCAGCTATCCGATCGCCGAGCGCTACGGCCTGCTCTGGATCTGGATGGGCGAGGCTGGCAAGGCCGATCCGGCCAAGATCTTCCAGGTCGAGCATTGGGGCGACCCAGCATGGGGCGTCAATCGCGGCGAGTCGATGATGCTCGAATGCAACTATCTCTACATGACCGACAACCTGCTCGACCCCTCGCATGTCGCCTGGGTCCACCAGAGCTCGTTCGGTAACGCCGCCGCCGAGGAGGCCCCACTCGAAACGACCGTCGGCGAGGACGGCGTCACCGTCTGGCGCTGGATGGTGGATGTCGAGCCCGCGCCATTCTACGCACCCTATCTCAAGTTCCGTGGCAAGTGCGACCGCAAGCAGCATTACGAGGTACGCTATCCAAGCCACGCCATCATCAAGGCGATCTTCGTGCCAGCCAACACAGGCGGGGAGGACAAGCCCCTTCATGAAGATGTCTTCCTCATGGACAGCTACAACTTCATGACTCCTGTCGATGGGAACCACACCAGGTACTATTGGTTTCAGATGCGCAATTTCGCGCCCGACGACGAGGAGATCTCGCGCCAGTTCGCCAAGTCCGTGCGTGGAGCCTTCGACGAGGATCGCGTGGTGCTCAACGCCGTGCACAAGGGCATGGCCAACATGCGCACCCCGAATCTCGACCTGAAGATCGACGTCGGTCCGCTGCGCTTCCGCCGCAACCTGGCGAGGCTGATCGCGGCTGAGGAACAGCAGCTGGCGGCCGCCGAATGAACGCCTACGCCGCGCCCGTCAGCGCAGGCCGGAGCGGGTTTCGCGAACTTAAGGTGGTGGCCAAGGTGCGTGAAAGCGCAACCATAAGCTCCTTCCACCTGGAGCCGCTGGAACCAGCAGGTTGGCGGCCTTTCGAGCCTGGCCAGTTCCTCGTCTTCCGCATACCAGTCCAAGACGGCAACGCGTTCGTGCTCAGGAATTACAGCGTGTCGTGCTCGCCGCGGCGGCAGGGCAGCTACCGCATTACCGTCAAGCGCGAGGCTGCACCGAGCGCCGATGTGCCCGACGGCGTCAGTTCCTGCTATTTGCATGATCATGTCGAGGTCGGTGACGTCCTGCTGGCCGAGGGGCCCCGCGGCGATTTCACGCTCGATGGCGAGAGCAAGCGGCCGGCGGTGCTGCTGAGCGGCGGCGTCGGACTGACGCCACTGGTCGCGATGCTGCATGCCCTGGCCGCCACAGAGCGGAAGGCGTTCTTCATCCATGCCTGCGATAATGGCGTCGTGCACGCCCTGCGCGACGAGGTCGAGGAGGTCGCCGCTTCTCGATCAGGTATGACGGTGCATTTCTGCTACCGCTTCCCGACCGAAAAGGACAGGATCGCCGGCCGCCACCACAGCGAAGGTGTGGTGACGCGAGAGCTATTGCAGCGGCTGCTGCCGCTCGACGACTACGATTTCTATCTTTGCGGCCCTTCGCCCTTCATGCGGGCCGTGTATGGGACGCTGCGTGGGCTCGGGGTTCCCAAGCAGCGCATCAGCCACGAGTTCTTCGGTCCGGCAACCCTGCTGGAAACACCAGCCAAGGCGGCGCCGGTCGAGCTGCAGCCGACGGCACGGGCGGTTTCGGACGAAGCTCCGACGGTGGAGTTTCGCAAGTCGCGCCGCACTGTGGTTTGGGACGCGACTGCCGAATCGCTGCTCGCTTTTGCGGAGGATCAGGGCCTTTCCCCCGAATTCAGCTGTCGCGCCGGCGTATGCGGCACCTGCAAGTCGCGCCTGATTTCCGGCGAGGTCGATTACTTCGAGGAGCCGTTGGACGAGCCGCCTGCCGGCGAAGTCCTGTTGTGCTGCTCCAAGCCAAGAGGATCGGTCATCCTGGACATTTGACCGGGCGGAAGCCCGTTAAAGTACGCACTCCCTCAGAGAACGGAAGCTTCGGCGTGGACAATTCGGTCAAAAGCGGCTCGCAAAACGGCTTGGCATTCAACCCCAACGTCGCTGCCCTGCCGCCCTACAATGCCGGCATGAATATCGCGGTCGCCCGTTCGATCTCGGGGCGCAACGACATCGCGCGTCTGGCCAGCAATGAAAATCCGGACGGGTGCTCGCCGGCCGTCCTCGCGGTGCTCGCCTCGCCGACGCTGGAGCCATGGCGTTACGCCGACCCCGCCTGCGCAGCTCTGCGTGCCGCCCTCGGGCAGAGGCTGTCGATCCAGCCGGACACCATCGTTGCCGGCAACGGTTCGGAGGAACTGATCGCCGCGGTGTCGCGCGCCATGCTTGTTCCAGGAGTGGGCGTGGTCACTGTGGTTCCGAGCTTCGGGCTGCACGAGATCGAGCCGCTGGCGCAGGGCGCGGTCGTGACAAAAGTAGCGATGACCGACGATCTCGGCTTCGACATAGCGGCACTCGAGCAGGCTGTCGCCAGCGGTCCCCGCCTCGTCTTCCTGTCCTCACCGTGGAATCCCGTCGGCCCTGCGCTCGATCGCAAGTCGCTGGATCGGCTGATTGCAGCGGTGAGACCCGGCACGTTGTTGGTGCTGGACGAAGCCTATTTCGAATTCGCTGACGGTTCCTGTCCCGACGGGCTCGAAGTGCTGCGCTCAAGCGACATTGCCTTCGTCGTGCTGCGAACCTTCTCCAAGGCCTACGGATTGGCGGGACTACGCGTCGGCTATGCCATCTGCTCCGACGCCGAACTGGCGCGCGTTGTGGCGGCGGCCAAGACGCCCTTCAACGTCAACGCCGCGGCGCAGGCTGCTGCCATCGCGGCACTCAGCGACGAGGCGTGGATGCGTGGATCGGTCGCTCGCCTGCGCAGCGAGCGAGCTCGCGTCGGCGCCGCCCTCGAAGAGCTTGGTTTCCGTGTCGCGTCCTCCCAGACGAATTTCCTGTTCTTCGATTGCGGCCGCGACAGCGCGGCCCTGGCGAGCGCCTTGCTTCAAGAAGGCATCATCGTCAAGGCATGGCGTGAAAGAGGCTACGAAGCCTATGTACGCCTCACCATTGGCTCACCCGCCGACAATGACCGCCTGATCGGCGCGCTGGCAAGGATCGCGCGTCAATGAACGGCCAACACGTCAGCCAGGCGAGATTGCAACATGCTCCTCGGGCAGTCCCGCATGCGCTTCTCGACGACCTCGGCGCCGTCGTCGGCGCGCAGCACTTGCGAACCGGCGCAGCCGCGGATGTCGATCCCGGCACCAATCTTGAGAATTTGGCCGCCGGCATCATCGTCGCACCCGCCACAACCGACGAGGTTGCCGCAGTGATGCGCTTGTGCAGCCAGTATGCGGTGCCGGTCGTTGCCCAGGGGGGACGCACAGGATTGGTCGGCGGCAGCATTTCAAAGCCCGGCGAGATCGTGCTTTCGCTTGAGCGGATGAACCGCATCGAAAGGCTGGACGCCGTCGAGCACACGGCCGTTGTGCAAGCCGGCGTCGTTTTGGAAAATCTGCAGAAGGCGGCTGCCGAACACAGGCTCGAACCGGGCATCGATCTTGCGGCGCGCGGTAGTGCCACCATCGGCGGCATGATCTCGACCAACGCCGGCGGGGTCATGGCCTTCCGCAACGGCGTCATGCGCCACCGGGTGCTCGGCCTTGAGGCGGTCCTGCCGGATGGCAGCGTCTATTGCGATATGACCCGGGTGGTAAAGAATGCCGCGGGCTATGACCTGAAGCATCTTTTCATCGGCGCGGAAGGCACGCTCGGCGTCGTAACGTGCGCGGTGCTCAAACTCGATCCCATGCCGTGCGCGACGGCAACGGCGCTGTTCGGCCTGCCGTCGGTCAAGGCGGCGCTGGACCTCATCCGCTTGGCGCTCGACTGCGAAACGGGCGAGCTTCGCGCGGCCGAGGCGTTGTGGCCGTCTTTCATCGATCTCACAGCTGCCGCGCGTGGCTGGTCGGAGCCCGACTTCGAGCTCGGCCGGCCGATCTATCTTCTGCTGGGGCTTGGCGGCGCGCGCGAGGAGGCACTGCGCGTCGAGTTCGAAAAACTCTTCGGCGATATTCTGGATCGCCATCCCGGGACGACCGGCATCCTCGCCAGCTCGAAGCGACAGGAAGAGGCGCTATGGGGACTGCGTGAGGACACCGAGGTCATCTATCGAGCACATCCGGCGGCGCCTTCCTACGACGTGTCGGTGCCGCTCTCGGAGATCGACGGATATGTCGAGAGAATCCTCGCGGGGCTGGCCGGTATCGACCCTGAATTGAAACCGTACGTCTTCGGCCATCTCGCCGATGGGAACCTGCATATCGTGCTCAACCGCGGCGGACCTCTACCGGCGGCGCTCGCGGCGGCCGTAGAGGCGGTGCTGTACGCCGATCTTGTCGCTCTTGGGGGCTCATTTTCGGCCGAGCACGGCGTCGGTTCCAAGCGCATCCACTCGCTGCTCGCCACCGCCGACGAGACCAAGCTGAAGCTGATGAGACGCGTCAAAGATACGCTCGACGGCCATTCGCTGATGAACCCGGGAAAGGTGATGCCGCTTGCATCGCATCCCATCAACGACAGCAGCCGGAACGGAGTGGAAGCCCATGCGTGATGTAGCCGCGGCGCGCTCCTATTCGGTCGGCTTTGCCGAGCTTCGCCAGCGCTTCCGCAACGCGGCCCAGCGCGCCGGTGCCGAGCTGACGGAATACGTGCATCCCCTCCACGGCCCGGCCGGGGAGGTGCTGGCCACCGACATCGCCTTCATCGGTCGTCGCAGCGCGCCCAAGGTGATGGTGCTGATCTCGGGCACGCATGGCGTCGAAGGCCAGTTCGGTTCGGCCTGCCAGACGGCCTGGCTGGAGGAGAATGCGCCGTGGCGGCTGCCGGACGATACGGCAATCCTCGCCATTCACCTCATCAACCCCTGGGGCACGGCCTGGTCGCGCCGCGTCAACGAGGACAATGTCGACCTCAACCGCAATTTCATCGACTGGCAGGCCGCGGCGCCGAAGAACGAGAAATACGCAGATCTACATGCGGCGCTGGTCTGCCATGAATGGGAAGGCCCCGACCGCGTCCGGGCCGACGAGGCACTGGACGCAGCAAGGAAGCGGCTCGGCGGCCATGCCGGTATCGCGCCGATCGTGGAGGCCGGTCAGTACCAGTTTCCTGACGGTCTATTCTACGGCGGTGCGGGACCCGTCTGGTCGAACCGCACGCTCAACGACATTCTGGCCACATTCGCCGCGCAGGCGCGTCACGTCCTGGTCTTCGACATGCACACCGGAGCTGGCCCCTATGGCTATCCCGCGCTGCTGTCGGTCGCCGAAAGCAAGCATGACGGCCTGGCATGGGGCAAATCCGTGTTCGGCCCGGCGCTCTCGGTGGTGCTGACCGGCAGGGACGCCAAGACGGACACCGGTATCGCCGCGACAGCGACAGGCTATGTCTCGGCGGCCGTTCGCAAGGCGCTGCCCGACGCGCGCGTGCTGCCGCTGGTCGTCGAGTGCGGCACGCTGGACGGCGCCACGGTCATGGACGCGGTGCAGGCCGACAACTGGCTGCATCTCTACGGCAAGGTCGATTCCCCGCTCGGACAGCGCATAAAGGCTGCCTTGCGCGCCGCCTTCATTCCCGAGGATGCCGACTGGCAGTGGAACTCGCTGGCAACGAGCCTACGCTATTTCGATCGCGCCTTCGCCGATCTCAAGGCGGTGGACGCCGCCATCGACGACAAGCCGCGAACGGCCGCGCCATTCGCCGTGACCAGCATCACCCAGCCACATCCCGCGGCCGTCGCCGTGCGGCCTAGGCCGGCCGTCGAGATACTCGACCTCCACAAGAGCTTTGGTCAGGTCGAGGTGCTGAGCGGCGTCAACCTCTCGGCCAGCGCGGGCGAGGTGGTGTCGATGATCGGTTCGTCCGGTTCCGGCAAGAGCACCTTCCTGCGCTGCATCAACATGCTTGAGCAGCCCAACGGCGGCCGCATCATCGTCGACGGCGAAGAGATCAGGATGAAGAAGACCGCGGACGGACGCTCTCATCCGGCCGACATGCGGCAGGTGGAGCGCATCCGCGCCCGCGTCGGCATGGTGTTCCAGAGCTTCAACCTGTGGCCGCACTTGACAGTGCTCGAAAACATCATCGAGGCGCCCGTTCACGTGTTGAAGGAGCGCCGCGAAGAGTCCGTCGAATACGCCCATGCGCTGCTGAAAAAGGTCGGGCTGTCCGACAAGCACGCCCAATATCCCGGCCAGCTGTCTGGAGGCCAGCAGCAGCGCGCGGCGATCGCCCGCACGCTCGCCATGCGGCCCAAGGTGATCCTGCTTGATGAGCCCACGTCCGCGCTCGATCCCGAACTGGTCGGCGAGGTCTTGCGCGTCATCCGCCAGCTCGCCGAGGAGGGCAACACCATGATCCTCGTGACGCACGAGATGCAGTTCGCGCGCGAGGTGTCGCACAAGATCCTCTTTCTCCATCGCGGCAAGGTGGAGGAGGAGGGAGCGCCGGCGGAGCTGTTCGCCAATCCGCGCTCGGAACGCCTGCGCCAGTTCCTGGCTCGGACGCTCTGACCGTGGCGCAATCAAGAAGCAACAGGGCGTAAGCCCGATGCACACCCACAAACGCCAACAATGGGGAACTCAATGAAACTGAAAATCTTGTCACTGCTCGCCTTCCTCGCGGTGGGAATGAGCAGCTCTTACGCCGGAGACGAACTCGCGATCGGCACCGAGGGCGCCTATCCGCCTTGGAGCATGGCCGATGCCTCCGGCAACGTCACGGGCTTCGATGCCGATGTCGGCGCCTTGTTGTGCGCCAAGCTCAACAAGAAGTGCCACTTCGTCGTGCAGGCCTTCGACGGCCTGATCCCGGCGCTGAAGGCAAAGCGCTTCGACGTCATCATCTCGGGCATGTCGATCACCGCCGAGCGCAAGAAGGAAATCAACTTCAGCGTCGGTTACGCTGAGCTCGCCAACATGTTCGTGGCGCCGAAGGGTTCCGACCTCGCCGGCATCAAGGACATCGACACGCTGCTCAAGTCGCTCGACGGCAAGAAGGTTGGCGTGCAAGCCGGCACCACCCATGCGCATTTCCTCGAGAAGCGCGCCCCCAATGCCGATCTCAGGACCTACGACACCCTCGACCAGATGCAGATCGACCTCGCGTCCGGCCGCATCGACGCTGCCTTCGCCGACGCTTCGGCGCTGCAGGACTTCCTCGACAAGCCGGATGGCAAGAACTTCCAGTTCGTCGACGTGAAGATCAAAAGCAGCTTCGATCCGTCGCTGGGTGAAGGCATCGGTGTTGGTATCGCGCAGGACAACACTGCGCTGAAAGCCGACATCGACAAGGCGCTGTGCGAGCTGATTGCCGATGGTTCGGTCGGCAAGGCGAGCGAGAAGTGGTTCAAGTCCGACATTTCTCGCCCCTGCAAATAAGCACCCCGAGGCGACCGTCCGCACGAAGCGAGGACGGTCGCCTCGACTAGGTCCGGAGGCGGCAATGTCGCCGTCCGGGCGAAATTGGCATCGGAACGCTTGGGTCACGCAATGGAATTTGGTCTTTGGCAGGTGTGGGAAGGTGGCTGGGTCAGCGCCATCATGCGCGGCGCGGCAATCACCATTGCCGTGGCTATTGCCGCCATGGTGGGTGGCTTCGTCGTCGGCGTGATCTGCGGCCTGATCAAATGGGGGCGCGTGCGTCCGCTGACGTATGTCGTGGACGGCTACACGGCGCTGGTTCGCGGTGTACCCGAATTGCTCATCATCTACCTGCTGTTCTTCGGTTCGGTCGAGTTTGTGACGCGGGTGGCGACGGCCTTCGGCTATGCCGGCCTTGCCGACAGCGGCTATGCTTTCGTCATCGCGGTCATCGCCATCGGCTCTATCTCGGGGGCCTATTCCACCGAGGTGGTGCGCGGCGCGCTCGCCGCCATCCCGCAAGGTCAGATCGAGGCGGCCCGGGCGCTGGGCATCCCCGGCGTCCGCATCTTTCGCCGTATCATCCTGCCGCAGATGCTGCGCATCGCGATCCCAGGGATGAACAATGTCTGGCAGGTCACCATCAAGGACACAGCCCTCGTCTCGGTGGTCGGCCTTCAAGAGTTGATGCGAACGGCCTTCATCGGCTCCAACACAACCCGCCACCCCTTCATCTTCTATCTCATCGCGGCGGTGGTGTATCTCGCGATCACACTGATCAGCCAGGCCGGCGTCGACCAGGCCGAACGCATGCTCAGGCTTCGCGCAAGGAAGTGATCCGATGGACCTCGAACTCATCCAGCAGGCGGTTCCGGTGCTGTTGAAAGGGCTGAAGGTCACCGCCATCCTCACCGTCCTGTCGGTGCTGATCGGCTTCAACCTCGGCCTGGGGCTCGCCATGATGCGCCTGTCGTCGAACAGGCTCGTTTCCGGTTTTGCCAAAGGCTACAGCACGGTCTTTCGCGGCACGCCGCTGCTGGTGCAGATCTTCCTGTTCTATTATGGCCTCGGCCAACTCTCCTTCGTCAAGGACAACGCGGCACTGTGGTGGGTGGTCAGCGACGGCGCGCGCTGCGCGGTGCTGGCGCTGGCGCTCAACACGGCCGCCTACACGTCGGAGATCCTGCGCGGCGGCTTGCTGTCGGTGCCGACGGGTCTCGTCGAGGCAGCGCAGGCCTGCGGCATGTCGCGCGCCTTGCGCTTCCGCCGCATCGAGTTTCCCCTCGCAATCCGCCAGGCGTTGCCTGCTTATGGCAACGAACTGGTTCTGACGCTGAAGGGCACCAGCCTTGCTTCCACAATTACGGTCCTGGAAGTCACTGGCTACGCGAAGCGGTTGATGAGCCAGACCTTCGCAGTGTTCGAGATATTTGCCATCGCCGGAGTGTTCTACCTGGCGATCAATCTCCTGCTGATCACCTTAGTGCGTCTGCTGGAGCGCTATCTCAATCGCCACCAGTCGCAATGAAAATGTCCGCTTGCGGGAAACATCGCAGTCGACGTCGCCCGATCGAGCCGCGACAGTGAAGCGTTGGCGTAGGCTGGCGAAGCAAGCGGGGCTCAGTCGAAGAAGCCCGCGTCCTCTTCCTTGAGATACTTCCGGGCGGCTTCGGCGTCGATATCGAGACCGAGCCCCGGCGCTTCCAAGAGGTCCACCATGCTGTCCTTCACGATCTGCTTCGGCAGACCGATGACCAGATCCTCCCACCAAGGGTCGGAGGCGCTCGGATATTCGAACGCGATGTAGTTGGCCGGCAAGGTGGCGCAGACGTTGATCAGCGCGCCGAGGCCGAGCAGGCCGTTCGCCGTGCCGTGCGGCGCCATCAGGATCGAGTGCATATAGGCGTGCTCGGCGACCCATTTGAGCTCAGCGATGCCACCAATATCGGCCGGATCGGGGCCGATGACGCGCACCGCCTGCGTCTCGATCAGCTCCTTGAAATTATGCCGCAGGTAGATCTGCTCGCCGGTATGGATCGGCGTCGAGGTGGAGGTGGTGAGCTCGCGATAGGCCTGCGGATTGACCCACGGCACATAGTCGCCGGTCAGCATGTCCTCGAGCCACATCAAATTGTACTTTTCGACGGCGCGGGCGAATTTGATCGCATCGGGCAGCATCCAGCCCGGGCCGCAGTCGAGCGCCAGGCTGACCTTGTCGCCCAGCACCTCCTTCATCGCGATCACGCAGTCGAGCATGTGGTTGAAACCGCGCTCGCTGATCACGCCTTGGTCCATGGCGCCGTGATAGCCGGCCTTCTTCTGCGTCACGCCGTAATGGAAGCCATCGACGCTGTCCTTCATGTTGGAGTGGAACGAGATGCCCTGCTTGACCATGAAGAAGTTCTGCGGCTGCTCCATCATCCATTTGACGTCGGCGGCATAATCCTCCGGCCGGTCGCCCGTGCGCTTGCGGCGGATCGAGCCGTTGTAGACGCGCACCTTGTCGCGCACCTTGCCGCCAAGCAGCTTGTAGACGGGCACGCCCGCGGCCTTGCCGGCAATGTCCCACAGCGCGTGCTCGATGGCGCTCACCGCCGCGCCATAGGGCTTGAACGAGCCGCGCTGGCGGATCTTCAGCATCACCCGCTCGACATCGGTCGGGTCCTCGCCGATCAGCGCCTCGCGGAAGTGCAGCACGAAGGGTTTCAGGTAGGTCTTTGTGTATTCGACTTCGCCCAGCCCATAGAGCCCCTCGTCAGTCACGACGCGGACGATCGGGTGCTTGCCGATGACAGCGCAGCGCAGGTCGGTGATCTTCATGACGCAGTCCTATTTCACAGACGAGAAAGCTGTCGGCGTGAGCAGCTGGCTGCTGATATTGGCGATGATCTGCCCGTCGCGCTGAGACTCGTCCACGGCCCTGTGCCATGCCGGATCGGCGACGAAAGCCGCCCATTTCGCCTCACGCTCGGCCATCGATTCCCAGGCGAGGAAATAGGTGAGGCGATTGCTGTTTTCGCCGATCGCCGTGGTGAAAAACCCGGCCTGGCGGATGCCATGCCTCTCCCAGATGGCCAGCGTTTGTTCGGAAAAGCGCTTGAGCAAAGCCGGCAGCCTGCCCGGCAGGCAGTCATAGATACGCAGCTCGTAGATCATGGTTTCGTCCGTTTCTTTCTTCGCCTCTCCCTTGGGAGAGGTCGATACCAATGGTCGGTCGTTGGCCCTCTAAATCTTGGGGAATGAGGCAGGGGGCCGGGCTAACTCCAGGTCCGGTCCCAGCTATATTCATTGTCCCAATGCTCGGTGGATTGCCATATCCCCGTGACACCGGGCTGCAGATGCTGGCTGATCACCTCGTCGACGACGTCGTCGATCCCCAGGCCCGGCTTGTCCGGAACGGTGATGAAGCCGTCCTTGACGAGCGGCTTGGGAAGGCCGGTGACGATATCGTCCCACCAGTCGACATCGACGGAATGGTATTCGAGCGCCATGAAGTTCTCGGTCGCGGTCGCGACATGGGCCGCAGCCATCGCGGCGATCGGACTTTCGGCCATGTGGATGGCCATGGCGACGCCGTGGTCCTGCGCCATGTCGCCGATCTTCTTGGTCTCGAGGATGCCGCCGCTGGTGAGCAGGTCCGGGTGGATAATGGAGAGGCCACCGCTCGCAAGCAGCGGCTCGAAGCCCTCCTTGAGATAGATATCCTCGCCGGTGCAGATCGGCACCGAGGTCGCCTGCTGCAGCTGCCGGTATTGCGCGGTGTACTGCCAGGGAATGACGTCCTCGAGCCATGCGGGGACATATTTTTCGATGCGGCGCGACAGGCGGATCCCGTCCTGCAGCGAGATGTGGCCGACATGGTCAATGGCTAAAGGGATCTCGTAGCCGATGACCTCGCGAACCTCGTGGATATACTGCTCGAGCAGGTCGATGCCCTTTTCGGTGAAATGCAGGCCCGTGAACGGGTGCTGCACGTTCTGCGCGTCATAGGTGAGATTGCGGGCCTTGCGTTCCTCCAACGAGCCGCCGCGGCCGCGCGGATTGCCGCGAAGCCCTTCGAGCACGCCGGCGGGCGCGACAACCGCGCCCGGGACATGGGCGATCTGCATCAAGCCGAGGTCCATTTTGAGGAAGGTGAAGCCGCGCTCCATGCGCGCCTTGAGGCGCTTGCCGGTCTCGGTGCCGCTCGGCTTCTCGGCGTCGGTGTCGCAATAGACGCGCACGTGATCGCGAAACTTGCCGCCGAGCATCTGGTAGATCGGCACGCCATAGGCCTTGCCGGCGAGATCCCAGAGCGCGATCTCGACCGCTGACACGCCGCCGCCCTGCCGCCCATGGCCGCCGAACTGTTTGATGCGGCGAAACAGACGGTCGATGTCGCATGGGTTCTCACCGAGCAGCCGGCTCTTCAGCATGAGCGCAAAGGTGGCGCTGGCGCCATCGCGCACCTCGCCAAGCCCGACGATGCCCTGGTTGGTGTAGATTTTGAGAAGCGCCGAGGTGAATGGCGCGCCGACGATCTCGGCCACCCGCATGTCGGTGATGCGCAGCTCGGACGGATTGGAATTCGTGTTCACCCGATTGAGGGCCTCATCGGCTCCGCCGGTCTTTGGCATGACTTATCCTCGTTCTGGTCGATAGGGTTTATGCCCCGCCCTTGCCGACTTGGAACGCCGCTAGCCCAACTCGATCTCGTGGGCCTGCAAATAGTCACGGTTCATCTCGACGCCGAGGCCAGGCTTCGATGTCAGCTTGAGGTTGCCGTTCGAAACATCGAGCGGTTTGTCGATGAGGTGATCGTATTTGGAGAGGTCCCACTCCGAGGTTTCGAGCTTGTAGAAATTGGGAACCGTCATCATCACCTGCGCCCCCGCGACCACGTTGATCGGTCCGGCAGCGTCATGCGGTGAGACCGGCACGTAGTAGGCTTCGCACAGGGCGGAAATCTTCTTGAGCTCGGTGATGCCGCCGGTCCAGGTGACGTCCGGCATGATGTAGTCGGCGAGCTTGCCCTCGAGCACCGGCACGAAATCCCACTTGGTGTGGCCGCGCTCGCCCCAGGAGATGGCGGCGCTAACCTTGTCGCGCACCTGCTTGAGGGCATTGAGGCTTTCGGGCGGGCACGGCTCCTCGAACCAGTCGATCTGGCCCGCCTCTTCGAGGCTGCGGCAGAGGCGGATGGCGGTCGGAACGTCGAAGCGGCCATGCGCGTCGATGAGAATGTCGACATCGGGCCCTGCCGTCTCGCGGATCAGGGCCGTGAGCTCGGCGGCTTCGCGCTCGTCCTTGCGGGTCATGCCGCCGTCGAGGTAGCCGTCGCGCCTTTCGCGGGCCACGCCATCGACGCTGGGGCCTTGGTGGGGAAACGGATCGAATTTGAGCCCGGTGTGGCCGGACTCCACGATGTCGCGAATTTCGCGGACCACCGCCTCCTTGCCGGTGAACTTGGCCTGGTTGGGATGGGTGTAAAGAGCGATCTCATCGCGTACCGGGCCGCCCAGCAACTCGTAGATCGGCTTGCCGAGGACTTTGCCGCGGATGTCCCAAAGCGCAATGTCGATGGCGCTGACGCATTCGACCGCGGCGCCGCGACTGCCCATGTAGGTGAAGCTGCGGAAGATCTTGTGCCACAGATGCTCGATGCGCGCCGGATCCTCGCCTGCGACGGCTAGCCCGATCTGGCGCAGGATCGTGCACAGCGCGCGGTTGGCGAGCTTCGTCGTGGTGGTGATCTCGCCCCAGCCGCTCACTCCCTCGTCGGTCGTCACCTCGACGAACAGATACTCGCCCCAATAAGACGCATCGGACTTGATCAGCCATGGCCGAATGCTCGTGATTTTCATCTGAACTATCCTCTCTGAAATGGCCAGGCTGACGTGTTGTGGATCGGCTACCCTGCCCGGGCGGCGCTGCGCGCGCGCATATGTTCCAAGACATGTCGGCCGGAACCCTCGACATGGCGAGCAATGAGCTCGGCCGCCTTGTCGGCCTCTCCCGATTTCACGAGCGCGATGAGTTCGCGGTGCTCGCGGATGATCGCGGCGCGACGGGCAAGCGTGAAATTGAAACGCCGGCTGACTGCCCGCAGCACCTCGCGATGCTTCCACCAGAGCTCGGCGGCGTGGCGGTTGTAGTGCCGCTGGTACATCACGGTATGGAAAGCGGTATCCAGCTCGCTGTGCCTCAACGGATCAGCGAAGTTGTTCTCTTCGATCAGGCCCTGGAGACGTTCGAGCTCGGCGATGTCCTCCTCGGTCGCCATTCCCACAAACCAGCGCGTCAGGGCGGGCTCGATGAGAACGCCGATCTCGTAGATATCGCGCACGAAATCCTGATCTATGGGTCGGACGCGCGCACCCCGGTTGGGAATGAAGGTGACGAAGCCCTCGCCGCGCAACAGCTGAAGCGCCTCGCGCACGGGGTTGGTCGAGGTGCCGTGACGGCGGGCGAGATCGGTGACCACGAGCCGCTCGTTGGCAGCCAGCCGTCCCTCGATGATGTCTTCCCTTATCTGCTCGTAAAGCGAGGCGCCCTCGCTTGATGCCCCGAGAGCGTCAATCCCCTCGGGTGGCTCTGCTTTGAAATCGCTCGTTTCCGCCAAGGCCGTCCCCCTTAGTCCAATACACGATCTGACCGATATCATGCACATCTTCGACAAACAATGTACGATTTGTTGCGTTGACAGCTATTCTGCGATCTGAAAACGTATAAAGTGATCGAAGGGATACATTAGGGCGGAGGAATATCCCGACGATCGAACGACCAAGGACCGCTTGCCTCGACGCAGAGCGGCATGGGAGAACCTGGAGGAGACTTATGAGGAGGATCACAGTCGGCGGTGCCGTTTTGCGCGGCGCTGTCTCCACTGCTTTGACGATATCGTTGATGTCCGCTTCGGCGCTTGCCGCGCCGCCGGTCGACCTGAGCAAGTGGTCGCCGGAATATGTGCGTTCGATTGCCGGCACGCAGGATTTTGACACGGCGGGCGATTGCGCCAAGGTCACCCCGCTCGACTACAAGGGGCGACTGACATTCTGGTACCAGGGCGTGTTCGAGGGCGACCCCGACCTCCTGCGCCAGTACTACAAGGATTTCTTCGCTACCTTCCGCAAGACCTACCCGAACATCCAGCTCGAGGAACAGGCCCTCACCTACAACGACCTGCTCGACAAGTTCCGCACCGCGCTCCTTGGCAATGCCGCGCCGATGGCGGTCCGCCTGCAGATCCTGGGCGGAACCGAGTTCGCCTCGAAGGGCTATCTGCAGCCGCTCAAGCCCGAGGACGTCGGCTATTCGACCGAGGATTTCTGGCCCGGCGCCATGAAGGCGGTCACCTGGGACGGCGTGACCTACGGCATTCCGACCAACAACGAGACGATGGCTTTCATCTGGAACGCCGACATCTTCAAGCGTGCGGGCCTCGATCCGAACAAGCCCCCGGCAACCTGGGACGACGTCGTCAAATATTCCAAGCAGATCCACGACAAGCTCGGCATTGCAGGCTACGGCCTCGTGGCGCGCAAGAATGCCGGCAACACGCCCTACCGCTTCATGCCGCAGCTGTGGGCCTATGGCGGCGGCGTCTTCGACGAAGCCACCGCGAACCCCACCTACAAGGACATCGAGCTCAACAGCCCGCAGAGCAAGGCGGCGCTGCAGGCTTCCTACGACATGTATGTTCGCGACAAATCGGTTCCGGTTTCGGCGCTCACCAACCAGCAGGCCGACAACCAGCCGCTGTTCCTCGCTGGCCAGCTCGGCATGATGATCTCGCACCCGTCCGACTACAACGTCATGCTCGACCTGCAGAAGAAGGCGACGGGCACCGACAAGGACAAGGCGCAGACCGTCATCGACAACATGCGCTACGGCCTGATCCCGACCGGCCCGGACGGCAAGCGCGCCGTCGTGTTCGGCGGTTCGAACATCCACATCCTCAAGCCGGAATATGTCGAGGGCGGCAAGGTGGACGAGCCGGCCGCAAAGGCCATCATCTGCATGTGGACTAGCCCCGAATGGTCGCTGAAGATGGCCTATGCCGGTTCGAACCCCGGCAACCTCAACGGCTTCAAGACCAAATGGATGAAGGAACGTCTGGACAGCATCAAGTTCCTCGACGTCACGACCTCGATGCTGCCATACGGCATCCCCTTCCCGGCGCTGCCGCAGTCGCCCGAGATCATGAATATCATCGTCCCGGACATGCTGCAGAATGCCCTGACCGGCGCTATGACCGTCGACCAGGCGGCGGACGACGCGGCCAAGAAGGTGAAAGACCTGATGGGCGGCGGACTGTAGCCCAGGCCTGACCTGAGATCCGACCGGTTGCGCGCGCAGGGCGCAGCCGGCCCATTCCTGAAAACAAGGGCACGCCACAGTGACGATCGTGACCGGGAAGGCCGAGGCTCGCCCAGGATTGCAACCCGGTGGATCCGGCATGCTGCGCCAGGTCTGGCAGCATCGCGCCGACTACGCCTATGTGCTGCCGGCGATCGTCGTGATGCTCGTCGTCATTGCCTATCCGATCTACTACACGATCGAGCTGTCCTTCTTCAACACGCCGCCCGGCCTGCAGCTGCGCGACAAGATCTTCGTCGGTTTCAACAACTACACGGCGATCCTGACCAGCGAGGTCTTTTGGCAGGTCACCTTCAACACCCTGATCTGGACGATAGGGTCCACCTTGATCTCATTTGTCCTGGGGTTTGCCGCCGCGCTGGCGCTCCACCGCGACTTTCTCGGCCGCGGCGTCCTGCGCGCCATCCTGATCATTCCCTGGGTCATAAGCGCGGTCGCCGCATCCTATATCTGGAAGTGGATCTACCATTCGGATTTCGGGATCATCGGCGCGGTCCTGGTCGAACTCGGGTGGGCCGATCGGCCGCCGAATTTCATCGACAGCGTCTCAACGGTGCTGCCCTCGCTTATCGTCGTCAACATCTGGCGCGAGTTCCCCTTCGCCATGATCATGATGACGGCCGGCTTGCAGACAGTTCCCGAGCAGTTGCTGCGCGCCGCCAAAGTCGACGGCGCCGACGCGTGGCAACGCTTCTGGCACGTCACCTTCCCGCATTTGCGCAATGTCTCGACGGTGACGATCCTGCTGCTCGCGGTCGCCAATTTCAACTCCTTCATCATCCCCTGGATCATGACCGGCGGCGGTCCGTCGAACGCGTCGCATATCTGGATCACCCATATCTACGAGCTCGCCTTCGGCCGCCAGCGGTGGGGCGTGGCATCGGCCTATTCGGTGCTTCTGTTCATCATCCTGATGACGCTTGGCTACTTTTATGTCCGCGCGCTCAGCGGCAACGAGCGCAAGGATGGCGGCGCATGAGCACGGTTTCCGAGACAGCCTTTCGAGCGCAGCCCGTTCGTCGCATGCGCTTCGACGGATGGCGATGGGGCGGGCGCGCCTTCCTGGTGTTTATGCTGCTTTACACCGCCTTGCCGATGATCTGGATGCTGCTCACCTCGATCAAGTCGGGCTTCGCGGCAATGCAATTTCCGCCGCAATGGTGGCCTGACCAACCTACCCTCGCCAGCTACCAGAAACTGCTCGATCCGCAGAACAGCGTCGGCCAGGATTTCCTCCGCTTCTTCTGGAACAGTCTCATTGTCTCGACCGCCACAACCATCCTCTCGGTCATCGTTGCGGTGCCTGCGGCCTATGCGTTCTCGCGCTTCACCTTCCCGGGCCGGAACTTCCTGTTCTTCGCCGTCCTGTTGCGCAACATGTTCCCGGCGGTGATCTTTCTCGTGCCGCTCTTCATCCTGATGCGCGCGATCGGACTGGTGAACACGCACGGCTCGCTTGTTCTCACCTACCTAACCTTCGGCCTGCCGCTCGCGATCTGGTTGCTCAAGGGATTTTACGACAACATTCCCGTGCAGCTCGAGCAGGCGGCGCGCATCGATGGCGCAACGCGGTTCCAGGCCTTCGTCCTGATTGTGATGCCGCTCTCGACGCCGGGCATCATCGCGACCGCGATCTATTCCTTCATCGGCGCGTGGAACGAATACATCTACGCCTATACCTTCCTCTCCAAGAACGAGCAGTTGACGCTGCCCGTCGGTATCCAGCGCTTCTTCTCGGAGAACACGACCGATTTTCCGGGCCTGATGGCCGCCAGCTTCATGATGAGCGTGCCCGTCGTGGTGCTGTTCCTCCTCCTGCAACGATATTTTGTGCGCGCCCTCACGGAAGGCGCCGTGAAGCACTAGGAGCTGCCGATGGCCCATGTGGTCCTCAAAGATCTCGTCAAGACCTATGGCAGCTTCAAAGCCGTCAACAACGTCTCGCTGACGGTCAATGACGGCGAGTTCGTTGCGCTGGTCGGTCCTTCAGGCTGCGGCAAGACAACCACGCTCAATCTGGTCGCGGGCCTGACCTCTGTCACATCGGGCGACATATTCATCGGCGACCGGGTGGTCAATGACCTCGACCCCAAGGACCGGGACATTGCCATGGTGTTCCAGAACTACGCGCTCTATCCGCAGAAGTCGGTTTATATGAACCTCGCCTTCCCGCTGCAGATGCGCAAGTTGCCCAAGGACGAGATCGACAGGAAGGTCAGGGAGGCGGCGCGGGTGCTCGATATGACCCAGTTGCTCGAGCGCAAGCCACGCGAGCTTTCCGGCGGGCAACAGCAGCGCGTGGCGCTCGGTCGCGCCCTCGTTCGAGATCCGGCGGTGTTTTTAATGGACGAGCCGCTCTCCAATCTCGACGCAAAGCTGCGCGTGCAGATGCGGTCCGAGATCAAGCGGTTCCATCAGGACCTGAAGGCAACGATCGTTTATGTGACGCACGACCAGCTCGAGGCCGTGACCATGGCCGACAGGATGGCGGTGATGAATGGCGGCTATCTGCAGCAATATGATTCACCGGCGCAGGTTTTCGCGCATCCCGTCAACATGTTCGTGGCAAGCTTCGTCGGCAGCCCGGCGATGAGCCTAATTCCGCTGGAGGCATCCGCGGCTAACGGCGACGCCGTCCTCACAAGCGCGGAAGGCTGGACCCTCCAGCTGTCGCAACGCAACGCCCGCAAGGTCCAGAACGCGACCACCAGGAAGATCGTGCTCGGTGCGCGCCACTCGACGATCAAGCTGCACAAGAGCGCGATGCCGGGCGCCATCCCGGCCAAGGCCTATACGGTGGAACCGACCGGAGACGTCACCTTCGTGCAGGCATTCCTGTCCGGCGCGATCGTCAATGTCAGCGTGCCGCCGAGCGTTGCCGTCGCGCCCGATGAGCGGATCTGGCTCGAGTTCGACCAGGAGCGGGTGCATCTGTTCGATGGCGAAACCGAAATGGCCCTCAAATCCGACTGAGATCCGGGTGACGGATACGGGGCCGACTGAAAGATGGGACGCGCGCGGAACGTGGGTAGGAATGACTGCGAAGCTTAAAATCACCGCGATCAAGCCCTACCCGGTGTGGGTCGGAACGCGCAACCAGATGCTGGTCAAGGTCGAGACCGACCACGACATCTCGGGCTGGGGCGAGAGCGGCTTGAGCGGCCGCGAGAAGGCCGTCGCAGGCGCGGTCGAGCATTATCGCGAGTTTCTCATCGGCCGCGACGCCATGCAGATCGGCCGGATCTGGCAGGAGCTCTATCGCAGCCAGTACTTCGAAGGCGGGCGGGTCCTGCAAGCGGCGATTTCCGCCATCGACATCGCCCTGCATGACATCAAGGGCAAGGCGCTGGGAGTACCGGTCTACGAGCTGCTCGGCGGCAAGCAGCGCGACCGCATTCCCACCTTCGCCTCGACCGGAGACGAGGCCGAGGGCGACGCGGCCATCGAACGAGCTCGTGAGCTTCGCTCGCAAGGATGGCAGGCGATCCGCTTCTTTCCCGCAGGGCAAAGCAGCAAGGACATCTTCGAGCCGCGCGAGTCGATTGGTACTACGGCGAACATGCTGAACAAGGCGCGCGAGGCGCTTGGCGACGAGGTCGTCCTCGGCATCGACTATCATCATCGGCTGTCGGTGGCCGAAGCGGCGAGCTTCTGCAGCAAGCTCGACCGCGGCGTGCTCGATTTCCTCGAGGAGCCGATCCGGGACGAGACACCGGAGGCCTACGAATCCCTGCGCAGGATGACGGACATCCCCTTTGCCATCGGTGAGGAATTTGCCAGCAAGTGGCAGTTCCTGCCCTATATCGAGCGCGGCATCCACCAGTTCAATCGGCTCGATGTCTGCAATGTCGGCGGGCTCACCGAAGCGATGAAAGTCGCCGGCTGGAGCGAGGCGCATTATGTCGACTTGATGCCGCACAATCCGCTTGGTCCGGTATGCACGGCCGCGACTATCCATCTCGGCGCGGCGGTGCCCAACTTCGCCTGGCTCGAAACCAGGGCGCCCGAAAGGAAGCTGGGCTTCGACAATTCCGACTTTTTCCCCGTGCAGCCGCGGCTCGACGGCACCGATTATCCGGTCGGCGATTTGCCGGGGCTTGGTGTCGAGGTCAACGAGGCAGCGATCCAGGCGCAGAGTTTCAGTTTCTGGGAAGCGCCGCATCTCAGGCGCCGCGACGGTTCCGTCACCAACTGGTAGTTCCATTCCAATCGGAGTCCATCATGACGCATACCCCCGACATAACCCGGCCGCCCAGGGACCTGATCGACGCGCTGCGGGAGATCGGCGCCGCGACGGTTGCCGGCACGCTCGGCCACATGGGCTTCCGCAGTCCGCACATGGTCGGTCCGGTGGCGCAAAACCATGGCAAATCGATCGTCGGGCCGGCGCTGACGCTGCAATTCCTGCCGCAGCGTCCGGACCTCTTCAACGAAGGAGAATATGCCGATCCGGAAACGCAGTTGCATCGGCACGTGCTTTACCATGCACAGGAAGGCGACGTGGTCGTGGTCGACGCTCGCGGCGACATGAGGTCGGGCGTCTTCGGCGATATGATGTCGACCTATTTCAAGGGTAGAGGCGGCGCGGGCATCGTCATTGACGGATGCATGCGCGACCGACCCAATGTCGAGAAGCTCGATCTGCCTTTATGGCTGCGCGGCTGGACGCCCAACTATCATGTGCAGACCAGCATCTATCCCAATGCCGTCAACGTTCCGATTGCTTGCGGCGGTGTCACGGTCATTCCCGGCGACATCATCGTCGCCGACGATGACGGTGCGGTGGTGGTTCCCGTCGCAATGGCTGCCAAGGTCATCGAGGAAGCGAAGAAGCATCACGACTGGGAGGAGTTTTCCCGCGAGAAGCTGATGCAGGGCGCACCTTTGCAGCGCTACTATCCGCTGCATGACGATGCCCGCGGGGAGTATGAGGCCTGGCGTAACTCCAGGAATATGCCAAGCTAGCGAGGCCGGCGCCAACGGGCGCCGGCCTGATGCTGGTCTAAAGCGCGTCGCGCAGAAACGGATTCAGGCGACGTGCTTTAGGTCCTTTGTTTGATGCATGTCGTTGCCGCAAAACCGAGGTCACTTTTGCGCGACATGCATTAGCTGTGCCGGATTTCCGTGCCGAGCACCTTCAGGCACTCGCGGATGAATGCGGCAAGAGCGGTCCAGCCTTTCGCCGAAACCATAGTGCCGTCGACATAGGCCTCGGTTGGCGACAGATCGATGTAAGTACCGCCGGCAAGCGTCACTTCCGGCTCGCAGGCCGCCAACGCGCCGACCTTCTTGCCGCGCACCACGCCGTCGACCGCGATCAGGATCTGCACGCCGTGGCAGATGGTGAAGATCGGCTTTTTGGTCTCGTGGAAATGGCGCACCATGGCCTGAACCCGCTTGTCGGTGCGGATGTATTCCGGGCCGCGGCCGCCGGCGCAATAGACGGCGTCGTATTGATCGAGCTGCTTTTCGGCGTCGGCGAACGTCTTGTTGATCAGCGCGTAGTGGCCGAGCTTTTCGGTGTAGGTCTGGTCGCCTTCGAAGTCGTGCAGCGAGGTTTTGATCACGTCGCCGGCATTCTTGTCGGGGCAGACGACGTGGACCGTGTGGCCGACCGCCTCCATGGCTTGTTGATAGACGAAGATTTCGTATTCCTCGGTGAACTCACCGGTCAGCATCAGGATTTTCTTGGCTGGCATGACTTGTCCCTTTCGATTGAGATGACGAGGCGTGAGCGCGCCTCGCCAAGGATTGCGACGGCGGTCCTCGGAACGGAGAATCGGGGAAGTAATACTCCCTGGCGTTGGCCTGGGTGATCAGCGGCCGTCGAGCTTGACGTGACCGCGAACCGGCGCCTGGCCGATCAGATTGGCAACCGTCATGTAGATGGCGGTCTTGATCATCGCCGGCGGATAAGGCGTCTCGACCGGCGTCATGGCGTCGCCGTCGATGACTTTCCTGACGACGTGGCAGGACATCGAGCGTGACATCCGACAGGACCATCGCCGCGCCGTATTGCTTGGAAAGCCCTTGGGCACCCAGCACCGCGGGAGCGACCAGCATGCCGTCTGCCGGCGCGATAACGCAATCTTCGTCGATACGAGCGGCAATGGACATCGGTGCGGTTACTCGAAGGCTGGCAGGAGCCGGTCTCGCGAATTCTCGATATGCACTCGCATGGCCTTCGCGGCGGCGCCCGCATCGCCCGCTGCGAAGGCAGCCAGGATCGCCTCGTGTTCGTCCAACGCCTCTTCGGTGACGCGCGAATGATACATCAGGCGAAAGATGTGGAAGTGCGTGTGCTGGTGGTTCAGCGTCTCGCGGATGAGCTCGTTTTGGGCGAACTCCATGATCTTGTCGTGGAAGATCGCGTCCTGGCGCGCAAAGTTCGAATAGCGCAGACGCTCGTCCTTCCCAACCCGCCGCGCCATCACGCCCGCCGCCTCTTGCAAGGCCGCAAGGCGCTCCTCGTCCAGGGTTGCCACGGCCTTCGCCGCGGCGGCTGGCTCGAGCAGAAGGCGCAGTTCATAGAGCTCGTCGAACCGGCGCCGGGTGATCTGCGGAGCGGCGCGATAGCCGATCAAATGGGTCTTCAACACCAGCCCCTCACCTTCCAACCGGCCGAGGGCTTCGCGGATGGGGGTGTGGGAGACGTTGAATTCCCTGACGAGATTGTCGACGGTGATCCGCGATCCTGGGGGAATCCTCAGCGACATCAACTGCGCGAAGATCGCCTCATAGACATCTCCAGCCAGGCTGTTGGCCCGCTGGATGCGGCCGCTTGCGCGGGCCTCGTTGTCGACGGTCAGACCGTGGTCTTGCATCGTTTTGCCTCTTGACAGGCGAAAGCCCTAACACGATGCTCCGGCCAATTCAATACTATATCCTATACGATTTTATAGAGGATATAAGCGGATGCGCTAGAACCCTTTATGGACGCGGCCGTGGCTGCCGGTCCGCCAAGAAAGCTGAACGCATGAAACTCGCCAAGCCGGGTTCGGCGACGAACACGGCGCTTGGCCAATCAGTTTTGTTTGAAAGATCTTGATCCATGACCTTGTTTGCAGCCGCGCGCCTTCCGCGCGAAATCCTGTTCGGCAAAGGCCAGCGCCATGCGCTGCCGGCGATCGCGGCACGCCACGGCGGTCGCGCCTTCATCTGCACGGACGAGCGCCTGTCAAAGACGGCTGAATTCGTCGAGATCCTCGCCGGCTTCAAAACCGCCTCGGTCGAGACACTGGTTTATGACAGGACCTTGCCCGATGTGCCGCGCGACATCGTGGCGACCTGCGTCGCCGAGGCGAAGGCGTTCAAGCCGGACATGGTCATCGGCATCGGTGGCGGCAGTTGCCTCGACATGGCCAAATGCGCCGCGCTGCTTCTCAGCCACGGCGGCCAGCTCCAGGACTATTATGGTGAGTTCAAGGTCCCTGGACCCACCCTCCCCGTCATCGCCGTGCCGACGACAGCCGGCACGGGCTCGGAAGTCACCCCGGTCGCGGTGATCTCCGATCCGGACCGGACGCTCAAAGTCGGCATCTCGAGCCCGCATCTGATCGCTGCTGTGGCGCTTTGCGACCCCGACCTGACCGCAACGTGCCCGCCTTCACTCACCGCCATCGCCGGTGCCGACGCCCTGACCCATGCCATCGAAGCGTTCACCGCTTCAAAACGCGGCACCGATGCCGACCTGCCGCAGAAACACGTTTTCATCGGCAAGAGCGCATTGACGGATCATTTCGCGCTTTTGGCGATCAAGCTGCTGGGCCGCAGCCTGGAAACCGCTTGCCGCGACGGCTCAGATGAATCGGCACGCGCCGACGTCATGATGGGCGCGCTCGCCGCGGGCTGCGCTTTCGGCACCGCCGGAACCGCTGCCGCCCACGCCGTGCAGTATCCGGTCGGCGCGCTGACCCACACCCCGCATGGGCTCGGCGTCGCCACCATGCTTCCCTATGTGATGCGTTACAATCTTCCCGTCGCGGCGGCGGAGATTGGCGAGATCGGCATTGCCCTTGGCCTGTCCGGCCAAGGCCATGATGCCCAGAGCCTGGCCCGCGCGACCATCGCTGAGATTGCCCGCCTTTTCCGGGCCATCGGCATCACCGTGACGCTGGCCGAACTGGGGCTTGCCGAGGACAAGATCGACTGGACGGCCGAGCAGGCGCTGGGCATAGACCGGCTGATCAAGAACAATCCGCGACCCTTCGACATTGCCTCGATGCGCAGCCTGGTCAGGGCAGCCTATGATGGCCAATCGAACCCCGGCACCGTGTGAGCTGGAGCCAAATCCATGAACATCCTCCAAGACCAATTCGACCAGGATCAAGATATGTCCGACTACATCACCTTCGCCCACGGCCTCTATATCGGCGGCAAGTGGCGGCCGGCGTCCGACGGCCGTGTCATCGAAGTGGTTGACCCTTCGACCGAAGCCGTGATTGCGGCGGTGCCGGACGCGACGCTCGGCGACGCCGCCGACGCGGTGGAAGCGGCCGCAGCCGCGGCCGAAGCGTGGCGCGGAACCCCGCCGCGTCGCCGCTCCGAGATCCTGCGGCGCTGCTTCGAGCTGATGACCGAACGCGCTGAGACCTTGGCCGCGCTGATCTCCCTGGAGAACGGCAAAACCCTGCGCGATGCGCGCGGCGAAGTCGCATACGCGGCCGAGTTCTTTCGTTGGTATGCGGAGGAAGCGGTTCGCATCAGCGGCGAGTACAATCTTGCGCCGTCAGGCGCAAACCGGATCGTGGTGGACTACCAGCCCATCGGCATTTGCGTTCTGATCACGCCGTGGAATTTCCCTGCCGCCATGGCGACGCGCAAGATCGCGCCGGCGCTCGCAGCGGGTTGCACTGTGATCCTGAAGCCTGCCAGCGAGACGCCGCTGACAGCTTATGCGCTTGCGGCGCTCTACGAAGAGGCAGGCGTGCCGCCCGGCGTCGTCAACGTCATCACCACGTCCGATCCTGGACCGCTGACCGCGGCCATGTTGGCCGATGCGCGCGTGCGCAAGTTGTCGTTCACCGGCTCGACCGGTATCGGGCGATTGCTCCTGGCCGAGGCCGCGAAGCATGTCATCTCCTGTTCCATGGAGCTTGGCGGCAACGCGCCGTTCATCGTCTTTGACGACGCCGATCTGGAAGCCGCCCTCGACGGCGCCATGATCGCCAAGATGCGCAATGCCGGCGAGGCCTGCACGGCGGCCAATCGGCTCTATGTCCAGGCCGGCATCCATGACGCTTTCGCCGAGGGCCTGCGCAGACGCATGGCGGCGCTGCGTGTCGGCCCGGGCACGGAGGCCGATACGGAATGTGGTCCGATGATCAGCAGGAAAGCTGTCGCCAAGATCGACCGCCTTGTCCAGGACGCGGTGACGCGGGGCGCCAAGGTCCTGTGCGGCGGCGAGGCGCCGGCGGACAGGGGGTTCTTCTATCCGCCGACGGTGCTCGCCGACGTCCCTTCGGATTCAGAAATGGCGCATGAGGAGATCTTCGGGCCGGTGGCCCCCATCAGCCGATTCGAGAATGAGGCGGAGGCCATCGCTCGGGCCAACGACACCGAGTACGGTCTCGCCGCCTACATCTACACCCGGGACTTGGCCAAGGGCATGCGGGTTGCTTCCAGGATCGAGTCCGGCATGATCGCGCTCAATCGCGGCCTGATGTCGGACCCCGCCGCGCCCTTCGGCGGCGTCAAACAGAGCGGGCTCGGACGTGAAGGCGGCCAGAAGCACGGCATTGCCGAGTTCATGGAGGCGAAATACATCGCCGTGACGATCTGATGAGCCAGACGCCGAAAGATCCGTTCCGCATTCGTGATCACGTCGCAGAGTTCGACGAGATCGTCGCGGACATCGTTCAGCGCAGCGCTAAGACGAGGCACAACATCCCGATGGTCGCTGACGTCGCTTACGGTGCTGCGCATACCGAAACCCTCGACCTGTTTTTTCCGCAAGGAGAACGGCACGGACTGCCGGTGCACATGTTCATTCACGGCGGCTATTGGCGCATGTTTTCCAAACGCGATTATTCCTATATCGCCGACACGGTGACGGCCGCCGGCGCGATAGCAGCCATTGTCGACTATGCGCTCATGCCGACCGTCAGAATGGCGACGATTGTCGACCAGGTGCGCCGTGCGCGGCATTGGATAGAGCAGAATATTGCCAGCTACGGCGGCAACGCCGGCCAGTTCACAGTTAGCGGCCACTCTGCCGGGGCACATATCGCGACAATGCTCTTCAACGATCCTGACCGCCTGTCTGGCGTCAGAGCCGCGCTGCTGCTCGGAGGACTCTATGACTTGAAGCCGCTGCAAGACTCCTTCCTCGCTGCAGAGATCGCGATCACCGACGATGAAGTGGCCCGGTTCTCCCCAGTCACCCATCGGTTCGACAGCACGGTGGCGGTCGAAATTCTTTTCGGCGCCACGGAAACACTCCCATTTCAAGCCCAAGCTCAGGCAATGGCCGAACATTTTTCCCAACAGAAACTGGCCGTGTCGATCTGTAGCCTTCCGAACGCCAACCACATGAGCAGTGTGCGCGACCTCGGACTTACGAGCACTCGTGCCGGCGCCAAGTTGGCGGAGCTGATCGAAAGTATCAATCAATAACGGAACTAACGCTTCTAACCGCGCAACCCTGCCTAAAGCGCGTCGCTAATGCTTCAGGATCTGGCTGAGGAACAGCTTCGTCCGAGCATGCCGCGGGCGGGCGAAAAACTCGTCTGGCGTGCCCTCTTCGACGATCTGTCCGGCGTCCATGAAGATGACACGGTCGGCCACGGCGCGGGCAAAGCCCATTTCATGCGTCACGCACACCATGGTCATGCCGTCGCGGGCCAGTCCGGTCATCGTCTCCAGCACCTCCGAGACCATTTCCGGGTCAAGAGCTGAGGTCGGCTCGTCGAACAGCATGACATCGGGTTTCATGCACAGGCTGCGGGCGATCGCCACGCGCTGCTGCTGGCCGCCGGAAAGCTGGACCGGGAACTTGTTCGCCTGCTCGGGAATGCGGACCCGTTCCAGGAACTGGAGAGCGGTCTTGCGCGCCTCCGCGGCGGACACCCCCTTGACCCACATCGGTCCGGCCATGCAGTTCATCAGCACCGTCATATGCGGGAACAGGTTGAAGTGCTGGAAGACCATGCCGACGTTGGAGCGCACGGCAGCGACGTTGTTCATCTTGCCATGCAGGGCAATACCGTTGATGACGATGTCGCCTTCCTGATGCGCTTCAAGGCGGTTGAAGCAGCGGATCAATGTCGACTTGCCCGAGCCGGACGGCCCGCAGATGACGATGCGCTCGCCCTTGTGCACAGTGAGGTTGATGTCCTTCAGCGCGTGGAACTGGCCGTACCATTTTGAAACGGCCTTAGCTTCAATGATGGCTTGAACACTCATCGCACCTTGCTCCTGGCATAGTGCCGTTCGATGCGGGACTGGATCAGCTCGAGGCAGATCGACAGCACCCAGTAGATCATGGCGGCCGAGATCAGCATTTCCATGTGCTGGAAGGTCTTCTGACCGAGCGTGCGCGCGAGGAACATCAGCTCCCACACGCCGATGACGGAGACCAGTGAGGAATCCTTCAGCATCGAGATGAACTGGTTGCCGGTCGGCGGAATGATGACCGGCAATGCCTGCGGCAGGATGATGCGGCGCATGGTCAAGGCGAAGCCGAATCCCATCGAGCGCGAAGCCTCCCACTGGCCGCGATCGATGCTCTGGATGCCGGAGCGAAAAATCTCGGTCATGTAGGCGCCGTAGCAGAGCGACAGCGCCAGGATGCCAGCGGGCACGGCATTGATGACGAAGCCGAGCTGCGGCAGCCCGAGATAGATCAGATAGACTTGCATCAGCAGCGGCAGGCCGCGAAAGAAGGAGGTGTAGAAGCTGGCGATCGCGTAGGCGAAACCGTTGCTGGAGAGCTTGGCGACCGCGCCCGCCACCGCGATGACCGAAGCGATGACGATGGAGATCGCCGAGACGTAGAACGTGGTTACCACGCCCTGGCTGATCAGGAACGGAAGCTTCTCGCGGATGAAAGGCAGGCTGAGGTGAAACGTCTCGAAGAAGGCGATGAACAGGAGCAGCAGTTCGAGCCATACGATGCCGATCTGCAACTTAAGCGGCGCGAAACCGATCAGCACGACGTTCAGTGTGAAAATCACCGCAATCGCAAAGCCGATGGCGAAGCGTCCGTAAAGGCCGCTCGTCGAGGGCTCGCCGATCACCGGACGCATCAGTTCGGCGAAGCCGGTGCCAGACAGGTTGAAGGCCATGAACACCAGCAGGACGACGCCGAACATTGTCGCCACGAACCAGGGCTTGTGAACGAGGACTTCGGCCTCGACGGTATCCGGGTAGAGCATATTTGAGCACCGGCGGTTCGGCGGCCCGCCAATGGCAGGCCGCCCTTGGAGGGACTAGTTCGTCTTCGAATAATCCTGGCCGTACCATTTCTCCGAAAGCTTGCTCAGCGTGCCGTCCGCCTTCATCGCCTTCACGGCGTCGGCGATCTTGGCCGACAGTTCCGGATCGCCATGCTCGATGGCGATCGCCAGCGGCTCGTAGAACACCGGCTCGCCGACCTGCTTGATCGGATAGCCGGCCTTCACCGCATCGAGGATCGACGGAAGCGAGGAAACCACCGCGTCCAGCCGCACGCCGTCGCCGAGGCGCAGGTCGTCGAAGGCGGTGGTCGAGTTCTCGTAGGAATGCACTTCCTTCGGGTTGAGCTTGTACTCGAATGGCGGCGCGCCGGCGGCGTCGAGCGTCAGTTCCTTCTTGGCATAGGCTTCGAAGGTGGAGGTGCTGGTGGCGCCAACCACCTTGCCGTCGAGGTCGGCAAGCGTCTTGGCCTTGCTGTCCTTGTGCACGGCGACCGCCGCCGGCGTGTAGTAGTATACTGCCGGGAAATCGAAGATCTCGGCGCGCTTCTTGGTCGGCGTCATTGAACCGACATGCATGTCCCAGCGCCCCGCCCAGTTGCCTGCCGTGATGATGTCCCAGCCGGGTGTGACGAACTCGACTTTGACGCCGAGATGCTTGCCGATCTCCTTGGCGACGTCGACGTCGAAACCGTCGAGCTCATTGTTGGCATTCATGAAGGATTGCGGCGCCCAATTAGCGTCTGTCGCAACCTTGAGCGTGCCGGCTGAAGTCACGCGGTCGAGCACAGCCCCGGCGTGGGCGGGATATGCGCCAAGCGCAAGCGCCACAGCGGCCATCGTCAGCTGTCGTCTGTTCCAGAATGTCATGTCTCTATTCCCCTGTTGTTGTTCAGTTCCATGCGGTCACGATCTTTCTGTCTGGTCATGACCCGCAATTTCGTGCTGGCCGGGCCGGCGTGCTCCCCCAAAAAGCATGCGGATTTAGCGACGGGCTGGCCGCTCCAGTCTTCCGATGCCGCGGAGGATGTTTGCCGTTCCCCTTCCCCCGATCACAGGGAAAGCCGGCGCTGTCAGCCATGAGAGGCAACTCCCTTCGTCCGACCGGCGCCCGACAGGAAGTCGCCCATCACGGCGGCAACTTGGGCCGGTGCCTCGATCAGGATCGAATGGCGAAGCCCGGGCAGGATGGCGAGCTCGGAACCCTGCACCTGTTCGTGCATCAGCCGCGCCATGCGCGGGCTGGAGCCCTGGTCGTCCTCGCCGGTCACGATCAGCGTCGGGCAGGTGATGCGATCGAGGATGCCGCCGAAATCGGTTTCGGCCAGAACCCGGTAGGCGGCGGCATAACAGTCACGGTCGTTCTCGGCGTCGCGCCCGCGCAGCTCGGCGATGATCTCCGGGTTCCGGTCCTGGAAATCCTCCGTCAGCCAGCGCGACAGCGAGGCGGCGTGATGCGCCGAGGCGTCGCTCGCCATCAGCGCCGCCAGCCGGCCGCGCACCGCCTGCCGCTCCTCGGGCGTACGGCCGGCGACGGTCGACAAAAGCACCAGTTTTTCCAGCCGCTCGGCATGCGTCAGCGCAAGCCGCTGCGCGATAAGGCCACCCAGCGAAAACCCGGCCAGATTGAAAGTCGAAAACCCCAGATGATCGGCCAGCGCCAGCGTCTCGCCGACGAAATCGTCGATCTCGTAGCGGCCCTTGACCCGGCTGGAGCGGCCATGGCCGCGCAGGTCGAAGGTGAGCACCGCGAAGTGGTTCTTCAACCGGTCGGCCACGCCATTCCAGGCTTCGAGATAGGAACCGACGCCGTGGATGCAGACCAGCGGCACGCCGCCCTCGCCCTCGAGACGCCAGTTGAGCAGCACGCCTTCGACGTCGAGCTGGCCCGAGCGCGCCATGGTCACGCCCTCGCTGCCTGGCGCGCCTTGTCGCGCTCGCGCGCGGCAAAGATCGGCATCACCTCGTCGACCCACAGCTTGATCGTCTTCTTCTGCAGTTCGAACGGCAGGTTGAACGTGAGGCCGAGGCAATATTGATCGACGCCCGCCGCCTCATAGTCGAGCAGTTTCTCGATCACCTCGTCCGGCGTGCCGAACATGAGGTTGCGACGGATGTTTTCGGGATTGTAGTTGTCCTTACCCTTGACGCTCTCGTAGGGCACCGCTTCGGGGAAGCCGTTGTTCACAGTGCCTATGTTCTGGAACAAGTTCTCGAAGGCGCGGCCGTAGTCGATGGCATGCCCAACCGCCACCTCCCAATCCTGTTCCCGTTCGTAGACGCAGGTCCGGCGCTGCATCATCAGGCGCGGACGTGGCACCTCCGGATGATCGGCGACGGCCTTGCGGAATTTCTCGCCGAGCACAGCGATCTCGGCCGCCGGCGCCGACAAGGGCGTCGACAGGATCGAGGCGCCGATGCCGACCGCCCAATCGAATGTGCCGGGATCGCGCGCCGCGACCCAGACCGGCGGATGCGGCCTCTGCAGCGGCTTCGGCACACCGGCGGCTAAAGGAAACTTCCAATAGTGCCCGTCATGGGCATAATCCTCGGCCCACAGTTTCTTCACGGCCGGAACCAGTTCCTTCAGATAGGCGACGCCTTCCTGCTGCGGCATGCCGCCTGCCATGCGGTCGAACTCATACTGGTAGGAACCGCGCGCGATGCCGAACTCCAGCCGCCCGCCGGTCAGGTGGTCGCAAAGCGCGGCCTCGCCCGCCAGCCGGATCGGGCTCCAATAGGGCGCGACCAGCGTCGAGGTGCCGAGCCTTATCTGCTCGGTGTGCTGAGCCAGCCAGGTGAGCGTCATCAGCGGATTGGGCGAGATCGTGCATTCGATCGTGTGGTGCTCCGCTGTCCATAGCGTCTCGAAGCCGCCCTCGTCGGCCATGCGCGCGAGTTCCAGCAGATTGCTCTTCACCCTTTCCATCGGGATGTCGGGCGAGAAGCGCTCCATGGTCAGCGATACGGCGAATTTCATGTCGGTCTCCCGGTCGTTGCGTCGGGTTATGGTCAGCGAAGGCGGATGACGAACGGGTCCTGCATGGCGCCCGAATAGTCGATGACGACGTTCTTCAAGCGCGAGAACTCCTCCATGGCGTCGAAGCCGCCGCGCCGCCCGTAGCCGCTCTCCTTGAAGCCGCCATTGGCGGACATGAAGGAGGACGCGCGATAGGTGTTGATCCAGACCGTGCCGGCCTCGACATTCCTGGCGAAGCGCAGGGCGCGGTTGATATCGCGTGTCCAAATGCCGGAGGCGAGCCCATAGCGTGTGTCGTTGGCGAGCCGGATCATCTCGTCTTCCGACGAGAACGGAATGACGCCGACGACGGGACCGAACAGCTCCTCCTGCATGAACTCCATGCCGTTGTCGGCATCGGTCATGACGGTCGGTTCGAAATACCAGCCGCCCGCGAGCTCGTCCGCCTGCGGCCGCTTGCCGCCGGCCGCGATCCGGGCGCCCTGGCGCACGCCCGAGGCGACATAGGTTTCCACCTTGGCAAGCTGCGCCGACAGCGCCAGCGGGCCGATGTCGGTGTCCTCCTGCATCGGCAACCCGACCCGAACGCGACGGGTGCGCTCGACCAGCGCCTCGACGAAGCGGTCATAGGCGCTCGCCTCGACAAAGCAACGCGAGCCGGCGACGCAGGTCTGGCCCGCGGCCGCGAAGACACCGGACACGACGCCGTTGACGGCATGCTCGATATCGACGTCGCCGAAGACGACATGGGGTGACTTGCCGCCGAGCTCCATCGAACAGGGGATGAGGTTCTCCGCCGCGTTGGCGGCAATCCGGCGCCCGGTTCCGGTCGAGCCGGTGAAGACGAATTTGGCGATGCCTGGATGCCGGGTCAGCGCGTCGCCCGCCACGGCGCCGGTGCCGGTCACCACGTTGACGACGCCGGCGGGAAACCCGGCCTCCATGATCAACTCGGCCAGGGCGAGCGTCGAAGCCGAGGCGTGCTCGGACGGCTTGACGACCACCGTGTTGCCGAGCGCCAGGCATGGCGCCAGCGTGCCGGTGAGCAGCATCAGCGGCGAATTCCACGGCGTGATCATGCCGACAACGCCGATCGGCTCGCGCAGATTGAAATTCAGCATGTCGAGCTTGTTGACGGGAATGGTGTCGCCGAGCAGCTTGTCGGCCATGCCGGCGAAATAGGTGTAGCTGTCGGGCATGGCGCGCATCTGTGCCCGCATTTCCTTGAGCAGCTTGCCATTGTCGCGCGTCTCGATCAGCGCGAGCTCGTCGGCGTGCTCCAGCACCAGCTCCGCCAGCCGGCGGACGAGCTTGCCGCGGTCGGTCTGGGTCATGCGCCGCCAGGCCGGATTGACGAACGCGGCTCGAGCTGCCTCGACGGCCGCCCCAACATCCTCGGCGTCGGCCTCGGCAAACTGGTACCAGGGCTTGCCGGTAGTCGGGTCGAAGCTGTCGATATATTGCCCCTGCTTCGGCGCTACGAACGCGCCGTCGATGAACAGGTCCTGGCGTGAGCCTTCGAGCGATCCGACCGTCGTTTTCATGCTGTCAGTCCTGCGTGGATCATCATTCGGACGCGGCCTGCGTCCACGATTGCGACTGGCCGTCGATCATGGCGACGCGGCCGCCGTCGCCGGTGTCCATGTAGATGCCGAAGCGCTTGTCCTGGCGCTCGCGCGCATAGCGGCGCAGCATGGCGCGCAGCTCGTGCGTGGTGATCTTTTCGTAGGGCAGCGCATCGACGGCAAAGAAGGCGTGACCGTCCGGCAGTGCGGCTTCAGTGCTCTCACGGTTGAGCTCGGCGCGGTAGATCAGGTAGCCGGGATCGCTATCGGCGACGTCGAACACCGAATAGAGGAAGGTGTTTTCAGGAACGAGGCTCAACGCCTCGCCTCCATCGAGGACGAGCCGGCTGTCGGCCTTGCGGCGCTGCGCGGTCGGCAGCACCCAGCCGCCCTTGCCGTCGCCGCGCAGAAGGATGCGGTTCCCCGCTTCGACCAGATAGCCGATGATCATGTCCTGCGAGGCCAGCCAACCGGCCGGCAGCGGATCCTTCACGCTGGCGTAGCGGCCGCGGCAGAAGCCGAGCGGCGCCGACGGGCTGGTTCCGAAGGCCTGGACCCGGCCGATCAGGATGATGTGATCGCCGGCCTCGATGCGGTTGTGAACGGTGCAGTCGAACCAAGTCAGGCTGTCGGTGAGGACCGGCGCGCCGGTGTGCGCGCGGTCATGTTTGACCGACTGGAATTTGTCGGCCGACTTCGAGGCGAACGCCGACGAGACATCCACCTGCCCCTCATGCAGGAAATTGACCGCGAAGGACTGAGTTTCGTTGAAGGCCGGAAAGCTCGCCGCCGACTTGCCGACGCAGACCAGGAGCAGCGGCGGGTCGAGCGAAACTGAGGTGAAGGAATTGGCGGTCATGCCACGCGGATTGCCGTCGCGATCGCGCGTGGTGATGACGGTAACCCCGGTGACGAAGGTGCCGAAGGCACGACGCAAAGCGATCGGGTCGATCGTCCTTTGTGCCACCGCGTCCGCCATTGCTTCCTCCATTGTGCGGGATGGAAGCTAGGCAGGTGCCGGCACCGGTTCTTCCTCCGATCTGTAGGAAAGACTTCGCGACAGGCTGCTGCCATCCCGAGCAAGCACGAGCGCGACGAGCCCGTGCCCGGCGCGGATGCGATGTGGCGGCAGCGATCTTGAGATGGAGTGGTTTAATGCATGTCGCCCAGAAGTGTGCAGCGGTTCTGGGACAACGACATGCATCAAAACAAAGACTTAAAGCGCGTCGCCTGAATCCGGTTCAGCGCGACGCGCTTTAGCGGGCTGCCGGCACGCGGCTGTCGATGATGCCGCTGAGGCGGATTGCCAGCTCGACCGCGAAGCGTTGTTCGGGCGTGTCGAGCTTGATCCCGAACAGCTCCTCCATGCGTGACAGGCGATAGCGCAAGGTGGTGACATGCAGCCCGATGGCGTCGGCGCAGGCCTGGCTGCGGCAGCCTTCGCGCAGATAGGCGAACAGGGTGTCCAGATAGGGCGTGCCGTGCTCGCGGTCATGCGCGATCAGCGCGCCGACGCTTTTGTCGACGAAGTTGCGCACGTCGGGCACGTCGGCGGCGGCGACCAGCATCGGCAGCGGACCGAAGTCCTGGCCGGCGAAGACGCCGGTGCGTCCGAAGGAACGGCCGATGCGGATCATGCGGCGGCAACGGTCCCACGCGGTCGGATAATCGGCCAGCGAGGTGCACACTTCAGAACCCAGGATCGCCGGCTCACGCTCGAAATAGCGGCCAAGCTCTGAGGCTATTTTGTTGAGCAACTTCCCCACGCGTATGCCGTCCTGCCCGATATCGTCTGCGACGAGACAGACAAGGCCGCCTTCAACGGCGATAACGGTGCCGGCCACGCCTGTCTGTTCCAGCAGCCGGACCAGGGCATGATGCGGATCGGCGCCGCTGCCGTCCTTCGCCGCATCGGCGTAGTCGACGACGATCAGCCTTTGCGGCGCCGTCAGGTCGACGCCCAAGCGGCGGGCGCGGTTGACGATATCGGCCTCATCGCGCCAGCGGCGCTCCACGACCTCCAGGAAAAGCTCGGTCAGCGACCTGGTCTCGAAGCGGAAGCGGACGAAGCTGCGCATCATCTGCACGCTGAGCGCGAATTTGGCGCTGTCCAGCAGCATCTGGTCGAGTTGGCCGGACTGCTGCGGCGTCGGAAAAATCATCAGCGCGCCAACCACTTCGTCATCGATGGTAAGCGGCTCGATACGCACCGAAAGCCTGAGCCGGTGCTTGCCGTCGTCGACGAACAGCGTCTCGTTCTGGCGCGCTTCGGGCGCACCGCGCGCGACCTTGACGATCTGCCGGTTGAGCGGACCGGCCACGGCCTGCTGCCAGGACGCTGCATCGAAGTGCGCTTCGCTCGGCGAGCGACCGGCGACGATCAGATTGGCGTGGAAATCGATGACCACGACCGGATTGGGTAAGAGCTCGCCGACCTTGTCGGCGAGCGCGGCAACTGCCCCTTCCGACAGCGCCTGCTGCAAAAGCGTGGTGTGCGCCAGCAGGGCACGCTGCAGTCGCTCGCCGGCCTGCTTCTCCTGACGCAGGCGATGCTGCTTCTCCACCGCGATCTCGCCGAGATGCACGATCATGCCGATGAAGGCGATATCCTCGGCGCTCACCTCGGTGATTTCGCGCGAGACCACCGTCAGCACCATCGGCCGGCCGTCCTCGTCGACGCAGTTCATCGGCATGACGAGAACGCTGCGATAGTCGCGCTCGAACGCCTCGCGGCGATAGCCGGGAAACTCCTCGGATACACGCGCGTCCCTGATATAGACGGGCTCGTTGCGATTGAGCGCGACGATCGACGGACTGGTCGCAAGTTCCCAGCGGTCCGGCAATGTACGTTGAATGAGCGTCGGGTCGTGGCGCACGATGACATAGGCGTGGCCATGCGGTGCATCGATGCTCATGATCGAGCCCAGGGTCCATTTGGCATGACGGCAGGCTGCCAGCACGAGGTCGCGCAGCACGGACTGGAGATCGCCACCCGAATTGATAAGGCTGGCGGCGTCCCGCAAAGAGAGAATTTGCGACTCGTGGTCCACGCCCGGTCTTCCGCCTCGCGAAGAGCTAAATTAAGCCCTCGCGGATATACGAACGCTACACCGCTTCCAAGCGGGGTGCACGCCGATTCTTCCTACGAACCGGAGGAATACCAGTCCCTTGGGCCTTACTAGGCTGGACTTCCACCAACGGGGCCCAAAATCATGGAATTGCGAAAAGTCTGCACCTTCATCGAGGAAGTGCGCATCGAAGGCGGCAAGGCGGGTGCCAGGCCGGTAACATCGATCGTCGTTGCCGCCGTCCTGCGCAATCCATGGGCCGGGCGCGGCTTCGTCGAGAATTTACGGCCGGAGATCGTGGCCATCGCACCTCGGCTGGGGCATGAGCTTACGCACCGCCTACTCGGCCTTATGCCGGCAGAGCGTATCGAGAGCTATGGCAAGGCCGCGGCCGTTGGGGTGGCAGGCGAGATCGAGCACGCCTCGGCCATGATCCACACGCTGCGCTTCGGCAATGTCTTCCGCGACGCGGTCGGCGGCACGACCTATCTCGAATTCTGCAACACGCGCAACGCGCCGGGCGCCCTGCTGTCGCTGCCGATGATGCACAAGAGCGAGAACGGCCGCCGCTCGCATTTCATCACCGCCAATTTCCAGATAGCCGACGGCCCGGCCGCCGACGAGATCGTCGTGGCCATCGGCGCCGCCGACGGCGGCCGCGTCCACCCGCGGATTGCCGACCGTTTTCAGGACATGAAAGAGATGGAGCAGGAGACCGCTGGATAACGTTGTACGCGACACGTTCGCTTTGTTGTTGATGATGTCCGCTTCAGGAACATGCAAGCCGGCTTCAACGGCCGAGATTGAGGCGCAGAGAAGCCATGTCCGATCTGGTGGAACCGAATGCTGTCGAAGTCATGAAGCGTGATCTCATGCCGCTTTGCCGTCTGATCACGCCGAATCTCATTGAACTGGCGGTGCTGGCCGGCTCGGAATTGGCCGTCAACGACGAAGAAGTGCTGCGGCAGGGAAGGCGATTGCTTGCGGCCGGGCCGCGGCCCTGCTCATCAAGGGCGGACATGCGGCGGGGGCAACATCAACAGACATGCTGTTGACATCCGACGGGGAACCGGTTCGTTTCGACATGCTCCGGCTTGCCGGTTCGATGCGCGGGACGGGCTGCATGCTGGCCAGCGCGATCGCCGCGCATCAGGCCAAGGCGAAGTCGATTGAAAGCAGCGTGCGAGACAGCAAACGATTTGTGTTCGAGCAGTTCTTGAAGAGCTCAATCGAATAACTTGCGGCTGCCGGACTATTCATAGCGCGCGTCCTCGGCGACATGCACTATTGCGGGGTTCCCGCGTTCTTTTGCCGGCGAGATCTGACCGCCTCCAGCAGTTCGCGTTCGCTGGTGTGAGCATTTCGATAAATTGCCACAACCATCACCGCCAGAATTTCGGCGTCCGGGTCCAAGGGATCGAGCCGTTCATCCGCGCAAACCTGATTGAAGACGCGTTCGCAAACAGCCAGATCGAGAGGGCTAAGACAGGTGCGATTGAAACGCTGACGCAGCATTTGAGCGAACCTTTCAGGGTCCGCCGTCCGTGCTTTGCGGCGGGCTTGTATCACTGAAGCTCGAGCGATGGTATTGCTCGCAATCTTATTGCCGTACTAATCAATACATCACGACTATGGTATTAGTATTCCTAGAATCTGGGCGCACTCGCGAGATCTGTATTGCCCGGATGTCATCAGTTGGTAATAGTCTTGCCGCTTGTTTTCCGGTACGTGAAAACCCCGCCGGAAATCCGCCGCCTCTTTTGGGGTTCTGGTGCAGCCGAGTTTGCTGGCGCTGACTTTCAAACTCGCCAGCGAGCATCCGAGCTTTGCCGCAATATCTTTCAAGGGTTCGTTGTTAAAGTACCCATCGAGAATGATCTTCCGGCGAGCTTCTCCTTTCAGCTTTGCGTTCATTTCGTGGTCTCCTCAACTACGCTTTCACGGTGCCAGATTCTATACGCACGAGGTTGAAGAGTGTCGTTAGCTCCGCATCCAGAAACTTATCTCGGAATGCATTTCTTACTGCCACCCAGCATGGGACAGCTTCTGTGGACTCCAGCCCCACCGGTCTTGCCAGATGCCTGGCGCACACCACATGATTGAGGATGGGCGCGGGCATACCGGATTCGGATATGGCACCCTGCGATGGACGCTAAGAAACAGGACGAGGCGCGTGCGCGGCAGTCGCCGGAACGTGATCGACGTCGTTGGCCGCGCGAAGCTCAACCTGACGAAGCAGACCGTGAGGTTGCAACCTCACTTCCGCCGGCGCTCAAACCCTTGGCGTTTTCAACGCGCGAACTGGCGCCGCCGGATCAGTTCGCCGCCTGGCAGGCACTCATGGCACCGCTTGTCGAGGTCAAGTTGGCGGATGACAAATCGCGCGAAGATGGCTTTCCCGCTGACCATGTGACCTGGAACCTCGGTGGCATGCTGATTGTCCAACAGCGCGCGCCGGCGCATAGCTATCTGCGTTCTTCCGCAAAGCTTCGGTCCAGCTCGATCGATCACTGGTATATCGCCTTGCTACGGAATGGCCGGTCGTGGACGGAGGTCGATCGCCGCGTTGCGGAAAACCAGCCGGGCAAATTGGAGATCAGATCGCTTGGCTACCCGTTTCGCGGCAGGACAACGGAATCCGAAAGCCTGTTTGTCTATTTGCCGCGTGATCTGTTCGCCCAGGCGACGGCGACCCTGGACGCAAAGAACAATTCAATTCTGTCCGGCAACTTTGCCAACCTCTTGCTCGACTACGTCAACAGCATCGAAGCCAGGCTGAGCAGTCTCACGGCTGATGATCTGCCTCGTATCGTGCACGCAACACGCAGCATGATCACTGCCTGCCTCTCGCCCCAGGCGGACCAATCGGCAGCCACCGAACAATTGGCGAGCGTCGCGCTGATGGAGCGAGCGCGCCGATACGTCCACAACAATCTGGATGCGGCTCATCTGACCCCGGATTCGATGTGCCGGGCGCTCGGCGTATCGCGCTCTCGTCTCTATCAGTTGTTCGAACCGAGCGGTGGTGTTCTCCACTACATACAAAGTCGCCGACTTCTGGCCGCCCATGTTGCGCTTAGCGATTCGGCGGACAGCCGGCGCATTGCCGATATTGCGGAAGCCGTGGGGTTTAGTTCGGGGGCCAATTTCAGCCGGGCATTCAGCAAGGAATTCGGTTACAGCCCGCGCGAGGTCCGAAGTTCCACGGGGTTGCCCCACCCCACCTCCTCTGTCTCGCCTGTCGAACATGAGAAGGCCCCATCCTTTGAAGGTTGGCTAAAGGCGCTCGGCAGTTGATTCGGGATTGGGCGATGGCTGGGATGGCGCGCTCGAAACAGGCTTGCCGGCGCGCGCAGGCAGTCCCGCCTTACGAATCACAATATTTTGAATCACGTCCGACGTGCGCTCTTTAGAATGGCCAAATTTGCGGCAATTCCGGTTGTCAACGAACTGTGACTATTAACCATTGTCGATAATACAACGCCAATCACTGCGGAGCTTACATCGTAACTGCGTCGCGCATGCCGCTTGTTGAGAACGCGCGTTGAAAGTTTGCCAAGTTCGACAGTCATGCTATTTCTAGACTGGGGGACGCACATTGACACCGCCTATGGAGGTGACACTTGCATCCAAAGGCGTCAGGCGCCGGCAAGGAGAGTAAGGGGGCACCCGCTAGCGCCCCACGTGCCGACGAATCGCTTCTCGCCGACCTCTTGTCGAACACCGCCGATCTCGTATCGTTCTATGACCGCGACTTCCGCCTGACGCACTACGCAGCCAGTCTCAAAGACATCTGCGGAGGCGCAGTGACGCCGGGTGCCGCCATTTGGGAGGTCTACCCTGGCTTCCTCGATGCGAGGTGTCGCGACGAATTTCTTCGTGTGTTCCAGGGCGGCTCTCCGGCAAACATTGAATTGCCGCGATCGTCAGGCGAGGCTCCCCGGTCCGTTTTCGTCTTCGGCTCTGCAAATGGTGTAGGCATCATCGAATCGCGGCAGCATGGCAGGCGGAGTGCGGCGGAGGAGCAGGAACATGTAATTCTGCTCCATCAGGCGACGCACGACGTGCTGACCGGGCTGGAGAACAGGCGGCGTTTCGGCGAGCGGCTGCAGCAGGCGCTGACCGCCGTCGGCGGATCAAAGCCGAAAGCTGCCCTGCTGCAAATCGACCTCGACGACTTCAAGGCGGTCAACGACACGCTCGGCCATGGAGCGGGCGACACGCTCCTTCAACTCGCAGCAGGCCGAATCCGCGACGCGCTGCGGGACGGCGAATCGGCGTATCGGTATGCCGGCGATGAGTTCGCTGTCATCCAATTGGGAAAGGCGCAGCCCGAGGAAGCAGAGCGCCTCGCCGGATCGCTGGTGGATGCGTTCAAGGAGCCGTTCGTCATCAACGGCATTCCCGTCTTCGTCGGCTCGAGCATCGGAATTGCGTTCGGGCCGGAGCACGGGACCGATGGCGAACAGCTGATGAAAGCCGCCGACATTGCTCTTTACGCAGCCAAGACGGATGGGCGCGGTTGCGCTCGAACGTTCAACCGTTCGATGCTGCTCTTGCTCGAGCAACGCGAGAATCTGCGGCGCAGCCTTCGAACGGCGCTGGAACGGGACGAGCTCTACCTTGAATATCAGCCGCTCATTCGGCCGCCTTCGTTGGTGATCGGTTTTGAAGCGCTGCTGCGGTGGCGGCACCCCGAGGTCGGGATCATTCGGCCCGGCGTGTTCATACCGATCGCCGAAGCCGACGGGCTGATGGACGAGATTGGACGATGGGTGATTGAGGAAGCCTGTCGCCAGGCGTTGACGTGGCCTTCCTCGCTTACGGTCGCGGTTAACCTGTCGCCGGCTCAGTTCCTTAGCGGTTCGCTGACCGACACTGTCGCTCAGATCATCGACGCCGTTGGAATCCGGGCCGAGCGGCTTGAGCTTGAGATAACCGAAACGGTGCTTCTCGAGAAGACGGTCGACAATATCGATACGTTGAATACGCTGAATGTGCTGGGAATACGAATTTCGCTAGACGATTTCGGCACCTACTATTCGTCGCTGAGCTACCTTAAGAACTTTCCCTTCGACACCTTGAAGATCGATCAGTACTTCATCGCGGACTTGGAGACGGATCTCAAAAGCCAGACGATCGTGCGATCGATCATAAATCTGGCGCACGGCCTGGGAATAAGCGTCACCGCCGAGGGGGTGGAGACGTCAGGCCAGGCGCGGTGGCTGATCAACGAGAATTGCGATTGCCTGCAAGGCAATTTCCTGGGACTGCCGCTCGGAGCCGAGCCAACCAGGGATTTCATCAGGCGGTCGCCGCGGAAGGTGCTGCGGGCAATGGAGGAATCAAATCGGGCGCTATAGCGCCTTGCACCCTTTGTTAACGATGAAGTCGAGATTTGTAGAAACGTTCGAGGTAGATACCGCGCAATTCTAACGTCAGTGCGAGACTGGTTCATCCAAGGGCCGCAGCGAAGTCTTCCGCCTCGGAGGCTGTCGCCGCATCAGTGCTCGAATACGGATGAATAGGGAGGATGCCGATGGGAGCTGTTCATCACGACCTGGCCGGCGAGCCGACCTTCGAGCCGATGATCCAGATCGACATGGAAATGAACGCTTTTGTCTCCACCTGGAGGCACTGCGACTATGTCTCGACCTATATGGCCCGGATGATCGGGCAAAACAGGTCCGATTCGGTCCGCCACTCAAATCTCTTTTCCTCCGCCTTCAACGAATTGCTGGAGGTCGCCTTTCGCACGCGCCATACCGACGGCGAACTGGCATGCAGGGTGTCCCGTCAAGGCGCGACGGACAGGATCGAGCTGACATTTCCATGCGTGCCGGAGGAACGCCGGTTCTACGAGGAAGCCGTGGCGCAGGTCGCGGGGTCCGAAGCCAGGGAGCGATATCTCAACTCCGTATCCGGGGATCTAGCGCCCACTCGGGAGATCCTGCTCCTCGAACTGGCCGTCGACTACGACGCGACACTCAAGGTAGAGGAAGCCGACGGCGATGCGATCAAGCTTGTCGTGGATATTCCGCTTGAGGGCTTATAAAATTGCGCCCCGACAGCCTCCTCCCGCGTTTCAAGGCGCATTACGACGCCAACAATCAGGAGTTCTCCATATCGGGGGTCGTCCGGCCCCAGGCGATCGATGAGCTTGCGCCCAGCATAGCCTTGCTCCGCGATGCGATCGGCCGTGTGCGCGGCGTTCTTTACATCAATGTCAGACGCCTGACGCAGATGAACAACGCTGCATTTCATGCCTTTTCGAGGATCATTCTTGACACCTGCCGCGCTCGACCGGATTTGAAATTCGTCGTCGTCACCTCAAGCGTCGTTGGATGGACGTCACGGAAATTTGGTCACTTGAACGCGATCGAGCCGAACATAGAGGTCGCGGAGTACGACACCCAATTCTATCCGGGGCAGGGCTTCCTCGAGGAAGGCGGCTTCGTTCCCATCCTGCGTACGCAGACAAAGATGACCTGGCGCCACGAGCGCGCAATCTTGCCGCGACACGGCATGAAACCCGGCATCGTCATGGCCGACATCTGTTGCGGGATCGGTGATTTCGCCGTGCTTGTGCAGAAGGAATTCCAGCCATCGCGGATCGTCGCCCTGGACCACTCCATGTCCAGCCTCGCCTATGCCCGACAGGTGATGCAGGAGTTCGATATCCGCGGCATCGAATATACCTATGGCGATGCGTCGGAAATGCTGCTCGACGAAGCGCAGTTCGACTTGGTCACCTGCCGGCATTCCCTTCAGATCTTCAACCGACCCGAACTCATCCTCAAGGAACTCTATCGCATCTGCAAACCGGGCGGCCGGGTCTACATCACCAACGAGAAGAATTCGCATTGCCTTGGCGAGCCTCGCGCCGAAAGCATTCGCTGGACCTACAACGAGGTGGCGAAGCTGTTTGCGCACTTTGAGATGGACGTCGAGCTTGGACCGAAGAGTCGGCGATACCTGGTCGAAGCCGGATTCGAAGATATACGGGTCGAAACCTTCATGGTCACCAACCTGGACGGCGATCCGCAGGACTTCGCCGATGTCATCGCGGCCTGGGCGGATGTCTATGCGGGCGAGATGGCGGCCAGACGCGGCGATGACCCGGAATTCGTCGCACGGTTCCGGCGGGGCTTCCAGGACCACATTTTCGCTGCGCTTCACCCCAAGGGTTACGCGGGCTGGCCGATCTGGGTGGCCTCGGGGCGAAGACCACAATGAAAGCCGACAATGAGCAGACGCCGCGTTTCGGCCTGCGCTCCTTTCGGGCGAAATTTGTATTGGTCGTTGGCGGCGCCGTGCTGTTCGACCTCCTACTGAGCGGTGGGCTGGCGCTTTGGAATGTCCAAAAGCTGTCGCGCGATGCAACGTCGGAGGTCGGTGAAGGCCTGACGACCGCGAACCAGGAATACATTCGTTCCTATGCCGACTCGACGGCGTCGAGTGTGGACCTGCTGCTTGATCGGGTTCATGGCGACGTGAAAGCGCTCGCCGGCGTGCTGCAGGCCCAGATCGACGATCCGGCGAGACAGCAACAGGTCGGAACGACGCTTGCGCATGAAGAGCCGGGTTCCGTGAAGGTCGTCTACGACGCGAAGGGGAATTGGGCGCAGAACCTGCCGGGCGCGCCTTCTGTGATCAGCGTCTGGGGCTACCTGCTGAGCGCCGACCACACTCCGCTGCCAGGCGTTCAAAAAGAGATAGAAGACAGTACCGTGATCGATCTCGTCGCGCCGACTCTCATGGCGAGCGGACCGTCCAAGCTGCAGATGTACTACATCGGCCCGAAAGAGCGACCAATCTTCAGGACGGTGCCGTATACGGACCAGGCACAGACCTTCGACCGGCTCTATCCAGGCCACAACAAGGCGGAGTTCTGGGAGTTCTTCTTTCCAGGGATCTATGGGTCCTGGCAGCAATGGGCCAGGGATCCGGCTTCCCGCCCGGTCCCTGACGATATTACCCAGACGGCACCCTACACCGATGCCATCACCGGCAAGCTGATCGTCAGCTTCTTCCACCCGCTATGGACGCGCGATCGCACCGGCATCGCCGGTACGGCGGGGGCGGATATAACCCTCGACCAGCTTGCGGAAGTCGTCGAGCGCGTGAAGATCGCCGATACCGGCTTCGGCTTCCTGACGATGTCGACTGGGAACGTGGTCGCGATCAATCCGTCGGGCCAGGCGATTATCGGCCTGAGGTCATCGAGCGATGCCGGCACGCAGGGCGTGACCGGCCTGGAGAGGTCCCTGCGGGGAAGCACGCAGCCGGCCATCGCGTCGCTGCCCCTGGACCGGAACAATGATGGTGTCATTCAGCACATTACGCTCGACAACAACGGCGAACGCGTTCCCTACATTGTAGTCCTCAAGGGATTGAAGCCGACCAATCTATGGAGTTCGGGGCCGATCAAGTCCGAAGCCATGTCGGTCGGCATCGTCGTTCCCGAACGAGAGATCTACGCGTCCCTGTTCGCCGCACAGGAGAGCATTTCGCGCGCGACCAACCGTATCCTGCTCTTTCAGATAGGCGCGATCATCGTTTCGCTTCTGATCGTCTTTGCGGCCGTGCTCGGAATTTCCAAGCGGATCACCGCGGGCCTGAGGGCGCTTGCCAGCGCCGCTCAGCGACTGCAGTCCAAGGATTACTCCGTGCGGGTTAACATTCCAACGCGCGACGAGGTTGGAGCGGCTGGGATTGCGTTCAACCGCATGGCCGAAGAGATCAGCTTTCACACTGAAAACCTCGAGCAGCTCGTCGACGAACGAACCAGAGAACTCGGCGACGCAAATCAGGAGATATCCGCGCTCAACGAAAAGCTGCGCGACGAAAACGTCCGCCTCGGTGCCGAGCTCGCGGTTGCCAGGCACATCCAGATGATGGTTCTGCCGAAGCCAGTCGAACTCGAAGCGATCCCGGGACTGGAGATCGCAGCCTATATGCGGCCAGCGGACGAGGTCGGTGGGGACTACTACGACGTCCTGCAGAACGGATCACGGGTCAAGATCGGCATTGGCGACGTGACAGGCCATGGTCTCGAGAGCGGTGTACTGATGCTGATGGTCCAATCCGTCGCACGCGCGCTGCAGGAGACCAACGAGGGGGATCCGCACCGGTTTCTGGATCGGCTGAACAGAGCGATCTACAAGAACATCGAGCGGACGAAGACCGATAAGCATCTCTCGCTGGCCTTCCTTGACTTCGAGGACGAGCAGGTGACGCTCTCCGGCCAGCACGAGGACGTGCTGGTCATGCGCGCAGATGGGGAAGTCGAGCGCATCGATACGATTGATCTGGGTCTGCCGGTTGGTCTGGAGAATGACATCTCGCCGTTCATTGCCACGCGCGATATCCCATTCGGGAGCGGCGACGTGATCGTGCTGCACACCGACGGCGTGACCGAGGCGGAAGACCAGGAGAGAAAGATGTTCGGGTTCGAGCGCCTCCGCCAGAGCGTGGAAGACCGTCACGGCAGGAGCGCGGAGGAAATCAAAGCCGGTATCATCGAGGATCTGATGGCTCATATCGGCATCCAGAAGATCCACGACGACATTACCCTTGTGATCATAAGGCGCACATAGGAATGACAACGCTGTTCGGTACCCCTGACATTGCAATCGGGATGAAAGAGAGCATCAGTCGGGTGCGGCTGTTCGACGGGCCTCTCGATTTGAGTTGGCGTCATTGTGCCACCACATCTGACTTCATCGCCGATCTTTTCGCGTTGCGCTTTCAGTCGTCCCGCAATGACTACGTGGAGATGCGGCACAGCATCGGGTATCTGGTCAACGAGCTCATTGAAAATGCCGTCAAGTTTCGCGCGCCGGGCGAAATCGTGATCGAGGCGTCGATGGATTCGGACTCCTTCAAGCTCAAAGTCTCGAACGATGTCGACGGCGAGAACGCGTCCGAATTCCAAAGTCTCCTGGCGGACATCACGGTTGGCGACCCCAGGGATCGGCTGATACAGCGAATTGAAGCGAATGCTGCGAACCCCGACGTCGCAGGCTCCGGTCTCGGATTGCTGACGCTGATGAGCGACTATGGCGCACGCTTGGCCTGGATATTCAGCTCCGCCGACGAAAGCGATCGGATTTGCTTGGAAACCTATGCCTCCATTCCGATCTCGCAAACGCAAAACTAGATGAAACGAAGCCACATTATGGAAATCAAGACAGACGACTACCGGGTGTGGGTTGAAGGAAGCGAAATTTTTTTCGACGGCGCGATGCGGCTTGCCAGTTCCGAGGCCGGTGCGCCTGTCACGGCCTTGGCGGCCAGCGTTCTTGCCTCGAACCCATCCTCCATCACGCTCAATTTAAAGGACCTTCAGTTTCTCAACTCCTCCGGCATCAATCTGCTGGCGAAATTTACCATCGAGGTGCGCAAGCATCCCGACGTTAGACTCATCGTGCGTGGAACGCCCGACATACCCTGGCAGTCGAAATCATTGCCGAATCTGAAGAAGCTGCATCCTGCTGTAGTGCTTCTGATGGACTAACCCGGTCGTCCGAAAACCGACCAAGGGCCGAAACCAGAGCGCTGTCCCCAGCGAGATATGTACGCCAAGATAAGTAAATGGATGCGAGGCTAACGACAATCCGGCCGCGATCGAAGATGCTTGCAACGGCTCGGCGGGGGCTCGGCACAGGCGGCAGGCGTCCAGGTTGGGGGGATGTGGCGCTGCCTGTGCCGATACGCCGTCGCTGCCCGGTCCAAAGGTGGCGTCATTGAGTAAGCGTGCCAAGTTCAATGGCGGCCGGCTGGAGTTCATTCCGCCGCAGTTAGCGAGTCGGGTCCAGCAGCCTCCCCAAGACGAGGGATGGGTTCACGAGATCGATTTTGACGGTTACCGAACGCAGGTCATCATCGATAAGGGCGGCATACGTCTTTACAGCAAGAACGGCCGCGACTGGACCGCGAAATACTGGGCCATCGCGCTGGCTGTCGATCTGCCATGCCAGGCTGCCATTATCGACGGCGAGGTCATCGTACCAGGTGAGCAGGGCGGCGCCGATTGCGCTGCGCTGGAAGCCGCGATTTGGTACGAGCCGAACCGGCTGGCGTTCGTTGCGTTCGACATCCTCCATCTCGACGGCCGCGATCTGGCCTCCTTGCCCCTGCTGCGGCGCAAGCAGACGCTGTGTCGCCTGGTTGGGGCGGGCCTTGGCAAAGTCCAGTACAGCCAACATTTCGAGGCCAGCGCGCTGGCGATCTCCCACGCCGTCGCGAAGACCAAGCTCGAGAACATTGTCTCGAAGCGCGCCGATGGCCACTACAGGAGCGGACCATCGAGCACATGGCTGAAAGCCAAGTATTTCCAGGAAGCCGATTTCTGAGCATCAACGACCGCTTTTGGGCGCGAAGCGGACATCCGCAAGCTTAGGCATGCTTTGCCAGCCCGGCGATCTTCGGACGATCCGGAGGGCCAGGCGGACTGATCAGCACGGCCGATCTCACGTCTTTAACATCGTCGAACGAAGAAGAGCCTGTATTTGTTCCGGCAGGTCGAGCTCACCGCGCGCCTCGATCTCTAAAAGATATCGGGCCTTGGCAAGACGATCGCCTTCGATGACCGCAGGATAAGCGCAGATAGCTAGCAGCGCCCTCTCCTCCTCTCGGTCGGCTTGGTCATAGTCGCGGCTGCTGCAACCCATTTCGCGGACGGCCTTGCCAAACGCGGCGTATGCTGTCACGTGCGCCTGAATCAATGCCCGCAGTTTGGGCGCTACTCGTTCTCGGTGCGGCTCTGCGTGAGCCGCTGCCGACACCATGGAGGCGAAAATGCCGCTGCTGGAGTGGAAGAGCAAGGCGCGGCGGTTGATACTGGACGTGGCGACTTTCTCCCCTTGATTTGATGGCAAGCCCGGTTGGTGTTCATTGGCATCGTAACATGACGGCTCGCGCATTCATGTCAGGATGGATAGTCCCATTATCTAACTTGGCGCCGCCGCCTCTGGACGCGCTCCCTTCCCGGCTACAGCCCCTGCCGGTCTCGCCAGCGCGCGTTCGCTGCCGCGTACGGCCGATGCGCCGTTCGCATCCCGGCGCCCTGATCGTGGCAGCCCTCAGACACAATCCAGAAACACACCAGAAAAACTCCAGAAATCGTTAAGGCGTAGAATTGAGTGGAGGGTCAGTTCATCGGCTGCTGCACTGCGGCAGCACTTGCTCGGGTTTGCGACAAGGCGATGCAAAGGGTCTCGATCAGCTTGATGGGTGCGTCGCTCGGCATTTTGCTCATCACGGCCGCGGTTGGAGTATCCGACGCAAAGGTGGCGATTACCCGGGCTGAGCGCTGCAGCAATCTCAGCCGTCAAGTTGATGAAGCCCTCGAAACCCATGCCGCAGCAACGCAGGTCGCCGCGGCGAAGGCGCTTCAAAGAAAGGGAAACCGGTACTGCGCCAAGAAGAAGGAGGCGCAGGGAATCCGAATGCTCGCGAACGCTTTGAAGTTGCTTGGAGTGACACCGGTCGATCCGATCGAGTGACACTTAAAAAACCGACCCGCAAAGAAGGAAATGAAACAATGAAAAAGTCCCTCATCTCCGCTCTCGGTCTTGCGTTTGCGCTGACTGTCTCGATGCCGATTCTCGACGTCAGTACTGCCGATGCTGCCACCAAGCCGGCCGCCCCCGCGGCGACCGCAACCACCACCGCGCCGGCCTCAGATGCTATGACGAAGAAAAAGCCAGTCAAAAAGCACGTCGTGAAGGCCTGCAAGGTGACGAAGAAGCACAAGTGCCCAGCGAAGCACAAGAAGCACGCCGCGAAGAAGGCCGCCCCCAAGAAGGCCTACTAAATTCTGCTGTTACAAAGGCCGTCCCAACTCCGGCATTTACGTGGACGGCCTTTTTCTTGCACCCGCCGCCATCCTACACCGCCCGATGCGACCTTGGTGTCCTGGTGCCGCGCTGTTCCGTCGTGGCAGCCACGGAGCCTTGCGCTGGTGCGCTCTGGTTGAATGTTGGCCGGCTCTTTTCGTCGGCGAGAACACCGAACTACCCGAGAGTTTGGCTCGCCAGAGCATAGGCCTTCGGCACAGCGCCGCCGCCGGCAACAAAATCGGCGAGACGCTTGCCCAACGACATGGTCAGCACCGTGTCGAAGACCGGCATTGCGGCGTGCGAGAGGAAGGCGGCGAACTCTCCGTTGGCCATATGGGTGTCGACCCGAAGGAAGGACCCCGAATGGTCGGCCACGTGCGGCCGGACGATAGCCACGGCGTCGGCATCGTTTTCGGCCACGACCGGCCCCACGACATGGCCCCGCCCGAACGGCCGGCACAGCGCGAAAGCGCTCAGTTGGTTCCCTTTGAAAAGCCCATAGCCGACCGAATGCGCGAACAGCTTTTCAATGAGCGCTGTTCGCCTCACGCCAAATCCCGCCGCGTCGAGCGCGATCGCTGACGGAATATCGCTTGTGTCCAAAGTCCGGATATCGCCGCGCGGCTCCGCCGGACGGCCCGTTGCCGGCACGCGGGCGACGCCCTGGCATTGATAAACGGTCTTCTCCGGCTGGAAGTCGAGCGAGAGATAAAGCCGCCGAGCAGCACGGGTCGCGTTGAGACGCAGATCGCGCCCGGGGATCCTGTCGAAGACCCGCTTCATCAGCCATTGCGCCGCCCCCTGTGTCTGAAGGCGCGGCGAGGTGATGACCATACCGACGGTCGCGAAACCGGCGCCATGCCCGAACCACATGGCCGAACCCAGAACCCGGCCGATCTCGTCGAGCGCCACGAAGCCCTGTCCCGTTTCGCGCAGGAATTGCCAGTCCTCAGCCCGATGCGGCCAACCCACCGACAGCGAGAGCGCGTGCAACCGGTCCAGTTCGACACCCTCGATGTCGGCGATCCGCATTGAAAAGGCATCGATTTTCAAGCTTCCGGACAGCTTCAATTTCATGCCTCTGAAAGGTCGCGAAAAGGGTGACATATAATGGCCGCCCTGCCCCTGCCTAACGCTAGACAACCATACCGGTACGATTTGCTTGAAAGCCACGCACCAACGCAAGATTCAACTGAAACACTTCCGCTTTCGGCATGCAATCGCGAAAGAAGGCGCACATGCTCTCAGGAATTGTTGCAGCTTACGGTCGACGGCACCAATCCCGGCGCACCCAGATGCTTTGAGGACTGGAAATGGATGTCTTCGACCTCCTCGACCGTCTCGTCGCCTTTCCATCGGTTGCCGGCAAGCCGAACGGCGACATCGCAGGGTGGATCGGGGCCTACCTCGCGGGATACGGAATAAAGGTCACCCTCCTTCCAGGGCCGGAAGGCGACCGCTCCAATCTTTTCGCAACGATCGGCCCTGCCGATGTCCCGGGCTACATCCTGTCCGGCCACATGGACGTCGTTCCCGCTGGCGAGCCGCAATGGACCTCTGCTCCTTTCACGCTGCGGCGGGAGGGTGAGCGGCTCTATGGACGCGGCACCACCGACATGAAGGGATTTCTTGCCGCCGCGCTCGCGGCCGTACCTCATATGGCCGGGCAGCGCCTCGCCAGACCGATCCACCTCGCCTTCTCCTACGACGAGGAGGTAGGATGCCGCGGCGTGCCGCATCTGATCGCCCGCCTTCCCGAACTATGCGCCAAGCCGCTCGGCGTCATCGTCGGCGAGCCGAGCGGCATGCGCGCCGTGCGCGGCCACAAGGGCAAGGCGGCCGCCCGCGTGACCATCCACGGGCGCAGCGGCCATTCCTCGCGGCCCGATCTCGGGCTCAACGCGATCCACGCCATGGCCGATGTGCTGAGCGCGGCCGTCAGCGAAGCCGAGCGGTTGACGCATGGTCCGTTCGATTCCGCCTTCGAGCCGACCTATTCCTCGCTGCAGGCGGGTGTGATTGCAGGTGGACAGTCGGTCAACATCATTCCGGACATCTGCACTTTGGATCTGGAGGCGCGCGCCATTCCCGGCGTCGACCCAGCCGGCCTGCTTGCGCTCGTCAAAGCCAGGGCCGAGGTCATTGCGGCAGACGGCTTTAAGATCGAATGGACGCCGATCAGCGCCTATCCGGCGCTATCGCTACCGCAAGACGCAACACTGGCGGCACTGCTGCCTGAGTTGACCGGCGAAGCAGCACTTGCCGCCGTCAGCTACGGCACGGAAGCCGGGCTCTACCAGGCCGCCGGACTCGACGCGATCATTTGCGGCCCCGGCGACATCGGCCGCGCCCACAAGCCGGACGAATACATTCTCGCCAGCGAACTCACCGCCTGCCAGCGGATGATCGAGGCGCTTGGCGCCCATTGCGCGGCCTGAAGAGGAACTGCAATGACGTTCCTGTTCAATTCCGATGCGCGGCGCGGCGCGGTCTTCGCCGAGGCCTTCGCCAAGGAATTGCCCGATCTCCCCTTCGCCATGGAGGCGACGACCGTCGATCCCGACGCCGTACGCTACCTCATCACCTGGACCGCACCAGAAGACCTCGCGCGCTACAGGAACCTGGAGATCCTGTTTTCCATTGGCGCCGGCGTCGACCAGTTCCGCCTCGATACAGTGCCGGAACAGGTGAAGATCGTGCGCATGGTCGAGGAAGGCATCGTGCGCATGATGCAGGAATATGTGACGCTGGCCGTGCTCGCCCTGCATCGCAACCTGCCCGCCTATCTGGCACAGCAACGCGCCGGCCAATGGCGTGACATCCCACAGATGCAGGCCGGGTCGCGGCGGATCGGCGTGCTTGGCCTCGGGCAACTCGGCCAGGCTGTCCTCGACCGGCTGAAGCCCTTCGGCTTCCCCCTCGCCGGCTGGAGCCGCTCGCCGCGGCGGATTGACGGCGTGACGTGCCATCATGGTGAGCCCGGGCTGGAGCAGATGCTCGCGACCAGCGACATACTGGTCTGCCTGCTGCCGCTGACTGAGGATACGCGCGGCTTCCTCGATGCCGGCCTGTTCGCGAAACTGCCCGAAGGCGCAGCGCTCGTTCACACGGGCCGGGGGCCGCAGCTCGACCACGCCGCGCTCGTCGCTGCACTCGACCGCGACCACCTTTCAGCGGCGATAATCGACGTCACCGATCCCGAACCGCTGTCCGCGGGGCATCAATTCTGGTCGCACCCGAAGGTCATCCTGACCCCGCATATCGCGAGCGTCACCCAGCCCGCGACCGCCGCGCGAGCCGTCATCGACAACATCAGGCGCCACCGCGCCGGGCTCGATCCCATCGGGCTCGTCGACCGGTCGCGCGGTTATTGAAATCCAACCAGAAAGGCCATCCTTTGTCCCTGCTCAAAACCGTCGACACCAACCCAGCCTTCCCGCCGCGCGAATCCAGGGCCTTGCCCGAGCGGCTGATTGCCGGTGACCCCGCCTTCAAGACCTGGGCACAGGACGTCGCCAAGGACGACCTCGTCCATACCGGCGTCTGGGAGGCGACGCCGGGGGAGACGCGCTCGATCAAGGGAGACACCTTCGAGTTCTGCCACATCCTCTCCGGGGTGATTGAAATCACGCCGGACGCGGGCGAGACGATGACCTACCGCGCCGGCGACAGCTTCGTGATGAAGCCTGGCTTCACCGGTGTTTGGAAAACTATTGAAACGGTGCGCAAGATCTACGTCACCGTGGGATGACGGGATCCGAGCGAGGCGCTGACCCTCGCGGAAGATTTTGCCGTCCCTCGCATTCGGCACGCAACATTCGTCGGCGGCGGGTCATCGAACAGCGCATGCTGCGCGCCAGCCCGCGTTAGGCTCAGGCAGATGCTGCTGAGTGATTGCCCATGAGCCTGAGCTTCAATCCGGACACGGTCCCCCTCCCCATTGGCCATTTCGTCGGCGGAGAGCTGATCGCGGCCGAGGGGGCGATCGAGATGCGGCGCCCGTCCGACAGCAAGGCTTATGCCGCCTGTCCAGTGGCAGACCTTGATATTGTCGATCGGGCGGTGGAAAGCGCCAGGGCGGCGCTGAAGGCCAGCAACTGGGGCGGCGTTCGGCCGCGCGAGCGCACCAGGGCGCTCCAGACCTGGGCCGACCTGATCGAGGCGGAAGCCGAAACGCTGGCGAAGATCGAGGCGCTGTGCTCGACGCGGCCCGTCGGCCAGCTTGTCGCCGGCGACATTGCCATAACCGCCGAGCAGATCCGCTTTTTTGCCGAGTTCGCCGACAAGGAGGGCAGCGGGCTTGTGCCCACCGACGATGCCACCCTTGGCATGATCATGAGCGAGCCCTATGGCGTGGTCGGCGCGATCACGCCCTGGAATTTTCCCATCTCGATGGCCGGATGGAAGCTTGGCCCGGCGCTCGCCGCCGGCAATGCGGTCGTGCTGAAGCCATCTGAAATGACGCCGTTTTCGGCTGTCTATATGGCGCAGCTCGCCGTCAGGGCCGGCCTGCCGGCCGGGCTGGTCAACGTGGTGCTCGGCGACGGTCCGATGACCGGCACGGCGCTGACCGGCCATCCCGAGATCGCCAAGGTCTCATTCACCGGCTCAACTCGCGCCGGTTCGGCAATCATGGAGAATGTCGCCCGCACCGGCGTCAAGCCGATGACGCTGGAACTCGGCGGCAAGAGCCCGCAGATCGTCTTTGCCGATGCCGATCTCGACAAGGCGGCGACGGCGATCGCTGGCAGCGTCACCTTCAACGCCGGCCAGGCCTGTGTCGCCGGCACGCGCCTGATCGTCGAGAGGAGCGTGGCCGACAGGCTGACGGCCGCCATCGTGGATAAGATGAAAGCGGTGCGGCCCAGCCCGACTTGGGACGAGGCGACGCAGTATTCGCCTGTTATCTCGGAACGGCAGCGGGCGCGTGTCGATAGCATCGTGCGGGCCGCGATCGAGGCCGGCGGCGAATGCCTGACCGGCGGCGGCGCCATGGACAATCCCGGCTATTTCTACGAGCCAACGCTGATCGCCAATGTCGACCAGGCCAATCCGGCGATCGTCGAGGAGATCTTCGGCCCGGTCCTGACTGTCCAGACCTTCGAGACCGAGGACGAGGCGCTGGCATTGTCCAGCCATCCGACCTACGGACTGGCTTCCGGCCTGTTCACTTCCGACCTGTCCCGTACGATCCGCTTGGCACGCAGGCTCGAAGCGGGCACGGTCTGGGTCAACCGTTACAGCCGCTCGCGGGACCATATTCTGCCCACCGGCGGCTACAAGCGCTCCGGCATCGGCAAGGACCTTGGCCGCGAAGCCTATCTCGCCAATCGCAGGACCAAGAGCGTCCTGATCAGCCTGTGAAGAGATGCCGATGAAATCCTACTCGATCGCCCTGATCCCCGGTGACGGCATCGGCCGCGTTGTGACCGCCGCCGCCTGGACGGTGCTGGAAGCGGCGGCCAAACAGTCCGGCTTTGCCCTGACCGGAACCGAATTTCCCTGGTCCTGCCGCTTCTTCAAGGAGACAGGCCGCATGATGCCCGAGGACGGCATCGAGACCTTGCGCGGCTTCGACGCCATCCTTCTCGGCGCGGTCGGCTGGCCGGCGGAGGTGCCGGATTCCGTCTCGCTCCACGGCCTGCTGCTGCCGATCCGCAAGGCGTTCGTGCAATACGCCAACGTCCGGCCTCACCGCCTGCTGCCTGGCGTCACGGGCCCGCTGCGGGCGGAAGGCTTCGACATCCTGTGCATCCGCGAGAACACCGAAGGGGAATATTCCGGCGCCGGCGGGCGCGTGCACCAAGGCACGCGGGACGAGGTCGCCGTGGAGACCTCGATCTTCACCCGGGCGGGCGTCGAGCGCATCCTGCGCTTCGGCTTCGAGCGGGCGCGGTCACGGCGAGGCAAACTGGCCTCGGTCACCAAGTCCAACGCGCAGAAACATTCGATGGTCTTCTGGGATGAGATCACGAGGAAGCTGGCGCCAGATTATCCGGACGTCGAAGTGACCAGCTATCACGTCGATGCGCTTGCTGCGCGCATGATCATGGCGCCGGAAAGCCTCGATGTGGTCGTCGCCTCCAACCTGTTCGGCGACATCCTGACCGACATCGGCGCGGCGATCCAGGGCGGACTGGGCTACGCCGCCTCGGCCAACATCAACCCCGACCGATCGGCGCCATCCATGTTCGAGCCGGTGCACGGCTCCGCGCCCGACATCGCCCATCTCGGCATCGCCAATCCAATCGCTACCATCTGGTCCGGCGCCATGATGCTCGATCATCTCGGTGAAAAGGCTGCCGCCGGCCGCGTCATGAAGGCTCTCGAAGCGACAACTGCCGGAGGCATTGGAACCACCCCCGGCAAGGATCGCACGGATGCCATCACGGCCGCCGTCGCCGCGGCTCTCAATTGATTTGCAAGGTCGTTTCCGATGAAAAACCTGAAGGACGAAAGCCTCTTCCGCGAAGCCGGCCTGATCGGCGGCGAATGGATCGCTGCCGGCTCCGGCAAGATGGTCGATGTCGTCGATCCGGCAACCCAGGCCGTGATCGGCACGGTGCCCGATATGGCCGGTGCCGACACACACGCAGCGATAGAGGCCGCGGCTTCGGCCTATCGCGTGTGGAAAAAGAAGACCAACGCCGAACGCGCTCGTCTGCTGGAGGCCTGGCATGACCTGATGCTTGCGCATCTGGATGATCTGGCTTTGATCCTGACCACGGAGCAGGGCAAGCCGCTGGACGAGGCCAGAGGCGAGATCCGTTACGGCGCGTCCTTCGTCAAATGGTTTGCCGAGGAAGCGCGCCGCATCAACGGCCACACCATCCCCTCGCCCACATCCGACCGCCGCATCATCGTCCTGAAGGAACCGGTCGGTGTCTGCGGCATCATCACGCCGTGGAATTTTCCCAACGCGATGATCACCCGCAAGGTCGCGCCGGCGCTCGCCGCCGGCTGCACGGTCGTCATCAAGCCGTCCGAGTTCACGCCCTATTCGGCGCTTGCGCTCGGCGTGCTCGCCGAGCGGGCCGGCATCCCTGCCGGCGTCATCAATATCGTTACCGGCATGCCGTCCGAAATCGGCAACGAGATCATGGCGAACGAGACCGTTCGCAAGATCTCCTTCACCGGCTCGACACGGGTCGGTTCGCTGCTGATGCGCGGCGCGGCCGACAGCGTCAAGCGGCTCAGCCTCGAACTCGGCGGCAACGCGCCTTTCATCGTCTTCGACGACGCCGATCTCGACCTCGCCGTCGAGGGCGCGCTTGTCTCGAAGTTCCGCAATGGCGGCCAGACCTGCGTCTGCGCGAACCGTATCCTTGTCCAGGCCGGCGTCTATGACGCGTTCGCAGCAAAGCTCACGGCTCGAGTCAACGCCATGACGGTGGGGCCAGGCACGCAGCCCGGCGTCGCCATCGGGCCGATGATCAATATGGCGGCGGTCGAGAAGATCAACCGCCACGTCGAGGATGCGCTCACCAAAGGCGCGGCGATCGTCACGCAGAAGCCTGCGCTGCCCGACGGCCCTCAATATGTCGCACCGTTGGTGCTGATCGGCGCCACAAAAGACATGCAGCTTGCCAGCGAGGAAACCTTCGGCCCGGTCGCGCCGCTTTTCCGTTTCGAGACGGAAGAAGAGGCTATCGCGCTCGCTAACGGCACACCCTACGGCCTTGCGTCCTACTTCTACACCGAGAATCTGAAGCGCGCCTGGCGCGTCGGCGAGGCGCTGGAGTTCGGCATGGTCGGGCTCAACACCGGCTCGGTGTCGATGGAGGTGGCGCCCTTCGGCGGCGTCAAGCAGTCCGGCCTCGGGCGCGAGGGCGCGCAGGCCGGCATCGAGGAATATCTCGAGATGAAGAGCTTTCACATGGGCGGGCTGGGCTGACCCCCCAATCACTGGATCCGGTCGAGCGCCTTGTAGTAGAGGCCGACCATCGGCAGGAACCAAGGCTTGCCGGAATAACCCGGAATGGAAGGCCACTCGAGCCCCTTGAGCGGGTTGCGGTCCTCGCGGCCTAGAATGGCATCGGCCATGATCATGCCGAGATGGGTCGAAAGCTGCGCGCCATGGCCGGAATAGCCCATCGCGTACCAAACCCCATCATGATAGCCGGCGCGCGGAAAGCGGTCCTTGGTCATATCGACCAGGCCGCCCCAGCAATAGTCGATCTCGACCCTGGCGAGTTGCGGGAAGATCGCGGCAAGGCTTGCCCGCAAAATCTGTCCGCTCCTGGCGTCGGAGCGCTGGTCGGACGTCGCCGAGAAGCGTGCGCGACCGCCGAAGATCAGCCGCTTGTCCGGCGACAGCCGGAAGTAGTTGCCGATGTTCATCGAGGTCACGCATGTCCGGTTGCCCGGCATGGTGGCGGTGATCTCGGCGTCGCTGAGCGGCCGCGTGGCGATGATGAAGCTGCCGACCGAGATGAGCCTGCGGCGGAAATAGCCGAAATTCGGCGTGGTGTAGGCGCCGGTCGCCACCAGCACATTGTCGGCGCTGATCCGGCCACGCGAGGTGGTCAGCTCATGCCGGTTGCCTGCCTGCTTGTGGTCGGTCACCCTGGTGTTCTCGTGGATGACGGCGCCATGGCGTGCCGCGGCCGTGGCGAGACCCGCCACATAACGGCCCATATGCATCATGGCGCTCTTCTTCGACAGCATCGCGCCATGGAAGGGCGAGCCGACCTCGGATTTGAGATCGGCCGCCGACAGCAGCGCCGTGTCCGGATCCACCTCGGCATGGATGGCTTCGAAGTTGCGAGCGATTGCTTCGAAATGCTGCGGCTTGGAGGCGAGCTTCAGCTTGCCGGCGCGGCGGAAGTTGCAGTCTATGCCTTCCTCGGCGACCAGCGCCTCGATGGTATCGACGGACGAGTCCAGCGCCCGGTAGAGCGTGATCGCGCGCTCCTTGCCGAGCTCCGCCTTGGCCGAAAGATAGCTGTGGGCAAGGCCGTTGTTCAGGTGTCCGCCATTGCGCCCGGATGCGCCCCAGCCCACCCGCTCCGCTTCCAGCACGACCACTTTGGCGCCGGCCTTGGCCAGTTGGCGCGCGGCGGCAAGACCGGTGAAGCCGCCGCCGATGATGGCGGCGTCGAAATGCCCTTCGACGGGGCCTTGTGCCGCACCGGAAAAGACCGGAGCGGTATCGTGCCAATAGGAGACCAGCTTCATCGGCAATCCGCCCGTTTCAAAGCCCGACCACGCCCGGAAGACCTGAAATGTCCGATATCTCGACATAGCCATAGTACGGGTTGGCCGGTTCGTGGCCGCGATTGACCCAGACCTTGTTCTTGATGCCGAGATCGTGTGCCGACATCAGGTCGTAGCGGAAAGAGGACGAGCAGTGAAGAACGTCCTCCGGGCCGCAACCCAAATTGTCGAACATATATTCGAAGGCCTTGAAACGGGGCTTGTAGGCCTGCGCCTGCTCGGCCGTGTAGACGGCGTGGAACGGCGCGCCGAGCTTCTCGACGTTGGACATGATCTGTGCGTTCATGGCATTGGACAGGATGACCAGCGGAATTTCCTTGGCAACCTTCGCCAGACCCTCAGGAACGTCCGCGTGCGGTCCCCAGGTCGGGACACGCTCATATATCATTTTGGCGTCGTCGGGGCTGAAGGCGACACCGTTGCGCTTGCAGGCGCGCTCGAGCGCGTTGTGGATGACGTCGGCATAAGGCTTCCAGTCGCCGAGGATCTCGTCGAGCCGATAGGCGGCGAAATTCTTGATGAATTCCTGCATGCGCGGTTCATCGAGCCGGCTGCCATAAAGATCGCGCGCCGCTTCCGCCATCTGGAAAAAGGTCAACGTGCCATAGCAGTCGAAGGTGATGTATTTGGGCCTGAAAGGAGCCATGTCCGTCGATCTCCGGTGGAAGCAAACCCGCTTTGGGATGCATTTCATCATAGGCCGGTGGGCAGCGAGCCACTTGACCGAAATGGGCCTCCAGAAAGCAGAAAGTACCGTATCAGCTGCCCGGTTTGGCACGCTGTTGCATCCTGAAGGCCAATGAAAGCGCCTTCCGCAACCTGAAACGCATCCGCTGCGGCTGTCGCCAGCAGAAGATGCGGCGCACACCCCGCGCAAAGGCGAAAGATATCGCAGAGACCGAGACCTTCAGACGATCTGCGGCGCGTCGATGACCGAGACTTGCGCGCAGACGGAAGGATGCCTCATGCAGCAGAGCGAGATCGAAATCCGGGACTTCGGGCCGGACCATATAGAGGGCGCAGTGGCGCTTTCGCGTCAGGAGAACTGGCCGCATCGCCCGCAGGACTGGCAGATGGCGCTGCAGCTTTCTCGCGGCGCGGTTGCGCTCGACGACGAGGGCCGGGTTGCCGGCACCATCCTGGTGACGCCCTACGGCATGGACTGCGCCACGATCAACATGGTGATCGTCGACAAGAACGCGCGCGGCAAGGGGCTCGGGCGCAAGCTCATGGAACAAGCCTTCACCCTTGCCGGCAACCGTCCGCTGCGGCTGGTCGCGACGGCGGTCGGCATGCCTCTCTATGAGAAGCTGGGCTTCGTGCCCGCCGGCACCATCCTGCAGCACCAAGGCAAGGTTGCGGAGCTTGGCTTACCCGAAGGCGTGGAAGCCGCGAGCGCCGACGATCTTCCGGAAATCAAGGCACTGGACCGTGACGCTTACGGTGCCGACCGCGAAGCTCTGATCGATGCGCTGGCGCAGCGGGGGCAATTCGCGGTCATCCGCCGCAATGGCGCCATCGAGGGCTATGCGGCAATCCGGCCGTTCGGACGCGGCGAGGTGATCGGTCCGGTCATCGCGGCAGGTGCCGAGGCCGCCAAAGCCCTGATCAGCTTCTTCGCCGCGCAGCGCGCCGGCGCCTTCCTGCGCGTGGATACGGGCAGTATGACCGGCATCGCCTCCTGGCTGACAGAAGTCGGCCTCGCCCATGTCGGCGGCGGCGTGGCCATGGATCGCCCGGCCAGGAAGGCATCGGAACAGGCCAGGCCAAAAGTTTACGCCCTCGCCAACCAGGCGCTCGGCTAGAGCCGGATGATTTCGGATCGAGTCGATCCGAAATCTGAATCCGGGTCTAAATCAAGGAGATAGAGCATGATGTCGCCCGAAAACCGCTTAACACTTTTCGGCATCATGCTCTGGGGAGGACAACAATGCTCGCCAATTCATTGATCGAACTCGACCGCGCCCATCTCATCCATCCGGTCTCTTCATACCGCGGCCACGAGGCGCTCGGCGTGCGCGTGCTGAAGTCGGCGAAGGGCGCGACTGTGACCGACGCATCCGGCAAGCAGCTCGTCGATGGCTTCGCGGGTTTGTGGTGCGTCAATGCCGGCTACGGCCATGACAGCATCGTCGAGGCGGCGGCCCGCCAGATGCGCGAGCTTCCCTATGCCACCGCCTATTTCGGCCTCGGCTCCGAGCCGGCCATCCGTCTCGCCTCGGAACTGGCCGAGCGCGCGCCGGGCGATCTCAATCACGTCTACTTCACGCTGGGCGGGTCTGACGCCGTCGACAGCACGATCCGTTTCGTCCGCTACTACTGGAATGCCAGGGGCGAGCCGAAACGCGACCAGTTCATTTCTATCGAACAGGGCTACCACGGGTCGTCAGTGGTCGGCGCAGGCCTGACCGCCCTGCCCGCCTTTCACGCCGGTTTCGGCATTCCCTTCGAATGGCAGCACAAGATCCCCTCGCCCTATCCCTATCGCAACCCTGTCGGTGAGGACGGCAACGCGATCACCGCCGCATCGCTCGCGGCGCTGAAGGCTAAGATCGAGGAGATCGGACCGGATCGCGTCGCCGCCTTCTATGCCGAACCAATCCAGGGTTCGGGCGGCGTCATCGTTCCACCGACGGGCTGGATCAAGGCGATGCGCGAGCTCTGCAAGGAGCACGGTATCCTGTTCATCGCCGACGAAGTGATCACCGGCTTCGGTCGCACAGGCCCCCTGTTCGCCTGTGACGAGGAGGACATCGTTCCCGACTTCATGACGACCGCGAAAGGCCTGACCTCAGGCTATGTTCCCATGGGCGCCGTGTTCATGACCGATCATGTCTACAACGTCATCGCCGATGGCGCGGGTACTTCTGCGGTCGGCCACGGCTACACCTACTCGGCCCATCCCGTCAGCGCCGCCGTCGCGCTCGAAGTGTTGAAGCTCTACGAAGACGGCCTTCTGGAGAATGGCATCAAGGCCGGCGCCCGCCTGATGGAGGGATTGGCAAGCCTGAGCGACCATCCTCTCGTCGGCGATGTACGCGGTCGCGGCATGCTTGCCGCGATCGAACTGGTGGTCGACAAAAAGAAGAAGACACCGCTTCCCGCATCGGCCATGCCTGCGCGACGCGTCTTCGACAGGGCGTGGGACAACGGTCTCATCATCCGTGCCTTTGCCAACGGGGTTCTCGGCTATGCTCCCCCGCTCTGCTGCACCAACGACGACATCGATGCGATCATCGAGCGCACGCGCCGGACGCTCGACCAGACGCTGGACGATGCCGATGTCCGCAAGGCCCTAGCATGACGGGCGACGAATACCGCGTGTTTCGAAATAGCGCCGGGGCAGACGATTTCGCAATTTTGTGCCGCCCCCTCACGCCTTTTCGGCGAATTCAGCGCGGGGGAAGTGCCAGACTGCTCTTAAGACAAGGCCAGAAGGCTCGAATTTTCGGGCGTTTGAAGAGGCCGATGCCCCGGACAGCACCGAATTTTGTTCTGTTCAGCACCATGCAATTCGGCCACGCGCAGAGGAGAGCCAGTCTTGGCCAGGGGCTTTAGCGAATTCAAATACATGACCTTCGACGTCGTCGGCACGCTGATCGACTTCGAAGGCGGCATAACGACCTGCCTGGCCGGGATTGCCGCCGACGCTGGCGTTTCCATCGATGACGAAGCCGCGCTGGCCCTTTATCGGCAGGCCCGCTACATGCCCGATGCGGGGCTGTTTCCTGACGATCTCGTGCGTGTCTACATGGTCATCGCGCCGCAACTCGGCCTGCCGGCCGAGGAGAAATATGGCGTCCGGCTGCGGGACTCTGCAAGCGCCTGGCAAAGCTTCCCCGACAGCGCGGCGGCATTGGCCGAGCTTGCGAAATCCCACAAGCTGATTGCCATGACCAATGCCCGGCGCTGGGCGCTCGGTCATTTCGAGAGGCAGCTCGGATCGCCCTTCTTCGCCACCTTCACGGCCGACGATACCGGCACGGAGAAACCGGATCCGGCCTTTTTCCAGAAGGTCTTCGATTTCGTCGCCTCAAGGGGCGATAGCAAGGACGACATCCTGCACGTCGCGCAAAGCCAGTATCACGACATCGGCATATCCCGCGCGCTTGGCGTGACCAATTGCTGGATCGAACGCCGACACGCCCAGAAGGGCTATGGCGGCACAATCGAGCCCGAGCGCTTCACCGTACCAGACCACCACTTCACCTCGATGGCCTCCCTTGTAGCGGCCGTCCGGGAAAGCCTGAAGGAACGAGCCTGAGCCAAAGCCCGGAAAGCCGCAGCAAGACGAGCATCCCGACCAAACAAACAGAAAGGGGAATAACATGACCGACACGATCACGAACTGGACCAGCGCAGACGATGCCATGGTCGAAAATGCCATTCGACGCGGCGCCAACCGTCGGGAACTTCTCAAGATGCTGTTGGCCGGCGGCGCCGCGGTGGCCGCGGGCAGCCTGGTGCTCGGCCGCGCCACCAATGCCGTCGCCGCCACGCCGGTTTCCGGCGGGAATCTCAAAGCCGCCGGCTGGTCGTCATCGACCGCCGACACGCTTGATCCGGCAAAGGCGTCACTCTCCACCGACTATGTCCGCTGCTGCTCGCTCTACAACCGCCTGACCTTCCTCGACAAGGATGGCGTCACGCAGATGGAGCTGGCCGAAAGCTTCGACAGCAAGGACGCCAAGACCTGGACCGTGAAGCTGCGCAAGGGCGTCACCTTCCACGACGGCAAGGACCTCACCGCCGAAGACGTGGTCTTCTCACTGAAGCGCCATCTCGACAAAGCGGTCGGCTCCAAGGTCGCCAAGATCGCAGCGCAGATGACCGGCTTCAAGGCGGTCGACAAGTCGACCGTGGAAATCACACTCGCCGACCCGAATGCCGACCTCCCGACCATCCTGGCGCTGCACCATTTCATGATCGTCCAGGACGGCACTACCGACTTCTCCAAGGGCAATGGCACCGGCGCCTTCGTGCTGCAAACGTTCGAACCGGGCGTGCGTTCGGTGGTCACCAAGAACAAGAACTATTGGAAGTCGGGCAAGCCCTATCTCGACTCCTTCGAGTTCATCGCCATCAGCGACGACAGCGCCCGCGTCAACGCCCTGCTTTCCGGTGACATCAATTTTGCGGCTTCGATCAACCCCCGCGCGATGAAGCTCATCGGCGGCCAGCAGGGCTTCGAATTGTCGAAATCGACTTCGGGCAACTACACCGACCTCAACATCCGGCTCGACATGGATCCAGGCAGCAAGGCCGACTTCGTTGCCGGTATGAAGTATCTCGTCAACCGCGAGCAGATCGTCAAGTCGGCATTGCGCGGCCTCGGCGAGATCGGCAACGACCAACCCGTTTCGCCGGCGAATATCTTCCACAATCCTGACGTCAAGCCGAAGGCTTTCGACCCGGACAAGGCGAAGTTCCACTTCCAGAAGGCCGGCCTGCTCGGCCAGTCCATCCCGGTGATCGCTTCCGACGCCGCCACCTCGTCGATCGACATGGCGGTGATCATCCAGGCCGCCGGCGCCGATATCGGTATGAAGCTCGACGTCCAGCGCGTCCCGGCTGACGGCTACTGGGACAATTACTGGCTCAAGGCGCCAATCCATTTCGGCAACATCAATCCGCGCCCCACGCCGGATATCCTGTTCTCGCTCCTCTACGCTTCCAACGCGCCGTGGAACGAAAGCCAGTACAAGTCCGAGAAGTTCGACAAGATGCTCATCGAGGCGCGCGGCTCGCTCGACCAGGCCAAGCGCAAGGAGATCTACGGCCAGATGCAGGCTATGGTCTCCGAGGAGGCCGGCACCATCATCCCGGCCTACATTTCCAACGTGGATGCCCTCTCCAGCAAGGTGAAGGGTTTGGAAGCGAACCCGCTCGGTGGCATGATGGGCTACGCAATGGCGGAATATCTCTGGCTCGAAGCCTGAGAGAAGCCAGCCGGGGGCCGTTCAGCCAGCCCCCGGCACTTCATTGCGCAAGATCGCTTGGCCGAACAACCGCAGGGAGCGCTTCCATGAAGTCTGGGGTTCCGAACCTCGTGATGAAGCGGCTGGGTATCGCGGCCGTCACGCTTTTGATCGTGCTGTTCGCGGTGTTCTTCGCCACCAGCATGCTGCCCGGCGACACCGCATCGATCCTGCTCGGCCAGGCGGCGACTCCGGAAGCGGTCGCCGGCCTGCGCGAGGCCATGCATCTCAACGATCCAGCGATCCTGCGCTTCCTGCTCTGGCTTGTCGGCCTGCTCCATGGCGACCTCGGCACCTCCTATGCCAACCAGATGCCGGTCGCGGCGCTGATCGGCGGGCGTCTGGTCAACACCATGAAGCTCGCCGGCATCACCACGCTGCTCTCGGTGCCACTGGCGCTGACGCTCGGCATCACCGCCGCCATGCTGCGCGGCTCTGTCTACGACCGCACCATCACCATTCTTTCGATCGGTGTCATCTCCGTGCCGGAATTCATGGTCGCGACCCTCGCTGTCCTGCTCTTCGCCGTCTATCTCAAATGGCTGCCGGCGCTGTCCTCGGTCAACGAGGCGCATTCGCTGACCGACCTCGTGCGCATCTATGCGATGCCGGTGATCACGCTCACGTTCGTCATCTCCGCGCAAATGATCCGCATGACCCGCGCCGCGGTGATCGAGACGCTCTCCACGCCTTATGTCGAGATGGCGCTTCTGAAAGGCGCCTCGCGCAGCCGCATGGTGCTGAGGCACGCGCTCCCCAATGCGCTCGGGCCGATTGTCAACGCGGTCGCGCTCTCGCTGTCCTATCTGGTCGGCGGCGTCATCATTGTCGAGACGATCTTCAACTATCCCGGCATCGCGAAGCTGATGGTCGATGCCGTCGCCACCCGCGACCTGCCGCTGATCCAGAGCTGCGCGATGATCTTCTGCCTCGGCTACCTCTTCCTCATAACCGCCGCCGACGTCGTCGCCATCATGTCCAACCCGAGGCTCAGATGACGATAGCGCGCGCGACAATCTCCCGACGGTCGTTCCTGGGCCACAGCTACAGCCTCGTGGGCGTCGTGGCCGCTTTGGTCATCCTGGCTTGGACGCTCGTCGCGATCCTCGCGCCCTACATCATTCCCCATTCGATCGGAGACATTGTCGACGACGACTATTTCGGCCCGATGCGCCAGGGGCTGTGGCTCGGCTCGGACTATCTCGGGCGCGATATGCTCTCGCGGGTTCTGATGGGCGCACGCTACACTGTCGGCATATCGCTCGCGGCCGTCTCCATCGCCTGCTTTTCCGGCGTCGTGCTGGGGATGATAGCGGCCGTCACCGGTGGCTGGCTCGACACGTGCCTCAGCCGCTTCCTGGACGCGATGAACTCCATCCCCAGTAAGCTTTTCGGTCTTGTCGTCGTTGCCGCCGTCGGCTCGTCGATCCCTGTACTGATCCTGACACTCGCGGTCATCTATATCCCTGGCGCCTACCGCTTCGCGCGGGCGCTCGCCGTCAACATCAACACGATGGACTTCATGACCGTCGCCCGCGTGCGCGGCGAAAACACCATCTATCTTATCGGCTCCGAGATCCTGCCCAACATCATCCGCCCGGTGCTGGCCGACTTCGGCCTGCGCTTCGTCTTCATCGTGCTGCTCCTTTCGGGCCTCTCCTTCCTGGGCCTCGGACTCCAGCCCCCGCTCGCCGACTGGGGCGCGCTGGTGCGCGAGAACATCGGCGGCCTGCCCTTCGCGGCGTCCGCCGTTATCGTGCCCTCGCTGGCGATCGCCAGCCTCACCATCAGCGTCAACCTGCTGATCGACAATCTGCCGCAGAAGATCAGGGACCGGGACGCATGACCAATCTCGTCGAGGTCAGGGATCTGAGGATCGAGGCGACCACCGACGCCGGCCGGATTGTCGAAATCATCAAAGGCGTCAGCCTCGACATCCCCGACGGCGAGATCGTCGCCTTGATCGGAGAAAGCGGCTCCGGCAAGACGACGGTGGCGCTTTCTCTGATGGGTTATGCAAGGCCCGGCTGCCGGATCACCGGAGGCGAGATCAACGTGAACGGCAAGGACATGGCAGCACTTTCCGAGAAGGAACGCGCCAGGTCACGCGGCACAGACATCGCCTACGTTCCACAGAGTGCCGCCGCAGCCTTCAATCCCTCTTCGACGATCATGGAGCAGGTGATCGAGGTCACGCGGATCCACAGCCTGATGCCGCCCGAGCGAGCGCGTCAGCGTGCGGTCGAGCTGTTCAAGGCCCTGTCGCTGCCGGATCCGGAAGGGATCGGCGCCCGCTACCCGCACCAGGTTTCGGGTGGGCAATTGCAGCGCCTGGCGGCGGCCATGGCACTTATCGGCGATCCCAAGCTGGTCATCTTCGACGAGCCGACGACGGCCCTCGACGTGACAACCCAGATCGACGTGCTGAAAGCCTTCAAATCGGTCATGCGGGCGGGCGGAATAGCAGGTGTCTATGTCTCCCACGACCTGGCGGTCGTTGCCCAGATCGCCGACCGCATCGTAGTGTTGAAGGGCGGCGAAGTGCAGGAGACCGGCACGACGGCCGCCATCCTTTCGGCGGCCACGCACGCCTATACGCGGGAACTGCTTGCCGCCTTCGAACCAAAGCCACGGCAAACGCAGGCCAATGCAGATGTCGGCGCGAAAGCGCTGTTGCGGATCGACAACCTGACGGCAGGCTACGGACCGGTGCGGACCAACGGACAGCCTGTTGTCCGCGCAGTCGATTCTGTCAGCCTTCTCGTCGAAAGGGGGCGCAATCTCGGCGTCATCGGCGAATCCGGCTGCGGAAAATCGACGTTGGCGCGAGCCATTGCCGGCATCCATCCGGCGGCTACCGGCGACATCGTCTTTGACGGCAAGGCACTGGAGCGTGCCGCGAAGAACCGCAGCCGGGACCAACTGCGCGAGATGCAAATCGTGTTCCAGTATGCCGATACCGCGCTCAACCCGGCCAAGTCGGTGGAGGATATCATCTCTCGCCCGCTAACCTTCTATCACGGGCTGAACGGGCAGGCACGCTCGAAGCGCGTCGATGAGCTGCTCGACATGGTGCGCCTGCCGAGGACGCTTCGTTACCGTCGTCCATCGGAACTCTCTGGCGGCCAGAAGCAGCGCGTGAACTTCGCGCGCGCCCTGGCGGCTGACCCCAAGCTCATCATCTGCGACGAAATCACCTCGGCGCTCGACACGGTGGTGGCGTCCACGGTGATCGAGCTGCTCAAGGAGCTGCAGCGAGAGCTGGAACTTTCCTATATCTTCATCAGCCATGACCTCTCGGTCGTCGAGGCCATCTGCGATCAGATCTTGGTCATGTACAACGGGGAGCGGGTGGAGCAGATCACGCCCGACAAGGTGCAGGCACCCACCCACCCCTATTCCAAGCTGCTGTTCTCCTCCGTGCCGAAGCTCGATCCGACATGGCTCGACGGTCTCGTCCGCGACCCCGAGCTCGTCAGCCAGTACGGCCATCGCTGACTAGAGCGGTTCACCGTTTCACGGAAACGGCGAACCGCTCTATCTCCTTGTTTTAACGCAATTCCGGACGGAAAACCGCGTACACTTTTCCTGGAATTGCTCTAAATCGGAAACAGGCTGGGCAGCGGCATGTGCGTCTTGACGATGGGTGACTTCAGCACGACGAAGCTGAAATACTTGTCGATGCCGATGTCCATGTCGGTCAGCCGCTCCATGATCGTCTGGTATTCGCCGATGCCGGCGGTCACAAATTTCATCAGGTAGTCGTAGCCACCTGAGACAAGATGGCATTCGATGACCTGGTCGATCTTCTCCACGACGGACAGGAAGCGGGCGAAGTCAACCTGACGATGGTTCTTCAAGGTGATTTCGGTGAAGACGGTCAGCGCCTGGCCGAGCTTGCCGAGATTGATCTGAGCGGAATACCCTTCAATATAGCCTTCGGACTGGAGTCTCTTGACTCGCATCAAGCACGGGCTCGGCGACAGATGCACGAGTTCCGCCAGTTCCACATTGGTGATGCGGCCGTTCTTCTGTAATTCGTGAAGTATCCTGATGTCGATCCGATCCAATTTCACGGCCGCCTCCGGAGAAAACACATCACAGCACAAAATGCTGCCTTGCCCACGATTCATGGAGACTATCACAGCCGGCTGGCCTGTCCATCCAGGCGGATACCCTCCGAGAGGCAGGGCCTCCCGATTCCGGCGGAGCTGCCAGAATAAAATTCTGCTTCGGCCTTAACTGCAGCAGCGGCTGCCTGCGCTACGCGCTAGATTGAAGCGTCGAAGCAGGGAAGACCATGCGCGCGCCACTGCAGCAAATCGAGACATCCGGCGAACTGCCGCGATCCGCGGATACAGTCGTGATCGGCGGCGGCATCGTCGGCGTCTTCGCAGCCTATCACCTGGCAAGGCGCGGCATGAAGGTCGCGCTTGTGGAAAAGGGATTTGTCGGCGCAGAGCAATCCAGCCGGAACTGGGGATGGTGCCGCCAGCAGAACCGCGACGCCCGCGAGCTGCCGATGGCGATGCGAAGCCTCGATCTTTGGGAGCGCTTTGCAGCGGAAACAGGCCAGGACACGGGCTTCCGCCGCTGCGGCCTGCTCTATCTCAGCAATGATGAGGCGGAGCTGGCCGGCTGGGCGCGCTGGCGTGACTTCGCCAAGACGGCCGGTGTCACGACGCATATGCTCGACGGCGCGGCGGCGAGCGAGCGCGGCCGCGCCACGGAGCGGGCATGGAAGGGCGGCGTCTTCTCACCGACCGACGGCACTGCCGATCCGTCACGGGCCGCACCGGCGGTCGCCCGCGCCATTCTTGAGCGTGGCGGCAGCGTACATCAGAATTGCGCAGCGCGCGGTATCGAGACCGAGGGCGGGCGCCTGAGCGCCGTGATCACGGAACGCGGAACGATTCGGACAAAGGCGGCGGTGATGGCCGGCGGCGCCTGGGCCTCGTCATTCTGCCATCAATTCGGCTTCCGCTTCCCACAAGCGTCGGTCCGTTCCTCCATCCTGTCGGTGTCGCCCGGTGCCGCGGGCCTGCCGGATGCGCTGCACACGGCAAGGATCTCGGCCACGCGTCGCGGCGACGGCGGCTACACGCTCGCCATAAGCGGGCGAGGCCGCGTGGACGTCACGCCGCAGCAGCTGCGCTTCTCCTCGCAATTCCTGCCCATGTTCCTGAAGCGGTGGCGAAGCCTGGCGCCCGGCGGCCTGCAAGGCATGCGCTCGGGGCACGAAACGCTTCGACACTGGCCGCTCGACCAGCCGACGCCGATGGAGCGGATGCGCATCCTCGATCCGATCCCGGACCGGGCGACCATTCGCCTGACCCACGCCCGCGCGCTCGAGCTGCTGCCCGACCTCCGAAAGACGAAGATCAGCGCGGCCTGGGCCGGCTACATCGACAGCACGCCGGATGGCGTGCCCGCCATCGGCGAGATAGCTACCCTTCCTGGTTTCTTCCTGGCTGCCGGGTTTTCGGGGCACGGCTTCGGCATCGGGCCGGGCGCCGGTCACCTCGTCGCGGACCTGGTGACCGGGTCGGAACCGATCGTCGATCCGACATCCTATGATCCCCGGCGCTTCGATGCTTCGGCCTGGGGAAAGGTCGCCGATTTCTAGAACAATTCCAGGAAAAGTGCGTAGCGGTTTTCCGTCCGGAATTGCGTAAAAACAAAGACTTAGAGCGGTTCGGCGATTCCGTGAAACGCTGAACCGCTCTAGGATGTGACCGTCATCCATGCACGGCCTCAGCCGTCCCGCAGAAAGGCGCTGATAGGCGCTGGCCGGGCGGGAGCCTGTGCTCGAAACCGGCCGACGGCGTTGGGCGTGCAGCCTGCTTGCGCCGCAACAAGCTCAACGGCAGCCAAAAGGCAGTAACGCCCCTGACAGCGCCCCATGCCGGCGCGCGAGAGCGACTTGACCCTGTTGGCCTCGCCGCCACCGAAATCCACACTTCGGCGTACATCTCCGGCACTCACATTCTCGCAGCGGCAGACGATCGCATCGTCGGGGAGTGCCGGCGCCATCGACGCCGGCCAGGGAAAGGCGCAAGCCAGGCCACGGGCAAAGCGCGCAAGCCGCGCGAGCTTACGCAGATCAGCTGCGGTGGAGGGCGCCGGATGTCCGAGATCGGCAAGGCATGCCGCCGCCGCGAGACGCCCAGCGATCTCCGCGCCGTCCGCTCCCAGAAGACGAACTCCATCGCCCGCAAGGTAGACGCCATTGCCGGCCCGACCCTTCTCGTCGGTCTTTGGCAGCCATTGCCGCCACTGTGCGTCATAGGTAAAGGCGCATCCCGCCAGATCGGGCAAATGCGTTTCCGCCCGCAGGTGCCAGCCCATGCCGACCATGTCGCATGGGGAGAGGCGCTGCCTTCCGCCAGCGTCGCGCCAGCGCATGGCGGTGACACCTTGTTCGTCGGCCTCGATTCGGTCGAGCGTCACACCCGCATGATAGCAGGCGCCGAGCCTCGCCCGCAGGGCCAGGCCGCGCAGCGCGACCAATGGCCGGGCGGCAAGTCCCCCGAGCCCCCGCATCTGCTGGCGCCAGGACGAGGTGTCGAGCACCGCCGCCACATCCGCTCCAGCCTTGACGAGCTGGGCGCCAACCAGCGTCAGCAGAGGCCCTGATCCCACCAGGACGATCCGCCGCCCGAGGGCCACGCCTTGCGCCTTGAGCGCGATCTGCGCCGCGCCAAGGCTGTAGACGCCGGCACTCTGCCAGCCCGGGACCGGAGCGACGCGGTCGGACGCGCCGGTGGCAAGGATCAGGCGGTCATAGCCGATCACTTCAACGCCACCCTCCCCCAGCACGTGCAGTTGCCCCTCGTGCACGGCGATGACGGAGCAGTGCGCGCAATGGGTGAGCCGCCCCTCTTTGGCCATCCGATCGAAAAGCGCATGCAGCGCGCGGGCCTTAGCAGCCTCGGAGCCATAGAGCTGCTCGGGCGTGCGGGCGAAGCCGGCAGGCGGGCGGCGATAGATCTGGCCGCCAGCGCGATGCCCCTCGTCGATCACCACCGGGTGGAACCCTGCCTCGACCAGCGTCGCAGCCGCTCTTACGCCGGCGGGACCGGCGCCCACGATCACGATGCGCGGCGATAAGGTCTCGCTCACGGCCACCTCTCTGGCGGCGCCGTGCGCAACCGCATGCCCTCAGCGACAGGCGTCGAACATGCCTGCAGGCGCGGCCCATCCTCTTGCCATATCCAGCAATCCTGGCAGGCTCCCATCAGGCAGAAGCCGGCGCGCGCTTCGGGTCCGAACTCGGACTCCCGCAACGCATGCCCCGACGCCAGCATGGCGGTCAGCACGGTGTCGCCGGCAAGCGCTCCGCGCACCTCACCGTCCAGAAAGAAATACAGCTCCGCGCGGTCGCGCTCGACCAGCCGGACGATGCGGCCGGCGGTGATCATTCCGCGGCCTCTCGCACGGGGTGAGGACGAGGCAGTTCGGGGAACCGTTCGCAGACCGCATCGAACGCTACCTGGACGCCTTCCGGTCCCGAGCGCCCCTCCATGCGGCGGAATATCTCCGTCTTGGCGAAGAACCGCCAGTGGATCGGCAAATCCCTCAGTATGGCAGTGAGCCGGTCATAGGCGTCCGGCGTCCACTGCGCTTCGTAGCCGTCGCGCTCCGGGCCGAAATGGAAATGGCCGGTGGCCGAACGCTGCCGTGCACGCCGTCCTTCCGTCGCCTGCTCGTCGACCTCGCCGTCGCGGATGACGACGCCATAGTCGCGCTCCGCCGATGCCACTGAGACATAGCCGCGGCGAACGTCCTGCGCGACCCGCCAAGGCTCGCGTTGATGCGGATCGCCCCGCCCGCCGCCTCCGGCAGAGCGAATATCGAGCATGTCACCGGGCTGCAGCACCGCGGTGTCGATGTTGCCGAGCCGCCGCTCGTGTTCGGCCCCAGGATTGACTATCATGTCTGACAGGCCGCCCGCCTTGCCGCCCAGCACGCCCCAGGGACGAAAGAAGCTGCGGTCGCGGTTGCGCGCCGTGATCCTGGAATCGGGGGCGAAGACACGGAAGGCCATCTCGGTCGCCAGCCCACCGCGCCAGCGGCCCGCCCCGCCACTATCCCGGGCGAGCCCGTATTTCAGGAATTCGACCGGGGTCTCGGTTTCGGTGATCTCGATCGGCGTGTTCTTGAGATAGGCGGCATCGGCGCCCGATCCGTTGGTCCCGTCGCGATGCGGCATCGCGCCGCCGCCCCCTACCACCGGGTTCACTGCAGCGATGACGGTCCGGCTGGTGCGCTCGTCCGTCGTCATGACGTTGACGATGCAGTTGTTGCCAGCCGGTGCCGCCGGCAGGCGTGCCGGCACCGCTTGCGAAAAGGCGCCGAAGATGACCGACCGCAGGCGGGCGCAGGTGAGCGATCGCATGCCCACGGCAGCGGGATAGACCGGGTTCAGCACCGAACCTTCGGGGGTAATGCAGGTGAACGGCCGGGTGAGGCCCGTGTTGAGCAGGATCTTCGGGTTGAGCGTATAGAGCACATAGTAGACGCCGACGAGCAGGATGGTGTGGCGCGGGTCACCGCCCGCGGGCACATTGAGTGAGGAGCCGAGCTGCGGATCTGAACCGGTGAAGTCGAGCACCGCCTCGTCGCCCCTGATCGTCAGCGTCAACTTCAGCCGGCAGGGATTGGCCTCGACCGAATCCTCGTCGGCATAGTCGGCGAATTCCCATGTGCCGTCTGGCATGGAGCGCAGCACGTCGCGTGCCTGCGCCTCCGCATGGTCGAGAAGAGCGGCAACGCCTTCGACGAAGCCGGCCTTGCTGAACTTCCGCACCATCGCGTGGATCTTGCGCTCGCCGGTGTTGAGCGCGCCGACCAGCGCCTTGATATCGCCGATGTTGAGATCTGGCTTGCGCACATTGGTGCTCATGATCCGCAGGATCATCTCGTCGAAAACGCCTTCATTCACGAGCTTCATGGGAGGAAAACGGATGCCTTCCTGATGGATTTCGGTCAGCGCCCGGCTGAGAGAAGCGGGCACCGCCCCGCCCATGTCGGTGTTGTGGATGTGGCCTCCGGTCCAGGCGATGATCTCGCCATCGACGAAGACCGGCTTCCACAAATGCGTGTCGGGCGCGTGGGTGGCAACGTAGCCGGAATAGGGATCGTTGGTGAAGGCAACGTCTCCCTCCCGGTAGTCGTCCACCATCGCGATCGCGCGGTGATACGAAACCCCGGGATGCCAGGTGGTGCCGAGTTCCATTGGGACGGCGAAGGTCGCGCCGGAGCGGTCCAGCAGCATCACCGTGAAGTCTTGCGTCTCCTTGACGAAGGCGGAGTGCGCGGTGCGGTGCAGCGTATGGGCCATATTTTCGGCGGCCGCGCGGGCGTGGTTCGCCAGAACCTGAAGGTTTGTTCGGTCGAACATGGCGTCACTCCCCGAAGGTCAGAAGTAGGTTGAGATGGCGATCGACGCGTGCCTGCGTTCCGATGGGGATCGCGAAGGTGGTGTCTTCCTGCACCACCACGGCAGGCCCCTGGAACACGCTGCCCGGCACGAGCGCCTGCCGGTCGTGGAGATCGACGGTCTCGACGCTCAGGCCGGTGTAGACCGGGAGCCGGCGCGCTGGGATGGCCGGGGCGTCCTTCTCGTCGATCTCCGGGAAGGACAATGCCGGACCGGCGCCCACGGCGGCCAGCCTGGCATTGACGAGTTCGATCTCGCCGTCCGGGTCGTGGAAGTCGTAAAGGCGCTCATGCGTGAGGTGGAAAGCCTGCGCGATGGCAGCCGCGTCGCCGTCCATGAGCCATTCCGGCGAAAGGACGACCTCGATCTCATAGCTCTGCCCGACGTATCGCATGTCGCAGGAGAGACTGAGTTCCGCTGCCGCGTCGTGGCCCTGTGCCGCCAGCCAGTCACGACCTTCCCGCGCGAGAGCCTCGAAGGCGCTGTGAATTCCTGGAAGTGACGCATCCGACAATGGAGCGAAGATGGTGCGTATGAAGTCTCCGCGCAGATCCGCCACCAGCCCGCCCAGCGCCGACACTACACCGGGGCGACGAGGCGCCATGAGGCGTGTCATCCCGAGTTCGCGGGCAAGGAAGGCGCCGAGCATAGGCCCGCCGCCGCCAAAAGGCATCAGCGTGAAATCCCGCAAGTCCACGCCTGCGCGCGAGGCGAGTTTCTCGACCTCGACGAACATTTCAGACACCGCAATGTCGAGGATCGCCTGCGCGGTCTGCTCAACCGTGCGGCCGAGTCGGGAGGCAAGGTCGCCGACCGCGCGATGGGCCAACCCGACATCGATCTTGAGCTGGCCATAGGCCATCTCAGTGTGGCCGAGCCATCCGCACACCACCATGGCGTCCGTCACCGTCGCGCGCTCGCCGCCACGGCCGTAGCATGCAGGCCCAGGCGTCGAGCCGGCCGACTCCGGCCCGACCCGTAGCACCCCTTGGGCGTCGACGCTGGCGATCGAGCCGCCGCCTACGCCGATCGAGCTTACCGACACGGAAGGAATGTGGAGCGGAAATTCACCGATCAGCTCGCCGGTGCCGAATTGCGGCTCACCGCCGATGATGAGAGCGAAGTCGGCCGAGGTCCCACCGATATCGAGGGTCAGGATCTTATCCTCGCCTGCCTGACGCGCCAGCCACGAGGCGCCGATGACGCCGGAGGCCGTTCCCGACAGCAGCATGTTTACGCAGGCGTGCTTACCTTCGGCAGCGTTCATCAACCCGCCGTTCGATTTCGTCAGCATCGGGCGCGCTGGCACGCCGCTTCCTTTCAGCCGCTCTTCCAGCGCCGTCAGATAGCCCGAGACGCGCGGATGGACGTAGCCGTTGAGAATGGCGGTCGAGCTGCGCTCGTATTCGCGGATGACCGGCCACACCTCGGCCGAGGAGAAGACGAAGAGTTCGGGCGCAAGACGCGCGATCGCCGCCTTCACCGAAGCCTCCTGTTCGCCGTTGCGCCAGGAGTGGAGGAAGGACACGATGATCCCTTGTGCCCCGGTTGCTTTCGCCGTCGCGACTGCCCTTTCCACGGCGTCCATGTCCGGCGCCTGGGATTCACTGCCATCGGCGCGCATGCGAACCGGAATGCCGAAGACCATATCTCGCGAGATCAGCGGCTCCGGCCGCGTGCAGAACAGCGAATACATGTCCGGCATGCGAAGCCGTGCGAGCTCGATCACGTCCTCGAAGCCGGCATTGGTGAACAGTGCCAGCGGCGCGCCCTTGCGCTGGATGATCGTGTTGATGCCGACGGTCGTACCGTGCACGAAGCGCGTCATACGGGTAGGATCGAAGCCTTCGCGCTCGGCCAGAAGAGCAAGACCCGTCATCAGCTCGGCACCCGGATCTTCTGGTGTCGTCAGCACTTTCAGCGAGGCGACCCGCCCGGAATTTACCTCGAGCGCACAGAAGTCGATGAAGGTGCCGCCGATATCGACGCCGACCTTCCAGTCGGCTCCGTCCTGCGCTAGATCCGCCGCGATGGCACCATCCATGATGCGTCCCTTCCTGTCTGCCACCTGGATGCTGGCACGACCGGATGGTCCACGTCCAAGACGCATGATGGACAAGGATATAAGTCTTGCTTATGGTCTTGCGCGATGTTCGCCGAGGATTGCGTAACAGGCCGCACGGATCTCATCTCGCATCATCTCATCGGCCCGTGAAAGCGCTCGTATGCGCGAGGTAAGAAGCGCGACCGGAAATTCCGGTCCCGCCGCCAGCGGCCTGACCGCGAGCCCGGCGAACTGCTGCCAAGGCAACAGGGCGTCGACCAGGGCAATACCCAGACCAGCCTGGACGAAGCCGATCGCGGAGATGGAAACATCGATCTCAAGCGACGGTGAAAGTTTGACACCCTGCGCGCGCGCCGCCAGGGCCAATTCGTCGGCAGGGCGTGTGTTTCCGTGATAGGATATCAGCTCTTCCCGGGCGAGATCGGCGAGCGTCAGCTCAGTTTTCCTTTGCAAGGCGTGCCCGGCGGGTAGCAGGCATGCAAAGCCGACACTTCCGATCACCTCCGCCTCGATGTCGGGAGGCAGGCGGTCGTCCATGGCCACGCCGAGGCTGGCGTCGCCCGTGCGCAGCATGTCTACGATTGTGGCGATCGGTGCGCTATGGGAACGCAGCAAAATATTGGGATGCTGGGCCCGGAATTTGGTGAAGGCGCGCGGCAGGATCGCCATGGCGGGCGGCGGTGAGGCCGCAACCCGGACTAGCCCAGTGCGACCCAGCCGAAGGTCGGTGGTCTTGCGGCGTAGTCCGTCAAGCCCTGCCGACAGCCTCTCGGCATCCGGGAAAATCTCCAGCGCGTCCGGAGTCGGGCGCAGCCTGCCCTTCACCCGTTCGAACAGCGCGAAGCCGAGTTCGTCCTCGGTGTGAAGCAGGATCTGGCTCAGCGCCGGCTGGGAGATGTTCAGCATCCGAGCCGCAGCTGTCACGGTGCCGGCGCGCATGACGGCGATGAACACTTCCAGCTGCCGGGCTCGCATCGCTACTCCATAGGTACAACTTATGACTCTGGTTCAAACCTGTCTTTGACGCAATGCCGCGGCGCGGACAAGATTGGCGTATTCAAGGATCATCCGCCCTGCTCAAGGAATGACTATGGATGTGATCGCGCTCGGCGGCGGACTGATGGGGACGGCTTCGGCGTATTTCCTCGCCAGACGCGGCGCGCGCGTGACGCTGATCGAGCGCAATCGGATCGGCACCGGAGCGACTGTCGCCTCCTTTGGCAACATCCGGCGCACGGGTCGCCATCTGTCCCAGCTTCCGTTGGCCCATCGCTCGCTCAGGCTGTGGAGCGAGGCCGAGAAAATGCTTGGCCGGGACGTGGAATTCCGCGCCACCGGTCATATCCGCCTGATCTTCGATGAAGGCAGTCTCGCCGACATGCGGGCCTATGCAGAGGCGGCGCGACCCTGGGGCCTTGACCTGGAGGAACTCACTTCGCGCGAGATTCGTGCCCGTTTTCCGGGTCTCGGCCCTGAGGCCATCGCGGCGTCGTTTTCGCCGCGCGACGGCAGCGGCAATCCGCGGCTGATCGCGCCGGCCTTCGCCGACGCTGCCCGGAGGCTCGGCGTGGAAATCGTCGAGGGAGCCCAGGTCGAGGCGATCAGGCACACAGGCTCCGGCTTCCTTGTCACCACCTCAAAAGGTTCATTCAACGCCGAGTGCCTGCTCAATACCGCCGGTGCCTGGGGCGCGCGCATCGCCGCGCAGTTCGGTGAGGAGGTTCCACTCGATGCCCGCGGCCCGCAGATGGGGGTGACCGAGCCGCTGCCCTATCGAGTACCGCCGGTGATTGGCATCTGGACGCGCGACAAGGACCATGGCGCCTATCTGCGTCAGGTCGAGAGGGGCAACATCGTGTTCGGCGGAGCCGCTGAAAGGGTGGCGGTGGACCTCGACCCAGGTCACGCGGTCGCCGACCCCACGCGGCTGTCGACCCAGTTGCGCGCCGTCGCGCGGCTGCTGCCGGCGATCGGCCAGGTGGCAGTCATCCGAACATGGTCCGGCTGCGAGGGCTATGTTCGGGACATGTTGCCCGTCATGGGACGCTCGATGACGACGCCAGGCCTGTTCCATGCCTTCGGCTTCAGCGGACACGGCTTCCAACTCGGTCCAGGTGTTGGAGACGCCATGGCCGAACTCATTGCGACCGGCCGTTGCGAAACGCCGCTTGATGATTTCAGGATCGATCGCTTCGGCCGCGCGGCCTAATGCATGTCGCCCAGAAGTGTGCAGCGGTTCTGGGACAACGACATGCATCAAAACAAAGACTTAAAGCGCGGCGCATGAAGCCGTTTCGATGCGACGCGCTTTAGAGGAGCAAGATATCGGACCGGCGTCTTAGAGAAGGCCGCACGAGAAGGCGGGCATTTCACCGACGCCATGGAGGTGAGTTCAGGCTATCCCTAAGCGCCTGCAGAAACTTATTGGTCCGACTGCTACGTCCATGGCGGGCATGGAGCAGTGCAACCACGTCTGCCTGTGGCAATGACCAGCATGGGAGAATGGCCTGCAATCTTGCTGCTGCCAGATCATCCGCCACATCCCACTCGCTTCGTACCATGACCCCCAGGCCGGCGAGCGCCCAGTCGCGGACGATCTCGCCATCATTGCTCGACATGGACGGCTTCACCCGAACGGTGGCGTTGCCTTGCTTGGAATGGGCAAAGCGCCAAAGCGTTACGTCTTCGTTGTTTTCTCGAAGGGCGAGACATCGATGCAGGACAAGATCGTCCGGCTTGAGGATAGGCAAACTATGCTGCAGATAGCTGGGGGATGCACAAAGAACGCGCTTGTTCGGCGCGAGCGTGGTTACCAGGCGATCGCTCTCCGGCAATGATCCTATGTGCACCACGATGTCCCAGCTTTCGGACATCTGTCGTATCGGGCTATCGAAGAGTTCCAATGTGACCGATACCGCAGGATGCTTGCTCGCAAATGCCTGTACGATCGGTGCGATATATCGCCTTCCAAAGCCATAGGGCGCGGCAACACGCAAATGGCCCCGCACCTGGCTGGTTCGGCTGGCCAGTCGCTCCGACAGATCGTCAACGGCTGCGATGATCGTAGCCCCCTCCGAAGCCACCAGTTCGCCCTCATCCGTAAGGCTGAGACCGCGTGACGTTCGCTCGATCAGTTTGACGCCGACGCGGCCCTCGAGTGCCCGCAGGCGCTGTGTCACCGCCGGAGGCGTCACATCGAGCCTCCTTGCAGCTTCCGCGAGCGAGGGCGCGGTCGCAAGGACATGGAAGAAGGTCAGATCGTCGGTCGAGATCATTAAGCCAGACCTTAATCAACAATGAAGATTGGATTAATTGTAATATTCATGTCGTGGCATATTCTCCCCAATCAGGCAACGGGCGCCGATAAAGCAGCCTGACCCGCCGCCTCTGTTGGTGTGCGAAGGGAGAAAGCGAATCGATGGACATGTCGCGATGCGATCTGCTTTATCTCGACGGCGGCTGGAGACTCCCTGCAAGGCCAGCCGCGGCGATCCCAATCATCAGCCCGGTGACGGAAGCGGTGATTGGGTCTGTCGCTCGAGGCAGCGGACTGGATGTCGACATTGCCGTTGCCGCTGCTCGGGGAGCGTTTCCGTCATTCGCAGCGACATCACCGTCCGAGCGCATCCATTTGCTTAAGCGGATTCTCACTCTCCTCGAAGAGCGATTTGAGGATCTGGCTCAGGCAATATGCCATGAGATGGGATCAGCCATCGGCTTTGTCCGCGCCTCGCAGGTTCCTTTCGGGCTCGCACATATCCGCGCTGCGATCGAGGTGCTGGCAGATTTCCGCTTCATCAAGGAGCAGGGCACGACCGCGATCGCGAAGGAAGCGATAGGCGTCTGCGGTCTTATTACACCATGGAATTGGCCGCTTTATCAGATCACGGCGAAGGTTGCCCCGGCGCTCGCTGCCGGCTGCACCATCGTCCTCAAGCCCAGTGAACTTTCTCCGTTCAGCGCCCACCTGTTTGCGCAGATCATGCATGATGCCGGAACGCCGCCGGGTGTTTTTAATATGGTGACCGGCACGGGGGAAGATGTCGGCGCAGCGATCGCTTCACACTCTGACATCGACATGATCTCGATTACAGGATCGACACGCGCGGGCGTGCTGGTGGCGCAGGCCGCGGCGCCCACGGTTAAGCGCGTAACCCAGGAGTTGGGAGGCAAATCACCCAACATTCTGCTCGACGACGCCGATTGGGCGCGGGTTGTATCTCTCGGGGTAGCCGCCGCATTTCGCAATGTCGGCCAGTCGTGTAGCGCCCCCACGCGAATGCTCGTACCCGTCAAAAGACTACGGGAGGTGGAAGAACTGGCGGCGTCGGCTGCGGCTACCATGACTGTCGGCGACCCACTCAACGAGGCAACCGTCCTTGGTCCGCTCGCCAATCTTAACCAGTTCGACAAAGTGCAGGACATGATACGCATCGGGATTGCCGAAGGCGCCAAGCTCGTCTGCGGCGGCCCTGGACGACCTGAAGACCTGTCGAAGGGCTATTTCGTGAAGCCGACCATCTTCTCCGAAGTGCGGTCGGGAATGCGTATCGCCCAGGAAGAGATCTTCGGGCCGGTGCTGTGCCTCATCCCCTATCAGGATGAGGATGAGGCAATCCGCATCGCCAATGACACTGTCTATGGTCTGGGTTCCCATGTTCAATCCGGCAATATCCAGCGCGCGCGTCGCGTTGCGGGGAAAATTCGCGCCGGCCAAGTGCATATCAACCATCCCGCATGGGACGGTTTTGCGGCTTTTGGAGGGTACAAGCAGTCAGGCAACGGTCGGGAATATGGCGTCTTTGGTCTCGAGGAGTATCTCGAGACCAAAGCCATCCTGGGATTTTTTCCGGGATGAGCGGCCCGAGTTTCAGCTGCCGGTCTCGCGCCGCTCGCCTTTCGAGAATCGATGCAAATGATCATCAAAATAGACGCAAGGAAGCAGACGGTGGGTGAGGTAGAAGCCTTGGACCAGGTGCAGCACGAGAGCGCCGCCAGACGTCTCGACGATCTGGAAACGCCTTGCCTAATCCTCGACGCCGATCGTATGGACCGCAACATCGTTCGACTACGCGAACGGCTCGTACCTCTTGGCGTGTCGCTGCGCCCGCATCTCAAGACTGCAAAGTCAATCGAGGTTGCCCGCCGCGTCATGACCACCAGAGAGGGGCCGGCGACCGTCTCCACCCTCAGGGAAGCGCGGCTCTTTGCGAATGCCGGTGTCCGGGACATCATCTATGCCGTGGGCATCGCACCATGGAGGCTGGCCAAGGTGATCGAGCTGCGGAGGCAGGGCGTCGACCTTGCCGTGATTCTCGACTCGGTCGAACAGGCGGAAGCGGTCGCCGCAACATCGCGAGAAACCGGCATAGCCATCCCCGCCCTGATCGAAGTCGACTGCGACGGCCACCGATCCGGCGTCCTCCCAGACGACCGGGATCGGCTGGTTGCAATCGGCAGAGCCTTGATCGACGGGGGAGAGTTGCGCGGCGTCCTGACCCATGCCGGCGGCAGCTATGCGGCGCGAGGAGATGAGGCGCTGCAGCGCTGCGCCGAGGAAGAGCGGCATGCTGCCGTCGCCGCGGCCACCATTCTGCGCGACGCGGGCTTGCCCTGCCCCGTCGTCAGCGTCGGTTCGACGCCGACCGTGCATCATGCTGTGGACCTGAGCGGCGTGACTGAAGTCCGTGCGGGCGTTTTCGTGTTCTTCGACCTGGTGATGGCTGGGATTGGCATCTGCCGGATTGAGGATATTGCGATCTCCGTGCTGGCGACCGTCATTGGCCATCAGCATGAGAAGGGCTGGATACTGATCGACGCCGGGTGGATGGCGATGTCTCGGGATCTCGGAACCTCCAGGCAGGAGGTCAATCAGGGCTATGGCGTCGTCTGCGACAGCAGTGGCCGGCTTTTTGACAATATTATACTGGCCGATGCGAACCAAGAGCATGGCATTATCAAGGTGCGCCCAGGCTCCGGCGCGACTTTGCCCGAGCTCAAGATCGGCGACCGGGTGCGGATTTTACCCAATCACGCTTGCGCGACCGGGGCCCAGCATCGCAGCTACCATGTCGTCCGTAGTGCCTCCGACTTTGTCGAAAGCGAGTGGCAGCGCTTTGGCGGTTGGGAATGAACAGCAAGCCGCGAACCACCCTGACTGAGGACGCGCCAGCGCCGGCGGGCCATTATTCGCAGGCTGTCCGATCGGGGAACAGTCTGTACATTTCAGGCCAGCTTCCGATCAGGGCCGATAAGGCGCCACTCGCTGCCACGAGCTTCGAACTCCAGGCACGCCTGGCTATCGCCAACATGCTCGCGATCCTGGAGGCGGCTGGCGGCAAGCCGGACGACCTCTGCCGGGTGACGGCCTATATCGTCGGCGTACAGAACTGGCCGGAGTTCAATCGCGTCTACGGGGAAATGCTGGGCAAGGCGCGGCCCGCGCGTACGGTCGTTCCTGTGCCTGAATTGCACTATGGCTATCTGGTAGAAATAGACGCGATCGCGAGCCTCCCTCGCCAAGGCTGAACGCGTAAGCCCAACGGACCATCTTCCCATCGCTCTGCGAGACGATCATGGCCGCTCTCACAAATCACACCGCAGCAAAGACGGTCAACAAGGTTCTTACGCATGTCTCCTGTCGTCCGGTCTGTCTCCAGCGATGAAGCCCTTCCGAAGGCAGTGGACGCTGTGGTCGTAGGCGCAGGAATCGTCGGCACCGCCTCCGCCTATTTTCTTGCAAAGCGTGGGCTCTCCGTAGCGCTGCTCGAGAAAGGCCACGTCGCATGTGAGCAATCGAGCCGCACCTGGGGCTGGTGTCGGCAGCAGAACCGCGATCCTCGCGAAATGCCTCTGTCGCTCATTTCCATGCGGCTGTGGGCCAATCTGGCGACCGATATAGGACAGGATCTGGGCTTCCGCCGCACAGGCCTCATCTACACGACGGATGATGCCGCGATGCTGGCTGGCTGGGAAGCCTGGAGGCCAACGGCGAGAGAGTTCGGCGTCGAAACCCATATGCTGAGTGCGGCTGAAGCCGGAAACCGAATTCCGGAAACAAGACGCAAATGGGTCGGTGGATTGCACTCTGTCGCGGACGGCAAGGCCGAGCCCGCTATCGCCGCTCCGGCGCTAGCGGAAGGCGCCCGCGCGCTGGGCGCGACAATCCATCAGAACTGCGCCGCACGCGGTCTGGATGTCGCCAACGGCCGGGTAACAGGGATACATACCGAAAAGGGCTACATCCGTGCCGATGCCGTGCTGTGCGCCGCCGGTGCCTGGGCCTCTGGCTTCCTGGGTCGCCATGGAATCGTCTTCCCGCAGGCGAGCGTGCGGCAAACTGCGGTGCGCACGAAGCGGACGGTTAACGTCGGCGAGGTCCTCTATAGTCCCGATTTCGCGATGACCCGGCGGCTTGACGGCAGCTATACCATGGCGATCAGCGGCCGGGCCTCGCTGGAAGTGACGCCGCAGGGCATCCGCTTCGCCCGCGAGTTCCTGCCACAATTCATCAAGCGCCTAAAGGCGGTGCAGATGGGGTTCGGCAGGTCGTTTTTCGCCGGCCCCGAGTCCCTGGACGCCCTTTTGGGGAAGGATCCGAAGATTTTCGAGCGCAATCGCGTTCTCGATCCTGCTCCAAATCGACGGCTGGTCAATGCGATCATGGATAATGTGCGTGGCACATTTCCCCAACTGGCAGGCCTCGAAATCGATCACGCATGGGGTGCCTACGTCGACTGCACCCCTGACGCGGTGCCGGTGGTGTCCGGGATCGAAGAGTTGGGAGGGTTTTATCTGGCAGCGGGCTGCTCCGGTCACGGCTTCGGCCTTGGCCCAGGCCTAGGTTACCTTGCCGCGGAATTGATCACCAATGAGACGCCAAGCGTCGATCCGACTCCCTTCCAGCTCGCGCGACTGACCAATGGTTCGAAGATAAAGGTAGGGTCCCTCTGACGCCCCGCCCCAAGCGGCCGATCTTGCCAATATGCATAGCGCCAGCACGCCAGAATATCTTTCACTACCGAGAACGCGGAGATTGTTTGAAGCGGCTGCACCCCTGCCAATGGTGGAATGCTCCCACTGTCGAGTTCGCGATCACCACTAGTATGGCAATTGAGAATGTCTGCTTGGGGGACGCGACCTCAACAAACGATCAGAATGGGGTCAGTTGTCTGCCTCAACATCTTCGTAACTGGCGCACGTACGACCAATAAGTGGTTGGTCAGAAATAGGGGGTTCGAGTCCACCTTGTGGGGCCAATTGAGAAAAATGGCATAAAAATCAGCCACTTAGGTGGTCGTTTTGGTGGGCCCGGAGGAAACGTTTTATTTAGCGATTTCAATTACTTATGGGAAAAATACCGTAACTCGATGCCGTAGTTCGTTGGGATGCATTGGGACTTATGAGAACCCTAAAAGCGCCCTATTCCATTAACTTGTACCAATCTCTAATTGCCAGCTTCAGTCGGATGGCCTCTTCCTCAGGTAGAAAATTACAATGAGCAATCGGCCCTCGCACTAGGTTTAGCCTGTTAATAACTCGCAGAACGCGATTCCGCGATGCATTCGAGAACATTCCAGAGAACACGTCCCAATTCTCTCTGACGATTTCCCCCAACTCCCGAAAGTCGTATAGTCGATCAACCGATCCGAGCGAGGCGGCAGGCCCTCAGCCGCCTCACGGTCGTAGTTCTTTTGAGCGTTCTCACGGACCACTTGCGGCACGGCTTCGATCCACCATTGCCTTCCCTTGCTGTCAGCCATCGTGGACTCAATAAGGTCACGCATATCATTCTCAAGCGCGTAAAAAAGCTTGTAGAACTCGCTCATCCGCTCTGCATCGGCCAAGGTCTCAAAATCAACTTGGCGCAGGTAGTCAGCCACCAGCGAATCGGCCTGAGTTTCTAATGCTCCCCTCGCACTGCCAATGCGCTGATTTGCAAAGACTGAGCGCAGATTATGCGTCACAACTGCATTCTTTAGGATGAAAAGCTCGATATCCCGCTCGCTGCTCATCGGAGAAGATTATCTCTCAAGCTCTTGAAAATCGCATTAAAAACAGCGATATTTTCAGTTTCAGGCAACACAATATTAATCTGATACGACAAACCGATACCAATATCACGACCTGGACGGCCTGTTACTTCTGATGCAGGCAACGATTCAAAAATAGATTCATCATTTGTACTTTCTGAAACCTTTGATATATCGGCAGTGATAAAGCTTCTAATCGCATCAAAACTTCCATACATCATCCTAACAATCTGGTCACTTTTCTTTAACCCAGTAATTTCTACAATTGTGTCCTTCACCGAATTCTCATCCGCTCGATGTATGTACTCATTGCGGCGGAAAAGTTCCGAGAAAGCGTTCTTCAATCCATCAAAAGCTGCTTGGCTACGGCCGCCATCAGTTTTAAATTTGGAATATAGTATCGTGGGCGTTCCGTCAGCACCAATAAATTGCGTCTTCTTCAGAAACGGTGGCACTGCGCGGGCCGCACCTCCTGTCATTTTCAGGATGGTCGTCATATAGCTTGCACCGAACTTTTCCGGGCGCTCAGCAAGAATTATGGAGTCCAGCGCTTTTTTCAGCACCCCAGGGGACACCATGTAAGGAATGCCCCCTTAATCTCACGACGCTCTGTTTTTTCGTCGCCAGTTTTGTTGTTTCCAATCGAACTCTCGCCGCCTTCCTTAGCTGCGCTTGCGATCTTACCGTCATCTGTCATCGGATTTCCCCTCTATGACTTATAACATAATCCGGTCTATTACTTTCGCAAGGCAGTGCGATCCGGCACTTTCACTACCGGTCGATTCGCTTAAAGGGGACTTGCAGCGGACCTATCTGCCTGCCGTATAGTTTCTGCCCAAGCGCCCGATGTGGTTCCGCTGTAAGGACTCGAACCCGCAACGCACGACGCGAACAAAATCAATAACTTATTGGAATCATTAGCCGATTAATCGTTGACTTTCGAATCTTACGGTATTTTTGATGTCGCTACCGTATCAAATACCGTAGTTCGCGCTTGGCTGCATTGTCAGAACAAATTCCTCATCATTGATTTCATTGGGTTTTTTAGCTTTCAACTGACATTGAGTTGATAGCTAAGTCATTGATTTTATTATGCTTTTTTAATTTGGTGGGCCCGGAGGGACTCGAACCCCCAACCAAGCGGTTATGAGCCGCCGGCTCTAACCATTGAGCTACAGGCCCCACGCGGGCTGGCTTAGTGTTTTTCGCTCGTCTGCACAAGGCTTTCAAAGGTTCTGGCGGGAACCGTCAAAATCAGCCCATATTCGCTGCGTAGAGCGGCTTGCGCCCATAAGGCGCGTGAACAGGTCCAGGCCCATGCACCGCATCGCAGGGAATCGGCGCCTTTGCGGGGTCGAGTGAGATGCGGCGCGGGTGCTGCGGACTGCAGACTTCGAGGAGTTTTCATGACCAGACATCTTTTGCCCATCGCGCTCGCTGCCGCGGTCGCGTTCCCGGCGCTTGCACGCGCCGCCGACACCCAGCCCCCGCCCCGCATCATCGTGTCCGGCGAAGGCGAAGCAACCGTGGCGCCCGACATGGCGATTCTTTCGCTCAGCGTCATGCGCGAGGCCAAGAGCGCGCGCGAAGCGCTCGATGCCAACAACGACGCCATGGCGGCGGTGATCGCGGCGATGAAATCCGCAGGCATCGCCGACCGCGACCTGCAGACCGCCGGCATCCAGATCAACCCGCGCTACAATTACACCAACAAGGCCGACGGCAGCCAGGAAGCCGAGCTCGTCGCCTATCAGGTGACCAACACGCTGTCGGTGCGCGTGCGCAATATCGACAAGACGGGCGAGATCCTCGACAAGGCGGTGTCGCTCGGCGTCAATCAAGGTGGCGGCATCACCTTCACCAATGACGATCCGAAGGCGACGATCACCGAGGCGCGCAAGAAGGCCGTCGCCGACGCGATGGCCAAGGCAAAGACGCTCGCTGAAGCTGCCGGCGTTAGCCTGGGCAAGGTGCTCGAGATCACCGACCAGAATGTCGCGCCGGTGCCGATGCCGATGGCAGCCAAGTCGTTCGATGCGGCCCGTTCGGCCGTGCCGGTGCAAGCCGGCGAGAATTCCTACAACGTCCAGGTCGCGGTCACCTTCGAGCTGAAGTGACATCCGGCCGGCGTCGCAAGGCATGCCGTTAATAAAAAGCCCCGGAGGATCGATCCTCCGGGGCTTTTTGGAGCCGCGCCTCATTTGAGGGGCTCCGCTAAGAGGCGATCCTCGCAGAGGATCGTCCTTCCAGCTCATCGATGCTTTGGGATTGATCTTCGCAGAAGATCATATCCAGCGGCAATCCTCTTTGAGGATCAGCTCCAGTCTCAGCGATAGATGATCGGGCAGCCGCGCTCGTTGGCGAACACCACCACGACACGGTCGCCATACTGGCGGCCGGCCACCTTCACGGTACGGCGGCTCATGTCGACGATGCGCGCGCGATCGAGACCCATGCGCTCGGCCTTGTCGAGGGCGCGTTCCGGCGAGCAGCCGCGCCAGTCGCGGTCGCGGTTACGGCGCCAGTCACGGCGATAGCCGTCGTCGTCGCCGGTGTAGATGCCGAAACGCGGGTCGTGCCTGTCCCCGAAACCGAGATAGAGGCTGTCCGCATGCGCCGGGATGGCGGCCAAAGTGCCAAGCCCGACAAGGGCCGAAAGGGCTGCCGTCTTGATCGTGTTGAACATCGTCTTCTCTCCTTGTTGTGGGCTGTCGCCCGTAGAACCAATGATTGGAAAATGCCTTTTTGTGTCTGAACTTTCCGCGAACCGGCCATTCATGCTCGGTTCATATAAGCGCGAACCCGCCAGGGTTCGTCGCTCGTCTAAGCGCGAACCCGCCAGGGTTCGTCGCTCGTCTAAGCGCGAACCCGCCAGGGTTCGTCGCTCGTCTAAGCGCGAACCCGCCAGGGTTCGTCGCTCATCGCCAAAAACGCCACCCCCCTCAGGGCCTAAGCGCGAACCCGCCAGGGTTCGTCGCCCGTCTAAGCGCGAACCCGCCAGGGTTCGTCGCTCATCGCCAAAAACGCCACCCCCCTCAGGGCCTAAGCGCGAACCCGCCAGGGTTCGTCGCCCGCCTAAGCGCGAACCCGCCAGGGTTCGTCGCCCGCCTAAGCGCGAACCCGCCAGGGTTCGTCGCCCGTCTAAGCGCGAACCCGCCAGGGTTCGTCGCCCGTCTAAGCGCGAACCCGCCAGGGTTCGTCGCCCGTAGTGCTTAAACGCGAACTCACCACGGTTCGTCCTTAAACGCGGACGGCTCAGCCTTGGTCATCAATATGCGTTGCGAACCGGTTACGATTCGGCGCCAGACGTGAACCCGTCAGGGCTCGTCATCCAGATGCAAACCCGTCAGGGTTCGTCGTCCAGTATATAATCAAAGTAGTCATCCGGGTCGGCCAGATCGGTCTCCTTGGCCTTCACACGGCCCCGGATTGAAATGCCGGCATCGTGCACAGTCTCGGCGCTCCCCGAAACAAGCCTGTGCCACCAGTAGAGATCATGTCCCTCGGCAATAAGCCGGTAGGCGCAGGTCTTTGGCAGCCAGGTGATGGTGCGCACATTCTGCGGCGTCAGGCCGACGCAATCGGGCACCCGCGCCAGGCGGTTGGCATAGTCGGAGCAACGGCAGTTCTGCGCGTCGAACAGCCTGCAGCCGACGCTTGTCCAGAAGATCTCGCCCGTATCCTCGTCCTCGAGCTTCGACAGGCAACATTTGCCGCAGCCGTCGCAAAGCGATTCCCATTCGGCCGGGGTCATCGCCTCAAGCGTCTTGGTTTTCCAGAACGGTGCGGTCATTTTGCTGGATTTGGCCCTCCGCGGCCTTCCGGTCAAGCGCTGCTGTGACGCTGACCCCGTATCAACATTAGAAAAACACGAAATTGCCTTCAAAACGCCGGTCGGGCATCCTTGGCTGGCGCCAATGCCTGACGGAACCAATTGCGGTTGATGAAAGTTTGGGCAGGGATGGGACCCCACTAGGAGAAAATTGATATGAAACGCCAACCACGGATTCTGGCGGGCACGGCAATCGGCCTGCTGATGGCATCCGCGCCGTTGGGCGCGTACCCGCTGCAGGGGGGTGTCGCTTCGGGCAGCCTGTATGGCGCGCCACTCATTCTCGCGCAGGCCGCCTGCGCCGAAGGCCAGTCGGCCGAGGAATGCGCCCAAGCCGGCAGCGGCCAGCAGGGGGAACAGCCGCGCAAAAAGAAGCGCGACCAGCAGCAGCAAAGCGAATCGGCGCCGGCAGCCGAACAGGCCGCGCCTGCCGAGACCGAGCAGAAACCGCGCAAGAAACGGCAAGACCAGCAACAGATGGATAATGGTCAGTCCGGGGAAGCCGCGCCCGCCGAGCAGCAACTCAAGCCGCGTAAGAAGCACGACCAGCAGCAGCAGACCGAGGCGGCGCCCGCCGACCAGGGCGGCCAGCCCGCGACCGACGAGCAGCCGATCAAGCCGCGCAAGAAGCGCGATCAGCAGCAGCAGATCGAGGCGGCCCCCGCCGATCAGGGCGGCCAGCCTGCGACCGACGAGCAGCAGCCGCGCAAGAAGAAGCGCAACCAGCAGCAGATCGAATCGGCGCCGGCTGAACAGCCCGCGCAGCAGATCGCGCCCGCCGCGAACGACCAGCAACAGGGCGACCAGCAGCAAGGCAACCAGGGCCGCAAGAAGCGCAAGCACGATCAACAGCAGAGCGAACCGGCCGGGCAGGCCGGCGAGCAGGCTGCGCCGACCGAACAGACCGCCCCTGCCAATGATAACCAGCAGGGCGGCAACCAGTTCAAGAAGAAGCACAAGCAGAACCAGCAGAACGAGACCGCTCCGGCAGGACAGACACCGACCGAGCAGACCCAGAAGACCGCGCCGGCAGGCGAACCCGTGCAGCAGGCGCAACCGTTGCAGAATGGCGAGCAGCCGGCTCAGGGCGAACAGACCCTGGACAAGAAGAAGCGCGGCAAGAAGCCGACTGCCGAACAGCCGGCAAATGGTGAACAGCCCGCAACCGGCGAGCAGCCTGCAATTGGCGAGCAACCAAAGATCGGCGAGCAAACAAAGACTGGCCGTAAGCCCCTCACCGGCGAGCAGCAACCTGCCACCGGCGAACAGCCAGCCACCGGCAACCAGCCCGCCAACAATAACCAACCGGCCGCCGGCGGCAACGCCGCGCAGGGCGAAACCGCCAACCCGAACGAGGCTCCGGTTCTGGATAGCCAGAAAGATGCCGTGCGCAAGCACCGGGGCCGCAACGACAACGGCCAGAACGGCGGTGCCCAGACCGGTGGCGCTCAAACCGAAAATGGCCAGGCCGGCAATGGCCAGAACGCCAATCGGGCCGGACAGCAGCAGGGTGGCGAGCAGGCGCAGCAGCCTGCCCCGGTCGATCAGGGCCCGCCGCCCACCGACGACAAGACGGCGCAGCAGGCGATCCAGCCTGAAAAGATCGCTCCTGTGACCGAGGAAAAGGGCAAGCGCGTCGAACTCACGCCGCAGGACGTTGTCCGCGAGCGCCGGCGGCCGCAGGGTGCTGACGTGGTCAAGCAACTCGGAGACCGCGTGATCCTCCAGTTCAACAACCAGACATTCGTGGAAAGCAACGAGGCACCTCGCATTACGCGCGGCGCCAGAGACGTCTACTACGAGGATCTTTCGGGCGGCCGAACCCGTGAAATCGTGGAGCGCGACAACGGCGTCAGGATCGTCACCATCCGCAACCGAAACGGCGATGTCGTCAGGCGTTCGCGCATCATGCCGGACGGCCGCGAATATGTGCTGAGCTATGTCGACGAGCGTTATTACAATGACGTCGACGAGTGGCGCGATCCTGGTGACGACCTGCCGCCGATGCGGCTCGACATACCCCGCCGGGACTACATCCTCGATTCCGAGGACGTCCAGAGTGACGACGACTACTACACCTTCCTCGAGCAGCCGCCGGTGGAGAGGGTGCAGCGTCTATACTCGATCGACGAGGTGAAGCGGTCGGCCCGCGTGCGCGATATCGCCCGGCGTATCGACCTCGACACGCTGAACTTCGACTTCGGCTCGGCCACCATCTCCGACACCGAGGTGCAGAAGCTCGATGGCGTCGCCAACGCGATCGAAAAACTGCTCAAGAAGAACCCGGCCGAGACCTTCCTGATCGAAGGCCACACCGACGCCGTCGGCACGCCGGAGGCAAACCTCGCCCTCTCGGACCGCCGCGCCGAGGCAGTCGCCGAGGCATTGACCAACGCCTTTGGCATCCCGGCCGAGAACCTCACCACGCAAGGCTATGGCGAGGAATACCTCAAGGTGAACACACCCGGCCCGAACCGGGAGAACCGTCGTGTCGCGATCCGCCGCATCACCTCGCTGGTGGCGCCGGTGGCGAGCAACAGCGAGCAGTGATGCACGTTTGATTTCAAAAGCTTGATCGGATTTTTGGAATCAGCGCGAAAAGCCAAGGCCCGTCCCTCACAGGACGGGCCTTTTGTTGTCCGGCTCAAGAAGATTTGTTCCGGTTATCCCGCTAACTCATTGAATTGCCGCATTACGACACCCAAATTTTCTTCAGGGCGTTCCCTGCCCTGTCCCGACTCCAGCGGGACACACTGAGCCCCGCCGGGCCCCTCCCCGGCGGGGTTTTTTGTCTTGAAAACGGGGGCTACCTGACCGAAATACGGCCCAGAGCAATTCCAGGAAAAGTGCGAAGCGGTTTTCCGTTCGGAATTGCGTCAAAACAAAAGAGATAGAGCGGTTCGCCGTTTCCGTGAAACGGTGAACCGCTCTATCGCAATTTGACCGGAACCCTTTATGAAGCGTCTCGAACTCGCCATCGAATCCGTCATCCTGGCCTCGCGCTGGCTGCTGGTGGTCTTCTATCTCGGGCTCGGCGTGGCGCTGGCGACCTACGCGCTGTCTTTTGGCAAGAAGCTCTATGAGTTCATCATGAGCGCCTTCACGCTCGGCGACACCGACACGATCCTGAAGATGCTGGGGCTGATCGACGCCGCACTTGTCGCCTCGCTGGTGGTGATGGTCATCATCTCGGGCTACGAGAATTTCGTCAGCCGTTTCGACGAGCAGGACGGCGAGGTCCATTGGCTGGGAACGATCGATGTCGGCTCGCTGAAGGTCAAGGTCGCCTCGACCATCGTCGCGATCTCGTCCATCCACCTTTTGCAGGTGTTCCTCAACCACGCTTCCTACACGAGCGATCAGCTCATGTGGCTGACCGTCATGCATCTGGCCTTCGTCTTCTCGGCGCTTATGCTCGCCTATATCGACCGGGTGATGGCGTTGGCGAAGGGCAAGAAGGCCGAGGCGGAATAGATCCGCTCCTTTCAGTAGATGTTCCTGATGTTGGTGTCGGTCCTCGCAAACACTTCGTCCGGTACGAAGAAATCGCCTGCCAGTTGCCCCTTGGCGCCGGGCGCATAGATCGAAAAGTCCGCGACGCCTTCGGCACGCAGCACCTCTTCATCGATATAGAAATTGCCGGTCGCCTCGCGCGATGGGCGCAGGAAGATCGTGTGCGCGGCGTCGGCCATGATGTCGGGCGAGCGGCTCATCGCCGCGACCGTGGCGCCACCCAGCAAATTGCGCACGGCGGCCGTGTCGATGGTCGAGATCGGCCATAGCGAATTGACGGCAATGCCGTCCTTGGCAAACTCGGCGCTCATGCCAAGCGTGCACATCGACATGCCGAACTTGGCCATCGTGTAGGCGACGTGGTTCTTGAACCACTTGGCCTTCATGTCGAGCGGCGGCGCCAGATTCAGGATGTGAGGATTCTTTGCCAACTTAAGGTGCGGAATGCACATTTTGGAGACCAGGAAGGTGCCGCGCGTGTTGATCTGGTGCATCAGGTCGTAGCGCTTCATGTCGGTCTCCAGCGTGCCGGTGAGCTGAATGGCGCTGGCATTGTTGACGCAGATGTCGATGCCGCCGAACCGTTCGACCGTCTTGGCCACCGCCTCGGCGACCTGCGCCTCGTCGCGAATGTCGCAAAGCACCGGCAGCGCCTTGCCGCCGGCCTGTTCGATCTCCTCGGCCGCGCTGTAGATCGTGCCCGGCAGCTTCGGATGCGGCTCGACGGTCTTGGCCGCGATCGTCACATTGGCGCCGTCGCGCGCCGCGCGCAGCGCGATCGCCAGCCCGATGCCGCGCGATCCGCCCGAGATGAACAGCGTCTTTCCGTTGAGCGACATCCTTCGCCTCCTCCTCAATGTGCAGGCAAATTGCGCGGCGTACGGCCGTGGCGCAAGACCCAAGGAGCCAATCGGAGATTACGCTGCGTCGTGCGGGAGAGGCCTAGACCAGAACTAGCCCTTGCCGCATGGCGATTGCGATGGCGTCGGTCCGGTTGGCGGCGCCGAGTTTGATCAGGATGGCGGCGACGTGGAACTTTGCCGTGTGGACGGAAATGTTGAGCCGCCGGGCGATGACCTTGTTCGGCGCACCTTCGGCCAGCAGCGCCAGCACTTCGGCCTCCCGCGGCGACAGAGCCGGACGAGGCTGGTTGTCGTCAGGCGTCTCTTCCCCGGCAAGCTCGTCATCATGGAAATCGTCATGCAGGACCTTGGACGGCGGCGCCTTGCCGACGCGGTAGCCTGAGGCCGCCAATCGCGCCGCGGCGGCGATCAGCAGGCCATCTGCGGAGGTGGGCAGCACGGCCAGCACATTGTCCGCCGCCCGCTCGCTGCCCACACGCCTAGAAAGCAGGACTATGGGCGTGGCCGAACTGACGACCCGGCTTTCGAGGCCAGCTTCATCGGCGATGGCGACATCCGCCATCTGGCCGACGCCGCTTCCGGCCAATGCGGGCGCCAGATCGTCGCTCGCGGCCAGCGCATCGGCAAGCTGCTCGGCCCGCTGGGCATCGGCGAGCGCGACGAGCACCGTCAGCCGGTGGCTTGCCGGCTCTGGTCTCGCGATCGTTTGTGCTGCGCTGCTTGCCATCGGCCCTCTCAGCTCAGCGGCTTCTCGCCGATGGTGATCGACACGTCGCGCTCAGCGCCGCCGCTCGAAACGCCGAGCGTCACGGTGGTGCCGGCGCTGTCCGGTCCGAGCTTGCGGATCAGCTCGCGCGGGCCATGTACCGCCTCGCCGTTCCAGGCGACGACGATGTCGCCGACATGCAGGCCGGCGGCCTTGGCCGGGCCGTTATCGTCGAGGCTCATCACCATGGCGCCTTTCGTGTCGCCGTTGCGGATCGGATGCAGCCCGGCGCCGAGATAGCCGCGCGCGACATGGCCCTTCTCGCGCAGCGTCGCGACAGCACGCTCGATGGTCTCGTAAGGCATGACCAGCGCGCGCCGGCGCGGCCCGAACAGAAGCATGCCGATCAGGCCGCCCTTGGGGTCGAGCACCGGCCCGCCCTCGAAGCGCCCGCCGGTGTTGATGGCGAGGTTGATGCGCCGGTCGATCGTGCCGCCGCGCATCGAGCGCCAGGCCGGCCCGACCTCGCCGACCGTGCCGAACACCGCAAGCGCGGCGCCATCACTGTTGCCGGCGGCGATCGCGATATGGCCGGGCCGCACGGCGCCGGCCTGAGCCAGCTGTGGCAAACCGGCAGTGGCGGAAGCCGGCTTCAGCAGGGCCACGCCCGTTGAGGGATCGCGGCCGACAAGCTCTGCCTTCATGGCTTCACCGGAGGCCAGCGTCAATTCGATCTCCTCGCCGGCTTCAACCGCTTCCTCGGCGGTGACGAAGAAGCCGTCGCTCCAATGGAAGGCGCTCGCGGTGCGGTGGTGGTGCGTGACGAAGCTCGCCACTGCCGGAGCAGCAGCCGCCGCGACATCGGCGATCGCGTCGGAAAAGGCACTGAGGTTGAAGTCGCTCATAAGACTGTCTCCTGGGTTCGGTGACCCAGATATCGCTCCGGAACGCCGACGGGGGTACTCGCCTGACGGCTAGTCGCCTGCCGGACTGGCCATATGGTCAGGTCGCGGCAATCGCGACCGCTCCGCACATATAGTGATCATTTTCGCCAGATCACACGGGAGCCCGCCGATGGCCTTCGCCGCCGAAAAACTCCAATCCGACGACGCTCTGCTCGATGCCTATTCGTCTAGTGTCGCCGACGCCGTCGACCGCATCGGACCGGCGGTCTGCCGCATCGAGCGCATCGGCGCCGGCGGTCACGGCTCCGGCTTTGTCATCGCGCAGGATGGGCTGGTCGTCACCAATTTCCATGTCGTCGGCGATGCGCGCGCCGTGCGCGTGACGATGCCGGACGGCGCTTCGCGCGAAGGCCAGGTGCTCGGCCGCGATCCCGACACCGACATCGCGCTCGTTCGTGCCGACGGCAGCTTCGCCGACATCGCGCCGCTCGGCGATTCCAAGCGCCTGCGCCGCGGCCAGATCGCGATCGCGATCGGCAATCCGCTCGGCTTCGAATGGACCGTCACCGCCGGCGTCGTCTCCGCGCTCGGCCGCTCGATGCGCGCTTCGACCGGCCGGCTGATCGACGACGTCATCCAGACCGATGCCGCGCTTAATCCCGGCAATTCGGGCGGACCGCTGGTGTCGTCTGCCGGCGAGGTGATCGGCGTCAACACTGCCATGATCCATGGCGCGCAGGGCATCGCCTTTGCGGTCGCCTCCAACACCGCCAACTTCGTCATCTCGGAAATCATCCGCTTCGGCCGCGTGCGCCGCGCCTTCATCGGCGTCTCCGCCGACACGACCAACCTGCCGCGCCGGGCGGCACTCCTGTCGCAGGTGACCACGAACACGGCGGTGCGCCTGCGCAGCGTCGAGAAGAACGGTCCCGCGGCCAAGGCCGGCCTGAAGGAAGGCGACATCATCGCGGCAATAGACGGCCGGCCGGTGACCGGCGTCGACGACCTCGTGCGCATGCTCGATGCCGAGCGTATCGGTCGCGAGACGCTGTGCACCGTCGTGCGGCGTACCGGCGTCAGCCAGGTGGCGGTGATGCCGGTGGCGCGGGCGAACTGAGAGCCCTCGCGCGGCTCAGTTGCCGGCCGCACCTTCCGCGTACTGCGCTAAAAATTCCTCGCTTGGCGCAATCGGCTTGATGACGTCGATCAGCACGCCGTTGGGATCCCTGGTGATGAAATGGCGCTGGCCGAAGGGCTCGTCGCGGATCGTGCGCAGGATCGGCAAGCCTGCGGCAACAACCCGCTCATAGACAGCGTCGGGATCGCGCACCTCGAAATTGATCAGCAGGCCGGATGCGCGACCCCGCCCCTCCTCCGGGATTGTCTCATGGTCGCCCTGGACGATGCCGAGATTGACGCGCCTGTCCTCGCTGGAGCGCAGATGGACATACCAGTCGCTCTCGAACAGCGGCGCGAAGCGGAAATGCTCGACATAGAAATCCGCGGTGCCTGCGACATCGCCGGTCATCAGCACTGGATAATAGCTTGTCGTCTTCATCTTTCTTTCTCCCCTCATCCAACATACAGTCTGTATGTAAGTTTAAATAACATACAGGCTGCATGTATGCAACATGGATCCGGACGTCGGTCCAACCGCGACCGCACCGAGGCGACGCGCGCCGATCTGATCCGCGCGGCGCGAAAGCTGTTTACGGAAAAATCCTATGCCGAGACCGGCACGCCGGAGATCGTCGCCGAGGCCGGAGTGACGCGGGGCGCGCTCTACCATCACTTTGCCGACAAGCAGGCGCTGTTCGCGGCGGTCGTCGAACAGGAGGCGGCGGCCGTGGCGGCGGAGATCGACCAAGCCTCCCCGCCCTCGCTCTCCGCGCGCGACGCGCTGATCGCCGGATCGGATGCCTATCTGGCTGCAATGCGCGCGCCCGGCCGCACGCGTCTCCTATTGCTTGACGGGCCGGCGGTGCTCGGACGCGCGGCCATGGACGAGATCGACAACCGCCATGGCAACCGCTCGCTGCGCGAAGGCTTGGTGGCCGCAATGCGCGCGCAGGCGATGACCAGATTGCCGGCCGAGGCGCTGACCGCGCTGCTGGCGGCCGCCTTCGACCGGGCGGCTTTGGCCATCGAGGCCGGCGCGTCCGCCGCGGATTACCGCGCGGTGCTGATCGCGCTCATGGACGGCTTGTCTCCGGCCCCTCCTCGGTCCACACGCCCGGCTCCATCTCGTTGAAGCAGCCGAGTTGCCGCTTGAACTCGTCGATCAGCCAGGATGCCGCCGGCTTAGGGCTGCGGTCGGCCCGGTGCATGGCATAGAGCGGCGAGCGCACCTCGCGATAGGGCTCAAGATCGAGTTCGACCAGCCGGCCGCTGGCAAGGTCGTCGGCGATCAGCCAGCGCGGCAGGCCGCCCCAGCCAAGGCCTTCGCGCATCAAGGCATGCTTGGTGCGCACATCCGTCAATCGCCAGGTCCGATAGGCAAACACGCCATAGTCGCGCCCACGCGTCCGCTCCGATTGGTCGGTGACGACGAGCTGGGTATGCTCGCGCAGGTCCTCGACGGCCACCGGCTTCGGCAGCTTGGCCAAGGGATGGCCCGGCGCCGCGGCCGGCACCAGCGAGATGAAGCCGATGCGCAGCAGATTGACGTCGGCATCGCCTTGCAAGCCGCCGAAGCCAAGATCCGACTGGCCGCTGACGACCTGGTCGATGATCAGGCCGAGCGAGCCGATATAAAGCCGCAGCGTCACCGCCGGGAACTGGGCTTCGAAGGCCTTGAGCACGCGCACCAGCGCGGGTGAAGGCAGCGCCACGTCGACCGAAACCGCCACCTCCGCCTCCAGCCCTTGCCGGTAACCGTCGGCGCGCGAACGGATACGCTGTAGCACGCCGATCATGCGCCGCGCATCCTCCAGCATCGCCTTGCCGACATCGGTCAGTTGCGGCTCGCGCACACCTTCGCGTTCGAACAGTTTCAGGCCGAGCTGTGCTTCGAGATTGGCGATGCCGTAGCTCACCACCGACTGCGCCCGGTTGAGCTTGCGGCCCGCGGCCGAGAAGCTGCCGGTATCGGCCACCGCCACCAGGATTTGGAGCTGATCCAATGTCGGATTCGGTTGCATGCTCATATCATCCATTTTATTGATGGATTGTATACATATTATACCAGTTATCCTGATAGAGCGGCAATCCCATATTGGCGGGGAAAGTTCAATCCAACCCCAAGGGGACACCGCCATGTCTATTCTTCTCGTTACGTCCAGCCCGCGCGGCGACGCTTCGCACTCGACCCGCGTCGCCACCGATCTTGCCCAGAAGCTCGTTGCCGCCGATCCGTCGAACACGCTCGTCGTGCGCGATCTGGTCGCCAATCCGCTGCCGCATATCGATCCTGATTACGCCACCGGCATCTATACGCCCGCCGAGGCCCGCACCGCGCGCCAGGCCGAGGTCGTCGGCGTTTCCGACGCCGTGCTCGACGAGGTTTTCGCCGCCGACACCGTGATCCTCGCCACCGGCTTCATCAACTTCAACATCTCATCGACGTTGAAGTCGTGGGTCGACCACGTCGCCCGCTCGGGCAAGAGCTTTGCTTATGGCGAAGGCGGTCCGAAGGGCCTCGTCAACGGCAAGAAGGTCTATATCGTGCTCGCTTCCGGCGGCATCTATTCGGAAGGCGCCGCAGTGCAGATGGACCATGCGGTCCCCTACCTGCGCAGCGTGCTCGGCTTCCTCGGCATGACCGACGTAGAAGTCATCCGCGTCGAGGGCGTCGGCATGGGCGCTGACGCCGTCACCGCAGCCCTTGCCAAGGCCACCGCCAAGGTCGACGCGATCGCGGCCGCCACCGCCGCCGTCGCGGCCTGACCGCCAACGCCGGAAAATGAGATAGGCAGGCGCCCGCCAGCGCCTGCCTCTTTTTGCGTCTGGTCTTTCTATTGCCCTTCCTAAGTGGGGAGCACCACGGGCGGATGGCGGTCCTCGCGCAGGATTAGTCCCAGGCTGTCATCCAGCGCCAGCTTCATGGCGCCGAGCGCGGTTCCGACATCTTCCAGCGTGCTGACGGCGATCGGCGTCGGCGCAATAAAAAAGCTGGAACGACTTTTTCTCCCCGCTGGTCCTGATCACGTCCGACAATTTGAAGACACTGCCGCAAGGGCTGACCGTGTTCGTCGGCGAATTCACCACCGACTGGGGGTGCTGTTCACCGGGCTGACACTGGCGGCGCTGCCGATTACGCTGCTCTACATCGTGCTGTCGAAGCAGTTCATCTCCGGCATCACGCAAGGCGCGGTCAAATAGGCGGGCCGTCAAACAAGACGCGGTCACAGCGAGTCAGGGCATCAAATGGCGAACCAGAACAAGATCATCATCACCTGCGCGGTAACGGGTTCGATCCACACCCCGTCAATGTCGCCGCATCTGCCGGTGACGGCCGAGGAGATCGCGACCGCGGCCATCGAGGCGGCCGAGGCGGGTGCGGCGATCGTCCACCTCCATGCCCGTAATCCGGTCGACGGACGCCCCGACCAGTCGACCGAGGCCTTCGCGCCTTTCCTGCAGGTCATCAAGCAGCGCTCCAATTGCGTCGTCAACATCACCACCGGGGGCGCCGCGACGATGAGCGTGGAGGAACGCGTCAGGCCGGCGAAGGTGTTCGCTCCGGAAGTCGCGTCGCTCAACATGGGGTCGATGAATTTCGCGCTGTTCCCGATGCTGGAGCGCTTCAAGACCTTTGAGCATGATTGGGAGCGGCCCTATCTCGAATCCTCGCGCGACCGCATCTTCCGCAACACCTTTGGCGACATCGAGCACATTTTGCGCACCTGCGCCGACAACGGTACGCGCTTCGAGATCGAGTGCTACGACATCGGCCATCTCTACACGCTGGCGCATTTTGTCGACCAGGGCCTGGTCAAGGCGCCGTTCTTCGTCCAGAGCGTGTTCGGCATCCTCGGCGGCATCGGCACGCATCCGGAAGACGTCGCGCATATGAAGCGCACGGCCGACCGCCTGTTCGGCAACGACTACCACTGGTCGGTGCTGGGCGCCGGCCGCCATCAATTGCCGATCGCCACGCAGGCTATCGCGCTGGGCGGCAATGTGCGGGTCGGCCTCGAGGACTCGCTGTGGATCGGCAAGGGCAAGCTCGCCCGCTCCAGCGCCGAGCAGGTGACCAAGGTGCGCCAGATCATCGAAGGCCTCGGCGCCTCGATCGCCACGCCCGACGAGGCGCGCCAAATCCTGCAGCTCAAGGGCGGCGACAAGGTCGCGTTCTGAGCGAGATGAAAGGGCAACGAGCCGCCGTGATGGCTAGCCGAACATCCGCTCGCCCTGCTCGTCGACCAGTTGGATGCCCTTCTTGATCGATATGTCGACGGCGTCGTCCAGTCCGGCGAAGCGGTCGGCGCGGATGAAGCGGTGCTCTTTCATCACGCCGTCCACTTCCTTCGAGACGACGCCGCAGGTCTGGTACTGGCCTTCGGCCTTGTAGGGCGTCGCGCTGATCAGGAATCCCTTGTGTTCGACCTGCTTGGCCGGCTTGGTGGAACCGGTCTCCGTCGCCTCGCTACTGCCGCCGCCAAAAAGCTTTTTCAGAAAAGACATTTTTCAAAACTCCCATTCACGCGGGCGCCCGAGGATTCACGGCGCCCCTGTTCATTCGGACTTTGTCTCAGCATGCGCGAATGCGCCGCCGTGTTCCAGCCCCTTGACGAAAACGCCAACCAGGAGCTCGATCTGATGCCAGATCTCCTCGGCCTGCCTGCTGTTCGAATTCGCCACATAGCCGCTGGTCACGATGCCATGCACGCTTGACCACAAGGTTCGGGCAGCAAGCGCGCGGCGGTCGTCGTCGAGGTCGAAATCGCCTGCCTTGAGCACGCCGGCGACGATGTCGAAGAGTGCGTCCAGCAGCGCGTCATAGGCATCCGGGCCGGGTTGCGTCGCGCGGCGGCGGTTGAAGGCAAGCACCGCCGGCCAACTGCCGGGATGCGCCTCGACGAAACGCACATAGGAGGCGGCCATCGCCAGGATGCGGTGCCGGACATCGGTCACCCCTTGCCTTTCGAGATCGGCCATCGCGGCGATGCCTGTCGCGCCGAGCCGGTCGAGCAGCCGCATGTTGACGGCGCGATGCACCTCGTCGAGATCGGCGAACAGGTTGTAGACGGATCCGACCGAGATACCGGCCTGCTCGGCGATGGTGCGCGCTTTCAGGTTTTCGGCGCCGCCCTCGTTGAGCAGCGCCTCGGCAATGGCGAGCACCTTCTCGCTCATCTCTTCCTTGTCCAGCGCCATGCTCTTTCCTGTCCTTATGTCCGGAGCCGGCAAGCCCCGGTCCCGGATTCATTCCCGCGTTTACCATGTCCGGCACCTCATGAACAGCGTTCAAAATAATTCTTGAACAATGTTCATTTCATGTTATGTTGACTTCGTGAACATTGTTCACAACAACAGGGAGAAGACCATGCTTAGCCTGATCAAGACATTGCTGGACGGCGCCAGCGCACGGGCCGAGGACAATCTGAAAGACCGCTTCGCCATCGACCTCCTGGCCCAGCACATCCGCGACGCAGAGGCGGGCCTCGCCGCCGCCAAGCAGACGCTCGCCTCGCTGATCGTGCGCCAGCGCTCCGAGCAGACCAGCCTCGACCAGCTCGACCGCCGCATCGCCGACCTGGAGACCCGCACGCTCAGCGCGCTTTCGGCCAACAACCAGGCGCTTGCCGAAGGCGGCGCTTCGGCGATCGCCGAGCTCGAGAACGAGCGCGAGGTCCGCCGCGCCACCGTCAAGAGCCTCGGCGAGAAGACCTTGCGGATGCGTCTGTCCGTGGAGCAGGCGCATCGCCGCATCATCGATCTCAACCAGGGCATGATTTCCGCCAGGGCGATCGATGCCGAACGCAAGGCGCAGTCGCGCCTCAACCGCTCGATCGGCCGCACCGCCAGCATCAACGAGGCGGAGGAACTGCTCGCCCGCATCAAGGACAGCTCCGACCCGTTCGAGGAGGCCGGCATCCTCGATGAGATCGACGGCGAGCTGCGCCATGAGGCGATCCGCGAGCGCCTCGCCGAAGCGGGCCACGGACCGGCCACCAAGGTGCGCGCCGAGCACGTCCTGGCACGCCTGAAATCGCTGAACTGAACCCGCAATTTCCCCAGACAGATCAAATCAGATCAAACCGAAGGAACGCTACGATGAACGGCAATCAGACCTACATCCTGTTCAACACCGTGTCGGTGGGCGCCGCCTATTTCATGCTCGGCCTGTCGCTGTGGCTGGCCCCGGTCGACCTCTCGACCAAGGGCTACTGGGCGATGGGCGTGCTCTTGCTCACCGGCAGCCTGGTGAACCTGGTCAAGTACCGCACCGACGAGCGGATCGCGGCCGAGACCACCGCCAAGATCGAGAAGGCGCGCAACGAGAAGCTGATCAGCGAATATGTCGGCAAGGAATAATCCCCTGCCCGATCTCTGACTGAACGCAAGAGGCCCGGATCACTCCGGGCTTCTTGGCTTTCCAAATCAAATGCCTTAGAGCAATTCCAGGAAAGGTGTGAGCGGTTTTCCGTCCGGAATTGCGTAAAAAAAAAGGGATAGAGCGGTTCGCCGTTTCCGTGAAACGGTGAAACGCTCTAGCGGCGCGACAGCGCCTCGATCGCCTCGGCGGCGTCTTCGAGGATGCTGATTGCCTCGGCCTGCTTGTCTTCCGGCGCGTCGGCGATGTCGCCAAGCGCGGCGCGCAGCCGATGGCGCAGCGCCCGGAACCGGTCGCGCGTTTCCGAACGGCCGCGGCGCCCCTCGTCCTTGTCATCGCCCCAGCCGAACCACTCGCGCGCCGCGGCCATCTTGCGGCCGAAACGCTCGAGATGCTCGAGCACGCTGTCGATCATCTCGCGGTTCTCCTCGAGATGCGCCTTGCCGGCCTCGGTGATCGAAAACACCTTCTTGTTGCCTTCGCTGGACGATACCGCGTAGCCCGCCTCCTCCAGGAAGGTCAGGGTCGGATAGACCACGCCCGGGCTCGGGCTATAGATGCCGCTGGTGCGCTCTTCCAAGGCCTTGATGATGTCGTAGCCGTGGCGCGGCGCATCGGCCAGCAGCGACAGCGTGATCAGCTTGAGATCGCCGTCGGCCAGCATGCGCCCGGCGCGGAACATGTCGCCCGGGCCGCCGCGTCCGCCGCCCCTGCCGCCATGGCCGAAGGGGCCGAAGCCGCCGCCACCGCGGCCACCGAATTTGCCGGCCATATGCATGAACATGCGCTCGCCGAAGTGGTTGTGTCTGTGCATGGATTGCTCCCTGAGTTATATCTTACGATACATCGTAAGTAAGGCGCACCGTTCGCGGAGTCAAGATATATCTTACGATGTATCGCAGGCTGCACCAAGACCCGTCGCATGTCGCGGTGATGCGAGAGGCGGAGCCGCCTACCAACGGCCCTTGCGCCGATTCCAGGCGTAGAGAAGGTCCGCGAAACGGTTATAGGCAAAGCGCGTGAGCGGCAGCGCGACGGGGTTGCCGAACAAGCTCGCCAGCCATGCCTCGCCCGGCGTGATCCGCCAGACCGCGATCGCCACGTCGGCGCCGACCAGCAACCGTCCGCCGGCATCGGTCGCGTGCAGCCGCCGGCGAATATCCTCGAGCGAGGCGCCAAAGGCGGAGAGCGCCTCAGGTTCGAAATTGATGTCGCGGAATTCCACGCGGCCGGCCTTGACCGCTTCGACCAGCCGCCGCCTCTGGTGGTTGATGCCGGCATCGCACACCGGACAGCGTGTGTTGTACCAGACGGTGAGCAAAGGCTTCGGCATGGCGCGACTATCGGGAATGCGGCGCGGCTTCGCAACAGCCACGCCGATCCCTAAAGCATGTCTCCCGAAAGTGGTCCCGGTTTCGGGACAAAGACATGCTTAAGATCAAAGACTTAAAGCAGGTTGCGTGAATCCTTTTTCACGCGACCTGCTTTAAGTCGCCTTACCCAAGCGAGCTGATGATCTCGCGATAGGCGAATTCCGGGAATGCCTTCATCGTCCGCGTCTTGACGTTGCCGCCCGACGACAACAGCAGCGCGAAGCGGGCGAGCACCGCATCGTCCGGGGCTTCGACGATGGCGACCATGTCGAATTCGCCCATGGTCAGGTAGAACGATTTGAACGAGCCTCCCATTTCCCCCAGCAGCTTCTTGGCGGCATCGAGCCGTTTGGGCGACTCCCGCACATTCTTGGCGCCCAGTTCGGTCCAGTTGATAAGCACGATGTAGGTTGTCATGGCACACCTCCCTCCGGGGCCACGGTGCGGGCGCCTGGCCATTGACGGCTGGCGTCGGGCGGGCATCCGGCTTGTCGCCCATAAATGCATCCGACCCCGAATTATCCTCCTGTCCAGCGAACCCGGCAAGGCGGCAGGCCGGAAATACAAAAAGGGCGCCGTGGCGCCCTTTCGATTTTCGTATGGATGCGTTTCCGCTCAGCTGTCGAGGAAGCTTCTCAGCTTGCGCGACCGGCTCGGATGCTTGAGCTTGCGCAGCGCCTTGGCCTCGATCTGGCGGATACGCTCGCGGGTGACCGAGAACTGCTGGCCGACTTCTTCCAGCGTGTGGTCGGTGTTCATGCCGATGCCGAAGCGCATGCGCAGAACGCGCTCCTCGCGCGGCGTGAGTGAGGCCAACACGCGCGTCGTCGTCTCGCGCAGATTGGCCTGGATCGCCGCGTCGATCGGCAGGATCGCCATCTTGTCCTCGATGAAGTCGCCCAGATGCGAATCCTCCTCGTCGCCGACCGGCGTTTCGAGCGAGATCGGCTCCTTGGCGATCTTCAGCACCTTGCGCACCTTTTCCAGCGGCATGGCGAGCTTCTCGGCCAGCTCCTCCGGCGTCGGCTCGCGACCGATCTCGTGCAGCATCTGGCGCGAGGTGCGCACGATCTTGTTGATCGTCTCGATCATGTGCACCGGAATGCGGATTGTGCGCGCCTGGTCGGCGATCGAGCGGGTGATGGCCTGCCGGATCCACCAGGTGGCGTAGGTCGAGAACTTGTAGCCGCGGCGGTACTCGAACTTGTCGACCGCCTTCATCAGGCCGATGTTGCCTTCCTGGATGAGATCCAGGAACTGCAGGCCGCGGTTGGTGTATTTCTTGGCGATGGAGATGACCAGGCGAAGGTTCGCCTCGACCATTTCCTTCTTGGCGATCGCGGCTTCGCGCTCGCCCTTCTGCACCTGGTTGACGATCTTGCGGAATTCCAGGATCGAGATCGCCGTTTCGGTGGCGAGGTTCTGGATCTCGGCGCGCAGCTCCTTGATCGCATCCTTCTCGTTCTTGGTGAACTCCTTCCAGCCGCGCGAGGTCAGGTTGGCGATCGAGCGGGTCCAGTTCGGATCGAGCTCGGAGCCCTGATACTCCTTGAGGAATTCCTCGCGGCGCACGCCATAGCTTTCGGCGAGACGCAAGAGCTTGCCCTCGTTCTGCACCAGGCGCTTGTTGATGTCGTAGAGCTGCTCGACCAGCGCCTCGATGCGCGCGGCATTGAGCGACAGCGACTTCACCGCCTTGATCAGCTGATCCTTCAGCTCCTTCAGGCGGCGGTCCTGGCTGGGCGAGAGCGTGCCGGCGGCGGCCAGACGGTTCTCGACCTGCTGGTCCTGCAGCTTCCTGAGCTTCTTGTAGGTGTCGGCGATGACGTCGAGCGTCTCCATTACCTGAGGGCGCAGTTCCGCTTCCATCGCGGCCAGCGACAGGCTCGCCTCGTCCTCGTCGTCTTCCTCTTCCTCAAGCCCGCGCGTGTCGCCGCCGACATTGGTGATGTCGTCTTCTTCCTCGCGCGCCGCCGCGCGGCCGCGCGGCTTCTCTTCGGGCTTGGGCGCTTCCTCGATGCGTTCGACGACAGGCGCCTGCTTGGCTTCGGGGCCGGCATAGGTCGCCTCGAGGTCGATGATCTCGCGCAGCAGGATCTTCGATTCGTTGAGCTCGTCGCGCCAGATGATGATGGCCTGGAAGGTCAGCGGGCTTTCGCACAGGCCCGCGATCATCGTTTCGCGGCCGGCCTCGATGCGCTTGGCGATCGCGATTTCGCCCTCGCGCGACAGAAGCTCGACCGAGCCCATCTCGCGCAGATACATGCGCACCGGATCGTCGGTACGGTCGGTCGGCTCTTTCTTGGCGGGCGTCGCGGCGACGGCGGTGCCGGTCTGCTCGGCGAGTTCGTTGGCGTCTTCCTCTGCGTCGGCGGCCGGCTCGGCTTCGGTCTCTTCACCCTGCTCGTCGTCCTCGACGACGTTGATGCCCATGTCACTGAGCATCGCATTGATGTCTTCGATCCGGTCCGGATCCGTCTCTTCAGAGGGGAGCACCGCGTTTAGCTCGTCGAGCGTGACATAGCCGCGCTTCTTCGCGGCCTTGATCATCTTCTTGACAGCATCGTCGGAAAGGTCGAGCAGAGGGCCATCGGTGGCGCCTTCGCGTTCGGTCTCGACCTCTTCCTTTTCCTTTGTCGCCATTCTTTGTCGTCTCCAAGCGGCCGAATATCGAGGCCGCGTAAACTGTCGGACCGGTTAGGCCTGATGCGCTCGCACCGGAACGCTTTTTACCGGCCCGGCAACCGCGTCATCTCTTTTGTTTTGTGCATCTCGTTTGCCCCAAACCGGTTTCCACTTTTGGGCGACATGCATTAAGTCCAGATTAACCCTGATATCTGGAGCAGGCGTTTTGCCTGTCCAGCCGTCACCGGCACCTCACATCGCTCGAATTTCCCGCCGATGCCGGGGCACGGTTAACGTTTCGAATCGTCCTGATTCCGCCAATCTGCCAGAAGGTCAAGCGCCTCTGGCATGATTCGCATGAAAAAAGCGAATCAATTACCCGACTTAGAAGCGTCGATTCGACGCGCTGCGCATTTCCACTTCACTTCCAATGGCTGGTGTCCGGCCCTAAACGCGGCCAACCCTGCCCGATGAAACGCCGAACCCTTCGATCAGCGCTTCCGTTGCCTGCACATCGTTGAATTGCGCTTGAATCTCGATGAGATGCCGGAAGTTTTCATCCGAAGGGTCTGCATCGAGCGCTGCTTGCGCCTGTTTCAGCTCTCTATGTAATGTGCGGGCGCTGCGCTGCAAGTGCAGCGCCTGGTTGAAGGCGTCGCGGGCATCGTCGAGCGCTGCGGTCTCCAGCGCCGGCCACTGCCGCGCGCGCTTGATCAGCTCCACCGCCCGCTCCCAGATGCCGCCGCAGCCGGCGCGCTCGATGGTCGCGATGACCGCGCCGCGCTCATCAGCCGCGTCATGCGCCATGGCGTCGAGAATGGCCGCGTGGAGTTTTCGCAAATCCGAATTGGCCAGGTCAAGGAATTCGACATGCGCGAAATTCTCGTCGATCAGCGCCGGATGGTTGACCAGAGCCACGATGATCGTCGCCTCGCGCACCGACATGCCCTCGCCGCCGCGCTTGACCAGCGCCGACTGTCCAAGGCTTTCTGTGATCGCGATGCGGCCGCCTCCGCCCTTGGCGAACTGTCCGCCGGGCGCCGTGGCCTTGCCCTGGCCGCGCTCTCCCGGCCGGCCGCCATCCTTACGACCCTGTCTGGCCTCGCGTTGGGAGCCGAAGAAGCTCCGCACCCGCTCGCGCATCACCTGTTGATATTCGTAGCGCACACTCTCGTCGCGGATACGGCTGGCGAGTTCACCCAGCCTCTTTCCCAGCTCGGCGCGCCGCTCCGGCGTTTCGAAGACGCCACCGGCGGTCTCCCGCATCCACAGAAGGTCGACAAGCGGCCGCGCCTCCGCCAACACAGTTCGAAAAGCGTCCGACCCCTCGGCCTTGACCAGATCGTCGGGGTCCTTGCCTTCCGGCAGCAGCGCAAAACGAGCCGAGCGCCCGACCTGCACCGAAGGCAGGGCCAGATCGGCCGCCCGCCACGCCGCTTTCAGCCCGGCCTTGTCGCCGTCGAAGCAAAGCACCGGCTCCGGCGCCATGCGCCACAGAAGCTCGAGCTGGTTTTCGGTGAGCGCCGTGCCGAGCGGCGCCACGGCGTTCTCGAAGCCGGCCTGGGCCAGCGCGATCACGTCCATATAGCCTTCGACCGCGATCACCGTGCCGCCTTTTGCCAAGGCTTTGCGGGCGCGCGCGAAATTGTAGAGCACATTGCCCTTGTGGAAGAGCTCCGTCTCCGGCGAGTTCATGTATTTGGCGAGCGCATCGGGCGCCAAGGCCCGCCCGCCGAAGGCGATGATCTTGCCGCGCGAATCCGGGATCGGGAACATGATGCGGTCGCGGAACCAGTCATAGGAGACCGGAATGTCGTCGCCATGCCGCACCAGGCCGCAGGCCTCGATGTCGGCCTTCGGCACGCCCTTGGCGGCGAGATGTTCCTTGAGCGCGTTGCGACTGTCGGGCGCATAGCCCAGCCGGAAGGATTGCTGCGTCGCCGGCGTCAGTCCGCGGTCGCGCAGATACGCGCGGGCTTTGGCACCGTCGGCGCTCTGCAGCCTGTCCTGGAAGAAGGCGGTCGCCATTTCCATGACGTCGGTCAGGCTGGCGCGTTCCTTCTCGCGCCGTTCCTCCCGTTCGTCCCGCACCGGCATCGGCACGCCGGCCATCTCGGCGATCTTCTCGACCGCCTCGGGAAAACTCATGCCGTCGAGCTCGGTGAGAAATTTGAAATGGTCGCCCGAAACCGAGCAGCCGAAGCAGTGATAGCGGCCCTTCTTGTCCTCGCAATGGAAGGACGGGCTTTTCTCGCCGTGGAACGGACAGCAGGCCCAGTAGTCGCCGCGCGACGCGTTGGTCTTCTTCCTGTCCCATGCGACGCGCGTGCCGATGACCTGCGAAATCGGCACGCGGTCGCGTATCTCGTCGAGGAAGGCGGGCGGAAAGCGCATCGGGAAAGCTCGTTTGCCCTCCATATAATCAAGCCGCCCGGGCACGGCGACTCTGTCTCACTCATCGTACCCGCTTTTCACAGACGAAAAGAAGGCGGCCAGGCGGCCGCCTTCTGAATTTCCGGATTGCGGCGGATTACTGCGCGGCGATTGCACCGAAGATGATGCCGGAGAGGATGCTGACCAGCACATAGTCGTTGCCGACGCGGATCCACTCCTGGCCGGGGCCGGGACGGCGCAGGCCGTAGCGGTTCCAGTCGCGGACCGGCTGGTGGCGCTTCCAGTTGGAGTATCTCTGGCCGTTGCGCCAATGGCTGCGCTTCACCACCTTCTTCTTGACGATGACGCGCTTGTCGACATGCCGGTCGGGCTTCTGCCAGTCGACCTGCGTGTAATTCGACCGCGGCGCGCTCGGCTGGGCGAGCGGCGCGGCCTGGCCGGTGAAGGCCGAAGCGGCCAGCATCGAGGCGGTGACGGCGCAAAGTATGAGACGCTTCATGGTCAGTACTCCTTGTTGTCGATAGGCAGAGGAGTAGCCGCCGATGGATGAACTGAAACTGAACATGAGAATTACAATTCTGTAATGGTTTCCGATGCTTGCGCAGACTGCTTCAACAAGATTCCGGATCACGCCCGGCCCTGCCGTCCAGGTGTCGCTTCATTCCGGGCGAAGCGTCGTCGCGCGGCCCGCGCAACCAATGCGCTCCGCGCTCATTTCCGACATGGCGCGTCGAGCAAAGGCTATCATCGCATCAGAAAAATCTATTATTCGGCTAATCTTAACTGGTATATTTCCAGGCCACGATATGGCTAAGATTCGCATCCCTCTCCGCGTCGCCGGAGCCGCCCCGCGAGGTCGGCCATGAGCGGCTCCGTCGTCCTCTTGCACCTTGCCGGCGCGGTGGCGCTGATGCTGTTCGCCACCCGCATGGTGAAGACAGGCGTCGAGCGCGCCTATGGCGACGTGCTGCGCCATAGGCTGCGCGCCACCATGCGCAATCCGATCATGGCGGTGCTGGCCGGCTGTGGGCTGGCGGTCGCGCTGCAGAGCTCGACCGCGGTGACGCTGCTGGTCGGCTCCTTCGCCGGCGCCGGCATCGTTTCGGGCGCCGCCGGACAATTGGCGGTGCGCGGCGCCGAGATCGGTTCGGCGCTGGTCGCCAAGCTGCTCACCTTCGACCTCACGCTTTTGGTGCCGCTCTGCCTGATCGCGGGCACGGTCATGTTCATGGCCACCGAGCGGCGCGACTGGCGCCAGTTGGGCCGTATCCTGATCGGTGTCGGCCTGCTGATCCTGTCGCTGGAGATGATCGGTCAGGCGTCGGAGCCGCTGCGCAACAGCCAGTTGATGCCGCTGATCATCAATTATTTCTCGGGCGATTCCATCACCACCTATCTCCTGGCCGCGCTGGTCACCTGGCTGTTCCAGTCGAGCATCGCCGCGGTGCTCTTGATGGCGACGCTGGCGGGCCGCGGGCTGATCACGCCGGAACTCGGCGTGGTGCTGGTGCTTGGCGTCAACCTTGGCTCGTCGCTGATCGCGCCGATGCTGACGCGGTCGGCGCCACCGGAAGTGCGCGTCGTGCCGATCGGCAACCTTTTGATGCGCGGCCTCGGCTCGCTGATCATGCTGGTCCTGATCATGACCTTCAAGCCGGATGTCGCCTTCCTCGGCAAGACCGCGCCGGATCAGATCGTCAACGCCCACATCCTGTTCAACGTGCTGATCCTGCTGGCCGGACTGCCGCTGGCCGGGCTCGTCTACCGCGCTTCCGAAAAGATCGTGGCGCTGGGCAGCGAGCCGCAACCGGCCGCCGCGCTCGAGGTCGTCGAGCTGTCGGCGCTGAACGAGAGCGCCCTCGATACGCCGAGCCAGGCGCTGGCCAACGCGACGCGCGAAGTGGTGCGGGTCTGCGAGACGGTCGAGATCATGCTGAAGCGCATCATCGAGCTTTACGAGGATGCCGACCCCGCCAAGATCAAGGCGCTTGCCGCGCTCGACGACCGCGTCGACAGGAAGCACGCCGCGATCAAGCTCTATCTCGCCAAGATCACCAGGAATCCGCTGAGCGAGGACGAGGCATTGCGGTGCCAGGAACTGATCGGCGCCTGCGTCAAGCTGGAGCAGGTCGGCGACATCATCGTGCGCAACATGCTGGTGCATGTCAGGAAGAAGCTGGAGCGCGGCCTGGAGTTCACCCCCGAAGGCTGGCAGGAGCTTTGCGCCTTCCATTCCTCGGTGCTCGCCAATGCGCGGCTCGCCTTCAACGTGCTGGTCTCGCGCGATCCGGAAACCGCCAGGCAACTGGTGCTGGAAAAGGACCTGCTGCGCGAACGCGAGAAGGAAACCAGCGCCAGCCATTTCCTGCGCCTGCGCGAAGGTACCGCCAAGAGCGTCGAGACGAGCTCGATCCACCTCGACACCATCCGCGACCTGAAGCAGATCAACTCGCTGCTCGCCTCGATCGCCTACCCGGTGCTCGAGGAGCGAGGCCTGCTTGGCGGCTCGCGGCTGAAGGCGAGCTAGGGCAATTCCAGGAAAAGTGTGAAGCGGTTTTCCGTCCGGAATTGCGCAAAACAAAAAGGCGGTTGACCGGTTTTTGTGAGACGGTCAACCGCTATCGAAGGCAGCCGGAAAAATTAGTCTTTGCTCATCCTCGCTTGCGTCGGCTAAGGATCGCCTGAGGACCTGTTGGGAGGACGATCCGTCGATGGACACGCATTCGCGCAGCTTCGCCAAGGCGCTTTCCTGGCGCGCCACCGGCACGATCGACACGATGATCATATCCCTGGTGGTCACCGGCAGCATCAAGCTCGCGGCCACCATCGGGCTCACCGAAGTCGTCACCAAGTCGCTGCTCTATTACCTGCATGAACGGGCCTGGCTGAAGATCCCCTACGGGCGCAAAACGGCGGCATAGTCGCGGCGACAGGCCGGTTCTGATCGGTCCAGTCAAGAAAAGCTAAAGCGCCATCGCCAATTTCTGCATTGCCGCGCCCGCCCGGGCGTGGTTTGAGGCATGCATTCCTCGCTTATGTTTTGAACCATGCTGCCGCTGATTGCCCTTTTCCTTGCCGCCTTCGCCTTCGGCACCACCGAATTCGTCATCGCCGGCGTGCTGCCGGAGGTGGCGCAGGGCCTTGGCGTTTCGGTGCCGACCGCCGGTTATCTCGTCTCGGGCTATGCCTGCGGCATTGCCATTGGCGGCCCGCTCTTGGCTTTGGCCACTGGCAAGGTCTCGCGCAAGACGCTGCTGATCGGGCTGACGATCGCCTTTACCCTTGGCCAGGTGGCCTGCGCGCTGGCCCCCGATTTCACCTCGATGCTCCTGCTGCGTATCGCAACCGCGGTGGCGCATGGCTGCTATTTCGGCGTCGCCATGGTGGTTGCGGTCAGCCTGGTGCGCGAGGACCAGCGCGGCCGTGCGGTCGCGGTCATCCTCTCGGGATTGACGGTTTCCAATATCATCGGCGTGCCAGTGGGCACGGCGATCGGCAGCCTGTGGGGTTGGCGCGCGACCTTCTGGGTGATGGGCGCATTGGGCATCATCGCGATCGTCGCCATGCTGGCGCTGCTGCCGCGCACGGCGGGCGCCGCCAACCGGCCGGCCGGGCTGGCGCGCGAAGTTCGTGTGCTCGGCCGCCAGCAGGTCTGGACGTCGCTGATCCTGATGCTGATGCTGATGATCGGCCAGTTCGCGCTGTTCACCTACATCACGCCGATGCTGCTCGAAGTCACGGGCCTCGACGAGAGCCTGATCCCCCTTGTGCTTTTGCTCAACGGCGTCGGCGCCACGATCGGCGTCCTGGTCGGCGGTAAGCTCGCCGACTGGAAGCTGATGCCCTCGCTGATCGTCATGCTTGCCCTGCAGGCGGTGGCGCTTGGCGTCATCCATCTCGTCAGCCCCTACCCGGTGCCGATGGTCGTCGCCATCGTCATTTGGGGCGGTCTCAACTTCGCCATCGGCGCGCCGATCCAGACGCGCATCCTCGCCTGGACGGCCGATGCCTCCAACCTTGCCTCCTCGCTGATCCCGTCCGGCTTCAATGTCGGCATCGCGCTGGCCGCCTCGCTGGGCGCGGCTATGCTCAATGCCGGCTACGGCTATCGCAGCCTGCCGCTGGCCGGCGCCCTGGCCATGCTTGTGGCGGTGGTGGTGGCTGCCGCCTCGCAGGCCTGGGAATGGCGCAGCCGGGCGACGCCGCCGCTGCCCGCGGCGGCCGAGTAACAGGCCGCCAAGCTTTCAATTTGCTGCCTCAGACCTTCGGTCGCGAGGAGTCTGGCGCTCCCGAAAGGATGGAGGCCAGGCTTTCAAGGCCTTCCTTCAACCGTTCGCGGTTGGGCGTGGCGCCCAGCGCCAGGCGGAAGCCGTTGGGAAACTCCTGCCCGGCGGCAAACTCTTCCGCCGGGCTGATGGCGAGCCCTCGGCGACGGGCGATGTCGGCGAGTTCTGCGGAGCGCAACTGGCTCGCCAGCGGATACCACAGATGCAGGCCGGACTCCGATGCCACAAAACCCTTGGGCAGGATGCTGCGCGCGATCTCCTGCCTGGCCTGCGCTTCAGTGCGCACGGCGGCGGCGATTTCCCCGGCAAGACCGCTGCGCAGCCATTCGCAGGCGAGGCCCGTCATCAGCGGCGGCGCCATCATCGTCGTGCCGCGTATCGCAGCCGCGATCCGCTCGGCGGCCAGCGGGTCAGGGGCCGCCAGGAAGGCCGTGCGCAGGAAAGGCGAGATGCATTTCGCCAATGTCGCGACATGGAAAGTCCGCTTCGGCGTCAGGTTTAAAAAGGCCGGTGGAGGGCCTGCCAGCAACCTTCTGTAGGGATCGTCCTCGATGACGGTCAGCTCGAGCTTGTCGGCCATGCGGACGAGTTCCCGCCGCCGGCCTTCGGGCATGACGGATGCGGTCGGATTTTGAAGCGTCGGATTGAGGTAGAGGACACGGGCGCCATGCCGCCGCGCCGCCTCTTCGAGGTCGTCCGGCCGCATACCCTCGCCGTCGTTTGCGACAGCAGCGAGCTTGCGTCGCGCGGCTCCGGCCAGCGCGATCAGCCCGGGATAGGTCAGCGTATCGGCGAGGATCGTATCGCCCTCGCGGCTCTGAGACAGCACGACGGCCGTGAGCAACGCCTGCGCGCCCGATCCGACAACGACCCTGTCAACCGGCGGCCTGTCCCCCGCTTCGGCGAGCCACAACGAGCCGACGGCGCGCTCCACGGGCGAGCCCGGACCGGGATGGTAGGAAAGCAGCGCTTCGGCGCTGGAGCGCTTGAGCAACCCCTCGATCCCCGTCCTGATCAAGGTCGGCAGGTTGAGACCGACGGGTGCCGGCGGAATGTTCATGCTGAGATCGAGGACAGGCTCTTCCGGTTCGCCTGGCGTGACGAAGGTGCCCCGGCCCGCCGTCGCGTCGATAAGGTTCCTGCGCCGGGCTTCTGAAAACGCCCGCGTGACGGTCGTGAGGTCGACCCCCAGCGACCGGGCGAGTTCCCGCTGCGGCGGCAACCTGTCCCCGGGCTGCAACCGGCCGTTCGAGCGGGCATCCGCGAGCGCCTCGACGATCTTCAGATAGACCGGTCGCGGCCCTGTCTCCAGGACCGGGAGCCAGCCGATGTCGCTTTCGCCGGTCACTTATCACCAATCCATACATTTTGTCGCATTGTATGCATACAAGTATGATATATGTATGCATGCGAGACCTCAAGGCCAGGCTGGGCCTCACGCGAGGTCCGTTGGAGCGACGATCATGGAAGACCTTGCACATTATCCACGTCTGATACCTTGGCAGGTAGGGATCCGGGGCCGCTGCCCGCGTTGCGGAGAGGGCCACCTGTTCGAGGGGTTCTTGAAGCTGGCTCCGAAATGCGATGTCTGCGGGCTCGACTATTCCTTTGCCGATCCCGCCGACGGCCCGGCCTTCTTCGTCATCTGCTTTGCCTGTGTGCCTTCGGTGCTGTTCGCCGTCTGGGCGCAGGTGACTTTCGAGCCCTCCATGTGGTTCCACGCCTTCGTTTCGATCCCGATCGTTCTGGCGACTTGCATCCCGCCGCTGAGGCCACTCAAAGGCTGGCTCGTGGCAAGCCAGTTCTACCACAAGGCGGAAGAAGGACGGCTGGCCAGGCCCGGCGAGTAACCTTCAAAGGTCGATGCGGAACTTGAGGCTCTCCGCGCCACCATAGGCGGCATCCTCGAAGAAATGGCCGGCAAGCCTGCCGCCATTGGCCGTGATGACCTTGTGCGAAGCCGGATTGCCCGGCTTCGCGGTGATCTCGACATAATCGAGCCCGACCGCCCTCGCCTCGTCCAGCATCAGCCGCAGCGCTTCAGTGGCATAGCCCCGGTTCCGCTTCCACGGCACCACCGCATAGCCGATATGGCCAAGCACATGCGAGGGCAGCGCCGACGTGCCCTTCTGCCAGCGAAAGCCGATCGAGCCGGCAGCCTCGCCATCCCAGAGCCAGCGCCGGAAGCCAGGCAGCCGCGCGACCTTGGTGCCGTCGGGCAAGGTGATGGGCGGCCCCTTCGCTTCGGGGTCGTCAAGGCTGGCGAGAAAGGCGACAGGATCTTCCTCGATCGCCTCGAGCTGCTCGCGCGTAGCTTCGAGGAGCCGCACATTGTCGGGCGACCACCCGCGCTCCAGCGCCGCCTTGTAGGAAGGCAAATGCTCGAGCGCCGGTCTGACGATTTCGATCATGGTTCGTTTCCTGTCATGGCCCGCATAGCCGCGAGACGGATCGCCCTCAAGTCGCGTGAAACCGGATTTCGCCCTTGTTCAGGAAACAGGCCTTGTCGAACAGCGACAGGTCGATCGGGTTCGGCAGCCGGATATCGCCGATATCCGGGACCGGTTTCCCGGAGGAATCAAAGGACCTGTCGACCTGCGAGATGAAGACCAGCACCAGTCCCCGTTCCCTGGCAAACGCCTTCAAGGCGCGGATCTGGACCATGAGCTCGGGATTCTCCCGCTTCTGGTCGAGCAGTTGTAGATAGTCGATGACCGCCAGTGTGCCGCGCGGCGCCGACCGCAACGTCTCGATGACGTAGTCGGCGCTGATCGCGTCGGAATTGTCGAAGTCGAACTGATGGTCGAAGGCGGCCGGGTCGATCCCGATGTCGCGGAACCGGTCCAGGATGTCGGCGTGCATGTATTCCAGGGTGAAGAAGACGGCGCGATTGCCTTGCTTCATGGCCGCCACGGCGAGCTCGAGGCTCATCAGCGTCTTGCCCTGGCCCGGCCGCGCCGCCACGAGAACCATGTCGCCGGGCAGCAGCCGCGCCAACAGGGTGCCGGCGGGCTTGACGTCGGCGGCTTTCGCCGCAAGCAGGCTCCAACTGCCAAAACCTTCTTCACCGGCAATGCGGTCGAGTGCCGTATGGAGTGGAACATTTTCCCGTCGGGACAGCAGCCTCGCCTGGCGCTTCAGACGATAGACGGGTGCGGAAAGCCGCATCGAAAAACCTCCTGCCGCGAGCAGTCTCGACAACCCCTCCTTATGCCTGGCGCTCGAACAGTTGGTCGGGTGACGGATTGCCCTGCATGAACGATGCTTCCCGATGGAGGGAGGGAGGAGGCGTGGGCGCGCCGGAATCAGATCATAGCGCAATCGAAGCGGTCCGAAAATCCAACCTGCAAAAGGCGTCGCTGAACTAGAAGTGTTTCGCCGATCGATGCAAGACCTTCTATGATCGGCCCGTATGATTCACGGGTGCGAGACATTTCGACAGGAGGGGCAAACCGGTGCGGTTGAGATCTGTTCCGCTGGGCGCGGCCATCTTTTGTCTTGTTGCGATTCTCGCCGCCTTGACGGCGTCCGTCAGCTCGTTCGCGGCCTTGCGACCGTCGACCGTTCCCGACTGGCTGCAGCGCCATGTCGGCGACGGCGAGGGCCAGATTTCGCAGGTCGTTCTGGAGCGGGCGCGCGCGCTCTACCAGAAGAAGGTCAGCGATGGCTCGGTCAGCAACCCCTGCTATTTCGCCATGGACGCGACGCGTCCCGGCGATTTGGGCAACAGCGTGCTCGGCCAGCGCTATTACGTCATCTGCGAAGCCAAGCAGCTTTTCCGCGCGGTTTCCTCGGGGCATGGCGGCGGCCGCAACCTGAAAGGGGTCGCCGATTTCTCAAACGGCCGGCGTTGCGCGAAGAACTTCGGCAACGCGATGGACTCCGAGCTGACGGCCGGCGGCGCCTATATGACCGCCGAGACCAAGACCTCCTTCAAGGGCTACTACCGCGTCGGCGCGCAGAACGCCGTGTTCATGCGCACTTTCATCCAGTTCGACGGCGAGGGCGAGGCCGCCAATGCCCGGGAGCGCGTCATCGGCGGCCATCCTGCAGCTATTCTGAAGGGCTTGTGCATGCGCAAGAACCCGCAAAGCTCTTACGCCGACCATGACGGTTTTGTCCCGTTCGGCAAGCTGGTGAACTATGCTGGCGGCCGCAGCAACGGCTGCACCAGCTGGTCGCCCGCCGATGCCGAGCAGATCATCCCGATGGTCAAGAACAGCCCGACGACGCTCTACATCTATCCGGAATCGCGCGACATCGCCGCTGTCGTCCGGGCCAAGGCCGCTGGCCAGGCGCTCTCAGGCTCGGCTACCTATTGGAACGCCTCCTGCCTGAAGGAGATCGGCACGCCCAAGTTCTGGCCGAAGAAGACGCTGGAGCCGATCATCGCGCAGTACAAGAAGGACCATCCGGCGCCGCCGCCGCAGCCAGTGCCGATGTGCAAGGACTAAAGCAATTCCAGGAAAAGTGTGTAGCGGTTTTCCGTTCGGAATTGCGTAAAAACAAAAACCTAGAGCGGTTCAGTGATTCCGTGAAACGCTGAACCGCTCTAGGCTGTTGTCTACTGCAGCAGCCCCTTGATGATGGCGCTCGCCTTGGCAAAGTCCATCTGGCCGGCATATTTCTGCTTCAGCGCGCCGATCACCTTGCCCATGTCCTTCTGGCTGGCGGCACCCGTCGCCGCGATCGCCTCGCGCGCGGCGGCCGTGATCGCCGCATCGTCGAGCTGCTTCGGCAGGAAGCCGAGGATGACCTCCATCTCGGCGCGTTCCTTGGCGGCAAGTTCCGGCCGCTTGCCGTCCTCGAATGCCTTGGCCGATTCCTCGCGCTGCTTGGCCATCTTGGACAGGATCTGCAGGATTTCGTCATCGCCCGCCGCCGGCCTGCCGGCGCCGCGATTGACGATGTCGCGGTCGTGGATCGCGGCCTGGATCAGCCGCAACGTTGGCAGGCGATCCTTGTCCTGCGCCTTCATCGCGCTCTTGGTGGATTCGGCGATTTTCTCGCGCATCGTGCTTCTCCTTCGAATGCGGCGGACAATAGCTTTGCCGAACGGGCAAGGCAAATCCTTGCAAGCCGCTGATATTGCTGGACGAAAGCAAATTGTGTCTGGTCTGAGGTCGCGACATTGACCGCTTGGGCGCCTTCCCCTATGTACTCGGTCCTGCATGAGACAATGGAGTCATGTCGCCCAAAAGTGCTTAGCGGTTTTGGGAAAACGACATGACCAACGAGAGTCAACGCGTGGGAGCTGAAATATCCAGCTTGCGCGCCTTGCCGCGAAACGGTCCCGCCGACCGATTGAGGCGACCGACAGGAGTGCCGCCATGGCCACGACCACCGCCCCATGGGCCACCGAAAAGCCGACCGCCCTTCTGGTCCTCGCCGACGGCACGGTGATCGAGGGCCGCGGCCTTGGCGCCACGGGATCGGCCGTTGCGGAAGTGTGCTTCAACACCGCGCTGACCGGCTACGAGGAAATCCTCACCGATCCTTCCTATGCCGGCCAGATCGTCACCTTCACCTTCCCGCATATCGGCAATGTCGGCACCAATGACGAGGATATCGAGGATTTGCATCCAGCCGCCCGCGCGGGCGCTGTCGGCGCCATCTTCAAGGCCAATGTCACCGACCCGTCAAACTATCGCGCAGCCGGTCATCTCGACCAGTGGCTGAAGCGGCGTGGCATTGTCGCGCTGTCCGGCATCGACACCCGCGCACTGACCGTGCTGATCCGCGAGAAGGGCATGCCCAATGCCGTCATCGCGCATGCGCCCGATGGCGTCTTCGACATCGAGGACCTGAAGCGCCAGGCCGCAGCCTGGTCAGGCCTGATCGGCCTCGATCTCGCCAAGGAGGTCACGTCCGGCCAGTCCTCGGTCTGGCGCGAGACGCCTTGGATCTGGAATGAAGGCTATGGCGAGCAGGGCGAGCCTTCGATGCATGTCGTGGCCGTCGACTATGGCGTCAAGCGCAACATCCTGCGCCTGCTGGCGGGCCTCGGCGCCAAGGTCACTGTCGTCCCGGCCAAGACGGGTGCGGACGAGATCCTGGCGATGCAGCCGGACGGCATTTTCCTGTCGAACGGCCCCGGCGACCCGGAAGCGACCGGCGAATATGCCGTGCCGGTGATCCAGAGCCTGTTGAAGACCGACATCCCGGTGTTCGGCATCTGCCTCGGCCATCAGATGCTGGCGCTCGCGCTTGGCGGCAGGACCGAGAAGATGCATCAGGGCCACCATGGCGCCAACCATCCGGTCAAGGACCACACCACCGGCAAGGTCGAGATCGTCTCGATGAACCACGGTTTCGCCGTCGACGCCGACTCGCTGCCCGAAGGCGTCGAGGAAACCCATGTCTCGCTCTTCGACGGCTCGAATTGCGGCATCGCGCTGACCGGCCGGCCGGTGTTCTCGGTCCAGCATCATCCCGAGGCCTCGCCCGGCCCGCAGGATTCGCACTACCTCTTCCGCCGCTTCGTCAACCTGATCCGCGAGCGGCGCGGCGAGGAACCTCTGGCGGAACGTTGACACACTCCGTATGTTAGCTATAATATCGCCGAAATAGAGATATGAGCGGCGATATCCGTGAAGACTATCATCCTCTCGGCAGCCGCGGCTCGTGATCTCGACAATCTACCCGCCGACGTTCGGAATCAGGTATCCGAGGGCCTGATAGGTTACGCGATAAGCGGTCGAGGAGATGTCAAGCGTTTAGCTGGTAGAGATGGCTACAGGCTGCGCATCGGTCGCTACCGAGTTATATTCGATGAGGACCGCGCCACTATCCTGGCGATCTACATAGGAAAACGCGAGACAACAACCTACAGCAGGTCATAGCAGGACAAGAAGTCATGAATGCCCCGCAAATCATTAAAACCTCAACCGGCGAGGAATTGGTCGTGATCCCTAAAGCGGATTACGAGGCGTTGCTGCATGCCGCCGAGGAGGCTCTCGAAGATGCTGCGGATGTCGCCATCTATGACGAGCGCGAAGCCGACCTCAAAACCGAAAGGGCGCTGCCGGCGGACGTCACCATGGATGTCTTGCGCGGCTCCAGTCGACTAAAGGCGCTGCGCAACTGGCGAAAGCTCACCCAAGCCGAACTGGCCGCGGCGATCGGTGTGAGCCAGGGTTTCCTGTCGGACCTCGAATCCAATCGCCGTAAGCCGTCTGAGCAGACCAGCGCAATGCTGGCGAAGGCGCTCGATATCCCCGGAGAATGGATCGAGCCTTAAAGCATGTCTCCCGAAAGTGGGAACCGGTTTCGGGATAAAGACATGCGTAAATCAAAAACCTAAAGCGCATGGAGCGAATCTGAAGATTGCGACGCGCTTTAGTCGTCCTCAGGCCGGGTCCGTCACAGCCTCCTGTGTGTGCATGCGCTCGACTTCCCTCGGGGTCGGCCTGGCCACTTTCGTCACGAAGACGATGACCGCCAGCGTCAGGAAAATCGCACCGAGCACATAGGGCGCGCCGCCGAACACAATCGGCGCCGTCGGGCTCGTGAACCAGGAAAAGATCGCGGTGTAGAGCAGCGGCGTGATGATCGAGGTGATCGAGAAGATCGAGGTCATCGCGCCCTGCAATTCGCCTTGCGCCGAAGGCGGCACCTTGGCGGCGGCGAGGCTTCTGAGCGGCGGATCGGCCAGCGCTTCCAGGCAGCCAGCCACGATCACCGCATAGATCATCCAGCCTTGCGTCGAAAACGCGTAGCCGAAGGCGCTGAGCGCGGTGAAGGTCAGCCCGATCGCCGCCGTCTTCCACTCGCCAAGTTTCGGAATGATCCGCGGCAGCACCGTCGCCATGACGATCGCGCCGCACAGGCCGAAGGCGCCGAGCGAAAGGCCTATCTGCTGCTGGTTCCAGCCATAGCGATACGTGGAGACGAATGACCAGACCGCCGGATACATCATGTGGCCGAGCGTCATCAGGAAGAACACCAGCCCGATCCAGCCGATGCCCGGATAATTGCGCATCTGCATCAGCGTGCCGACCGGATTGGCGCGCTTCCACTCGAAGCGGCGACGATGCTTCTCATCCAGCGTCTCCGGCAGCAGGAACATCGCGATCAGGAAATTCACCAAGGCAAGCGCGGCGGCGAAATAGAACGGCACGCGCGGCCCGAACGTGCCGAGCAGCCCGCCCAGCACCGGGCCGATGACGAAGCCGACGCCGAAGGCGATGCCGAGCAGGCCGAAATTCTTCGCCCGGTTCTCGTCGTTCGAGATGTCGGCGATGAAGGCGGATGTCGTCGAATAGCTGGCGCCGGAAATGCCGGCGAGCACCCGGCCGATGAACAGCATCGGATAGGACCAGGCGACGGCGCAGATCAAATTGTCGATCGAGAAGGTCAGCACCGAGGCAAGCAGGACCGGCCGGCGCCCGAAGCGGTCGCTCAGGCCGCCGATGATCGGTGCGAAGAAGAATTGCATCGCCGCATAGACGAAGAACAACCAGCCGCCCTCGATCGCGGCCTCACTGACGCTGACGCCGCTCAGTTCCTCCAGATAGGCCGGCAGCACCGGCATGATGATGCCGAAGCCGATGATGTCGAGCAGCAGCGTCGTGAAAACGAGCGCAAGGCCCCGCTTGGCGGTTTTCGGGTCGATCATGGTGACAAGCTCCTCAGGCCGCCTCGGGGCACAGGCGGGAGGCACCTTATAGGCGAGGTAAGCGACTGGAACAATCCGCGAACGCAGGCAAACGTCCTATGCTGACATCCCTTGCCAGCCATCTTCGATCGTCGTCGTCACCCTAAAAGAAGCGGCAGCGACGCCTCAGATCGGACCGCTCATCGTGTTGCAGTCGGACAGCTTGCCGCTCTTGTAGCCGCGCGCCAGCCATGTCTGCCGCTGCTGCGAGGTGCCATGGTTGAAGCTTTCCGGCACGACATAGCCCTGCATCTTCTTCTGCAGCGTATCGTCGCCGATCTGCTTGGCGGCATTCAGCGCGCTTTCGATATCGCCCTGCTCCAATATGCCTTTTTGCTGGGTGTAGTGGGCCCACACGCCGGCGAAGCAATCGGCCTGAAGCTCGATGCGCACCGAGAGCTGGTTGGCGTCGGCCTCGCTCATGCCTTGCCGCATCTGGTTGAACTTTTCCATGATGCCGGTGAGGTTCTGCACATGGTGGCCGACCTCATGCGCCACCACATAGGCACGCGCGAACTCGCCGGAGGCGCCGAACTGCTGGTCGAGCTGCTGGAAGAAGGTCATGTCGAGATAGACCTTGTGATCACCCGGGCAATAGAACGGCCCGGCCGCCGCCGAGGCGAAACCGCAGGCCGAACGGACCTGGCCGCTGAACAGCACCAGCTTGGGATCCTCATAGGTCAGGCCCTGGGACTTGAAGATGCCGGTCCAGGTGTCTTCGGTTTCCGCCAGCACCGTCGCCACGAACTGCTTCATCTCGTCATTGGCGGGCGCGCCGCCATTGTCCTGCGAGCCGCTGTTGTCGGTGATCTGGCCGCCATCGCCGCCGCCCAGGATTTGCGACGGGTCGAAGCCGAAATACCATCCCGCGAGCACGACCAGGATAACCAGGAGGATGCTGCCGCCACCGCCGGTACGGCCACCGATGGGAAGCTGGAACTGGCCGCCGCCACCCAATCCACCGCCACCGCCGCTGTCACTGCGTTCATCCTCGATGTTGTCGCTCTGACGACGGCCTCTCCAAAGCATGGCAACTCCTCGCAAACGCGAATGTCCTGGAGGGACTGGCCCGCGACCGCCCCCTACAGACAATTATCGCAACGGCTGGCCTAAGTCACAGAATTTTTCGCTCCGGCCAGATGTCGGCCGCGCCGGAAACTTCAATCAGGCAGGTAAAGCCGACCGACCATAAACTGGCTAAAAACCTCAACTTTTCTGCTTGGCGCCTGCGCTCTTGCCGTCCGAACTCTTCGAACGTTCCTCGAAACGCGCCGCGCCCTTCTTCAGCGGATGGCCGGTCTCGGCCTCGGTCTTGCGCTCGTCCTTGGCGGCCGCCTGCCGCAATCCCCTGGCTGCCTGCTTTCCTTTAGCGGTCGGTGCCTGTTCGACGCCCATTGCTTCCTCCTTGAGCGCGATAATCGCGCGATGTGTGGGAAGTAATGCGGCGGAGATGCGTCGGTTCCGCTTCAATCCAATCGGACTGGCCGGAGACCTAGGCCTGGCGATGCGTCATCGCCCGGCGGAAAGCTTCCAGCGTTTCGGCGCTGACATGGTGCTCGATGCCCTCGGCGTCGATGCGCGCCGTCTCGGCGCTGACGCCGAGCGAGCGTAGGAACGCCTCAACCGTCTGGTGGCGGATGCGGCTTTCCTCGGCGACCTTGCGGCCGGCTTCGGTCAGGAACACGCCGCGATAGGGCTTTCGCGACACCAACCCATCGGCGCACAGCCTGGTCAGCATCTTTGCCACCGTCGGCTGCGCAACGCCGAGCCTTGCCGCGATATCCACCTGCCGCGCCTCGTTGCCGTCCTCGATCAGGTCGGCGATCAGCTCGACATAGTCCTCAACCAGCGCGCTGCGGCGCGCTTGGCGCTGCTGCCGGAACCCTTCCGAATGGATTTCGGCATCGGGAAGCGGCTCCTCGCGTCGAACTGGTTTGTTCCTCAGCGCCAATACGCGCTCCTCCTTGAATCGGGATCGCATCCATAACACGAACCCTGATGGTCCGGCCGTTTATTTGCATTCCCGCGCATGCGCAACCGGCGTCTGCGGCAGCCTGCCGCCAGCCTTGCTTTAGCGTACACGAAAGCATAATCAATGAAATATAGCCTATTGCATAATGTTGAGCCATGGCGTAGATAAAAGGCACATTCGATACATTCCAGCGGAAATCCCCCCAATGTCCGACGCCGATGCAGCAACCGTAGCCCGACCCGCATGGCGATTCGACAGGCCCGACGACGAGCAGCCGAGTCTGCGCGAGGTGAATGCCTCGATCGCGGTGCCCCAGACCGGCGTCTGGTTCCGCCGCCTGTTCGCCTTCATGGGGCCGGGCTACATGGTCTCGGTCGGCTATATGGATCCTGGCAACTGGGCGACCGACCTCGCCGGCGGCGCCCAGTTCGGCTACAGGCTGCTTTTCATCATCATGTTGTCGAACCTGATGGCGATCCTGCTGCAGGCGCTGTCCGCCCGCCTCGGCATCGCCACCGGGCGCGACCTTGCCCAGGCCTGCCGCGCCTACTATCCGCGCCCGGTCAATTTGATGCTCTGGATCGCCTGCGAGCTGGCGATCATCGCCTGCGACCTCGCCGAAGTGATCGGCACGGCGATCGCGCTGCAGCTTCTGTTCGGCATTCCGCTGATCGGCGGCGCCGTGCTGACCGCGCTCGACGCCTTCCTGGTGCTTCTCCTGATGAACAAAGGCTTCCGCTATCTCGAAGCCTTCGTCATCGCGCTCCTGATCATCATCTTCGGCTGTTTTGCCATCCAGATCTTCGTCGCCGCGCCGCCGGCCGGCACGATCCTGCATTCGATGTTCGTGCCGTCACCCGAGATCGTCACCAATCCAACGATGCTCTACATCGCCATCGGCATCATCGGTGCGACGGTCATGCCGCATAATCTCTATCTGCATTCCTCGATCGTGCAGACCCGCGCCTACGAGCGCACCGATGCAGGCAAGCGCGACGCCATCAAATGGGCGACGATGGATTCGACCATTGCGCTGATCCTGGCGCTGTTCGTCAACGCCTCGATCCTGATCGTCGCGGCGGTCGCCTTCCACAACACCGGGCACCAGGACGTTGCCGAGATCGGCCAGGCCTTCGAGCTCTTGTCGCCGCTGCTGGGCTTGAGCATCGCCTCGATCCTGTTCGCGGTCGCGCTGCTGGCCTCCGGCCTCAACTCGACGGTCACCGCGACGCTTGCCGGCCAGATCGTGATGGAAGGCTTCCTGCGGCTGCGCATCCCGCAATGGGCAAGGCGCCTCCTGACGCGCGGCATCGCCATCGTGCCGGTGGTGGCCGTCACCGCGTTCTACGGTGAGAAGGGCACAGCTCATTTGCTGGTCTTCAGCCAGGTGGTGCTGTCGATGCAACTGCCCTTCGCGGTCATCCCGCTTGTGCAGTTCGTGTCGGACAAGAAGAAGATGGGCAATTTCGCCATACCGCGCGGCGTCGCGGCGCTGGCCTGGGTGGTTGCCGCCGTCATCCTCGTTCTCAACTTCAAGCTGCTCTACGACACCATCGCCGGCTGACCGCGACATTCGCGGCTGGCCGCGCTATCTTCTTCAAGCATGGCCGGATCGGACGACGCCCGCAAATTCTACGCCAGGCTGATGGCCGCGCAGGCGCGTTCGGCCGACCCGCGCATCGAGCAGGTGTTTGCTTCCGTTCCGCGTGAGGCCTTTCTCGGCTCCGGGCCCTGGACCGTCTTCGCCGGCGAGGGCAGAATCCAGACACCGACGGCCGATCCAAGCTATATCTACCAGAACGTGCTTGTCGTGCTCGATGCCGACAAGGCCATCAACAATGGCGAGCCACTGCTGCATGCCATGTGGCTCGGCAAGGTCGGGCCGAAGCCTGGCGAGCACGTCGCCCATATCGGCGCCGGCACGGGCTACTACACGGCGCTGCTGGCGAAGCTGGTCGAGCCGGGCGGCAGCGTCACCGCCTTCGAACTCGAGGCCGGTCTCGCCGCGCGCGCCAGGACGAACCTCGCCCGGTACGGCAACATCGAAGTGATCCATGGCGACGCCGTCGCCAATCCGCTGCCGCTATCCGACATCATCTATGTCAATGCCGGCGTCGTTGCTCCGCCCGCCGCATGGCTGAAGGCGTTGAAGCCCGGCGGCCGCATGATCTTTCCGTGGCGCCCGTCCGAAACCGTCGGCCTCGCGGTCCTCGTAACCCGCCTGGAAAACGGCTTTGCTTGCCGACCCTTCATGGGTTCCTGGTTCATCCCCTGCGTCGGCGCCTCCACCGCCGAGCCGGGCGCGAAAATACCGACCCGCGAGCGTGCCGCGCGCACCCGCTCGATCTGGCTGGCGGCAGCCAGGACACCGGACCGGACGGCAACCGCCGTGTTCGGCGACGTCTGGTTCTCATCGCGTGCTGTCCCCGCCGACAGCACGCGATAGAAATTTTAAAGGCCCTTGTCGAAAACGCGCCTTGCCGTTCGTCCTAGGAGCAATTCCGGGAAAAGTGCGAAGCGGTTTTCCGTCGGGAATTGCGTCAAAACGCTCTAACCAGAAATCCGGCCGCGACGGCGCGGATCAGCCAAAAGGAAAACCAGATGCGCAAGATCATCGCCGCCACATTCGTAAGCCTCGACGGCGTCATGCAGGCGCCCGGCGGCCCGGAAGAGGATCCGGTCGGCGGCTTCAAGTTCGGCGGCTGGACCTTCCATTACTTCGACGAGGTGGGGGGCGCGGCAATGGAGGAGCTGTTCTCCAAGCCCTTCGCCCTGCTGCTCGGCCGCAGAACCTACGACATCTTCGCCGCGTATTGGCCGTATCAGAACGATCAGATCGCCGATGTCTTCAACCCCGCGGTCAAATATGTGGCGACGCACCGGCCGGATACGCTGACCTGGCAGAACACGCAGTCGCTCGGGCCCGATATCGTTGCAAGGCTCAAGGAACTCAAGCAGGAAGACGGACCCGACCTGCTCATCCAGGGATCGGGCAACCTGATCCAGACCTTGCTCGCCAACGGACTGATCGATGAGATCCGGCTGATGGTCTTCCCGCTGGTGCTGGGCAAGGGCAAGCGGCTGTTCGGCGACAACGCGATGCCGGCGGCCTTCAAGCTCGTCAAATCGCAGACCTCCACCACCGGCGTCATCATCGCGACCTATGAGCGCGCGGGTGAAATCCGCACCGGCTCGTTTGCTCAACAGGAGCCTTCGCAAGCCGAGATGGAACGGCGCAGGAACTGGAAGTAGTGCGATCGCGCGGCGGGCCGGGCCACCGCGTATTCGCTTTATGAAGCCCCCTTTCGCAACGACGACTGAACGGTCAGGAGCCGCCGATGATACCCACCATCACCGCCTTCGAACGATCGCCCGACGGCGGCAGGGGGCTGGCGCGCGACATGCACGTGCGCTGGGCGCTCGAGGAAGTCGGCCAGCCTTATGACGTTCGTCTCGTTTCGTTCGATGCGATGAAGCAACCCGCGCATGTTGCGATCAGCCCCTTCGGCAATATCCCGACCTATGAAGAAGGCGATCTCGCTCTGTTCGAGTCGGGCGCGATCGTCCTTCACATCGCGGTGCGTCACCCTGGCCTGATGCCCGAGGATGCAAACGCACGGGCGCGCGCGATCGCCTGGATGTTCGCGGCCTTCAGCACCATCGAGCAGCCGATCCTCGACCGCACGACGGCCGTGATCCTGGAGCGCGACGCGCCGTGGCGCGACCAGCGCCTGCCCCTGGTCGACGACCGGATCCGCAAGCGACTGGCCGAGCTCTCCCGCCACTTGGGCGATCGCGACTGGCTCGAAGGCGCCTTCAGCGCCGGCGACCTCGTCATGGTGGGCGTGCTGCGCCGGTTGCAAAGATCGGGTCTGCTGACCGAGTTCCCGAACCTCGCCGCCTATGTCGCCCGCGGCGAGGCGCGGCCGGCTTTCAAGCGCGCTTTCGAGGCGCAACTGGCGGTCGCCATCGCCGCGTCGAGCGGCTGACCGGCCCCCCAGCCGTTCACGCCGCCTGGCGGTAGCGTGAAAGGCCCTCGCGGATATGGCCGGCAAAAGCCTGCGCGGCCGGCTGGGTGGCGTGCTTCGGCAGATGCAGGTTGACGGAAAAATTCGGCAGCGCCGGAAGGCCGGCATCGGACAGGATGTCGAGATCGGCCGGAACCGTCGAGGCAAGCCAGGTGGTCACCGCCAGGTCCGAGCGCACCGTCGCGGTGGTCGCATCGATGTTGCCGTTCTCGAACACGGTGCGCCAGTCGAGCCCGTGCTCGCCAAGCGCTGCCAGCACCGCCGGCCGGAAGGCGCAGGTGTCGGCGACGATGGAAACCGGCAGCGGCCGTTTCAGGCGTGCCGCCCCGCCTCTGGCGCCGACCCATACAAGTCGGTCGACGAGCAGGCATTCGCCGGCAGTGGGACCGACGCGCTCCTCGATGACGGCAAGGTCGATCGTGCCCGCCGCCAGGGCCGCCGCGAGTTCCGGCGAGGAAGCGCAGACCAGCGAGATCTCGACCTGCGGATAGGCCTCGGCATAGGCCTTCAGCACCGGCGCGAGCAGCGTCCCGACGAGATCGTAAGGCACGCCGATCCGCACCTGCCCCGCAACCGCCCCGCCCCTGATTTCGGCTAGGATCTCGTCATTGAGCTGCAGCAGGCGCCTTGCCCTGTCGAGCAGCCGCTCGCCGGATCGCGTCAGCTTCAGGCCGCGGCGGCCGCGCTCGAACAGGCTCTGACCGAGCACCTCTTCCAGCCGCTTGACCTGCTGGCTGACGGCGCCTTGCGTCAGGTGAAGCGCATTGGCGGCCGCCGTCATGCTGGCCTTGTCGGCCGTCGTGACGAAGGTGCGGATGAGAGTCATGTCGAGGTCGCGGGTCATGGTCGGCATTATAGTCCCTAATGCAAACCATATCAAACATTGCATTTACTGATGCCGCGAAGCGCCTAAGCATGCCGGCTTCCTCCACTGGGAAGCCCGCATGTCCGAAACCATCATCCCGCTGGTGCTGTTCGCGCTGATCTCCACCTCGACGCCCGGCATCGCCACGACTTTGTCGACCGCGTCCGGCGCGCAATTCGGCTTTCGCCGTTCGGTGCCGTTGATGGCCGGCAGTGCCGCGGGGCTGGCTAGCGTGGCGGCCGCGGGCGCGGCGGGCCTCGCCGGCTTGCTCGCCGCGGTGCCGTCCCTGCAGCTTGCCATGAAGATAGCGGGCTCGCTCTATCTCATCTGGCTTGCGGTCAAGATCAGCCGCAGCGGTCCGCCCAATCTCGATATCAGCATGGCCAGGCCGAGCAGCTTCTTCGGCGGCGCCGGCATCCAGTGGATGAATCCGAAAGGCTGGGCGATGGGGCTCGGCGCCGCCGCATCTTTCGCGGCACTGGCGGACGGTCCGCTGCAACTCGCGCTGCTGCTGGGCGCGGTATTCGGGCTGGCCGCGGCTTTCTCGCTGTCGCTGTGGTGCGTGGCGGGAACTCTCCTTGCCCGCCTGCTCAAGACGGAGCGGCAGTGGCGCACCCTCAACATCGTGCTGGGCCTGCTGCTGGCCGCCTCGATCCTGCAGATGTGGCGGCCAGTGTAAAAGCGCTGTTTCCTCGCCCCCATGCAGGTGGCTACGGCATGCACACATTTCCAAGCGGCTGGCCTTTGGCGATAGCGTGCATGGCAGCTGGCGCATGCATTAGCGCTGGTCGACCCCCACTCCGTCTCGGCTTCGCCGAGCCACCTCTCCCCCGATCGACGGGGTAGAGGAAGGTGCCAAGCTTTTGCCGTCAACGCTCGTCCAGCAACGCCCCCTTCCTTTCCCTCCGGAGGGGGGAAAGGTGGCGCTGCGAAGCAGCGACGGATTGGGGGAACCACGTGGCAATCAAGCCTCGGCCTGATCAGTCGGCAACCAGTATCCGGGGACAGACTCGCCCTGCGAAAGCCCCTCTCCGGCCGCTCCGCGGCCACCTCCCCACTTCGTGGGGCGAGGAACCAGCCTTCAGACGGCGTAGCGCGCCGCCGGCTTGCCGGAGAACAGGCTGCCGAAGAACCGGTCCCGGGCACCGAGATAGGTGGCCAGCCCGGCCGCATCGGCAAGGCCGGGCGCGGTGACGGTCTCGCCTTGGGCGAGCCCTGCAAGCGCCGCGTCGACCAGATCTTCGGCACTCATGATCCAGTCCGGATTGATCCCGTCGAGGCTGATGCCGGAGACGTCCCACAGCTCGGTGCGGATCGGCCCGGGCACGACGGACTGCACCTTTACATTGGTGCCGGCGACTTCCTTCTGCAGCGCTTCCGTGAAGTTGGCGACATAGGCCTTGGTGCCGCTGTAGATGCCGCCGACGGCAATGCCATAGGCGACGACCGAGGCGATGTTGATGATGGCGCCGCGGTTGCGCGCAAGCAGGCCCGGCAAGACCGCGCGGGTCAGCCTGGTCAGCGCCACGACATTGACCTTGATCATGCGCTCCGCCGTGTCGGCGTCGGCGTCGGCAATCGTCTCCAGGCCGGCCACGCCGGCATTGTTGATCAGCAACGTCACGCTGTCGTCCGTCGCGACCGCCTGCTCGACGCGGCGCAGATCGGCATCGACGGAGAGATCGGCGACAATCGTCTTCACCTTGCGGCCATAGGCATAGGCCAGCCTGTCAGCCACTTCCTGCAGGCGGTCGGCGCGGCGCGCCACCAGCACCAGGTCGTAGCCCTGCCCCGCCAGCCGGTCGGCATAGACCGCACCGATGCCCGACGATCCGCCTGTGATGACGGCCGTGCCCTTGTTGTCCTTCGTGCTCATTGTCCTGTTCCTTTGTTTGGCTTCTTTTGGTTCGGCGCCGACGACGACATCATCCGCCGAGCCTATGATTTCAATTAGTGGCATATGCCACTTTTGCCGAAGTAGGTATATGCCACTATCTTGTCAACGGCAGCGGCAAAAACTATTTCTGCGACAGGCTGGCGCATCTCATCGCCGGCAAGGAGTGATCATGACCGAAGCTCGGAAGCCAGGATTCAGCGACTGCAACAACGCCACGCTGCGGCGCGCCGCGCGCAGCCTCGGCCGCTTCTACGACGACGCGCTGGCGCCTTCGGGCCTGAAGAGCACGCAGTTCGGCCTGATCTTTCAGATCCACATCAGCGATCAGCCGGCGATGGGCACCATCGCTGAAGCGATGATCATGGATCTCTCCGCGCTCGGCCACACGCTGAAGCCGCTGATCCGCGACGGCTATGTCGAGACTTTTGCCGACAAGGACGACCGCCGCGTCAAGCGCGTGCGGCTGACGCCGCAAGGCCAGGCCAAGCTCGACGAGGCGCTCAAGCTTTGGAGCGTCGCCCAGCGGGAATTCGAGGATAAGGTCGGCGCGGAACAGGCGGCGAAGCTGCGCGCCGCGCTGGACGCGGTCGCCGACCTGAACCTCGAAATGCCGAAGGCCGCTCCTTCAGACTGAAGAAGCGGCCATCGTTCAATTCCTTGGTTGTGTTAAGGCGTGATGAGATTCAGGTCAGGCCGAGCCGAAAATGGCGGGTTCCGAGAACCGGAGCGGAGCGTACTTAAGGTACGTGAGCACCGGAAGCGCAGGAAACCGTCATTTGCAGGCCGGCCTCACCTGAATATCATCACGCCTTACTCCGCCGGCATGGCGACCGGCCGCGCCAACATCCGGCCGGCAAGCACGACGGCCAGGCCGACGATCGGGAACACGGCGGCTATCAGGCCGAGATCGGCCGGGGCGCCGAAGCGCAGCACCGCGGCTCCGACCACCGCGCCCAGCGCGACGCCGAGATAGAGCGCCGAGGCGTTGAGCGACAAAACGATGGGCGCGGCGTCGGGCGCCAGCTTGATGATGCGGCTCGCCTGCGCCGGCGGGAAGGCCCAGCCGACGATGCCCCATGGCACCATCATGGCCATCAGCGCCGGTCCGGCGAGATGATGCGGCAGGAAGGTCGGGATCAGCGAGAAGGTGACGAGCATCGCGGCCGACAGTGTCAGCGACCAGGCGACGGTGCGGGTGGCGCCGAAGCGGTCGGCGGCCTGCCCGCCGGCGATGTTGCCGATGACGGCGCCGACGCCGAAGGCAAGCAGCATGCCCGGCAGCGCGATCGGCGAGAGCCCGCCGCCTTCGATGGCCAAGGGCGCGATGAAGGCGAACACCGTGAAGGCTCCGACCAGCGCAAGCGCCGTCGTCACAAGGATCGGCATCACGCCGGGGCGGATGGCCGCCGCCAGCCGGCGCTTCAGCGGCAGCCTGGTGCCGATAATGCCGCGCGGCAGCCGCCACCACAGGATCGCGCCGGACAGCGCGCCGAGCGCCGCGATGGCGAAGAACGTGCCGCGCCAGCCGGCAATCGCCGCGACCAGCGCGCCGAGCGGCGCGCCGACCGCCACGGCCACAGTGGTGCCGCCGACGACGACGGCGATGGCGCGCGCCCGGTGATGGTCGTCGACCAGCGCCACGGCCGTGCCTTGCGCGGTCGCCGCGAACAGGCCGGACGACAGCGCCATGACGATGCGCGCGATCAAAAGCAGCTCGAAGGATGAGCTGAGCGCGGCAGCAACATTACCAACGACGAAGAAGACCAGCGTCCACAGGATGACGCGCCGCCGGTCCCAGTCGCCGGTCAGCGTCGCCAGCACCGGCGCGCCGATCGCATAGGCGAGCGCGAAGGCGGTGATCAGCGAGCCGGCAAGCGGCACGGATATGCCGGCATCGGCGGCGATATCGGGAAGAAGGCTCGATATGACGAAGCCTTCGGTCGAGATCGCAAACGATCCGAGCGCAAGCCAGAAGATCCGCTTGTCCATGAGGAATTGTCCTTAGTTCAAAAGTTATTGAACAATTGGACACGGCAGGGCATGATGTCAACCGAGCCGAGACAAAATAGCTGAACCCTGCTGACAGCCCTGTGTCAGGACGGGCGGGAAATGAAGAAGCTGTGCCTGTCGGCCAAGAAAGGAGCCGCGTTGAAGTTCGTGCCGTTTGTGCTTAATTCTGGGTCATGAGCCTGCCCCATCCAACCGCCGACCAGATCAGCCTGCCTATCGTGCTTGCCGTGCTCGGCGACCCGACCCGGCTTGCCATCGTGCGCTATCTGGCGAGCAAGGAAGGCGTGCCGCTGAACTGCAGCAAGTTCCTCGACCTCGCCTCGAAGACCAATCTCAGCTACCACCTCGCCAAGCTGCGCGAGGCGGGCGTCACCCGCAGCGAAGCGGTCGGCACCAGCCGGCTGATAACGCTGCGCCGCGACGACCTCGACAGGCGTTTCCCCGGCCTGCTCGACAGCGTGATTGCCGCGGCCGACGGCGACCCGGCGCTGCCGGCCGTCGGTGTGTCCGAGGCCGAGGTTTCGGTCTGACCCATGCGCATTGCTGTCCTTGCTGACATTCACGGCAACGTGCTCGCCCTGGACGCCGTGCTGAACGATCTCCAGCAGCGCGGCGGCGCCGACATCACCGTCAATCTCGGCGACTGCGTCTCCGGCCCGCTCTGGCCGCGCGAGACGATGGAACGGTTGCAGGCGCTCAACCTGCCGACGGTGCGCGGCAATCACGACCGTCGCGTGGCGCAGGACGCGGCCGATGAGACCATGTGGCCGTCCGATCGCTACGCCCAGGAGCGGCTGACCGCGCCGCAGCGCGAGGCATTGCTCGCCCTGCCGATGACGCTGGATGTCGCGCCCGGAATCGTCGCCTTCCACGCCCGGCCGGACCATGACGAGAAATATCTCGCTGACGCCATTGTCGATGGCCAGCTGGTGCGCGCGCCGCTCGCCGCCATAACGCGCCGGCTGAAGTCGCTCGATCCGGCCTGCCGCCTGGTGTTGTGCGGCCACAGCCACCGCAACGAATTGATCCGCATTCCTGGAGGTCCGGTCCTCTTCAATCCCGGCAGCGTCGGCTGCCCGGCCTATGACGACGACACGCCGCCGGCGCATGTCTCCGAACAGGGCTCACCGCACGCCCGCTACGGTATCGTCGAGCTTGGCAATGACGGCCGTCCCAGCCGCTTCGAAAGCATCGCCGTCGACTATGATCATGAAGCCGCCGCAAAGCAGGCCGAACAGGCGGGGCGGCCGGAGTGGGAGCACGCGCTGCGGACCGGGTTCATGAAGGATTGAACGGAGTTCATATCCATTGAGCGAAGCTCATATGAAGCGCAAGGTCACGCTCCCATCAACGCTGCTCTTGGCCGCTCCATTGCTGCTCGCCGTGCTGCCGGCCTTGGCTCAGAATGCGCCGCAACCGATCATTTCGATTATCGGCGGCCTCGCGCCGGACGATCTCCTCAACATCCGCGCCACCGCTTCGCCGGGTGGCAAGGTGGCAGCGCGCCTGCCGAACGGCACGGCCGTCAAGAATTACGGCTGCAAGACCGTCAACAACTATCCCTGGTGCAAGGTCGAGGATACGCAGGACGCGCACATCACCGGATGGGCGCCCGCCCGCTATCTCAGCCCCAGCAATCCCGCGCCGGCGCCTGAAGACGTCTCCGTGCCCGCCGCCGAAGCCGTCGCGCCTCAGCCACCTTCCGAGGAGCCGCCGCCTGATATCGCTGCGCGCCTGGGCGGCGGTGAGCCGGCCGAGCCGCCATCCGCGGCCGAGATCGGCAGGACCGCAATGCAGGACGCTTATGGCCTCGCCTTCGCGGCCTCGGCAAGCGCCGATCCCGACGCCCCTGCCCCGGGCGCCGGCATCCCCTGCGCTCGTCAGGTCGGCCAGCCAATGACCCGTTGCGAGATAAGCGTCGCGCATAAGGACGGCGACAGCACCGTGACTGTGACCTGGCCGGATGGCGGTAGCCGCGTCATCACCTTCCATGGCGGCAAGCCGAGCGGCTCGGATTCACCCGAAGACTTCCGCTTCACCCGCGAGGGCAACCTCAACATGATCCGCATCGGCGTCTCCGAGCGTTTCGAGATCACCGATGCGCTGGCGCTGGGAGATTAGGGACTAGGCAGTAGGCAATAGGGACTAGGCAGTAGGGCAGGCGGACGCATCCCCCTACTGCCTACTGCCTACTGCCTACTGCCTACTGCCTACTGCCTACTGCCTACTGCCTACTGCCCTACTCCCGCATTTTCGGGGTTACATCGCGCAAAACTCTTCCCTATAAGGCCCTCCTAGCCTGATACCAGAATCGCAAGCACAACCGGCCGGGTCCTCCCGTCCCGGTTTTTCGTGCAAGCCGCTCGCCGAACGGATTTTTCGAATATGCCAAGACGCACCGACATCAAGTCGATCCTGATCATCGGGGCCGGCCCCATCGTTATCGGCCAGGCTTGCGAGTTCGACTATTCCGGCACCCAGGCCTGCAAGGCGCTGAAGGAAGAAGGCTTCCGCGTCATCCTGGTCAACTCCAATCCGGCCACGATCATGACCGACCCGGAGCTGGCCGACGCCACCTATATCGAGCCGATCACGCCCGAAGTGGTGGCCAAGATCATCGCCAAGGAACGGCCGGACGCGCTGTTGCCGACCATGGGCGGCCAGACGGCGCTCAACACAGCACTTTCGCTGCGCCGCATGGGCGTGCTGGAGCGCTATCAAGTCGAGATGATCGGCGCCGACGCGCACGCCATCGACAAGGCCGAGGACCGCGCGCTGTTTCGCGAGGCGATGAGCAAGATCGGCCTGGAAACGCCCAAGTCGATGCTGGCCAACGCCACCGACGTCAAGAACGCCGACCGCAAGACGCATGAGGCCGAGCGCGCGGCACTGAAGGCGGAAAACCCGGAAAACCTCGATGCCGCGCTCGACGCGCTGGAAACCCGCTGGAACCTCGGCGAAGGCGACCGCAAACAGCGCTATATCAGCCATGGCATGGCGATCGCCGCCCAGGCGCTCGACCATGTCGGCCTGCCGGCCATCATCCGCCCCTCCTTCACCATGGGCGGCACCGGCGGCGGCATCGCCTACAACCGCGCCGAATTCTACGACATCGTCCAGTCGGGCCTCGACGCCTCGCCCACCACCGAGGTGCTGATCGAGGAAAGCGTGCTCGGCTGGAAGGAGTATGAGATGGAGGTCGTCCGCGACAAGGCGGATAACTGTATCATCATCTGCTCGATCGAGAACCTCGATCCGATGGGCGTGCACACCGGCGATTCCATCACCGTCGCGCCGGCGCTGACGCTGACCGACAAGGAATACCAGATGATGCGCAACGCCTCGATCGCGGTGCTGCGCGAGATCGGCGTCGAGACTGGCGGCTCCAACGTGCAGTTCGCCGTCAACCCGGCCGACGGCCGCCTCGTCGTCATCGAGATGAACCCGCGCGTCTCGCGCAGCTCTGCCTTGGCTTCGAAGGCAACCGGCTTCCCGATCGCCAAGGTCGCGGCCAAGCTCGCCGTCGGCTACACGCTGGACGAGCTGGAGAACGACATCACCGGCGGCGCGACGCCGGCCTCCTTCGAACCGACCATCGACTACGTCGTCACCAAGATCCCGCGCTTCGCCTTCGAAAAATTCCCCGGCGCCGAGCCGGTGCTGACCACCGCCATGAAGTCGGTCGGCGAAGTGATGGCCATCGGCCGCACCTTCCAGGAATCGCTGCAGAAGGCCTTGCGTGGACTTGAAACCGGCCTGACGGGATTGGACGAGATCGAGATCCCCGGCCTCGGCCATGGCAGCGCCGCCGCCAGCCATGTCGACGACCGCAACGCGATCCGCGCCGCGCTCGGCACCCCGACGCCGGACCGGCTGCGCATGGTGGCGCAGGCGATCCGCATGGGCACCTCGCTCGAAGACGTGCACGCCATGTGCAAGATCGACCCGTGGTTCCTCGAGCAGATCGCCGGCATCATCGCCATGGAGGAGCGCGTCCGCGAGCATGGCCTGCCGCAGGACGCCGTCAATCTGCGCATGCTGAAGGCGATGGGTTTCTCCGACGCCCGCCTCGGATCGCTGACGAAGGCCGACGCGGACATGATTCAGAAGGCTCGCGCAAAGCTCGACGTTCATCCGGTCTACAAGCGCATCGACACCTGCGCCGCCGAGTTCGCCTCGCCGACCGCCTACATGTACTCGACCTATGAAGTGCCTTTCGTCGGCGAGCCCGCCAACGAGGCGCGCGTCTCGGCGCGCAAGAAGGTCGTCATCCTCGGCGGCGGCCCGAACCGCATCGGCCAGGGCATCGAGTTCGACTATTGCTGCTGCCACGCCGCCTTCGCGCTGCGCGACGCCGGCTATGAAGCGATCATGATCAACTGCAACCCGGAGACGGTCTCGACCGACTACGACACCTCCGACCGCCTCTATTTCGACCCGCTGACGGCGGAGGACGTGCTGGAGATCCTGCGCGCCGAGCAGGCGTCGGGCGAGCTGGTCGGCGTCATCGTCCAGTTCGGCGGCCAGACGCCGCTGAAGCTGGCCGACGCGCTGGAGAAGGCCGGCATCCCGATCCTCGGCACCTCGCCCGACATGATCGACCTCGCCGAAGACCGCGATCGCTTCCAGAAGCTGCTGCACAAGCTCAACCTCAGCCAGCCGAAGAACGGCATCGCCTATTCGGTCGAGCAGGCGCGCCTCGTCGCCGGCGAGCTCGGCTTCCCGCTGGTCGTGCGCCCGTCCTATGTGCTCGGCGGTCGCGCCATGCAGATCATCCATGACGAAGGCATGCTGCAGACCTACCTGCTCGACACCGTGCCCGGCCTGGTGCCGGAGGACATCAAGCAGAAATACCCCAACGACAAGACCGGCCAGATCAACACGCTGCTCGGCAAGAACCCGCTGCTGTTCGACACCTATCTGTCCGGCGCCATCGAGGTCGACGTCGATTGCCTGTGCGACGGCAAGGCGACCTTCGTCTCCGGCATCCTGGAGCATATCGAGGAGGCCGGCATCCATTCGGGCGATAGCGCCTGCTCGCTGCCGGTGCATTCGCTGCCGTCCGACCTCGTCGACGAATTGGAACGCCAGACGGCCGCCTTGGCGCGCGCGTTGAACGTCGGCGGCCTGATGAATGTGCAATATGCGATCAAGGACGGCACGATCTATGTGCTGGAAGTGAACCCGCGTGCGTCGCGTACCGTGCCCTTCGTCGCCAAGACCATCGGGCGTCCCATCGCCAAGATCGCCGCCCGCATCATGGCCGGCGAGACGCTGGAAGATGCCTTCGCCCACTACGGCGCGATGCCCGACCCGCGCAATCCCGGCCATATCGCGGTCAAGGAAGCCGTCTTCCCCTTCGCCCGCTTCCCCGGCGTCGACATATTGCTCGGGCCGGAAATGCGCTCGACCGGCGAGGTCATGGGCCTTGACCGCGATTTCGCGCTGGCCTTCGCCAAGAGCCAGCTCGGCGCCGGCGTCGATCTCCCCCGCTCCGGCACGCTGTTCGTCTCGGTGCGCGACGAGGACAAGAAAGGCATCCTGCCGGCGGTAAAGCGCCTCGCCGGCCAGGGCTTCAAGGTCCTCGCCACCTCCGGCACCGCCCGCTTCCTCGCCGAAAATGGTGTCGACGCACAGAAGATCAACAAGGTCCTCGAAGGCCGCCCCCACATCGAGGACGCCATCCGCAACCGCCAGGTCCAGATCGTCTTCAACACCACCGACGGCCAGAAGGCGGTGTCGGATTCCAAGTCGCTGCGCCGCGCAACGCTGATGCAGAAGGTGCCGTATTACACGACGTTGTCGGGGGCGGCGGCTGTGGCGGAGGCGATTGCGGCGTTGCGGGCGGGGAACCTCGAAGTGAGGCCGCTGCAGGAGTATTTTGGGTGAGAGCCGACTTTACGCGACAGCGGAATCTTCCAAGTCGAAATCGCCGCCGCCGAGCCAATTCACGGCTTTTGAGATACCACCCTGCTCGCCCTGGCAGACACTCCTCAAACGCCTAACGCAATGACTGGCAATGTGCTCACCGAGTTCTATCCCGACATAGCGGCGATCCATCTTGTGGGCCACGGAAGCTGTGGTCCCGGAGCCCAAGTAGGCATCCAATACCAAGTCTCCCGGATTGGAAGCAATCGACAGTATTCGCGAAATCAGCTGTTCGGGCTTGGGCGTTTCAAAAACTGATACATCTGCAAGTACATCGAGCAAATGCTTCTTTGCAGAGGCCGTGGTTCCAACTTCGTCCGCTTTCCATAACGTGTGCGGAGTAAGTCCCCCTTTCACCTCCCTTAGATACCTCTTTATGCGAGGCACACCGCTGCCGCCCTTGCCAAAGTAAATTCGGCCCTCACGCATAGCCTCGTTCATCCTTGCTTGGGTGTATAACCAGCACCGGCCCTTCGGTGGTAGATGTCGTTTACCGCTCGGTGCGACTAATTCATAGAATTGACCTGCAGTCGCATGACCGGCTTGAGCGTTGGCCGAAACAGATTGCCAAGGGCCTCTAGGATCATTGTCGGGGTTCTTGAACCTGTCCTTCCATTCGTCAGTGAATGGAAGGGGGTTTCGGTAGGATTTGAACTTCTCGAAATTCTTCGCATATACAAGAATATACTCATGATTATTCGAGAATATTGCCCTATTCTCGCGCGTTGTCCGATGCTCCCAGACAACCGTCGATATAAAGTTTTCTCTGCCAAAAACGTTATCTAGAGCTACCTTAAGATAATGCATTAACTTGTCATCGATCGAAACCCAAAGGCTCCCCTCTTCACTCAGGAGAGAGCGGATTTTAGACGACACCGCAATAATCTCAGCTTCCCATATATCGTAATCTTTATTGTCTTCGTAGTGATCAAACCTATCTTTGTTATTATATGGCGGATCAATATATGCGCAGGAGACGACCGTTCCTTCCGCAATCATGCGATCAAGAACGACACTGTTGTCTCCCTTGATTAGCTTGCCCTGGAACCCGTCTTTTGGCATTGAATGCGTCGCCCCGATTCATGTCACACCAGTCATCCTTCACGGATGGTTAATCCCGGGTTAAGTAGGAATTTTATCTTATGGCCGACTCGACAGCGCCGACCGTCTACTACTTAGGCAACAAGGCAAAGTCGGCGGAATTGATCGATCACGTATGCACAAGCCATTTCGGCACGAGCGGCGTGGTTCTAGACCTGTTTGCCGGGTCTGGCAGCATAAGCCGACAGTTCGCCCAAAGCCGTCGCGTGATTGCAAATGATATACAGACGTACTCACACGTCCTATGCACCGCCCTATTGATGGGCGAGCAGCACACCGGTGAGCGAGCTCTCGAGGTTGTGACCACCAAGCGATTCCGCGACACCTGTGATTTTCTCAAGACCCAGTTTTCACGGGCGATCACCGCCGAACGGAATATATCGCCTGATTCTGATCCATCTGAAGTTCAGCAAATGTTGCGGGAAATTGAGTACATCTCAAAAGAGGGCAATCGATATGCGATAGTGTCTCTTTTTGGTGGCCGGTATTTTTCGATGGAGCAAGCCTGCGAACTCCAATCCATGCTGGAAGCATCAAGAAATCTGACCGGGCAAACAAAATTTCATTTTCTGGCTGCCTTAATATCTACGGCCAGTCGGATAACATACACGGTCGGCAATCAATTTGCACAGCCGATAAAATGGATCAATACGGACGGGTCGGTCAGATGGAGTACTGTCAAAAAATTTTCCAACAAACGTAGCGCCAATGTTATAAAAACTTTTATTGATTGCCTGTCGATATACAGTACAAATTATCTGTTCTCTCAAGATAACACCGTATCAAATATGACTGACCTGGAAGCTATTAGTAAATTCGGCAGTGAAGTTTCATTCATATATATGGATCCACCATATGGGCGCGAACATTACAGCCGATATTATCACGTATTGGAAACCATAGCTCTGGGTGACTTTCCGAAAATAGACAATAAAAATACAATGATAAGAAATGGGCGCTATCAGTCTCTCTACTCAATCAGAAGCTTGGCCAGAAAGGCATTTGAGGCTCTTTTATCAAACGCGAGCCGTCAAAATATACCAATAGCATTGTCGTATGCCGACGACTCCAATGGAGACAAAGTTGCTAATCGGGTAATGAACCTCGCATCATTGATAGAAATATCTCGTATGTACTATAACAACGTCAGTGTAATTAACATTCATGATAGAAAATATTCTCAATTCAACTCAGGAGAATTGTCGTCACCCAAGCGCGATAATTCGGAAGTTCTAATAGTGGCCCGCTGATCAAATTTGCAATCCAAGGCGACCAGCTCCTAGGGAAGCTCGCGGAACAATAGTGCGCGACAGATGCACCAGGGGCGTCTGTCTGTGAGCGGCCAAGAACGCTGCCACTGCCGGATAACGGCCGTCGTTCGGCATCAGCAACTCAAATGATGACCGCCCGCCAGGTCGTTGGGCTATTACAAGCAATGGCCTGGTTTGCTTGTTGACAGGGTATTTAAGTCCATGCGCCCCCGGAATCTCGAAAGCCCAGTTTCGACTATTGGGCTTAAAAACAGCCGGCTGATTATAGTTTTGAACAGACACCCCTGCGGCATTTAGCTCGCAGAGTCTCACCAAGGTCATCGCTGCCGGGGGACTGCCGAAAAAAGGTTGAACCCAGGTAAGCTTCAGGTTGAACTGCGTCCAGCGGCCACGTCCCGCAACTTCCGAAATCAAGACGTCCATTTTGCCTCCCAAATGGGGCATCTTCCAAGTGGTACACAAGTCAAGTGCACCTAAATTATGCTTTTGGATAATGCCCGAACCCGGCGAGTAGCTTTATAGCTTTTTTGTAAATGAGGCAAATGGAAGTGCAACAGATGACGCACCGTCCCTGTCGCCACGGCCGCTAGCCTTGGCGGAGGTCGCACATCGCTGGGCTCAACGTACCTCACGCCACCGCCACGCACTCGATCTCAATATCGAACTCCATCGGCCACGACGCCACCGGCACGAAACTGCGCGCCGGCGGGTTCACGCTGAAATACTTCGCATAGACCCGGTTGATGGCGCTGTAGAAGCCGGAATTGACGGCGTAGATGCGCACCATCACCACCTTGTCCAGCGAGGTGCCGGCCGCTTCCAGGCAGTGTTTCAGCGCCTTCAGCGACGCCTCGGTCTGGGTTTCGATGTCGCCGCGCACCATCTCGCCGGTTACCATGTCCACCGGCGGCGTCGCCGAGATGAACACGAAGCCGTTGGCCCGCACCGCCGTCGAGCATGGCAGGCCGAGCGCGCGCACCTTGGCCGACATCACGGGCACTTCGATGACTTCCTTGTCCATGGTGGTCCACCCTTGTTTGCGGAGGAGATTACAGTGGCGGCAAGGGAACGCCAGCCTTCCCTTCTCCCCCTGTGGGCGGGCGGTTCGGCATTTGCCAGTGGAAAGCGCGCAACGTAGCGTTCCTTCGCCCCCCTCTCTGTCCTGCCGGACATCTCCCCCTCAAGGGGGGAGATTGGCAGCTTCTGCGCCTCACCTTTCCTGCAACGTTGGAGATTGGCGAAAGCCGGCGTGACGGCTGATCTCCCCCCTTGAGGGGGAGATGTCCGGCAGGACAGAGAGGGGGGCCGTAGAGCGCGTCGCTGGCCGATTAGCTTCGGCCAGAACCCTCACTGATGCGCGACCGCCAGTGCCTTCACGTGCTTCTCGTGCATCTTCAGCACGGGCAGCGTCTTCTTGGCGAATTCCTTCATCGCCGGGTCGTCGCCGGAATTGGCATAGGTGGAAAACAGCGCGACAGCGTCCTTGTGCGCGTCGGTCTGCATCTTGATGTATTTGGCGTCGAACTCCTTGCCGGTGGCGCCCTTCAATTCGTCGAGCATCTGCTGCTCCTTCGGCTGCAGCGCCGGGCCGGCGGGCTTGATCGACGCGGTGGTCTGGCCCTGGCTGAGTGCGGCCTTGAAGTCCTCAGCAACCTTGGTGTGATCCTTGATCATCTGCGCCGCGAATGCCTTGACGTCGGCCGACGCCGATTTCTCTTGCGCGAGCTTGCTCGACTGGATCTCGAATTCGTTGGCGTTGGGCACGGTCGTGGCGAAGGTCTGGGTGTCGACCTTGTTGTCGGTCACCATCGGTCCCACGGCATCCGTGTTGGTGTCGTTCGATTGGGCGAACGCGGCGGGCGCGCCGGCAAGCAGCGCGACGGCGACCAGGGGCAGCAGCGTTTTCATCTCCATCTCCGATCCGAAACAGCCCCTCCGCTATCCCCAACGCGGCATCTCCGTCAGGGTTGCTTCGAAAACCCGGGTCGCCAGAAAAGCCGCGCCGGAACCCCGCCCCGCTTTGCCGCATTCCCTTTCATCGGCTAAACCTTCCGAACGGGGACAAAGAATGCGCCAGACCAACAGCGACGAAATCGACCTACGCTGCCCGCAGATCGTGGCCGACAATGCCGCCAAGGGCCTCAGGCTGCGCGCGGAGTTCGGCCGCGGCGGCACGGAGATCGGCGTCGCGCGTGCGACGGAGCTCAAGAACCGCAGGAACCTGTCACCTTCGACCATCCGGCGCATGGTCAGCTATTTCGCCCGCCACGAGGTGGACAAGAAGGGCAAGAATTACGGCAACGAGGACAACCCCTCGGCCGGCTACATCGCCTGGCTGCTGTGGGGTGGCGACGAAGGGCGCGCCTGGGCGCTGGACATGAAGAAGAAGGTCGGCAACGCGCCCGATATCTGAACCGGCGGTGCTCAGGGTTCGCGTTGGTCAGGCCGGCGGATCGCTGAAGCCGGGCTCGGCCGGCTCGACCACGGCGGTGTCGCGCTCCCAGCCTTCATTTTCCAGCTTCATCGATTGGATCGCCACCGCATTGGCGTTGGCATCGAGTTCCGGCAGCATCTGCACTTCGGACGGCCAGCAGCGATAGATCCTGTAGGCGAGCGCCAGCTGTCCGGCCTCGTTGAGGAATTCGAGGATGATGTCCTTGCGGAAGTCCTTCAGCGAAACTTCCGCGCCGACCCCCATCTGCAGATCCCACACCTTGTTCGCCCAGCGCTCGAATTCCAAGTCGTGGGTCACCCCGCGTTCGATCGTGATCGGCTCGAAGCGGGTTATGCCGGGCGATTTGCGCGTGTTGCCGGCCGCGCTGCCGTCACGGTGCTCGATGACTTCGGTGGTGCGCTTCAACGCGCTGATCCTCGAAATGCCGGCAACATACTTGCCGTCCCATTTCAATCGGAACCGGTAGTTCTTGTAAGGGTCGAAACGCTGCGGATTGACGGTGAACGGGGCCATGCCGGATCTCCTTCATCTCGCTACACGCAAAGCGGACGGGCTCCGAAACCCCCGCCCCGGAGCCCGCCTGGGAGTGGCTGACGCATGCCGGCACAGCCTCCTCCGACGCCTTGCCCGCGTCGATCCGCCGATCGGCCGCCCGGCACGACGACGCATTAGCATGCCCTAACGTCAGCCTATGTGAAGTCGTTCACAATGAATGCGCGCAGGTGGTTGCAACGCCGCGCTTCAATGCATGTCGCCCAGAAGTGTGCAGCGGTTCTGGGACAACGACATGCATCAAAACAAAGACTTAAAGCGCGTCGCCTGAATCCGTTTCAGCGCGACGCGCTTTAAGCGTCAGCCTTCCCAGTCGACCGGGACCATGCCGAGCCGCTCGTAGAGCCTGAAGGCCGCGGTGTTCTTCACCGTGTTTGTCTTGAGATCGACATGGGCCGCCCCACGAGCGCGAAAGATCAGGAAAACGTGCCGCATCAGCGCCTCGCCGAGGCCCTGCCGTCTCGCTTCCGGATGGACGGCGAGGTCCTTGACGAAACCGGACGTCCAGCAGAGCGCCGCGCCCGCCAGCAGGCCCTTGCCGTCGATCGCCAGGAAACAGAGGGCGGGGTCGAACTCGGCATCGCCGGCGATGCGCGGCCACCATTCGTCGAACGGCCCGTCGGCGCCGTCGTCGAACACCTCGTGCAGCAGCGCGTGCAAAGCCTGCGCGTCCCGATACTCGAACGCGCGCATGACAAAGCCCTCCGGCCAATGCGGCGCGGTGAGCGTGTCGTCGAGCAGCTTGCGCAGGCGGATGTCGTTGGGAGCCGGCGGGCGGGGCGTCGTGTCTTCATGCATGGCGCTGTCTCGAAACGCCGCGCGGAACCGGACAGTCCTATCAGGCGTCGGGTTGCAGGCGACGCCGCTTGCGGTCGACGCCAAGGCCCGTCGCCTCAAGCAGGCCCTTGCGCTTGGCGTCGTAGTAATAGCCGGTCTGGTAGAGCATGTCGGCCCGCTTGGCATTGCCGCCCGAGACCAGCCAGGCGCCGCGCAGATATTTCACCGCGTATTTGAGATTGGTCTCGGCGTCGAACAGGCCGGTCGCCGGTCCGTCATAGCCCATGCCGCGCGCCGTCGCGTGCTTGATCTGCATCAGTCCCCAATGGCCGTGATTGAAGGCTTTCGGGTTGAAGGTGCTCTCGCGGTTGACGACATGGCGCACCAACTCGACCGGCACTTCATAGATCGCCGAATATTTCTCGATCAGCCGTTCGATCTCGCCGCGTGGACCGCTGGCATGCACTTCGGGCTGGCCGGGTGCGGCAAGCAGCGCCGGATTTTCCGGCGCCACGTAGGCGACCTGCTGGACACCGGGCATCGGCGCGACTTTCGCCGACTGGCCGGTGACCGGCATGGCGACGCCCGCGGTCGTATAGACCGCCGCCTGCTTGATCGATGCTGCTTGCTTGATGGATCCGGGGCCGGTCGGCGAGCCACCAGCGGTCAGCACCGGGGGCGGCGGAAACTTGCCGGCCATCGGCGTCGCTCCCGCGAAAGCCGCGGGTTGCGCCAGCGGAACGCTGGACAGGGGTGCGCCAGGCTGGACAGGCGGCGGCAAAAGCGCGCTTTGCGTCGCGGGCGCGCCTTGCGTCGCCGGCGCGCCAGGCGTCGTGGCCATGGCGACGGCATCGCCGGCCAGCGCCGCGGTCTGCACCTGCGCAAGACCGGAAGGCTCCGGCAGGACGGCCACCGTTTCGGGCAGCGCGAGGGTCGGCGTATCGTCGGCGACGACAGGCGTCGAGGCGGCCGCAAGCGCGGGCGCGGCCTTCATTTGCGAGGTCGAGGTACAACCGCTCAGACCAGCAGCGGCAACGAGCACGCCGATCGCGGTGATTATGATTTTAGCAGGCAAGCCGTGCGGTCCGGTTTGTCGGTTGTTAAGGAGTCCTTACACCAGCGATTCACCCCCGGCAATCGGGGCCGCCAGACGGTTTTCGGGTGGTGATAACAGGGCGGGAGTGCCATATTGTTCTGGATATGTACTCGTTTTTCGCTGTTTTGCGGAAGGAATACGCCATGAAACCCACATCTCAGATCACGGCCGGCCACGCAGTGTTAGAAACAGTGATCGGCTTCATGGGCATCGCCTGGAGCGAGAAGGGCCTGATCCGGCTTTGCCTGCCGGAGCGCAGCCGCGAAGCGGTCGAGCGTCGGCTGCTTCGCCACCCCGGCGTCTCAGCCTCGACAAACCAACCTTCCTGGGTGGTCGAGTTGATCGCGTCGATCAAGGCCTATGCGGCTGGCGAGGATGTCGACTTCACCGGCGTGCCGGTCGATCTCGACGGCGTCGATGATTTTCGTCTCGCCATCTACGATGCCGCACGCAAGCTCGGCTTCGGCGAAACCACCACCTACGGCGAACTGGCCAAGCGCGCCGGCCATGCCGGCCTTCCGCGCGAAACGGGCGCGGCGCTCGGCGCCAATCCGGTGCCGCTGGTCATTCCCTGCCACCGTATCCTGGCGGCCGGCGGCAAGATCGGCGGCTTCTCCGCGCCGGGCGGCTCGGCCACCAAGGAAAAGATGCTCGCCATGGAAGGCGTTCGCGTCGGCCCGCCGCCGGCGGCGCAGGCCTCGTTCGGTTTCTGAGGCGCTGCCTGTCAGTCCTGCAGGAACCGGCGGCGGAAGCGCCGCTCGAAATCCGGACGCTTGCAGACATAGACCATGCAGGACCTGGTGTCGGCGCTCGGCACATAGGCGCGCGCCCTCACCTCGCCCGCGTTGCAGAAACGCTCGTCGCGCACATAGCGGTCGTAAAGCGGCAACCCCGGCACGCGCGTCGACTGGTAGCGCAGGATGACGGCGCCCTGCCTGGCGATCGTCGCCTGCACCCGGTCGCAGCTCATGCGCGTCGGATCGTAGCGCGACACCGCCTGCGCCTCGGCGGCCAGCAAAAGGAAGCAGGCGGCAAGCAAAATGGTCTTCATGGTTTCCCTCCATTGAGCGACGGGCATCTCATCCGTCCACAACGCGCGGCCGCTGTCAAAATTTCCATGCAGCCGTGCGCAGCGCGCCGGCAACCCATCTTGTATTCTTTCGCAAACTGTCCTATATGCGGGCCATTGAATTTGGCCGATCGATCGGGCCTCGCGATCCCTCGCGTTTGCTGACGTCTCCAAAATTTCGATACCACCGGCCGGACTTCGGGTCCGGTCAAACTAAAGCAAATGTGGAAGGGCATTTAGATGGCAACTGGTACGGTCAAGTGGTTCAACGCCACCAAGGGCTACGGCTTCATCCAGCCTGACAATGGCGGCGCGGACGTTTTCGTCCACATCTCCGCTGTCGAGCGCGCTGGCATGACCAGCCTCGCCGAAGGCCAGAAAATCAACTTCGAGATCGAGCAGGACCGCCGCACCGGCAAGTCCGCCGCTGGGTCTCTGAGCAAGGCAGCCTGATTTGGCTTAAGCATTTTGCAGCCAAGCGGAATCGCTTGGCGTTGCAGAATGCGGCTAAGCAAAGGCGCGCGCCGGACGAAGGTTCGGGGCGCGCGGCAAGTCACGGATGTACTGACGGTCGCGCGAGAAGCGCGCCGGAGCGAAAAGACCCGACAAGCTGGAACAGCAGATAGCTGCCAGCCCGGACCAGACGCTCCCGATCAGGCTACCGGCATAGGAAGGCGGGCATTGCCCGCCTTTTTTGTTGCCCGGATTTTGGGCGAGTTCCTCTCCGGACCGGCAGGCCCACGGATGGCACTTTTGGCCCATTAGTGCTACCTTTGATGCATGACCAAACTCGAACAGATCGAAAAATCCGTAGCAGAGCTCAGCCCAGATGAGCTCAAAGCGTTCGCTGCATGGTTCGAAGCGCTGCGGGCTGATTTGTGGGACCAGCAGATCGAGGCCGACGCAAAATCGGGCCGGCTGGACAAGCTGGTGGCAGAAGCACGTGCCGAAATATCCGCTGGCAAACTGCGTGACCTGTGAGGCACAGAGCCACCGCTAGCTTCTGGACAAAATACAATTCCTTACCAAAGGCGGTTCGGCGCATAGCCGACAAAAACTTCACTTTGATGAAGACCAATCCGCGACATCCATCCCTCCATTTCAAAAAGGTGGGAGAGCTTTGGTCGGCGAGGATAGACGACAATTATCGGGCCCTGGCCCTTGAAAGCGGCGATGGCTTTGACTGGATCTGGATCGGCACCCATGCCGAATACGATCGACTTATCAAATAACCCCCGCGCTGATGCTCCAGCGAAAGCGGCTAATGCATGTCGCCCAGAAGTGTGCAGCGGTTCTGGGACAACGACATGCATCAAAACAAAGACTTAAAGCGCGTCGCCTGAATCCGTTTCAGCGCGACGCGCTTTTAAAGCATGTCTCCCGAAAGTGGTCCCGGTTTCGGGACAAAGACATGCTTAAGATCAAAGACTTAAAGCAGGTTGCGTGAATCCTTTTTCACGCGACCTGCTTTAGCAGGCGCTAGATCATTCCTTCCACTCGATCGGCACATGCCCCTTGTCCGCCTCGACGCGCTTCAGCCAGGCGGCTACGGCCGGATAGGCGTCGAGCTGGAAGCCGCCTTTCTCAGCCGTGTGGGTGTAGGCATATAAGGCGATGTCGGCGACGCTGTAGGCGCTGCCGGCGAAGAACGCGTTTTGCTGCAGGTGGCTGTTCATCACGCCGAGCGCCTTGTTGCCGCGTTCCAGCGTCTGCGCCAGTCGTTCCGGCGTGGCATCCTTCGCCCGTTCCGGAAAGGTCAACAGCGCCTTGCGCACCGCGATATAGGGCTCGTGGCTGTATTGTTCGAAGAACAGCCACTGATAGGCCTGCGCCCGGTCATATTTGTCGGCCGGCAGGAAGCGCGTGCCTTCGGCGAGGTAGAGCAGGATGGCGTTGCTCTCGGCGATACGCCTGCCATCGTCGAGCTCGAGCATCGGCACCATCGCATTCGGATTCTTGGCGACATAGTCGGGCTTGCGCGTTTCGCCGGTATGCGAGCTCACCTCGACCCGGGTGAAGGGGATGCCGAGCTTCGCCATCAACAGCCGCGGCTTGTAGCAATTGCCGCTGTCGGCCATGTCGTAAAGGATCATGCCTCTTGCCCTCTCCGAGTCTCCTGGGAACGCTCTAACGCGCGCGGCTAGGTCTCATCCAGTGATTTGTTTTTGAGAAGAAACATCAGCGACGCTGATATGTCTTCTTTGGTCGGCGTCAGCGATGCTGATACGTTTTCCTTGGTCGCATCAGCGATGCTGATGCAGGGGCACGACCTTGTTGCCGACGTCGAGCAAGGCATCGACGGAAAGCGGCTCTTCCTTGAAAATCGTGCCTGCGAGCGCCGGGCGGGCGAGGTGGAAACCCTGCAAAAGGTCGACGCCGCCCTCAAGCGCGACGCGCAGATGCTGTGCGTTTTCGATGCCCTCGACCAGCACTTTTGCGCCGCGATCGTGCAGCGTCGCCACCAACGGCCGGAAGAAGCGCTCGGCGGCGGCGTGGCGGCAGAGCTCGCCGAACCACGCGCCGTCGATCTTGACGATGTCGGGCGCAAGCAGGTTGATGCGCGCCTCGGTCGAATGCCCCGTGCCGAAATCGTCAACGGCGATGCGGATGCCGTCGCGCCGCATTTCGCGCACGAGGCTGGCAAGGACACGGTCGTCGGCTGCCTGTTCGGTGATCTCGCAGACCAGCAGGCCGGGCTCCAGCTCGAAATCGCCGAGATGCCTGGTCATCAGCCGGATCTCGGCGAGCGCCCGTCCGAGATGGTCGTTGATGTTCGGATTATAGTTGAAGAACAGCGTCAATCCCTCGACGCCGATGTTGCGGTAATTGCCGAGATGCAGCATCCGGCACATCGTTTCGACGAACAGAAGGTCGGGCGCCGGAATGCCGCCGAAGAAGACCGAAGAGGCAACCGGCTGCGCAACGCGGCGCGGCTCGATCAGCCCCTCGACGGCAACCGCCCTGAGTGCTTTGCCCTCCGGCGCGAAGATCGGCTGATAGGCGCTCCACAGCCGGAACTCGCCATAGATGCCGAACTGAAGGCCGATCTCGTCGGCGAAGATCGCCTCGGCGACGTTGCGCCGCCTGTCTGGTTGTTCGCTCATGGCGCGACCTTGCGCCCGAACACTCTTGCAGGCCGCGGCTGCCGGACCGGCGCCACAGGGCTTGCGGCTGCCGGCGCCTTGTTCTCCGCGGCCTGGGGTTGCTGCGCGCCCTCGCTGAAAACGCGAAAGCTGGTGGAGGCAAGTTCCGGCCGGGCAAGCACGTAACCCTGCACCATGGAGGCGCCGGACCTCTCGGCAAGCTCCAGTTGCCAGCCTTCCTCGATGCCTTCGAAGACGGTGCGGATGCCCTGGTTCTCGAAGCTCTGCACCATTGCCGTCAGTAACGCGAAGCCGGCGCCTGACTCCATCAGATGGGTGATCCACTGCGCATCGAATTTGACGATGTCGGGCTTGAGCTCCTTGATCCGGTTGATGTCGGATTCATCGGCGCCATAGTCGTCGACCGCGATGCGGAAGCCGTTGGCCCTCAGCGCCTCGACAAATTCGTAGAGCGTTTCCTGCGAAGCGGATTTCTGCTCGGTGACCTCGCAGACGATGCGGCGCGGATCGATGCCGGCTTCGTGCAGCACCAGCCGCATGTCGCGCAACGCCTTGTCGGCGATGCCGCGATCGGTGAAGACCGACGGATCGAAATTGACGAAGATCGACGCCTCTTGCGGCAGGCAGGCGCCCGCGTTCAAAAGATGCAGCGTGCGCGTCAGCGCCTCGATATGCAGCCGGTCGGGCGCCGGGCAGGTGCCGAAGAATGCCCCCGGCGACTGTAGCTCGCCGTCGCGGAACGGCCGGATCAGCCCCTCGAAGGCGGCGACTGAAAGCTTGCCCTCCTTGAAGGCGAAGATCGGCTGGAACGCGCTCTGGAGCGTATAGATGCCCCAGACACCCGTCGAGGTGCCGTCGTCATGACGGATGATGTGGGCAAGCCCGATGCTGCGCGACAAAGCTTCCTCTTTCCGTGCAACTGGCGCAATTCGATCTGCGATCCTGCCAGCCAAGGGTTTACCGGCCGTTGATGAATTTAGCGTTGCCGCTCACGCAGGCTGACTTTGGTCACGCCTCCTTGACCTCTGGCTCATCGCACAATGCTTGCGCTTAGCCCGATGATGCGACATGAGAGGCGCCGCGGCCGCTCCTGGCCGCTTTTTCCTAGGAGACATTTTGTCATGGCTTTTCTCGCCGACGCCCTTTCCCGCGTTAAGCCTTCCGCGACCATCGCGGTGACGCAGAAAGCGCGCGAGCTGAAAAATGCCGGCCGTGACGTGATCGGCCTCGGCGCCGGCGAGCCGGACTTCGATACGCCCGACAACATCAAGAACGCGGCGATCGAGGCGATCCGCCGCGGCGAGACCAAATACCCGCCGGTTTCCGGCATCGTGCCGCTGCGCGAGGCGATCGCCAAGAAGTTCAAGCGCGAGAACAATCTCGACTACCGGCCGGAGCAGACCATCGTCGGCACCGGCGGCAAGCAGATCCTGTTCAACGCCTTCATGGCGACGCTGAACCCGGGCGACGAGGTCATCATCCCGCGCCCTTATTGGGTGAGCTATCCCGAAATGGTGGCGATCTGCGGCGGCACGTCGGTCTTCGCCGACACCTCGATCGACAACGGCTTCAAGCTCACACCGCAGGTGTTGGAAAAGGCGATCACGCCGAAGACCAAATGGCTGTTGATGAACTCGCCGTCGAACCCGTCGGGCGCCGCCTACACGGAAGCCGAGTTGCGCGCGCTGGCCGACGTGCTGCTCAAGCATCCGCATGTCTGGACGCTGACCGACGACATGTATGAGCACCTGACCTATGGCGACTTCGTCTTCAAGACCATCGCCGAGGTCGAGCCGAACCTCTATGAGCGCACGCTGACCATGAACGGCGTGTCGAAAGCCTATGCCATGACCGGCTGGCGCATCGGTTATGCCGCCGGCCCGGTGCCGCTGATCAAGGCGATGGACATGATCCAGGGCCAGCAGACCTCGGGCGCCTGCACCATCGCGCAGTGGGCTTCCGTCGAGGCGCTCAACGGGCCGCAGGATTTCATCGCCAGGAACAAGGCGATCTTCCAGGGCCGGCGCGACCTCGTCGTCTCGATGCTCAACCAGGCGCGCGGCATCTCCTGCCCGTCGCCCGAAGGCGCCTTCTACGTCTACCCGTCATGCGCCCAGCTGATCGGCAAGAAGACAAAGGCGGGCAAGGTGATCGACAATGACGAGACCTTCTGCTCCGAACTGTTGGAGGCCGAAGGCGTCGCGGTGGTGTTCGGTTCGGCCTTCGGCCTCGGACCGAACTTCCGCATCTCCTACGCCACGTCGGATGCCTTGCTGGAGGAAGCCTGCACGCGCATCCAACGCTTCACCGCGTCGCTGACCTGATCGACGCAGCCTGACGAGAAGAAACCTGGCTTCAGTCCGGGTTCTTCTCGTCGGGTCCGTCCTAACCGCCATATTGCTCGTCGGAAACCTGCTCCAGCCAGTCGGCGTGGACGCCGTCCAGTGCCTCCTGCATGGCGATATGGGTCATGGCGGTTTTACGTCCGGCGCCATGCCAGTGCTTTTCGCCTGGCGCGAAGGAAATGACATCCCCTGCCCTGATCTCCTGCACGGGGCCTCCCCAGGTCTGGGCAAGTCCGGCGCCGGCGGTGACATAGAGCGTCTGTCCAAGCGGATGCGTGTGCCAATGGGTGCGCGCGCCGGGCTCGAAACTGACCAGCGTGGCTCTCAGCCGCGCCGGCGCCTCCTTCTCGATGATCGGCGTCTGCAGCACCCGCCCGGTGAAATACGTCTCCGGCGCGACGATCGTCGGCACACTGCCGCACGCAATGATCTTCATCCTTGATATCCTCGAACGCGTTGGTCGAACAAAAGGCCGCGCGCGGCCCATCTCATGCGGTAGTTTCGCCTCGCAGGGAGGCCGTTGCAACCGGCTTTGAGCTGCTGCCGGGCGGCAGCCTCGATTTCGCGCTCGGGCATCGAACGGAACGCCATATCAGGGTGTCTAAAAACTGTCATAAATCGTTGCTTTTTAACCATAAAATCGCGATCTCCACGCAGCCGCGAAAGAAGCGGCCGAGGCGGCGCTCACACTCAGCGTTTCTTAACGGCTGAGGTCCTAGCCATGTCGCGTGCTGTGGGGGCGCGGACATGAGTATCTTGGCGACAATCAAGGATCACAGCGGCCGTATCTATCGCGGCATCCAGGCCTTGCTCGTGATGAGCATCGCCGCCACCGGGCTTGCGGCTTTCGCGCTGACGGGGAACGCCTCCCGCGCAGGCGCGCTCGCGGTGTCGGTGACATCGACCTTAATGGCGCTTCTGGTGCTGATGTATATGCGCTCGAGCGTCGTCCAGCGCCTGCAGTCGGCGGCGGATGCCGAGGCCGAGAAGCATCGCTTTCTCACCGTCGATGCCATGACCGGCGCCATGACCCGGCGCTATTTCATCGAAGCGCTGGGCGACTGGCTGGGCGGCTTGCGCAACCGCCGACAGGCAAGCCTGCTTCTGATCGACCTCGATCATTTCAAGCAGCTCAACGACACGTTCGGCCATCAGTTCGGCGATCTGGCGCTGGCGCATCTGGTCGCGGAAGCGCAGCGCATCTTCGAGGACGGGGTCATCGGCCGGCTCGGCGGCGACGAGTTCGGTATCATGGTTCCGCATGGCGACGTCGCCATTATCAGCAAGGACGCGCGCCGGCTGCTCGATGCGATGCGTGCCGGCAAGAGACATGAAGGCAAGATCATTCCCCTGTCGATCTCGGTGGGCGTCGCGCTCGCGCCGTTGCACGCTTCGAACGGCGCTGAATTGATGCTGCTGGCCGATCTCGCGCTCTACGAGAGCAAGGCGGGCGGCCGCGGTCGCATCACCGTTTTCGATGAGGAGATGCTGTCGGACAAACGCTATCGCCGGCTGGTGGAACGCGAGCTGCGCGCGGCGATCTATCTCGGCGAGCTGGAGCTGCACTACCAGCCGATCGTCGATCCCGACGGCTCGGTCGACGCGCTGGAAGGCTTGATCCGCTGGCGTCATCCCGTGCGCGGCTTGATCTCGCCGGCGGAATTCATCCCGATCGCCGAGCGCTCGACGCTGATCGACATGATCGGCGAATGGGTCTTCAAGCGCGCCTGCGCCGACATCGGGCATTTTCCCGGACGGCGCATCTCGATCAACGTCTCGGGCGAGCAGTTGAAGCGCGACGAGATCGTGACGATGTGCGACCGGATCCTGCGCGAAACCGGCCGGTCCGCCTCGCAGTTCATCATCGAGATCACCGAGACGGTGGCGACGGCCGCCACGCCCGAGGTCCTCAGGCGTCTCGAGGCGCTGCGCGGCCTCGGCTTCCACATTGCGCTGGACGACTTCGGCACCGGCCATTGCGGCTTCAACTATCTGAAGTCGCTGCCCATCGACAGCGTCAAGATCGACCGCTCCTACATCCGCAGCCTCGCCCATGACCAGGTGGCGCAGATCTTCGTTTCCGCGCTTGCCCAGATCGCCCGCATCCAGGATATCGCCATCGTCGCGGAAGGCGTCGAAACCGCGGAGGAATTCACCCTTGCCAAGACCGCCGGCTGCAGCCGCTTCCAGGGTTATTTCTTCGGCAAGCCGGCGCCGCGCGACAAGGCAAGCGCGTTGTGCGTCGCCGCTCGCGAGCCGCGTGCCCTCACAGCCTGACAAACAGGAAATGGCGGCCTGACGACCCCAAGCCGGCGAACATCCTATTTTTCTTGCCCTCCCGGCGAACCCGTGTGACGATGGCTTTGGGAAGGGGTGGATAAACCCCGCCCGCGACGGCCGAACAGGCCGGCCGCCGCTCTGCATAGGGTGCGATCGGACGCAAAACCGGTTTCCACTTTTGCTGATCGCTCTCTTGGGAAACGCCTGAGTGGAGGTCAGCCATGGGTACTCGCGCCGGAGGACGACGCACGGGACCGAAATGCATCGCCATAGTCGGTCCCTTCGCAAGCGGTAAGACGACACTTCTCGAAGCAATACTCGCCCGCACGGGCGCCATTCCCCGCCAGTCACCCGTTTCATCGGGCAACACCGTCTCCGATCATTCGCCAGAGGCCCGCGCTCACGCCATGAGCGTCGAGGCGACCTTCGCCACCACCGATTTCATGGGCGAGCAGATCACCTTCGTCGACTGCCCCGGTTCCATCGAATTCGCTTTCGAGGCCGAACCCGTGCTTGCCGCCTGCGACCTCGCAGTCGTCGTCGCCGAGGCTGACGAGAAGAAGATCCCGGCGCTGCAGCTCATCATGCGCAAGCTCGACGATCTCGCCATTCCGCGCATCCTGTTCCTCAACAAGGTCGACAAGGCGGTCGCCGGCGTGCGCGACACGCTGAAGATGCTGCAGCCGGCAAGTTCGGTGCCGCTGTTGCTGCGCCAGATTCCGGTGCGCAAGGATGGTGTCGTCATCGGCTCGATCGATCTGGCGCTGGAGCGCGCCTACATCTACCGCGAATATGCCGAAAGCCAGGTCGCCGAAATCCCGAACGACGACAAGGCGCGCGAGCTGGAAGCGCGTTTCTCCATGCTGGAGACGCTCGCCGACCATGACGATCACCTGATGGAGCAGTTGCTGGAGGAGATCGAGCCGCCGAAGGATGCGATCTTCGACGATCTCTCGGCCGATCTGCGCGCCGGCGCGGTGACGCCGGTGTTGATCGGCACCGCCGAGAAGGGCAACGGCGTGCTGCGCCTGTTGAAAGCCATCCGCCACGACGCGCCGGACGTCGAGGCAACGCGGAAGCGCCTCGGCGCGCCGGACGGCCAGACGGTTGTGCAGGTGATGAAGACCATCCACACCGCGCATGGCGGCAAGCTTTCGGTGTCGCGCGTGCTCTCGGGCCAATTGGCCGACGCGGCCGAGCTCTACCTTTCCAACGGCGATACGGCGAAGGTCTCCGGCATCTACAAGATGCTCGGCAAGGATCAGTCGAAGCTGACATCCGCCAAGGCGGGCGACACGGTTGCGCTCGGCAAGCTCGACAACGTCAAGACCGGCCAGACGCTGAGCTCGGCCAAGGGCGGCATCCGCCCATTGGTCACGTTGGAGCCGCCGCAGCCGGTCTTTGCCTTCGCGCTTCGCCCCAAGGAGCGCAAGGACGAGGTCAAGATGTCGGCGGCGATCCAGCGGCTTGCCGAGGAAGATCCATCGCTCAACCTGCGCCACAACCAGGATTCCGCCGAAACCGTCCTGTCGGGCCACGGCGAAATGCATCTGCGCGTGGTGCGCGAGCGCCTCGAGGGCAAGAACCAGATCCCGATCGAGGGGCATGCACCGGCGGTGCCCTACCGGGAGACGATCCGCAAATCGGCGCAGCAGCGCGGCCGCCACAAGAAGCAATCCGGCGGCCACGGCCAATTCGGCGACGTGGTGATCGAGATTAAGCCGCTGCCGCGCGGTTCCGGCTTCCAGTTCTCCGACACCATCACCGGCGGCGTGGTGCCGAAAACCTACATCCAGTCGGTCGAGACCGGCATTCGCGACTATCTGAAGACAGGCCCGCTCGGCTTCCCGGTCGTCGACGTCGCGGTCAATCTGTCGGACGGCTCCTACCATGCGGTCGATTCCTCCGACATGGCCTTCCAGATGGCGGCGAAGCTGGCGATGAAGGAAGGCATGGCGGCCTGTTCGCCGGTTCTGCTGGAGCCGATCATGAAGGTCGAGATCGTCACGCCCTCCGACGCGACCTCGAAGATCATCGCGCTGATCCCACAGCGGCGCGGCCAGATCCTCGGCTATGATGCAAGGCCCGACTGGCCCGGCTGGGACGTCGTCGAGGCGACCATGCCTCAGGCCGAAATCGGTGACCTGATCATCGAGCTGCGCTCGGCGACCGCCGGCGTCGCCAGTTACAAGGCTGCTTTCGACCATATGGCCGAGCTGACCGGCCGGCTCGCCGACGAGGCGATGAACGCCAACGGCAAAGCCGCCTAGCAGGTCGGCCTGCCTGAGCGACTGCGTTGATGAAATGAAAACGGCGTCCGGATGATCCGGACGCCGTTCCTATTGCGGACCGTTTTCCTGGGAGGCAACGGCTGGTCCGCCGCATCCGGAAAAATGGTTCGGACGCGGTGCTTGCCTGAGCCCGGTCTTTCGAGTGATGCCCCCATCTCCCGAACCGACCAACCGCGTCCTATCGTCTACTTAAACCATAGAGTGCGTTTGCGGCATGTTACCCGATGTTACATGTCACCGTTACGTGGTGGATCCGGTCGTTTTTTTGCCGGCCCGAAGGCGCGCAGGCAACAAAAAAGCCGGATCAATAAAGATCCGGCTGAGTTTGATTGGAAGTGCCGATTAAGGCTAACCTCCAGAGGGGAACACTCGAGGGCGCTAATGGGAGGAGAACGCGCCCCGGAGATGTGACTATATATGTGCTCATCATGCCCAAGAAACAAGCATCTATTTTGCAACTCACGCATGCAAAAAGACGCAGGCTGTGGTCCAACCTATTCCCGGAACCCGTAGGACCAGAAAAATCGCCAATTCCGACGCGTTTCCGGCCCTAAAGCTACTGCTTAAATGCAAAATCGAGCCGATTTTGCTCGGAAATATGTGACCCAGAGAAATGATGCCGATTTCGGCAAGCCGAGTTTATTTTTACGGCAGGAGACCGATGATGCGAACTTTTTCAGCAATCGCCGGCAGCGCGCTGTTCCTTGTCGTTGCGCCCGGCGTTGTTGCCGGCCTGGCGCCGTGGCTCTTGACCGACCACTATCGCAACCCGCTATCGGTTCTGCCGGGCTTCGTGCCTGGGGGCTCGCTTCTCGTGGTCGGAGCTGTCGCCGTCCTGCTTCATGCCTTTGGCCGTTTTGCCCTCGAGGGCCTGGGCACGCCCGCTCCCGTGGCACCGACCGAGAAACTGGTCGTTGGCGGCATCTACCGCCATGTGCGCAACCCCATGTACGTGGCCGTGCTGACGATCATCCTTGGCCAGGCGCTGATCTTTTCGAGCTGGGCGGTGCTGGTCTACGGCCTCATCGCCGCGGCGGCGATGGTCTCCTTCGTCAAGATCTATGAAGAGCCGACGCTGGCCAGCCGGTATGGCGAAGAATACGAGGTCTACCGCCGCGCCGTCCCCGGCTGGCTGCCGCGCATCACACCCTGGCGCGGGCAGTAGTCTCGGCCGGCCGTTTCAATAGGACCAGCTGCGCGCCTTGGCGATGATAAAATCGCGGAACACATGCAGTTTCGCCTGGTTCTTCATCGCGTCGGGATAGGCGAAATAGGTATCGAAGGACGGCACCTCGGTCTCCGGCAGCAGCTGCACCAGGTTCGAGTCCTTGTTGATCACATAGTCCGGCAGCATGGCGATGCCGGCGCCGCCCTGCACCGCCCGCTTGATCGACAGGATGTCGTTGATCTGCAGCGTCGGCACACGCTGCGCGCCCTCGAAATCGCCGACCGTCTCCAGCCAGTTCAGCTCCGACAGATGCGAAGGCACCGGCACGCCGAAAGTGACGATGCGGTGGTTCCTGAGTTCGGCGATCGAGGCCGGCCTGCCGAACTTGGCGATATAGGACGGCGCCGCGTAGAGGTGGAAATGCACCGTGAACAGCCGGCGCTGGATGAGGTCGGGCTGCTGCGGCTGGCGCAGCCGGATCGCGCAATCGGCCTGGCGCATGGTGAGGTCGAGCTCCTCATTGGCGAGGATCAGCTGCAGGCTGATCTCGGGATAGAGCTCGATGAATTCCTGCACCCGTTCGGTCAGCCAGCCGGCACCGAGCCCTACCGTGGTCGTTACCCTGAGCACGCCCGACGGCCGGTCCTTGGTCTCGGTCAGCCGCGTCTTGATGGTTTCCAGCTTCATCAGCACGTCATGCGCCGTGCGGAACAGCATCTCGCCCTGCTCGGTCAGCACCAGGCCGCGCGCATGGCGGTGGAAGAGTGCCACGCCGACGTCATGCTCCAGCGCGCTGACCTGCCGCGAAATAGCCGATTGCGACAGATGCAGCGTCTCGGCGGCATGGGTGAACGACCCAGCCTCCGCCGCTGCGTGAAATACGCGTAATTTGTCCCAGTCCAGCGCCATGATTCCCCTCGCGTTGCTTTTGGCGTCTGAATGAAAAATCAGGCTTTTAAACGGCTTCTTTCAGCCGATCTGTCATTCCGCCGCTTCGCGGTGAACCTCGATGCCCGCCAGATATTTTTCCGCCTCGAGCGCCGCCATGCAGCCAAGCCCCGCCGCCGTCACCGCCTGGCGGTAAACGTCGTCGGTGACGTCGCCGGCGGCGAACACGCCGGGCACGTCGGTGCGGGTCGAATCCGGCGCCGTCCACAGATAGCCGTTCGGCTTCTGCTTCAGCTTGCCGGCAAAGAGCTCGACCGCCGGCGCATGGCCGATCGCGACGAACACGCCATCGACCGGCAGCTTCGATTCCTGGCCGGTCACGACATTGCGCAGCGTCAGGCCTTCCACCGAAGGCGGCAGCGGCGCCTTGCCCGGACGTCCGGTGATCTCATCGACGACCGTGTCCCAGATGACGCGGACATTGTCCTTCTTGAGCAACCGCTCGCGCAGGATGCGCTCGGCGCGGAAATCGCTGCGCCGGTGGATGACGGTGACGCTCTTGGCAAGGTTCGACAGATAGAGCGCTTCCTCGACCGCGGAATTGCCTCCGCCCACCACTGCGACATCCTTGCCGCGATAGAAGAAGCCGTCGCAGGTGGCGCAGGCCGAAACGCCGAAGCCCATGAAGGTCTGCTCCGACGGGATGCCCAGCCACTTGGCCTGCGCGCCGGTGGCGATGATCAGCGCGTCCGCGGTATAGACCGTGCCGGAATCGCCGGTGGCGCGGAACGGCCGCACGTTGAGGTCGACCTCGGTGATGATGTCGTTGATGATGTCGGTGCCGACATGCTCGGCCTGCTTGAGCATCTGCTCCATCAGCCAGGGGCCCTGGATCGGATCGGCGAAGCCGGGATAGTTTTCGACGTCGGTGGTGATCATCAATTGGCCGCCCTGCTGCAGGCCGGCGACCAGCATCGGCTTCAGCATGGCGCGGGCGGCGTAGACCGCCGCCGTGTAGCCGGCCGGGCCGGAACCGATGATAAGAACGGGCGCATGTTTGGTGTTCATGAAAAGTCCCCTGCGGCTCGCAGCCGTGGTTTGTCGCGCGTAATGTAAGTGTTGCCCGGGAGACCAGCAAGGCAAGTTGGCCTTCGTCCCCGGAAAGCTTCGCGCCATGCATATCGGGCCATATCGCCGCCCGTCATGAACGCGCGTCACTCAGGAGTACGCGTGGCCCGCGATCACCGCATGCCATCAAAACAAGGAGAAAATCATCGCAAAGCTATGGCCTCTTGCGCGAAACCAAATTACAAAATCGCGAAAGATTCTTGCGCGAAAGCCCTTCATGCCGCTGAAAGCCGATCTCGACGCCATCGACTGGAAGATCCTGCGCGAGCTGCAGGGTGACGGACGAATGACCAATGTCGAATTGTCCAGCCGGGTTGGCATCTCGGCGCCGCCTTGCCTGCGCCGTGTCAGGCGGCTGGAAGAGGCCGGCATCATCCGCGGCTACCGCGCACTCTTGAACGCGCCGGCGCTCGGCATGGATGTCGTAGCCTTCTGCCTGATCGGCCTGCATCACCAGGCCGACGCCGAGCTGAAAACCTTCGCCGAGCGCACGCGCGGCTGGCCGATCGTCCGCGACGCCTGGATGGTTTCGGGCGAATCCGACTTTCTGCTGCACTGCGTGGCGAGCGACCTCGGCACCTTCCAGACCTTCGTCATCGAGGAACTGGCTTCGGCACCGAATGTGGACACCGTGCGCACCGCCTTGACCATCCGCCGCGTCAAGGACGAGGGGTTGGTCGCCTTTCCAACTTGATACATGTCGCCCAGAAGTGTGCAGCGGTTCTGGGACAACGACATGCATCAAAACAAAGACTTAAAGCGCGTCGCCTGAATCCGTTTCAGCGCGACGCGCTTTAATGTGCCGGCTTCCGGAAATTCACCCGCAAAAACAACCGGTTTAGCTCCAGGCTTTGAATCAACTTGCGATCAGAGCGATCGTATCGTCGTCAGCAGGTCCTCAAGGTCATGAGCGCCGCGCAACGGCGAAACCGAAAGCCCGCTTATCGTCGAGCCTTCGCCGTCGACCAGCCAGCCGCGCTTGAGGCCGGCGCGCTGGCCGGCTTCCATATCGGCCGGCTTGTCGCCGACGATCAGCGACCGCTCCAGATCGAGGCCGAGCTGGCGGCCTGCCTCCAGCAGCATGCCAGGATTGGGCTTGCGCATCGGGTGATCGGCAATCGCCAACGCGCCCCTGCCGGCCTCGTGGTAGGCGCAGGCAAGCACCATATCCACGAAAGCGTTCTTTTCGCTCAGCAGGTCGAGGACCCGCCCGTTGACCCGGGCGAACGCGTCCCAGCCGAAATAGCCGCGCGCGATGCCGGACTGGTTGGTGACGACAATGACCGGAATGCCGTGCTGGTTCGCGGCCTCGATGACCGGCGCGATGCCGTCGCGCAGTTCCATCGCCGCCGGGTCGTCGGGATAGCCGGTATCGACATTGATCGTGCCGTCACGATCGAGGAACAGCGCCGGCCGGCCGGCCGGAAACATCCTGTCGCCGATCCGCTCGACCCACAGGCCGGGCTCTGCAAGCGGAAAGCCTGCGCTCTCAGCCATTGCTGAGGCGCGCTTCGACCGCCTCGCACAGATAATGGTAGAGGCACAGGTGCCCCTGCTGGATGATCGGCGTCGAGGTCGACGGCACGTTGAGCAGGATGTCGGTCAGCGGCTTCAGCTTGCCGCCGGTCTCGCCGGTCAGGCTGATCACCGTCATGCCCATCGCCCGCGCTTGTTCGGCGGCGGCAAGGATGCTCGGCGAATTGCCGCTGGTCGAGATGGCGAGCAGCACCGCGCCTTCCGACCCATGCGCCTCGACCTGGCGCGAGAAGACGGTGTCGAAGCCGTAGTCGTTGCCCCAGGCGGTCAGCACCGCGGCATTGGCAGGCAGCGCGATGACGTTGTAGGCCTTGCGTTCCTTGAGGAATCGGCCGACCAGCTCGCCGGCGATGTGGATGGCATCGCTCGCCGAGCCGCCATTGCCGCAGATCAGCAGCGCCTTGCCTTGCGAAAGCGCCGTCACTACCGTGCTCACCGAGCGTTCCATTTCACCGGTCAGGTCGCGCTCGACCATCGCCGTGATCGCCGCCGCGGAGCGGACCAGATAGTCGTTCAGTTCGGACATGGAACCCTCAGTTTGCGGCGCGCATCTTGCCGATCGTGTTGGTCGTGCTTTTGCCGGCGACGAGGTCGACCAGCACCACGCGCCCGCCCGCCTTCTGCACGACATCGGCGCCGACAACGGTTTCGACCGTGTAATCCGCGCCCTTGACCAGGATGTCCGGCAGGAGCGCCTCGATGAGCTTCAGCGGCGTGTCCTCCTCGAAGACGACGACGGCGTCGACCGAGGCAAGTGCTGCCAGCACGCAGGCGCGGTCGTGCTGGTCGTTGACCGGGCGCCCCGCCCCCTTCAGCCGGCGCACCGAGGCGTCGCTATTGAGGCCGAGCACCAGCCGGTCGCACTGGCTGCGCGCGGCATGCAGCAGGCTGACATGGCCGGCATGCAGGATGTCGAAACAACCATTGGTGAAGCCGACGGTCAGCCCCTCTTCCTTCCAGGCTGCGACCATCCTGGCCGCAGCGTTGGCATCGAGAATGGCGTCCTGGTGACCGGTCGGCCCGTGTGAGCGGAACAGCGCGCCGGACAGTTCCTCGACGTTCAGCCGCGCCGTGCCGCGCTTTCCCACCACCACACCGCCGGCCGCATTGGCGATGACGGCCGCATGCACCCGGTCGGCGCCGGCGGCGAGCGAAAGCGCGAAACTGGCGATGACCGTGTCACCAGCGCCGGAGACGTCGAAGACTTCGCGCGCCTGGGTGGAGATGTGGCGGGCATCCTCGGCGGAGACGACGCTCATGCCCTTTTCGCTGCGCGTGGCGACGATGAACTCGAAATCATGCGCGGCGATCAGGTCGCGCGCCGCGGCCACGATCTCGTCGTCGCCGAACACCTTGCGCCCGACCGCCTCGCCGAGTTCCTTGCGGTTCGGCGTCACCGCCGTGGCGCCGGCATAGCGCGCATAGTCGCGCCCCTTCGGATCGACCAGCACCGGCTTGCCGGCATCGCGGCAGATCGCGATCAGCTCGCCGGCGACGCCGTCGAGCAGGATGCCCTTGCCGTAGTCGGAGAGGATCACGATGTCGGCGCGGCCAAGCGCTGCCTGGAAATGGTCGATGAGCTTCGCCCGCTCGGCGGCCGTCAGCGGCTTGATCTCTTCCTCGTCGAAACGCAGCACTTGCTGGTTGAGCGCGCTGAAGCGGCTTTTCGACGACGTCATGCGGCCCTCGCGCTGCAGGAGCCCGTCCGTGTCGACGCCGATCTCGCCGAGCATCCGCATCAGATTGTTGCCGGCCTGGTCGGCGCCGATCACCGAAACGGGGATGGCGGCCGCGCCGAGCGAAACGATGTTGGAGACGACATTGCCGGCGCCGCCCATGTTCGCGGTCTCGCCCTTGCCGTGCAGCACGGGAATGGGGGCTTCCGGCGAGATACGCTCGATTACGCCGCTGACGAAGCGGTCGAGAATGAAATCGCCCACCACCAGCACGGTGACGTCGCCGAACCGGGCGATGGTGCGATGCAAAGGCTCGGGGGAAGGCGGATGGTGCTTGATCATCTCACTCGAAATATGCCTGAAGACGGCCGGACTTGATTAGATTTCAGCGCCGGAATTGTGGCGCGGGCTGCTCAAGGCGATGCCGATATACCGCAATTCGAACGAGCGCAACGGCAGGCCCGGCGCCGACCCCAGCCGAAGCCGACTGCGCGATCAGCTCCTCTGCAGGGCGACGTGGACGCCGAGCCCAACCAGCACCGCCCCGCCCGCGCGCTGCATCAGCCGCTGCGCCCGGCCCGAACGTCGCAGCCGCGCAATCATCGCGCCGGCAAGGAAAACGCAAACGACGTCGGCGGACGAGAACATCAGATTGACGATGGTTCCAAGCACGACGAACTGCAGCCAGACCGGGAACGCCGCCGAGGCGTCGATGAATTGCGGCAGGAACGCCATGAAGAAGATCGCCGTCTTCGGATTGAGCACCTCGACGGTGATGCTTTCGAAAAAGGCGCGACGGGCCGATTTCCGCTCGATCAAGGGCAGAGCCGCATCGCCATCCGTCCGTTTGCGGAACATAGAGACGCCGAGCCAGATCAGATAGAGCGCGCCGACGAGCTTGACCGCCAGATAGAGCGGCGGCACCGCATGGAACAGGACGGACAGGCCGGCGGCGGCCGCGAAGACATGGAAATAGCCGCCGAGATGGATGCCGAGAGCCCCCGTCAACCCCGACCAGCGTCCGCGCGCCATCGTCTGCGCCGCGGCGTAGAGCATGGCGGGCCCCGGGATATAGGCGAAGATCGCCGTCGTGGCGAAAAACGCGATCAGCAATTCAGTCGACGGCATTTTGTCCCTCAAGAGTTGGGCATGACTGCAGCGGGAGGTTTGCGGCCTCACTGTGGTCCACGGGCGGCCTGCTTTATCGACACTCCCGCCCGCCTCCCCTATAAGGGCCGGAATCGGCAACGGAGCAAGGCTGAAAAGCATGATCATCGTCACGGGCGGCGCCGGCATGATCGGCTCCAACATCGTCGCTGCTCTCAATGCCGAGGGCCATGACGACATCGTCGTCGTCGACGATCTCACTGACGGCCACAAGATCGCCAACCTCGCCGACCTGCGCATCGCCGACTATCTCGACAAGGACGAATTTCTCGCCCGGCTCGAGGACGGCGCGCTCGGCCGCATCGAGGCCGTCTTCCATCAAGGCGCCTGCTCGACCACCACCGAATGGAACGGCAAGTTCATGATGGAGGTGAACTACGCCTATTCGAAGCGGCTGTTGCATGCCTGCCTGGCGCTGCGCGTGCCTTTCCTCTATGCCTCGTCGGCTTCGGTCTATGGCGGCGGCAGCGAGTTTCGCGAGGAGCCCGACTTCGAGCGTCCCCTCAACGTCTATGCCTATTCGAAGAAGCTGTTCGACGATTATGTCCGCCGCACCGTCTTCGACACCGATCATTCGCAGGTTGCCGGCCTGCGCTACTTCAACGTCTACGGGCCGCGCGAGGCGCATAAAGGCGCCATGGCCTCGGTCGCCTTCCATCTGTTCAACCAGGTCGAGCGCGGCGAAAACCCGAAGCTGTTCGGCGCTTATGGCGATTTCGGTCCCGGCGAGCAGAGCCGCGACTTCATCCATGTCGGCGACGTGGCGGAGGTCAATCTGTGGCTGTGGAAACGGGGTTCAAGCGGTATCTTCAACTGCGGCACCGGCCGCGCCCAGCCGTTCCGGGCGATTGCCGAGACGGTGATCGACACGCTGGGCAAGGGCGAGATTGAATTCATCCCCTTCCCCGACCATCTCAAGGGCAGCTACCAGAGTTTTACGCAGGCTGATATGTCCCGCTTGCGCGCGGCCGGCTACAATGGCCAATTCCGCACAGTCGAAACCGGCGTCAGGGACTATGTCGAATGGCTGAAGGCCCAACGATCCTCGTGATCGGCCCACGCTGGGTGGGCGACATGGTCATGGCGCAGTGCCTGTTTGCGGCGCTGAAGGAAAAGCATCCGACTGCGGCCATCGACGTGCTGGCGCCGGCCTGGGCGGCGCCCTTGGTCAAGCGCATGCCCGAGATACGCTGCCAGATCGACTTTCCGCTGATGCCGGGCGCGCTCGAATTCCGCAGCCGCAGGCGCTTCGGCCGCCTGCTGCGCGGCCGCTACGACATGGCCTATGTGCTGCCGGGAAGCTGGAAATCGGCCTTGATCCCGTTCTTCGCCCGCATCCCGCACCGCGTCGGCAATCTGCGCGAGATGCGCTACGGCCTGCTGACGGATGTCGTGCCGCTGCCCGAAGCCCTGAAACGGCGCACCGCGCGCGCCTATTTCGGCCTCGCGCGCGGCGGCACTTTTCGCGCGCCGCATCTTACCGTCGACAAGGCCAACCAGGCCGATCTGCTGGCGCGCTTCGGGCTGACCGGGAAGAAATTCGTGGCGCTCATGCCCGGCGCCGAGTTCGGCCCGGCAAAACGCTGGCCGAGCGACCACTATGCAGGGCTGGCCCGGGACATGATGGCCAAGGGCCTGGCCGTCGCGCTGCTCGGCTCGAAGAACGACGCCGACGTGACCGGCGAGATCGCAGCGCTTGCCCCGGGCGCCATCGACCTTGCCGGCAAGACACGCCTCGAGGACGCCATCGACCTGATCGCCGCGGCGAAGCTTGCTGTCTCGAACGACAGCGGGCTGATGCATGTGGCGGCCGCCGTCGGCACGCCGATCGTGGCCGTCTACGGTTCGACGTCACCGGAAAACACGCCGCCGCTCAGCGAACGCTCCGAGCTGATCTGGCTGCATCTGTCCTGCTCGCCCTGCCACAAGAAGGTCTGTCCGCTTGGGCATCTCAACTGCCTGAAGACGCTCGATGTCGCCCGCGTCACCGCCGCCGCTGAGCGCTTGCTCAAGGTTCCAGCGGCCGCATGAAGGTGCTGATCGTCAAGACATCGTCGATGGGCGATGTCATTCACACCTTTCCCGCCGTCGAGGAGGCGACGCGCAACCGCTCCGACATCAGCTTCGACTGGTGCGCGGAGGAGCCTTTTGCCGGGATCGTGGCGCTGCATCCGGCGATCAAGACTATCCACAAGGTGGCTGTCCGGCGCTGGCGCAAGACGCTGTTAGACGGCGGCACATGGCGCGAGATAGCCGCGCTGCGCAAAGCGCTGCAAGCCTCCCGCTACGATCTTGTCATCGACGCGCAAGGCTTGCTCAAGTCGGCCCTGGTCGCCATCCAGGCTGGCGCGCCGATCGCCGGCTTCGATCGGGCAAGCGTCCGCGAGCCTTCGGCAACGCTGTTCTACCAGCGCAAATACGCAGTGCCGCGCGACCTGCACGCCATCGAGCGCACCAGGCGGCTGTTCGGCCTGGCGCTTGGCTATCAGCCGGATTTGTCGACGCTCGAGTCAGGCATCGTGCCGCCGGCGGGCAGCCCACCCGGCATTGAAGGCAGAACGGCGTTTCTTTTGCACGGCACTAGCCGCGAAGACAAGAAATGGCCGGTCGAGGACTGGATCGAAACCGCCCGCCAACTGGCCGACCGGCAATTCGTGCCGGTGGTCACATGGTCGAACGAGGCGGAAAAGAAAGTGGCGCAAGCCATTGCCGGTGCCGTGCCGGGAACGGTGCTGGTTGCGAAATCGCCGCTCGCGGATGTCGCCGCGATTCTCGGCCGCTCGACGCTGGTCATCGGCGCCGACACCGGCCTCACCCACCTCGCCAGCGCCTTCGGCCTGCCGACCGTCGCCGTCTTCCTGGCAACGGAGCCGGGTCTCACCGGCCCGCGCGGGAAGTTTGCCTCGACCTTGATGGCGCCGACCGGCGGCAGGGTAACGCCTGCTGAGGTGATGGCGGAAGCGGAGCGCCTGCTGGCGCTCAACTCAAGGGCACCAGCGTAAGGACCTTTTCAGAATTCGCTCTGGCGAGTCGAATGGCGTGGTTTTCGAGAACCGGCCTACGCCGGCCGTAGCCTTCATAGGACGGAGACCCTTATGAGGGCTTCGGCCGGCGAAGGCCGGAGCGGAGCGTACTTAAAGTACGTGAGCACCGGAAGCGCAGAAAGCCGCCGGCGCATGACCCCGAAAATCGCACCCGATTTTCGGAAAGGATCATGCGCAAACCAAAGTGCTACAGCGTCCTAAAGGACGCGCGGCGCTGTAGTCGGCCGCCAGAGTAGAATTATCAAAAGGTTCTTAGATAAACTGCACCTGGACGATCTCGTACCCCCGAGCACCGCCCGGAGCATTGACCTCGATGGCGTCGCCGACTTCCTTGCCGATAAGCGCACGCGCGATCGGCGAGGAGATCGAGATGCGGCCGGACTTCACGTCCGCTTCCTGGTCGCCGACGATCTGGTAGGTTTTCTTTTCCTCGGTGTCCTCGTCGACCAGCACGACGGTCGCGCCGAATTTCACCTTGTCGCCGGAAAGCTTGGAGACGTCGATGACCTCGGCGCGTGCGATCAGGTCCTCGAGCTCGTTGATGCGGCCTTCATTGTGGCTCTGCGACTCCTTGGCCGCGTGATATTCGGCATTTTCGGACAGGTCGCCATGCGAGCGCGCTTCGGAAATCGCCTCGATGATGCGAGGCCGCTCCTCCTGCTGACGCCAGCGAAGTTCTTCCTTCAATGACGCGAACCCCTCGCCTGTCATCGGGACCTTGATCATATGCCTGACCTTTCCAGCCGCCACCCCCGTTTTCGGGAGGGACCTTGTCAATGGGTACAAAAAGAAAACGGTCCGGCAGCCTCGGGCTAACGGAACCGTCTCACCACAATTTCGCTGAATATAGCGATCTTTGCGCGATTTTCACGCCCAAAAATTGAAGTTCGGCAAAATGATCACCGCTTTCGCGGGCCATTGGCCGGCGGCGGATAACAGAAACCGGCTGCGATTGCTCACAGCCGGTTCGAGGAATGTCGAAGCTCGATCAGCTCCTCAGGAAATGATCGATCTGCTCGGACAGCATGCCGTATTCGCGCGAGCCCTTGCCGGTCCGCTTCTCGATCTCGTTAAGCTGCTGCTGGGCGCCGGCGAGATCGCCGATCTGCAGATGCGCTTCGCCCAGATATTCGCGCACCAGCGTGTAGTTCGGGTCGATACGCAGCGCTTCCTCGTAATAGCCGAGGCCGACAGTGACGCGGCCCGAATGGCGATGCGAATAGCCGAGATAATTGAGGATGCGCGGATCCTGCTTGTTGGCGGCTAAAGTCAGCACCGAGATCGCCTCGTCATAGCGCCCGGCCATCGCCAGATCGTGGCCCGCTTCATAGATGCTGTCGTCATCCAGCATGCCATATTGCGGCTTCACGCATTTGTTCTTCTTCTTGTCCCAGACCTCGCCTTTCTTGCAGGTGGTGGTCGTCTGTCCACCGCTGCTGCCGCTTTCACCGGCTGCAAAAGCCGGCGCTACGAACAGCGGCAGCGCCGCAATAGCCATGACCTGAACAAGCAAACGTCTGCGCATCGAAGCCTCCATGAGGGTGACAATGCCAGATTAACGCCGCCTTGGCGCGGTTTCATCCCGAAATGCGAGCGGCTGCCGAACTATTTTGGACGGCCGGAAGGAAGCCGCTGCCTGCGGACGTGACGCGCGCTTTAATTCAGCTATCATCGGAGCCAAGCGCATCACGTGGAGAAGGACCGTGCAGCAGCGCCTCGAGAAGGAGTGGGATCTTTCGATCGATCCCGACACCGTTCGCCTGTTCATCCTCAAGGCGAAGGCGCTGAGCGCCGCCGTCAACGAGGACTATGACGACGGCGCCGAGCACGAGGTCGAATTCGACGGCGACGCGCATGCCAGCCACCACCATGACGGCCTTGTCGAGGAAGCCTCGGAAGACCTCACCGAGGAGGAATTCCGCGAGCTGATCAACGATCTCAATATCGACGAAGCCGCCGAGCTGATCGCGCTCGCCTGGGTCGGACGCGGCGATTATGACGCATCCGAATGGGCGGATGCGGTGGCCGCTGCCAGGGAACGACCCAGGAAGCGCGCCGCCAAATATCTGCTCGGCCTGCCTATGCTTGCCGATTGGTTGGAGGAAGGCCTTGAAGCCATCGGCGCGTAACGCGCCGGTAACCGATTGTGATCGGCAAGGCGAATCTTGCAGGCAACTTCGCAACGCGACCGTCGTTTCCGGGCGATGGCAACGCTGAGCCTTTCGCGACTTTACAGACTGGCGCTGCCTGTGGCGGCTGCCATGCTGCTGGTCACGCCGGCCACAGCCAAGCATCATCACCGGCATAAGGGGCACCTGCCGCCGGCCAGCCAAAGCGCCGCTCCGGCTCCGGAAACGCCGGCGGCGACACCGGTACCAGGTTCGCGTCCGCAGGATCTGGAAAACAGCGCTGAAAAGTCCCGACAGGGCAAACCTCGCCTCGACAGCAATGACGACTTCCTCAATCAGGACAAGTCGCATCCGAAATGGGACGCCCGCCCACCGCGTTCGAAAGGCGCTCAATCCGGATCGCGGACGGAATCCGAGCTACAGACGCCGGACGTCGTGCCCACGCCGCCCCAGAAGCCCACCGAACTGGAGCCGGAGCCGCCGGAAACCGCGCCGCAACCATCGGAAAAACCCGAACCGCCGGGAGAGGAAAAGATGCTCCCCGATCCGCGTTCCGCCGAGATGCCGGCCGACAATATGCCGGCAGAGGAGATCGCATGCCGCGAGCGGCTGAAGGCGCTCGGCGTCGAGTTCGAGGAGCATAAGGCAGAGCACGATCCCGAGATCGGCTGCTCGATCCCCTACCCTGTCGTCATAAGGACACTGGGCAAATCCATCGGCATCGATTCGGGCGCCGAGCTCAACTGTCCGATGGCCGAGGCAGCGGCGCGCTTCGTGGCCGATGTCGTCCAACCCACGGCAAAGGCCGAGCTCGGCGCCGACCTGAAATCGATCAACCAGGCCTCGGCCTTTGTCTGCCGGCCGCGCAACGGCACGCGCAAGCTGTCGGAACACGCCTTCGGCAACGCGCTCGACATCGCCAGCTTCACCTTGTCGGACGGGAGGAAGATCGAGGTCGGGCCGGCGCCGCCGGACAAGGACGCGAAGTTCCTCGACGCGGTGCGCAAGGCTGCCTGCGGGCCGTTCAAGACGGTGCTTGGGCCGGGCGCCGACCCTGACCATGCGCTGCATTTCCACTTCGACCTGGAGCCGCGCCGCCACGGCGGCACTTTCTGCCAGTAAGCATGATCTCGAAAGTTTCGAGTCGCTCCCTGGCAAGATCAGCGCCGCAATTCCGCCCCATGCGTGAATGCCGGCGCTGATCTTTCCTTTACTGTTGAGGGTTAACCTTGTGCCATTCGGGGACAAGGACGCCTTTCGATGGCTCGAAGACTTGGCGCTATGCTTGGCTTGGCGCAACGGAACAAACGTGCGCGCGTCACGGTCGCCGGACTGGCCGCGGGCGCAGCCATCGCGACGATATCGGCCTGCACGACCGGCGACGTCTTTGCGCTGCAGCCGGCCGTCGATGTCGGCAGCCAGACGGCAGCCGTGCCGCAGCCCGACGCGCCGCAATATGCCGGCATGCAGCGCCTCGTTCCGTCCAATCCCTACATGACCCAGGCCGCCTATCCGCGCATGGATGAGCCGATGTCGCCGGTCGAGCAGATGCCTGCCAGCGAGATCGACTGCCGCAACGAGCTGAAGCGGATGGGCGTCGTCTATCAGGACGTCCAGCCGATCCATGAAGGCCAGTGCGGCATCGATTTCCCCGTAAAAGTCTCGGCCATCGGCAGCGTCGCCATGACGCCGGCGGCAACGCTGACCTGCAACATGGCCGCGACCTTCGCCGCCTGGACGAAAAACGAGCTGCAGCCGGCCGCCCGCTGGCGCTATTTCTCCGGCGTCAAGGCGATTCACCAGGGTTCCAGCTATTCCTGCCGCAACATAGCCGGCGAAGGCGTGCTCTCCGAACACGGCAAGGGCAACGCCCTCGACGTCATGAGCATCGAGCTCAACAATGGCGACGACATCGACGTCCGCAAGCCCGGCCTCTTCGCGTTCCGCACACGCGGCTTCCTCAACAACGTTCGCGCCGACGGCTGCGAGTATTTCACCACCGTGCTCGGCCCCGGCTACAATTACGACCACCGCAACCATTTCCATTTCGACATCAAGAACCGCAAAAGCGGTTATCGCGCCTGTCGCTGAGGCTCTCTGCCAAAAACGGCCAACACCGCATAAAATGGTCGCCCGTGGATTTGGGAGCGGTCGGCTGTGGGTGAGCGAAGCCTGAAGCGGCGCGCGGCAATCTGGCTGGCGGCGTTTTTCGCCTTCTACGTGACGCTCGCTTATGTCGCCGCGCCGGAATTCTGGACCTGGCGGGAGCGCGGCTTCCGCACCCGGCCCTTCGAGATGGTGACGCACACGCCGCAAGGCATTCCCGGCGATCCGATCAATCTTGGCCTGGTCGGCACCGAAAAGGAGGTCGTCCACGCCTTCGCCGTCGCCGGCTGGGATACGGCCGATGCCGTCACCCTCAGGACCGCGATCGACATCGGCGAAAGTGTGTTGTTTTCCCGTCCCTACCCCGATGCGCCGATGAGCCGCCTTTTGTTCGAGGGCCGCGCCCAGGACCTTGCCTTCGAAAAGCCCGTCGGCGACAGCGCCGACCGGCGCCACCACGTCCGCTTCTGGGAGACGGATACCGTCGGCGACGACGGCCGCCCGCTCTGGCTGGGCGCCGCGAGCTTCGACCGGGGCGTCGGTCTCAGCCACGATACGGGCGCGATCACGCATCACATCGGGCCCGACATCGACGCCGAGCGTGATTTCCTCATCGGCGACCTGGATGCTGCCGGTCTGCTGGCCTCGACCAGCAGAATACCAGGGATCGGCGCCACCAAGACCGGACGCAACGGCGGCGGCGATCCCTATTTCACCGACGGCATGGCCGTGATCGGCGTTTTGAAGACGCTGCAGTGACGGCGCCTCACGCGCGCGCTGACGCCGAAGGTGCGCGTCGTCGTCGACGCGCTTGTCGGGCATTTCTCGGCGCCGATCTGGGATCTGGCTTGAACACGCGCCTGTCATCTTCCAAAAATACCGGCAAGCTATTTTCGAATGCGCTACAGCAATGCTATTGACCGCCCATGCTTTATGTTGAAATCGCCGTCGTGGCCGTCCTCATTCTGGTGAACGGCCTTCTGGCCATGTCGGAGCTTGCCATCGTCTCGTCGCGGCCCGCCCGCCTCAAGGCGATGATCGACCGCAACGTGAAGGGTGCCGGTCGCGCGCTGGCGCTCGGCTCCAATCCCGGCAAGTTCCTGTCCTCGGTGCAGATCGGCATCACCCTGGTCGGCGTTCTCTCGGGCGCGTTCTCGGGCGCGACGCTCGGCGAAAGGCTGGCGCAATATCTGACGTCGACCGGTATCCGCGAAAACATCGCCGACCCCGTCGGCGTCGGCATTGTCGTCGCCATCATCACCTATGCCTCGCTGATCGTCGGCGAGCTGGTGCCGAAGCAGATCGCGCTCAAGGACCCGGAACGCGTCGCGGTCAGGGCCGCGCCGGCAATGACCATCCTCGCAACCATCTCGGCGCCGCTCGTCTTCCTGCTCGACCTCTCCGGCCGTGCCGTTCTGTGGCTGCTCGGCCAGGCCGGCGAAGCGGAAGAGAAGGTCACCGACGAGGAGATCAAGATGCTTGTCGCCGAGGCCGAGCATCACGGCACCATCGAATCCGACGAGCGGCGCATGATCGCCGGCGTCATGCGCCTCGGCGACCGCGCCGTGCGCGCCGTCATGACGCCGCGCACCGAGGTCGACTGGCTGAACCTGCAGTCCGACGAAGCCACGGTTCGAAAGCTTTTGATGGATACCCAGCACTCGCGCCTGCCCGTCGGCGACGGCAATGTCGACGCCATGGTCGGCGTCATCCAGACGCGCGACGTGCTGGCCGCCCTTCTCGCCGGCAGGGTGCTGGATCCGCGCCAGCATGTGCGCGTCGCCCCCATCGTGCATGACCAGGCCGACGCGCTCGACGTGCTGCAGAAGCTCAGGGAATCGGACGTGCCGATGGCGCTGGTCCATGACGAATACGGCCATTTCGAAGGCATCGTCACGCCGGCCGATATCCTCGAAGCCATCACCGGCGTCTTCCGCTCCGACCTCGAGGCCGGCGAGGAAGAAAACGCCGTCAAGCGCGATGACGGCTCCTGGCTGCTTGCCGGTTACATGCAGGCCGACGAGATGGCGGAGGTGCTGGGCATCGACCTGCCGGAGAACCGCGACTACGAGACTGTCGCCGGCTATGTGCTGTCGCATCTGCATCATCTGCCGACCACCGGCGAATGCGTCGACGCGCAAGGCTGGCGTTTCGAGGTGGTCGACCTCGATGGCCGCCGCATCGACAAGCTGATCGCCACCCGCCTGCCCGACGGCCATCGCCCGGTCGCACGCTGACCATCCGGCAATGCTCGACTTGGCATGGGGCGGTTGACGCCGCCGTCAAGCTTCGCTTTCCTCACTTAGGATTGACTGGCCAGAAAGCTTTGAAGCGCTGCAAAAGCGTCTATATCGGCAACCATGGATGCATCGAGCGACCACGCGCTGAACGACGAGCTTCTTTCGGACATCCAGCGCCTGTCCTTCGACTATTTTCTGAAGGAGGCGAACCCGGTCAACGGCCTGGTCGCCGACCGCAACACCGCCGCATCGCCGGCCAGCATAGCCGCCGTCGGCCTTGCTTTGTCGTCCTACCCGGTCGGCGTTGAGCGCGGTTTCATGACGCGCTCTGCCGCGGTCGAGCGGACGCTCGCCACGCTTCGCTTCTTCTGGAACGCGCCGCACGGGCCGGAGCCCGACGTCACCGGCTACAAGGGTTTTTATTATCACTTCCTCGACATGCGGACCGGACGCCGCGTCTGGAACTGCGAATTGTCCACCATCGATACCGCGCTTCTGCTTGCCGGTGTCCTGGCCGCCGGCGCCTATTTCGACGCCGACGACGCGCCCGAGCTGGAGATCCGCCGGGTCGCCGATGCGCTCTACCGCCGCGCCGACTGGCGCTGGGCGCTCAATGGCGGCGCCACCGTCACCCATGGCTGGCGACCCGAAAAAGGCTTCCTGCGCTACCGTTGGGAAGGCTATGACGAGGCGCTGATCCTCTATATGCTGGGCCTCGGCTCGCCGACTTTTCCGCTGCCGCCCGAAAGCTACGCCGCCTGGCTGTCGAGCTACAAATGGAAGAAGATCTACGGCCGGGACCTAGCCTATGCCGGTCCACTCTTCATCCACCAGTTCTCGCATATCTGGATCGATTTTCGCGGCATTCGCGACGCCTTCATGCGCAATGTCGGCAGCGACTATTTCGAGAACAGCCGCCAGGCGACCTTTCTGCAGCGCGACTATGCCATCCGCAACCCCAAGGGCTTCGTCGGCTACGGCGAGAATTGCTGGGGCATCACGGCCAGCGACGGGCCGGGCCCGCAACAGAGCCGGGCCGGCGGGCGCCGCTTCTTCACTTACCTGGCGCGCGGCGCGCCTTTCGGTCCCGATGACGGCACGCTGTCGCCCTGGGCGGCGATCGCATCACTGCCTTTTGCGCCGGAGATCGTGCTACCGACGCTGCGCTACTTCCACGAGATCGACCTGCATGACGGCAATCCCTACGGCTTCACCGCAAGCTTCAACCCGACGATTGCCGACGCCGGCGGCCGGCCCTGCGGCTGGGTGTCGCCGGACCATGTCGGCATCAACCAGGGGCCGATCGCGCTGATGATCGAGAATTACCGATCGGACTTCCTGTGGCGACTGATGCGCGGCGTGCCGGCTATCGCCACGGGCCTGCGGCGGGCCGGATTTTCGGGCGGCTGGCTGTAGGTGCAAGCACAGCAATGCCGATCCACACCTTATCGCAACGGCGGCCTCAATGCGCGTCCGGCGGCGGCGCCTTCGGCGTCACGTTGCGCAGGAACGGAACCAGCGCCGTGGCGATGACGAACGCAACCATGATGACCAGGAACGCATCGGCATAGGCCATCGTCGAGGCCTCGCGATAGGCGAGCTGCCAAAGCTGCTTCAGCGCGGCGGCGTGGCCGTCGTCGATGGCGCCGGGCAACTGTCCATAGCGCTGCGCCACGGTGTCGACCATGCGCATGGCGGCTTCGTTCTGCGGCGTCAGGTGCGAAGCGATCGTCAGGAAATGGAAGTTGGTCCGGTTGTTGAGGATCGCACCGCAAATGGCGATGCCGACCGCGCCGCCGAGATTGCGCATCGTGTTGAACAGCCCGCTGGCATATTTCAGCCGGTCCGGCGGCAGGCTGCCGAGCCCGAGATTGACGCTGGGCGCCACGGCAAAGACCTGCGGGAAGCCGCGGAACAGCTGCGGGATGAGGAGCTCGGCGGAGCCCCACTGGCTGGTGATGGCGCTGAAACTCCACATCGACGCGCCGAAGGACGCCAGCCCGAACATCATCAGCCAGCGCGTGTCGAAGCGCTTGGCGAGGAAGATGTAGACCGGGACGCCAACCATCGAGGCGACGCCGGTGGAAAACACCGCCAGTCCGGTTTCGAGCGCGTTGTAGCCGCGCACATAGCCGAGGAACAGCGGCGTCAGGTAGATCGTGGCGAAGATGCCGATGCCGGTGATGAAGGACAGGAAGCAGCCGATGGCGAAGTTGCGGTTGCCGAAGGCGCGGAAGTCGACCACCGGCTGCGCATAGGTCAGGCTGCGCACAACGAACAGAACCAGCGTCACCACGGCGACGACGGCGCCGTTGCGGATCGTGGCGTCGTCGAACCAGTTCCAGCGCGAACCCTCCTCCAGGACGTATTCCGCCGTGCCGAGACTGACCGCCATCAGCGCCATGCCGATATAGTCCGCGCCCTTCAGCAAGGACGGATCGGCCTTGTCGATCCTGACCAGCAGCGCGACCAGGACCGTGATGATCGCGCCGGGAACGACGTTCACATAGAACAGCCAGTGCCAGTTCAAGGTGTCGGTGATCCAGCCGCCGATGACGGGGCCGAGCGTCGGCGCGATCGAGGCGATGCTGCCGACGACCGCCGCGGCATAGACGCGCCTCGGGCCCTGGAAATAGTGGAAGGACGAGGTGAATACCGTCGGGATCATCGAAGCGCCGAGCAGCCCTTGCAGCGCCCGGAACACGATCATGCTTTCGATGTTCCAAGCGAAACCGCACAGCATGCTGGCCAGCGTGAAGCCGGCCGCCGAGATGGTGAAAAGCCATCTCGTCGAGAAGACGCGGGTGAGCCAGCCCGACAGCGGGATGACGATGATCTCCGCCACCAGATAGGAGGTCTGGACCCAGCCGATCTGGTCCTGGGCGGCCGACAGCCCGCCGCCGATATCCTGCAGCGAGGAGGCGACGATCTGGATGTCGAGCAGCGCGATGAACATCCCCACGCACATCACCATGAACGGCAGGATGCTGGCGAAGAAGGATTGCGGGGCGGCCGGCGCTGACATGGCGCCGTCAATGCGATCCGGTGTCGACGGTGACGACAGTCGACAGGCCTGGCCGCAGCGCGACCTTGGCCGCCTGGTCGGCGTCGATCGTGATCCTGACCGGCACCCGCTGGACGATCTTGGTGAAGTTGCCCGTCGCATTCTGCGGCGGGATCACGCTGAAGATCGCTCCGGTGGCCGGCCCCAGGCTGGTGACATGGCCCTTGAGCGGCCGGTCGGGGGCGATATCGGCATAGACGGCGGCTGCCTGTCCATCGGCCATCGCGCGCAACTGGTCTTCCTTGAAATTGGCGTCGACCCACAGGCCCGATGCGGGAACGATGGTCAGCAGGTAGCTGCCCGGCGAGACATAGGTGCCCACCTGCGCCAGCCTGTTGCCGACGATGCCGTCGATCGGCGAGCGGATTTCGGTGAAGCCGAGGTCGAGCTGAGCGGTGTCGAGATCCGCCTTGGTGGCCGCGACTTCCGCAGTCGCTTCCGAAATCTGGGTGTTGAGGACATCGAGCTGTTGTCTGGATGCGGCGAGCGCAGCCCGCGCGGCGGCGACGGATGCCTGCGCCTGGCCGTCGGCCGCAGCGCTCTTTTGCGCATCCTGTTGCGAACCGGTCCTGGCACTGGCAAGCACCGCGTAGCGCTTGGCGTCCTGCGCGGTGAACGCGGCGGCGGCGCTCTTGGCCTCGAGATCGGCCCTGGCCTGCTCGATCAGCGAGTTCTGCAGCGACACCTGGGCGCGCAGATTGTCGAGCGCCGACTGCTTCTGCTGCACCGATGCCTGCGCGCGTTCCAGCGCCGCCTTGAACGGCCTGTCGTCGATGCGGATGACCGGCTGGCCGGCGTTGACATACTGGTTGTCCTCGACGAGCACCTGGTCGATATGCCCGGCGACGCGCGGCGCGAGCGGCGTGACGTTGCCGCCGACATAGGCATCGTCGGTCGTCACCAGGAAGCGGTTGGCCTGCCACCACTGCGCGCCGTACCATCCGGCGGCAGCGATCGCGATCAGCGCTGCGCCCAGCAGCAACGGCTTGCGCCGCTTCCTGGCCGGCTTCGGGACATCAACGACGGAGGCCTGCAATTCGGCCGGGGAAAGAGCCTTGTTCATCTGCTTGTCGCCTCTTCCTCGCCGCCAGAAGCGTTCTCCACAAGCGGCAGGCCCGAGCCCTCGCTGCTGAAGCGGTAGCGCTGCCGCATGCGGTCGCTCGCCTTGGGCCCGGTCGCCATGGTGAAGCCGCCATCATCCAGCTCCCTGCCGGTCTCCCGGTCGACCAGAACGGGATCGGCCCAGCGCCCATCCGCCGTGTCGACCACGACAAGGCTGGGACCTTCGGGCGCCAGATGCCTGTTGCCCCAGGCAAGCAGCGTAAGCAGCACCGGCCGGAAATCGCGGGCCTTGGCCGTCAGCATATATTCATAACGAAGCGGCCGCTCGCAGTAGGCGCGTTTCTCGAACAGCCCGCGCTCGACCAGGCTGTTCAGTCGCCGCGTCAGGATGTTCGGGGCGATTTCAAGACTCTTCTGGAACTGGTCGAAGCGCGTCAGGCCCTGGAAGGCGTCGCGCAGCAACAGGATGCTCCACCATTCGCCAACCTCGTCGAGGCTGCGGGCTATAGGGCATGGGCGCGTTTCGAAGCTTGTCCTGGCAACCATTTTCGTGACTCACTATCAAGATGCAAGTGACAAATAGCCAAGTTAGTTGCATAATGCAAGTCACCAAACAGCGCGACTTGGGATCTGGGCCGACACAGAGTCGTGAGCGGCGCCTCCGGGCCTGCCGGAGAGAAGCATGAGGTTTCATCGCGTAGATCGAGTCAGCGGAGAGACGGCTTGGTCAACCATACGATGCGGACGATGGCGCCATTTCTGGCGATCAAAAGGCTTGGCGTAGACATCACGCAAATTTCGGCATGTACATGCCGCAGAAGGCGCGAACTGATTGCCAACAACGATCGCGCGATAGTGGAGCGCGAGGACGGCGCTTAGTGCATGCTGGCTGTTTGGCTATTCTCGGACGAAGGTGTCGAGGCTGGTGCCGAAGGCGCGCCAGGTTCCTACTTGCTTGCGGGAAGCGGTTTCGCCCTCCTTGCCGGTGATGGTGCTGCCCGCCACCGTCAGCCACATCGTCTCCAGTTTGCCGTCCCGCAATATGCCGGTGTAGCTCACCGCGGCGGGGCCGGCCGTACCCTCGCCGGCGGCAGTCACTCCAATCACATCGCCATGAGCGATGCCGAGTATCGGCACCGTTTGTCCATAGAAGCTGCTGTCTTCGAGCGCCGTGCGAAACGTGCCTTCGATCCGGCCGCCGTCCTCGCCGGTTATGTCGAGGACGGACCCATATTGATTACGCCATCTGCCAAGCCAAGGCATTTCGCTCCTCCACGACTATATCGTCTTCGTCTTCGGCGGATTCGGGCCTGCATCTAACGCGCCGTCCCGGGCGGTCAAGTGACCGCCAAAACGTGGCCGGGACCAAGCAAGGCAGGCAGCTTGGTTCGCAAATTGAAAAGGGGCGGTGCTGGCGCCGCCCCTTTTCCACTGGGAGGATAAACTCTATCGACCGTTTAGGCGGCCTGGGCTTCGCCGGCGATCGCGTCGGCGGCGCGGGCCGCCTTCAGCACCTTGGCCCACCACGCGACGTCGTTGACGAGTGCTGCGGCCGACTGGTTCAGGTGCTCGAGGTCCTCGAGCTTCTTCTCGCCCTGGCGCACCGCAAGGAAATCGCCCCAGGCGATATGAACGGCCGACTTGACCGGCGCCATCTGCAGCTCGACGGCGATCAGGCGAAGCTGTTCGACCGCGCGCGCGCCGCCGACCGAGCCGTAGCCGACGAAACCAGCCGGCTTCTTGTTCCATTCATTGGCGGCGTAATCGATGGCGTTCTTCAGGACACCGGTCGGAGCGTGATTGTATTCGGCGGCGGTGAAGATGAAGCCGTCGAACTCGGCGACCTTCTTCTGCCAGCGCTGCGCCACTTCGTTCTGCGACGGCGCCCAGGCGGAGGAAGCGACCTCGTCGAAGAAGGGCAGCGGCCAGTCGCGCAGATCGACGATCTCGACGTCGATATCGGCGTGCGACTTGGCGATCTTGGCGATCCACTGCGTCGGCACGTCGGCGAAGCGGGCGGCGCGCGTCGAACCGACGACAATGGCGATTTTGGGTTTGGACATAAGGGGCTCTCCTTGCGGGAATTTCTGGTATCGTTTGGATACCGGCGCTATATGTGATACTGACAAATCGGCGCGCAAGGAGGCACGTTTTTGTTACTGAGGCACCCGCACATCACCGAGGACTGCCGTGCCGTGTCGGAGATCCTGCAACGGGTCGGCGACAAATGGACCGTCCTCGTCGTCGGCAAGCTGGGCGACGGGGCGTTGCGCTTCAACGAATTGCGCGCCGCCGTCGGCGGCATTTCGCAGAAGATGCTGACCACCACCTTGCGCGGTCTCGAACGCGATGGCTTCGTGACGCGAAAAGTGTTTCCGACCATTCCGCCGCGTGTCGATTACGAGCTGACAGAGCTCGGCCACGAACTGCTCGTGCCGGTCGGCGCGCTTGGCGAATGGGCGCGCAAGAACACCAATCGGGTCCGCGAAGCGCGCGCGAAATTCGACAGCCAGCAGGCCTGAAACCCTTGTAGTTCAATGGTTTCTGAACCATTGGATGAACCGTGCGGCTGGGCGCCGGCCCTGTCTCGCGTTTTGGCTTCGATCAGATCCGCCGCGGCCACGCCGCCAGCCTCGCCTGCGTCTCCGCGCAACCGCCTCGACAAGGATGACTGTCTTTAACCGGCCACCGATCAGGCGCTTGGAGCGGTGCTGCCGCAGCACGCCGTCGAGCAGTTCTCCGGCTGCGCGGCCTTCTTGCCGGCTACCGCGTGATCCCGCATACAGGCGACGCGTGGAAGGTCTTTCCTGACCTCCATATAGGCCGTTATGCAGAGCAGACAGACCAGAGCAAGAAGGGCTGCCACGAGCCAGCCGTTCAGCATGTGTTGACGCATTGTCTTTCCCCCCGCGCCCGCAAACTGGGGCGCGAAGGCAACCATTGGATGTCGCGAAGCGCATCTCCCGCGCGTGCGTTGTTACAAAACGGCCAACCTGGGAGAATCGGTATCCCGTCAGCTCTCGGCCGGAACCGGCTTCGGCTTGCCTTCGCCGTCGAGCGCCACCATGACGAAATCGGCATGGGTGACCTTCTCCATCAGGTCGGAAAGGTAGCGCTGCGCCCAGGCCTCGACCTTGAGCACCATCGAGGTGCGGCCGACACGCTCGACATGGGTGTAGATGCACAGCGTATCGCCGATCTTCATCGCCTTGGCGAAGGACATCTCCTTGACCGCGGCGGTGACCACGCGGCCCTTGGCACGCTCGGCGGCGCGGATGCCACAGGCAAGGTCCATCTGCGCCATCACCCAACCGCCGAAGATGTCGCCGGCGGCATTGGCGTCGGAGGGCATGGCGAGCGTCCTCAAAGTGAGATCGCCGAGGGGTTTTCCGTCCGCGTAATGCACCATGGCGAAATCCTTGGAGGTCAGCTGCTGTTGCGTAGCAACGCGACCGCCATGTCGCAAGCTCTGCTGAAAGCGAAATGTGCGCCACGTCGCCGGTCGCTTTTTTCACAAGCCATGCCGGAAGCCACGGCGACGCCGCAAGCCGGCAATGTCTAGGGTAAGCCCGACATTGCGGAGCCCGCCTTTCCACCATGCAGACTTATGATTTCATCGTCGTCGGCTCCGGTTCGGCCGGTTCGGTCGTTGCCGACAGGCTGTCGGCGTCGGGCCGTTTCTCGGTACTCGTGCTGGAGGCCGGCGGAACCGATCAAAGGTTCTATGTCCAGATGCCGCTCGGCTACGGCAAGACCTTCTTCGACCCGGCCGTCAACTGGAACTACAAGACCGAGCCGGATCCCGGCCTCGCCGGCAATGCCGATCATTGGCCGCGGGGCAAGCTGCTCGGCGGCTCGAGCTCGATCAACGCCATGGTTTTCATCCGTGGCGCGCGCGAGGATTTCGACGCCTGGGCCGCCGCCGGCAATCCCGGCTGGGCCTATGACGATCTTCTGCCCTCCTTCAAGGCGATGGAGGACAATGCGGCCGGCGCCGACCAGTGGCGCGGCGTCGGCGGCCCCTTGCACATCACCGACTGCACCGACGCGGTGCACCCGCTGACCAAGCGCTATCTTGCCGCCGGCCAGCAGGCCGGGCTGCCGCTCAATCCGGACTTCAACGGCGCCTCCCAGGAAGGCGTCGGCGTCTACCAGATCACGACGAAGAACGGCCGCCGTATGTCCGCCGCCCGCGCCTTCCTGCGGCCGGCGATGAAACGCGGCAACGTCCGCGTCGAGACCAATGCCCTGGCGACGAAGATCCTGTTCGAGGGCAAGCGCGCCGTCGGCGTCGAATATGAGCAGAACGGGCAGAAGAAGACCGCGCGCGCCGGCCGAGAGGTGATCCTTTCGGGCGGCGCGGTCAACTCGCCGCAACTCCTGCAACTGTCCGGCGTTGGCCCCGCGGCACTGCTCGGCGATCTCGGCATCCCGGTCGTCCACGCCAACGACAATGTCGGCGCCAATCTGCAGGACCATGTCGGCATCAACTACACTTTTAAAGGCAAGCTGCCGACGCTCAACCAGATCCTGCGGCCGTGGTGGGGCAAGCTGCTCGTCGGCATGCAGTACATCCTGTTGCGCTCCGGTCCGCTGTCGCTGTCGATGAACAATGCCGGCGGCTTCTTCCGCACCGACCCGTCGATGACGCGGCCGAACATGCAGCTCTATTTCCAGGCCTTCTCGACCGTCATCCCGAAGAGCGGCGAGCGTCCTATCCTGACGCCCGACCCCTGGCCGGGCTTCTCGATCGGCCTGTCCAACTGCCGGCCATCGAGCCGCGGCGAGATCATGATCCGCTCGAACAATCCGCGCGACTATCCGAGGATCACCCCCAACGCCTATTCGACCAATGCCGATGTCGACGAGATGCTGGCGGCGGTGAAGTTCGTGCGCAGGATCGCCGCGATGCCGGCCATGGCCGAGATCATCGAGGAAGAGGTTCTGCCCGGCCCCTCGATACAGTCGGACGCCGACCTGATCCAGGATTTCAGGAAGCGCTCGGGCACCGTCTATCACCCGGTCTCGACCTGCCGCATGGGGCCGGACGCGTCGCGCGCCGTGGTCGATCCGCGGCTGAAGGTTCACGGGCTGTACGGCTTGCGCGTCATCGACGCTTCAATCTTCCCCGACAACATCACGGGCAACACCAACGCCGCCTCGATCCTGACCGGATGGAAAGGCGCCGACCTGGTTCTGGAGGACCACACATGAAGATCACCGATGTGAAGACCTGGGTTGTCGGCAACCCGCCGCCCGGCATCGGCGGCAAGTATTTCATCTTCGTCAAGCTCACCACCGATGGCGGCGTGGTCGGCTATGGCGAAGCCTACAACGCGACCTTCTCCGCGCACGTCACCGCAAGGATGATCGAGGACATGGCCGAACGCTATCTCGTCGGCCGCGATCCGCACGACATCGAGAATTTCTTCCGCCGCGCCTATTCGTCCGGCTTCACCCAGCGCCCCGACGTCTCCGGCATGGGCTGCTTCTCGGCGCTCGAAATGGCCTGCTGGGACATCGTCGGCAAGGAGGCCGGCAAGCCGGTCTACAAGCTGCTCGGCGGCCAGGTGCATGAGACGCTTCGCTCCTACACCTATCTCTATCCGCACACCGGCAGCGTCCATTCGGAGGATGCACGCGGCAGGAACGTCTACAACGACCCCGACATGGCCGCCGCCTGCGCGCTCGAATATGTCGAGCAGGGCTTCAACGCCGTGAAGCTCGATCCGGCCGGCCCCTACACCGCCTATGACGGCCACCAGCCGCGCCTGATCGACATCGATCTGTCGGCGCGCATGATCAAGGCGATCCGCGAGGCGGTCGGCACCAGGGCCGACATCCTGTTCGGCACGCATGGCCAGTTCACCGCATCGGGCGCGCTGCGCATGGCGCGCGCCATCGAGCCTTACGATCCGCTTTGGTTCGAGGAGCCGGTGCCGCCGGACATGCCCGAGGTCATGGCGCAGGTCGCACGCGGCACGTCCATTCCGATCGCCACCGGCGAACGGCTGACGACCAAGTTCGAGTTTGCCCGCGTCATCGAGAACCGCGCCGCCACCATCCTGCAGCCCGATCTCGGCCGCTCCGGCGGCATCCTGGAGACCAAGAAGATCGCCGCCATGGCCGAGGCCTACCATATCCAGGTGGCGCCGCACTGCTATTGCGGCCCGATCGTCGGCGCAGCCAACATCCAGCTTGCCGTCACGCTGCCCAACTTCCTCATCCTGGAATCGCTCAGGCAGTGGGACGGTTTCCACGAAAAACTGCTCAAGAAGAAGATCGAATGGCAGGACGGCAACGTCATCCCGTCGAAGGAGCCGGGCCTCGGCGTCGAGCTCAACGAGGAGGTCTGCGACGCCCATCCCTATAGCGGCAAGGACCTGCATCTGCAGATGATGCAGACGCCGCTGATGCCGTGACCGCGCGCCTCGCTTACGCCTTCATCGGCCTTGGCCATCTTGGCGGCAACCTTGCCGCCAGCCTGCTGCGCAACGGCTTTGCCGTCACGGTCTTCGACCGCGACCCGGCGGCGGTCGAGCGTCTCGTCGCGCTCGGCGCCACGGCGGCGGCGAGCCCCGCCGAGGCCGCCCGTGCCGGCAACGCGATCACCTGCCTGCCCTCGCCGAAGGTCAGTGAAGCGGTGCTCGCCGGCCCCGACGGATTGCTCCAGGGCCTGCCCGCCGGCGGCACCTGGATCGAGATGTCGACCAACGGCCGCGACGAGATTCTGCGGCTCGCCGCCCTTGCTTCGAAAAAAGGCATCAAGACGCTCGAATGCCCGGTGACCGGCGGCGTGCATCTGGCCGCGGTGGGCAGGATCACCGCGCTCGTCGGCGGCGACGCCGCGCTCTACGAACGCCATCGCCCGGCCATCGAGGCGATGTGCGCCAAGTCCTTCCTGATGGGACCAATAGGCTCGGCGGCGGTGATCAAGGTGATCACCAACATGCTGGCCTTCATCCATCTGGTCGCCGCCGGCGAGGCGCTGATGCTTGCCAAACGGGGCGGGCTCGACCTCGCCCAGGCCTATCACGCCATCGCCGCCTCTTCCGGCAACAGCTTCGTCCACGAGACCGAAAGCCAGCTCATTCTGAACGGTTCCTACGACATCGGCTTCACCATGGACCTGGCGCTGAAGGACCTCGGCTTCGCGCTCGCGATGGGCAGGGATTTCGGCGCGCCTCTCGATCTCGCGTCACGCGTCAACGCGATCTTCGAGGAGGGCAAGCACACCTATGGCGGCGGCGCCTGGTCGACGCAGATCGTCAAGCTTTTGGAGGACGCGGTCGGGACGGAGCTGCGCGCGCCGGGCTTCCCAGCCAAGCTCGAGATATAGCCGGCAAATAATTTAGCCAGCCATTTCAATCGCCTGACCACAAACATTGAATCAGCCTCTCAGCCAGTTGAATCAACTTCGCAGCGTCAGCGCGCGAGGCAGAATCTCGAAGGTCGCTGGAATCCGGCCTGGCGACTCGCCGTCTATGTCGACCAGCGCGCTATTCTTCTCGATATCGCCGAGCGGCTCGACCAGCACCTTGCGGCCACGCAGGATGGTGATCGACGGATGATTGCGATGCCGGCCGCCATAGAGCAGGCGGATGTCCCTTATCAGGCCGAGCTTGCCGGCGGCGCGCAGGATGACGATGTCGAACTGGCCGTCGGCGAGCTCGGCGTCCGGCGCGATCATCATGCCGCCGCCGAAGAATTTGCCGTTGGCCACGGCCACCAGCGCCATGCGCGCCTCGACCGGCTCGCCGTCGTCGATGGTGATCCGGACATCCTGGAAGCGGTAACGGACGAATTCCAGAACCGTGCGCCAGAAGAACAGCGCCTTGGCCGAGGCCCTGCCCTTGCGCTTGTCGGCATTGACGGCGCGATCCGTCGCGCCGGACAGGCCGAGGCTGGCGATGTTGATGAAATGGCGGCTGGCCAGCGCACCATGGTCGTCGATGTAGCAAATGCGTCCGGCGTCGATCTTGCGGCCCTCGGCCTCGGCGATCCGCTTCAGTGTCGCATCGATACCGCGCGGCAGGCCAAGCCCGCGCGCGAAGTCGATGCCGGTGCCGCACGGCAGGAGCCCAAGCGCGCTTTCGCGGCCGGTCTCGTGCCGCGCCTGCAGCAGCCCGTCGGCCACCTCGCTGGCGGTGCCGTCGCCGCCGGCCGCGATCACCAGGTCGCATCCGCCGGCGGCAAGGTCGATCGCCAGCCGCTCGGCGTCGCCGCCGCCTTGCGTCTCGCGCAGGTCGAAATCGCCGAAATTCGTCTTGAGCGAGGCCGCCGCCTCCGCCCAATGACGCTTGAGCCTGCCGCCTCCGGCAATCGGATTGAGAACCACCCCGACCTTCAAGCCGACCTCCCCCCAGGCTCGTCGCAAATACGCGGCGGCACCCGCTCTGGCGACCAAACTCTTTTTGCCGGCATTGAAACGCGGACCGGGCGGCGGAGCAAGGCTCCAACATCCAAGGTTGCTAAAAAAGCGGGGCAGGCTGTCTAAGGGGTTCGGCCGGCGGATTCCGAGGCTTTTGCCATTGGTCCCCGATAATCCCGCTATCCACAGGCTCACCGGCATTCCCCAAACCCCTTACCCGGCGTACGTTGAACCCATCTCAGGCGGCCACTGAACGCCCCAGCCGAAAGGCAAAAGCGCAAGGCGGATTTCCTGAGGCCCGTACGGCCCAGAACGAGAGCAGGCTTGCCTGTTGGAGGGACGGATGCCGAGACCTACGGGTGCCGCGGAAAGCGTGCCAACGCCGACGGCGGACCGATGCTGCCATGAAGGCCGGGAAAAACCTTCGATGGCACGCTGGGCGAAGCCCGCAAGGGTGGAGATCGGCGTGGTCTGGAACGGGAGCTGCCCTCGGGCGGCGACTGGCAGGACCGTCAAAATCAAGGCTGGCCTGGCGCGACGACTTTACGGAAGTTGCTGCCTCAACCGGTTCTGATCTGACAGGGAGGCGCTGGGAGAAATCCCAGCGCCAACTGTCTTTTTGGGACCCTTCCCCACCGATCGCTGCCGTGCGCCATCAGGCAGGCGAGTGGTGCGCGAGGATCGCCCGCGCCGGGAACCTCTTTCGCCTTTGTTGCCCAACCGGGCTGTTCCCCGCGCTAAAATCGGCTAACGTTCAGCGTGACGTGAAGGGGGATGCTTCATGCCGCTGATCCGCAAGCTTGCCGTCGCCGGCATCTTCGCCGACCGTGCCGGTCTTTGCATGCCGATATGCCGGTCCCTCGATCCAGGCGCGGCCTGACATGTTCCTGCTGCGCTGGCTGAGACGGCTCATCAAGACAATCCTCTGGCTGATCGTTCTCGTGGTACTGGTCCCGGTTCTGGGGCTGGCCTACGGCTTTCTCACCACCCCGGCGCTCGACAAGACCCCATTTCCCGGCATCGCCGAGGATGCTCCGCCGGCACAGCTCGCCGCGAAGGTGAGACAGGCGACACGGGATTATCAGGTGCCTGAGCAGGCGGCATGGCTCGCTTATCCGAAATGGGCGGCCGTCCATGCTGCGCACGACTACGCTGCCTTTGTCGGTAAGGATCAGCCGAGCGGCTTTCCCTATTGGGCCTATGTCGGCCATTGCTGGCAGGACTACGCAACGATCATCCGTGTGACTTCCGCTCGCGGCATCGACATCCTCGATTACGTCGTGCCGACGCTCATCGGCACCGGCCTGACGATCGACTACGCCACCCAGTGGGCCTACGAGAACACGGTCGGCCGGGTGACCGAGGCAACCGCCGGCAAGCGCGTCGCGGCCGACATCTACCAGGCCAAGATCGCCGGCGATTATGCCGCCTTTCTCGACACCGGACCCTGGACCGATTTTCCTTATGCCGAAAAGCGCGCCGGCCTGTTTGCGGTCGAGCCGGCAGCCGGCGACGACTCCATCCGCACCAGCGAACGCAAGCTCGCTTTCGGCCTGGCCGACACGGTCAAGCAATGGGGAGCCGATCTCGGCAAATCGGCCTTGGCCGGCGCCGGCGACCCGAGCCCGCCCGATATCCATGTCTGGGCCAAGGGCCCGGTCGGCGAGGCGGCGCGCAACGAGCCGGACACGCTCCTCGAGCGCGATCTCGGCGGCGACGGCACCATCTTCGTCACCAGCCGCTCGCAGGCCTTTACCGCGATGCTCCCGCGCCTCATCGACAAGGGCATCTCCTTCGTCGAGATCGGCGGCAACGACGAGATCATGATCACGGTGACCGCGGGCGCGGAGATCACCGCTCCCGAGGGCTCGCGCATCCTGTTCAACCAGCCGATCCCGGTATCGCCCGACACGCGCCGCATCGCGCTGACCGTCGCCGTGCGCAAGCTGCATTTGGTCCTGCCGGCTCTGGCCAAGGCCCGTGCCAAATTGGAACATGTTTACGCCGACGACTGAGGCATTTCGGTCACAGTGGCCGGCTGAGCAACCTTCGGAAACGTCCCGTCATCCACATTTCACAATCGCGGCCAAATCCCGCCTTGTTCGGCATGGATTGATGCGATTGGGGATTGGGAGGCAATTCGAAGGGACAAGACCGTGATCAAGACCGCCCTTGTCGCCATGACCATTGTCGGCTGCGACTGCGACGCCAAGCTGTGCGAATATATCGGCGAGACGCCGGCCAAATGGTCGACGATCGCCGACTGCGAGGCGGCGATGAAGAGCCAGATGCTGCACCAGCGCAATTTCAACTATCCGCTGGTTTCAGGCATCTGCCGCGTCAAGGGCTCGGCCTCGTCGTCCGAGCTTGCCGCGAAAGCCTCCAGACCGGATCTGAAGCCCAGGAACCGCGTCGTCGAAACCATCGCCCCGCTGCCGCCCGAGCTCGACCATCGCCCCAGCGCCCCGGTCGGTGGAACGGTGACCGCCAGCGAAACGGAGGCCGCGAAACCTGTGGCCTTCGACGGGTCGGTCGATGGCGGACGCGCCGTGCTCTACCGCACCACGGCCGGCTATGCCGTGGTCAAGACCGATCTCAGCCGCGCCGCCGGCGCAACGGTGGACGCGGCGAAGCGCTCGGCGAACTGGCTGGCCGGTCTGACCGGGCTGTGAGCCTGTCCAACAAGGCGTGTCGAGACTCGAGTTAAGCCGGCCTCACCTGAACATCGTCACGCGCCCTACAGCTTGATCTTCAAGGTCTCCCAGAACTTGTCGATCAGCGGCTGTTCGGTGGCGTTGTCCTGGTCGCCGATGCGCGTGATGAAGAGCAGCCCCTGATCGACGGTGCCGAAGCCGACGATCTCGAAATCCGCACTGTCGGTGCGCGTCTTCACGGTGGCCTTGAGGCCCGTCAACTCCTTGCCGTCGGCGAGCTTGCGGGTCGTCGCCCGCTGCGTCAGCTGTCCACCCGCCTGGACCGTTTCCTTGGTCATCTCCTGCAGCATCAGCTGGTTGAGGGAGACCGGGTTCATCTTGTCGTATTTCTGCACCACGACGAGGGTGCCGAGCGCCGATGCCATCAGATACTGGGCGATGCCTTCGCCAAGATCGGTCTTGGTGACCGAATTGGTGCTCGGATGGACGAAGGAGAATGTGCCGCCCGAGAAGGTCGCGAAATCATTGTGGTCGATCCGCACCTTGCTGGTCTTGCCGCCGGGCAGCGTCACGTCGATATCCTCGCCCGGATCGATGTCGACCGTCACGCCGTCGATCGTCAGCTTGAACGCCTTCGGGTCGTCGGCACGGGTTGGTCCGGTGCAAAGCACGATCACCGCGAGCACTGCTGCCGCTAATCTCAGTCGCATATCCTGTCCTCTCCGCGCAGTTCTGATCACCGCGTTCGATGGCGGCCTCGTTTCGGCGGCCGAAGCCGCTTCCTTATCATTCCCCGATGACAATTGGCGTGGGCCGGTTCTCTGATTGATAAAGCCGACACATTGCTCGAAAATAATGCGCAAGGATATTGGCCTTGACCGGGGGGTGTCATGACAATTGCCATTCGTATCGCGCTATGCTTGCTGCTGGCGCTCGCTCCTTTGGATGCTTGGGCGCAAAGCGACGACAAGGCCATGATGATCGTCTCGGACGACGCCGAGATGGCCGCGGCAATCGAGAAGGCGCGATCCGGCCTGGATGAATTCCTGGCTTTGTCCGATGCTCCGCTGCCGGGAACCGATAAGTTCAAGCTGAAGGTGATGATCGTCGACGGCAATGCGACGGAGCATTTCTGGGTCATACCATTCAAGCGGACCGACACCGGCCTCGTCGGCATATTGGCGAACGAGCCGGAAATCGTCCGCAACGTCGTCCTCGGCCAGAACATCGAATTCACCAGGGACGATATTTCCGACTGGGGCTACACCAAAAACGGCCATCAGGTCGGCAGCTTCACCGTCTGCGTTATGCTCAAGAAGATGTCGAAGGAAGAGGCGGATAACCTGCGTTCTGCATACGGCTTCGATTGCTGAACCTTACCCGGCCGCCTCGTCCCTCGCGCCGATCTTGCGCACCAGCGCCGCCGTTGCCAGCATCGCGCCGAGATCGGTGATCATCGGCGCGACATGAATGGTGTAATCGATCGGCTGCGCAATATCCGGCAGCTCGAAGAAGTTCTTCGATCGCGGCATCAACAGAAAGCCGTCGCTGCCGCTGAGCGCCACCCGCGCCTGATCGTAGGGCCATGTCTCGCGCAGCCAGGTCAGCGCCTGCGCCATCCGGCCGGTCACCAGCGGCCGCGCCGCCTCGACATTGTCGGTGCGGAATTCATAGGTGGCATCCAAGTCGTCGACGCCGGATGACAGCTCCTGCATCTTCGAGGCGAACATGCCGCGGAAGAAGTGCGTTACCTTACCGGCCTTGCGCGCCGCAACCAGCGTTCCCGGGAACGGCTCGATGGTCTCGAACGCGACGATGACGCCCTTGAAGGCAACCGTCTCGCTCTTGCCCGAGCCTTCCCAGAGCTTCGCCTCGTAAAGCTCGAACGCAAAATCCTCATAGCGTCCCGAAATGATGTCGTCGAAGCTCTGCCGGCTGAAGGCGCCGACCGTTTCGCGCGGCATCCTGTCGAAGGAGTTCGGCCGCACGCCGTGCTGGTAGCGCACGTCGCGCACGAAGCCGAAGATCATCGGCAGCAGCGTGTCGCGGAAGGATTGCTGCAGCCGCGTCGCCGGCCGCAGCGCCTGGAAATAGAGCAGCACCGCGGCAACGAGGCCGCCGAGGTAGAGAAAGACATGCGGCGTCGATAACCACTGTTCATGGGGATCGGCGACAGCGTTGAACAACCAGGCCACGAGCGCCACGAAGACGACGACCAGACCGACGAACACGGGCACACGCCAACGCACCTGTCGCTGGGCTGACGCCCGTTTTGCCTCATAGTCCTCGATGCCGCGCCTGATGCCCGCGATGACCGCTTCGCTCGGCATGAAATCCGCTGCTTCCATGGCCACCCCCGGCCGCCGCTGAGATGGGCTATGATAACTGCTTTCGCGCGAAAGTCGCCTGCGCTCGCGGCGGTAGGCGGCTAGTTCCCCAACACAGGGATTTTGAAAGATTGCAGGCCTGTCGGCGGGCAAGGTTATCAACGTCCGTTGGGGGTAGTCAGCGCAAACGCTGGCGATGAGCTGAAGGCTGCCGGACCTCGTCATTCTAGGGTCTACGCGCGTCGCTTCCAAGTCACGGAATGGATCCTCGGGTCTGCGCGCGTCGCTACGCTCCTTGCTCCGCCCGTGGATGACGATCGCGACGGGCGTTTCAGCCAATCGCCAAGCATGGGATCTGCCAACGCACTCTGTGCCAGGGGGACTAGTCCCTCAAGGTAGGAAAAATCGCCTCCAGCCGGCCAGCGACCCGCGGCTTGAGCGCGCCATCCAGGGCCTCGACCGGCACCAGCCGCTCATGGCTGCCTGCCCGCAACCGCATGAAGAAATGCATCCTGTAGGCGGCAATCGCGCCGCGCGTGGCCGGATCGGCGCTGACATCGACGACGAATATCGAGCCGACGCGTGCCGGCCAAGGCAGCCTGGCAAAGGCAGTGCCGAGGAAATCGCCAAGGCCATAGGCGATCACGCTGCCGCCGATGCGCCCGACGGGCTGCACGACATGGGAGTGATGCCCGACGATCAGCCGCGCGCCGCGATCCTGGAGCCGCCTCGCCAACGCCCGCGTCGCCGGCCGTGGAAAGTGCCGGAACTCCCAGTCCCAGTGCGGCACCGCGCAGGCGAGGTCGATGCCGGCAACAGCGTCGAGCGGCCATTCGGCCGCACGCCTCGAGATGCGCTCCTCGAACGGCGCGGCGTCCGTGTTGCGCCAGAGCGTAAAGGCGGCAAAGCCGATCGCCAGCGGTCCGGCGGCATGACGCTGGACCGGTCCGCCCGCAACCGTGCCGATGGTTCGAATCCCGAGCCGCCTGAGCGCTGCGAGCGTTTCCTCGAAACCGGCTATGCCCTGATCGAGCACATGATTGTTGGCCAGCGACAGCACGAGCCTGTCGCGCGCGATGCCGGCATTTTTCAGCGCATGCGCCAGGAAACGCTCGCTCATCGCGTGATGCGTGCCAAGCCACGTGCCCATTGCCGCATGTGGGCGTTCGACGATCGGGCTTTCGCAATTGCCGACCACGAGGTCGGCGGATGAAAGCAGCGCGGCGATCGCCGGATCGCATTCCGGCGCATCGCGATTGGCGACCGCCGAAATGTCGCCAACGAAGGCCACCCGTGCCTTCCGCATGGGCTGCGGATCGATCAACGTCGCCGCGGGCGCTGCCAAACCGTTCCGGTCGCCGGCAAGCGACGGTCTCAGCAGGCGAGGCAGCCACGACAGCTTGTAGGAGAGCGGATAATTCGACACGGACACGTCCAGTTTTGTCCTGTGTAGACTGTCTGACGGGCCGGTTGAAGCCGGCCGCCGAGTGATCCCGCGGCAGATATCTCGGGCTGACCAAAATACGTGTATGCTCACCGCGCCCGCGCAGTGGAGGACGATGACGATGTCGCTCAAAGCAGTGTTTGCAATTGCCCTGTCGATGTTCCTGCCGGCGTCCTTCGCCTGGGCGGAGATGCCGGACGCGGCCAAGTCGATGTTCGAAGCGAAAAGCGTGGCCGAGCGGAACACTGCGCTGGCGACGCTGGAGGTGGCAGCGGCCAAGGACCCGGCAGCGGCCTATGCGGCCGGCGCCGGCGAATTCTTCACCGCACTTGAGCTCCTCGCCGGCGGCCTGCATCGCCACGGGTTCGAGAGCCCGAAATCCTTCATGCTGCCGCTGATGCGGTTGCCCGTGCCGGACAATCCCAACCCGCAGCCGCTGACTTACGAAGAATTCCGAGCCATCCTGGTCGCCTTCCGCGACCGGCTCGAAAAATCCGCCGCCACGCTCGGCTCAGTCCCAGCCAACGCCGACATCGGCATGGTTGTCGACCTCACCCGCGCCGGTATCGATCTCAACGAAGACGGCGTGATTGCGCCAGACGAAAGCTTCGCCGCCATCATGGCGTCGCTCTCACGTGGCAGCATCGACACGAGCAATACCGCGCCCTCGCTCACCTTCCGCTTCGACCGCGCCGACGGTTTCTGGCTGCAGGGCTACGCCGAATTCCTGATGGCGCAGGCCGATTTCTGGCTGGCGCATGATTTCCGCAATGCCTTCGACGGCTCCTTCCACATGCTCTTCCCGCGGGCAAAACTGCCGCTACAGGACGCACTGGTGCCGCCGGACGGCGGCATGAGCGGCAACATGTTCGCCTCGGAATGGCGCTTCGCCGACTTCATCTCGTTGGTGCATCTCGTCAACTGGCCGGTGATCGAGCCGGAACGCCGGCAGGCCGCGCGCCGCCACCTGCTGGAGATGATCCGGCTGTCGCGCGAGAACTGGAAAGCGATCCTGGCCGAGACCGACAACGACCGCGAATGGTTGCCGGGACCGCAGCAGAAGGGCATCAACCCGCTGACCGGCCTCGAGGTCGGCGAGGAACAGGTGCAGGCCTGGCTGGCCACGCTGACGGTGGCCGAGGACCTGCTCGAAGGCCGCGTGCTGCTGCCGCATTTCCGCATCACCGGCAAGGGCATCAACATGAAGCGCTTCTTCGACGAGCCGAAACCCTTCGATCTGGTGCTGTCGATCACCGGCCCCGGCATCGCGCCCTATCTCGAAAGCGGCAAGATCCTCAGCAGCGACGATTTCGACCAGATCCAGCGCCAGTTCGGCGGCGCCGGATTTTTGACCTTTGCGCTGTGGTTCAACTGAGACATGGCAGGACTGGGTTCCGCGCCCCCCATGCAATGGGGGAGAGGTGGCTCGGCGAAGCCGAGACGGAGAGGGAGCGCCCTGCGAAGAACCCTCTCCGTCCGCTTCGCGGACACCTCTCCCCCGCCTCTGGCGGGAACCCAATCCTCGAGGTGGCGACAACCAATAGCGCTCGTGGCCCATAGCGGCCTGCAACACGCAGCATCGCCGCGGCGCTTGCCGCGCCCGCAACGTCGGCGGTAGACGATACCCGGTTCACCAAGTCATGACGTCTCTCCTGACAGCCTTCTGTCAGCAGCGTCCGCGCTCGGCCGGCGCCCAATCACTCGGCCCTTTCCATTTTGGCCGAGTCCACCCATATTCGGGGTCATGGCCAGACATCCTGACAAGAAGACGCCTTCGCAAGACGGCGCGCCGAAGCGGCGCAACCCGCTGACCGAATTCCTCGACGCCGCCGAACCGCTGAACCCAGGCGGCTTCGCCGAAGCGCCGCAGGCAGAGTTTTCCGGCGCGCCGCTGACCGGCTCGATCTCCGATTGGGCCGGGCAGATCGAGCGCGAGGCGGAGAAGCAGCCGAAGGCGAAAGCCCCGAAAAAGATACCCGAGCGCTCCTCGGCGCCCGGACGCACGGCGCGCGGCACCTCGATGGGCGGCGCCGCGTCGGCGAAGGAACGCGCGGCCGCCGGCCTCAACCCGGTGGCCGGCCTCGACATCAGCTTGGAGGACGCCGAGTCGGTTTCCTCGAGCAGCGTCACCGCGACCGTCGCGGCACTGTCGGCGTTGATCGAATCCGGCAATCCGCTGCACAAGGACGGCCAGCTCTGGACGCCGCACCGACCGGCCCGGCCAGAAAAGTCGGAAGGCGGCATCGCCATCAAGATGGTATCGGATTTCGAGCCGGCCGGCGATCAGCCGACCGCCATCAAGGACCTCGTCGAAGGCGTCGACCGGAACGACCGCACCCAGGTGCTGCTCGGCGTCACCGGCTCGGGCAAGACCTTCACCATGGCCAAGGTGATCGAGGAGACGCAGCGCCCCGCCCTCATCCTGGCGCCCAACAAGACGCTGGCCGCGCAGCTTTACGCCGAGTTCAAGAAATTCTTCCCCGAAAACGCGGTCGAGTATTTCGTCTCCTACTACGACTATTACCAGCCGGAAGCCTACGTTCCGCGCACCGACACCTATATCGAGAAGGAATCCTCGATCAACGAGCAGATCGACCGCATGCGCCACTCGGCGACGCGCTCGCTGCTCGAGCGCGACGACGTCATCATCGTCGCCTCGGTCTCCTGCATCTACGGTATCGGCTCGGTCGAGACCTATACGGCCATGACCTTCCAGATGCAGGTCGGCGATCGGCTCGACCAGCGCTCCCTGCTCGCCGACCTCGTCGCCCAGCAATACAAGCGCCAGGACATCAACTTCGTGCGCGGCTCGTTTCGCGTGCGCGGCGACACGATCGAGATCTTTCCGGCTCACCTGGAAGACCGGGCCTGGCGCATCTCGATGTTCGGCGACGAGATCGAGTCGATCACCGAATTCGATCCGCTGACCGGGCAGAAGACCGGCGAACTGAAGAGCGTCAAGATCTACGCCAACTCGCACTATGTGACGCCGCGCCCGACCTTGAATCAAGCCATCAAGTCGATCAAGGAGGAGCTCAAGCACCGCCTGCAAGAGCTTGAAAAGGCTGGCCGTCTTCTGGAAGCGCAGCGGCTCGAACAGCGCACGCGCTTCGATTTGGAGATGCTGGAGGCGACCGGTTCCTGCGCCGGCATCGAGAACTATTCGCGCTATCTCACCGGCCGCCAGCCGGGCGATCCGCCGCCGACCTTGTTCGAATATGTGCCGGACAATGCGCTGATCTTCATCGACGAGAGCCACGTCACCGTGCCGCAGATCGGCGGCATGTATCGCGGCGACTTCCGCCGCAAGGCCACGCTTGCCGAATACGGTTTCCGCCTGCCCTCCTGCATGGACAACCGGCCTCTGCGCTTCGAGGAATGGGACGCCATGCGTCCCCTCTCGGTCGCGGTTTCGGCGACGCCCGGTGGCTGGGAACTGGAGCAGTCCGGCGGCGTCTTCGCCGAGCAGGTCATCCGCCCGACCGGGTTGATCGATCCGCCGGTCGAGGTGCGTCCAGCCAAGAGCCAGGTCGATGACGTCGTCGGCGAGATCCGGGACACGACCCGGGCGGGCTATCGCACGCTGGTCACCGTGCTGACCAAGCGCATGGCCGAGGACCTGACCGAATACCTGCATGAGAACGGCATCCGCGTCCGCTACATGCATTCCGACATCGACACGCTGGAGCGCATCGAGATCCTGCGCGACCTGCGCCTCGGCGCCTTCGACGTGCTGGTCGGCATCAACCTTTTGCGCGAAGGCCTCGACATTCCCGAATGCGGCTTCGTCGCCATTCTCGATGCCGACAAGGAAGGCTTCCTGCGTTCCGAAACCTCGCTGATCCAGACCATCGGCCGCGCCGCCCGCAACGTCGACGGCAAGGTCATCCTCTATGCCGACCAGATCACCGGCTCGATGGAGCGGGCGATGGCGGAGACCAACCGCCGCCGCGAGAAGCAGATGGAGTGGAACACCGCCAACGGCATCACGCCGGAATCGGTCAAGTCGCGCATCGCCGACATCCTCGACTCGGTCTACGAGAAGGACCATGTCCGCGCCGACATCTCACAGTTCACCGACGATGCCGGTGCGATGATCGGCAACAATTTGAAAACCCATCTCGAGGCACTCGACAAGCAGATGCGCGACGCCGCCGCCAATCTCGACTTCGAGAAGGCCGCGCGCGTCCGCGACGAGATCAAGCGGCTGCGCGAGATGGAGCTTGCCATCTCCGACGACCCGCTGGCGCGCGAGGTGGAAAGCCAAAGTCCTGCATCGGGCCGCGAAAAGGGCAAGCACAACAAGGGCGTGGCCAAACATCGTACGGTCGAGGAACAGGAGCGCTTCCGCCAACTCGACGAAGCCCGCGCCGCCGAGGAGGCGGCCAAGGCTGCCCGGCCCAACCTCTTCCGCAAGCCGCATCTCGACGAGATGGGCGCCGACGGCGCCGTGCCGGTGAAGAAGCCGCTGTTCGCCAAGCCGTCGATCGACGACATGGGGCCAGGCACAGACATGACAACCCCGGCCGGCGCGGTGTCGCGCTCGCTGTTCAAGAAACAGTCGGCGTCCGAAGCGCACGGTTCCGATTTCGGCATTCCCGGCGATCGCACCAAGCCGCTGTTCCGCAAGAACTCGCTCGACGAAATGACGGTGCGGCGGACGGAAAAGCCGGTCGAGGGAAAAGTGCCGGCGAAGCCAAAGCCGATCTCCCCCCAAATGGGCGAGATGTCCGGCAGGACAGAGGGGGGCGCGAAGGAACGCGACGACTCCTCTAAACCAATCGTTCGCCAGCGCGCCGGCATCGGTTCCTACGAAGACCCGGGTGACGAGCGCCGGCAGAAACGACGGCCGGGCAAGACCGGGCGGCCGGGGCAGTAGCGCCTTTTCCTTCTCCCCCTGTGGGAGAAGGTGGATCGGCGCGCAGCGCCGAGACGGATGAGGGGTGTTCCAGCGGAGTGAGACGTTTGCGTTCCCTGGAACACCCCTCATCCGACCGAGCTTCTCTCGGCCACCTTCTCCACAAGGGGAGAAGGTAAAGCGCCCTTGCCACCAACCCCTCCCCCGGTGTACCCATCCCTCGTCTCGAACATCCTGAAGGAGGGCTGCGTGAACTATTACCACCATCGTCAGCGTGGCCCGATTTGCGCCCTGCGAGCTTGCTTGCAGGGCTGACCAGGACGGTCCGGGAATTCCCCCGCTTCGATTTTTGGTCTGCCCTTCGTGGTGTCGCTGAGCTTGGCCTGATGGTCTGCCGGCGCGCCGTCAAAGTGCATTCGCCGGATTTTCCGGACAGACCAGAGAAATCGACATGGCCCTGATCAGCCTCAAATCCCTCGGCGTCACCATGAGTGCGCCGCTCTTCTCCAATCTCGACCTCACTGTCGCCGCCGGCGATCGCCTCGGCATCGTCGCGGCCAATGGCCGTGGCAAATCCACGCTTCTCAAATGCCTGGCCGGCGAGTTCGAAGCCACCTTCGGCGACATCACCCGGTCGCGCGGCCTGCGCGTCGGCCATGTCGAGCAGTCTGTCCCCAACGCATTGCTCGGCCGCAGCTTCCATGACGTCGTCGCCGATGCCTTGCCGGCCGAGCAGCGCGACAGCGAGCTCTGGCGCGTCGATGTCGTGCTGGATTCACTCGAAGTGCCGGAAGACATGCGCGCCCGGCCGATGCGCGCGCTGAGCGGCGGCTGGCAGCGGCTGGCACTGATCGCGCGCGTCTGGGTCACCGATCCGGACGTGCTTCTGCTCGACGAGCCGACCAATCATCTCGACCTCGTCAGGATCAGCCAGCTGGAAACATGGCTGAACGCGCTGCCGCGCGAGGTGCCGGTGATCATCGCCAGCCACGACCGCGCCTTCCTCGACGCCACCACCAACCGCACGCTGTTCCTGCGTCCCGAAGACTCGTCGGTGTTCGCGCTGCCTTATTCCCGCGCCCGGCAGGCGCTCGACGAGCTCGACGCATCGACGGCGCGCAAGTTCGAGCGGGACATCAAGATCGCCCAGCAGCTGCGCAAGCAGGCCGCCAAACTCAACAACATCGGCATCAATTCCGGCAGCGACCTTTTGACGGTGAAGACCATGCAGCTCAAGGAGCGGGCCGAGAAGCTGGAGGATGCCGCCGTGGCGGCACATCGCGAACGCTCGGCCGGCGCGATCAAGCTGGCCAACCGCGGCACCCACGCCAAGGTGCTGATCACGCTGGAAGACGCGGCGGTCGAAACCCCTGACGGCACGCTGCTGTTCAGGACCGGCAAGCGCCACATCTGCCAGGGCGATCGCTTCGCGCTGCTCGGCCGCAACGGCGTCGGCAAGACGCGCTTCATCGCGATGATCCGCGACGCCATCGCCGAGCCGGGTTCGGTCGCGGACATCAAGGTGACGCCGTCGACCGTGCTCGGTTATGGCGATCAGGCGCTGTCGGGTATCGATGGCGACGACACGCCGCTTACGATGGTCTCGCACCGCTTCGAGGTCGGCGAGCAGCGCGCCCGCTCGCTGCTCGCCGGCGCCGGCGTCGCGATCGAGATGCAGGAGCGGAAGATCGGCACTCTGTCCGGCGGACAGAAGTCGAGGCTGATGATGCTGGTGCTCCGGCTCGTCCATCCCAATTTCTATCTGCTCGACGAGCCGACAAACCATCTCGACATCGACGGCCAGGAAGCGTTGGAGGACGAATTGTTGAAGCATCAGGCGAGCTGCCTGCTCGCTTCGCATGACCGCTCCTTCATCCGCGCCGTCGGCAACCGCTTCTGGCTGATCGACAGGCGGCGGCTGACCGAGATCGACGACCCTGAGGCGTTCTTCCGCTCGGTCGCCGAAACGCCGAACTGAGAGACAATATCTGCTGGGCTGGTACCGCCGGCCCGGCAATACTTTTCCATCTGCTAAAAAAGGAGCATCTTGAATTGCTCAACCATGGAGGGAACGGGCCATGCGTGCAGTAGACATCGTCAGCAATCTCTACCAGGCCTATGCGGAGCGTGACATCGAGGGCGCCCTCGCGCATTGCGCCGAGGATGTCGTGTTCCGCTGGATTGCCGATCCCCGGCAATCGCGTCATGCCGGCACCGCGCACGGCAAGCAGGAATTCCTCTCCAGGCTCCTGGCGCTCGACGACGACTTCGAATACCGGCACTTCGTCCCGGTCGAGATCGTCGACGGCGGCGACAAGGTCGCGGCGCAGGTCGAGATCCACATGACGCGACGCGCCACCGGCGAGGAGTTCATCATGCGCACCGCCGATTTCTGGACGGTGCGCGACGGCGAGATCGTCGAGATGGTGGAATATTACGACACCGCGCTGGCCGCGTCGGTGTTCTGAAAAAAGATCGCAGCGATCTGTCGGATCGCCTGCTGCCGCCTCGTCCTTGGGACGCCGACACGATGATGCCGGCATCAACCAGGGAGAACCAACATGTCGGTACTGTCGTCCATCGGCCGCCTCGCCAACCGCTATGCCGCTGCGCGTGCCCGTCATCGCAGCGAGCGCATCCTGCTTTCGCTGCCCGCCGAACTGCGCAAGGACATCGGCTTTCCGGAAATCTTCGAAACGCGCGACAGCCGCCGCGCCGCCACGTTCTCGGCGAAGGTCATATAAAGTGGCATATCCAATGCGATTGTTCTCCGGTCGCCCGGACTGCCGGGAACCGGCCCTTTAGAAAATTTTCGAGAGGCATGTAGGATCGCCGCCGCTTCGTCCGTCCTTGGGTGGCAAACCAGATCAACCCGTGAAGAGGAACACGAGAATGAACGACCAGACCCCGCCCCGCGCCAAGGTCCTTGGCGGATTGACCCCCTACCTGCAGGTCGACGGCGCCATCAAGGCCGCCGAATTCTACAAGAGGGCTTTCGGCGCGGAGGAAGTGTTCGCCTATCCGCCGGACGACAAGGGCCGCACCATGCACATCCATCTCTATGTCAACGGCTCGACGCTGATGCTGGGTGATGCCTATCCCGAGCACGGCCATCCGCACCAGGCGGCGCAGGGCTATACGCTGCAGCTCCATCTCGGCAGCGACGATATCGATGCCTGGTGGAAGCGCGCGGTCGATGCCGGCTGCGAGGTCGTCACCCCGCTCCAGGTGATGTTCTGGGGCGACCGCTGGGGCCAGGTGAAAGACCCCTTCGGCGTCGCCTGGGCGATGAACGCGCCGGTGAAGTGAGCCCTTCTACCTCTCCCCCTGTGGGAGAGGTCGGATTGCCCCGAATTGCCCTTCGCAATTCGGCTGGCAATCCGGGTGAGGGGTAAGCTTGGCGCCAAGCTGGAACACCCCTCATCCGTCTCGGCGCTGCGCGCCGATCCACCTTCTCCCACAGGGGGAGAAGGGAGAGCTGCACCCAACCGAGGAGTTTCATCATGTCCTATGTCGATGGTTTCGTGCTTGCCGTGCCGAAGGCAAATCTCGACGACTACAAGAAGCTGGCCAACAAGGGCGGCGCCGTCTGGATGGAGCATGGCGCGCTCGCTTATGTCGAATGCGTCGGCGACGACGTGCCTTATGGCGAGCTGACCTCGTTCCCGCGCGCCGTGCAGGCCAAGGACGACGAGGTCGTCATCTTCTCCTGGGTCGTCTACGAATCCAAACAGAGCCGCGACGCTGTCATGGCGAAAGTGATGGCCGATGAGCGTCTCAAGATGGACTGGTCCACCATGCCATTCGACGGCAAGCGCATGATCTTCGGCGGCTTCCAGCCGTTCATAGAGCTGTAGTCGGGCGGCCCATCGGTCGTCATCCACGGGCGGAGCAGGAGCGGAGCTCCTGCGCAGACCCGAGGATCCATGCCGTGACATAGAGGCGCCGCTACGGTCCAGAATTCTGTTCCGCTGCAATCTTCGCGCAGGTAACGGCATGGATTCCAGGGTCTCCGCGACGGAGCTTCGCTCCTGCTTCGCCCTGGAATGACGAAATTGCGAGGCAGCGGCTAATCTCGAAGGTCTGCGATGACTCAGAGCAAACGGCCTACCGGTATAATGCCGCCCTATCCGTTCTGGAGCTTATCGAGAAGCGGCTTGAGCTTGTCCCCATACCGCTTCCATAGATCGACGGAGCCCTGATACATCGGCTGGCGCACCTGCGCCGCCGATGCGGTGCGCACCGGCCGGTCGGTCTCGTGGAACGACAGCACCTTGTCGTCCCAAGGCAGGCCGAGATACGCCATCAGCGCCCTTGTCTGCCCTTCCTGGTCGGCGACGAAATCCTCATAGCGGACATCGTGCACGACGCCCGGCAGCACCTTGTGCCAATGCGCCATGATGTCGGTGTAGAGATTATGGAAATCGGCGAGCTCGCCGAGGTCGTAGCCGTAGCGGTGGCTGTCGCCGCGGAAATGCACCTTGAAGATCGACAGGCACGTCGCCGCCGCATCGCGCGCGCAATGGACGATCTTGGCCTTCGGCAGCATCATGTGCAGGAAGCCGACCAGCAGGAAGTTGCCCGGCATCTTGTCGGTGACATGACGATAGCCCGGATAGCGGGCATGCAGCATGTCGAGATAGGCCTGGCCGGCTTCGGCGAAGGCCTTGTCGGGCACGTCGGCGATACCGGCGGGAAAGCCGCCCGGCATGTTCATCGGAAACTGCTTGCCAACGGCCGTCTTCAGGATGTTCAACTCGCCGGCGCCAAAGACCTGGGGGTGGCTGGCGATGATCTGCTCGACCAGCGTGGTGCCGGAACGCGGCATGCCGACGACGAAGATCGGCGTGTCGTCGGAAATGCCGCTTGGCCTGTGCTTCTCGAAGAAGGCCGTGTCGAAGGCATCCTTCATTGCCTCGAACTCGTTGCGCGTGCGGGCTGCATCGTAGTTGATGACCTTGCGGCGGATGGCATTGCCCTCGGCGAAATAGTCGAAGGCGCGGCCATAATCCTTGAGGTCGTCATTGACCTTGCCCAGGCCGAAGGAGAGCTGCATGCGCGCGAGGCTGCCCTGCGGCGCCTTGGCGTGCTCGGCCTCCATGCCGGAGAGTTCCTTGTCGCGCTCGGTCTGGCGCTTGACCTGCGTCAGCAGAAGCCAGGCTTTGGCCATGGCGGGAGCGATCGCCACCGCTTGGCGCGCGAGATCGGCGGCCTCGTCGAGCTTGCCCTTCTCCATCATCGCGACGCCCAGCCCGTAGAGCAGCTCGGCGTCCTTCGGCCGGATCGACAGCGCCTCGCGAAACAGCGCGATCGCCTCGTCCAGCCGTCCGGCTTCCTGCAGCGTCTCGGCAAGGCCGATGCGCGCGCGGACATGGAACGGGTTGCGGCCGATCGTGCCGCGATAGATCTCCTCGGCCGCGTCAAACTGGCCAAGTTGCTTCAGCGACGAACCGAGATTGTCGCGCGCGGCCAGTTGGTCCGGCCGGATATCCACCGCGCCGCGGAAGAAATCGACCGCGGCGGCGATGCGCCCCAGGTCGCGCATGACCGTGCCCATATTGTTGAGGAAGTCGGCATTCTCGGGCTGCAAGGTCACCGACTGCTCGATGAGGTCGAGCCCTTCTTCGCTCCTGCCGGTCTGGTGCAGCAGCAATCCGAGGAAATGCAGCGCGGCGACATGGTTTGGCTGCTGCCCCAGGACCTGCCGGTAGAGTGCCTCGGCCTCCTGGCGCCGGCCTGCCTGATGCAGTTGCAGCGCCTTTTGCACATACGGGTCGAGCGGGCTGGCCGAGCCACCTGGCCTGCCACCGGCGTTTGCCGCTCTTCTGTGATCTCTGTTAATGGGAAACCTGCCGTGTTTGTTGGTCCGCCGGACCTAAGCCATGCGGGCAAGAGATTCAAGACAAAGCGTCAGCGCCCAGCGCGGTATCCATTCGCGAAGGTGGACGCCGCCGCCTTCTCAGCAGGGCCCGTCGCCGACGATGCGATAGTCCGCCGCGCGCGCCTCGCATGCGTTCGGGAAGGTGCGCACTTGTCCGTGGCGCCTGCCGCGAACCGGCGCGTATTCGCGCGTGCAGAACGTCTGCTCCCCACCACCACCGTCGCAGCAAGGACCTTCGCGCACGATGCGGTAGCCTTCCGTTTCAGCCAGGCAGGCATTGGCGAAGGTCTGGCGGTCGCCGCCGCGCCGGGCGCAGACCGGTTGGTATTGCATGGTGCAGAGCTGCGGATGTGGCTGGGGCGGCCGCGGGCGCGGGCCATCGTCGACGACGAGGGTGCAGGCCGCCAGCAGCGCGGACAGCATGAAAATGACGATGCCCTGCCGCGAGACCGCAAGAAACCGCATATGTCCCTTCTCCATCCCGAAGCGTGACGCCGGCTCGCGATCCTCGCATTCCCCGCCACAAACGCAACCACCGTTTGTGGAGCCGAGAGCAGCCTCGCGCTGGCCCATGCTTGGCCCGTCTCTGGCCGATGACCGGTAAAGAGGCCGGGTCTATCGAGACCCCAGCGTTGGACGCGCCGCGGGCCGCCCGCGAGCGTCGTATTGCAACCTTCACGTTTCCGTGTAATAAAAACCATGTTCGGGCATTTGCGACCCGGAGAGCGGAACGTTTTGGACGACCTTTCCCCGATAAGTGTGAATCTCTGACAACCCCGTTTTTCGGCGGGGGGTTTGACCATGCGCGAATGCATGACCGCCGAAGCAACCACCAGGATTTGCCCAAGGCGCGAGGCAGCGGGCAAACCACAAGACTGACACGGGTGAAGGAGTTTTCCCCAATGGCCCAGACCGGTACCGTAAAGTTCTTCAATGCCACCAAAGGCTTCGGCTTCATCACGCCGGATGGCGGCGCCAAGGACGTGTTCGTCCACATTTCCGCGATCGAGGCCTCTGGCCTGCGCACGCTGGTCGACGGCCAGAAGGTCACCTTCGACGTCGAGCCGGACCGCATGGGCAAGGGCCCGAAGGCGGTCAACCTGCGCGCCGCCTGATCGCCGGAACCGCCTGTCCTTGCGGATGCAATGATGCGGCAGGATCGTGAACCGGCTTCTGGACAGGCCTGAAATTGCGAAGGCGCGACCGAAACGGTCGCGCCTTTTTTTGCGCGCAAATGCCTGCATCGGCAGGCGAAAACTTTCTCTTGCCGATAGCGCTAAAATAAAGGACAAATTTCCTCTCGGGCAGTTTTGCCGGCCCGAGACTTGACTTGATGGGATCAAAGGAGTTTCCCATGCCGCAGACCGGCACCGTCAAATTCTTCAACCATGCCAAGGGCTTCGGCTTCATCACGCCCGATGATGGCGCGAAGGATGTCTTCGTCCACATCTCGGCTGTGCAGGCGTCGGGCCTTCCCGGTCTTGAGGATGGGCAGAAAGTGACATTCGACACCGAGCCGGACAAGCGCGGCAAGGGTCCGAAGGCCGTCAATCTGTCGATCGGCTAAGCCGGCCACGACGGATCCGACGGAAGCTTTTGAGGCGGGACCGCTCCCGCCCGGAATGGATTGTGCCCAGGTCCGGAAAAGTCGACCCGGCTTCGAAAAAATCGCCCAGGCTCGAAAAAGTCGCCCGGGCTCGAAAAATCGCCAAGCCACGAAAAATCGCCAGGCCACGAAAAATCGGTTGCGCCGATTTCCGTTCAGCCTCCGTTCAGCCAAGGTCTTCTATTAACCTTTGCTAAAGCCGGTCTGTATCCCCCGAAAAAATGCGCGGGCCGGCGCGAAGGAGACCGAAAATGAACCGCTTTCTCAAGACCGCCATCCTGAGCGTTGGCATTGCCGCGACCACATTGGCCACCTTCTCGGCGGCCAATGCCGATGACTGGCGCTGGCGCCATCATCACGACCGTGGCGGTGACGCCCTCGCCGCCGGCGTTGTCGGCCTCGCGGCGGGCGCCCTGATCGGCAGCGCGCTCAGCAACCCCGGGCCGCGCTATTACGAACCGGCCTATGGTGACGACTATTATGTCGACCGGCCGGTGCGCCGCTATTACGTGCAACAGCCGCGCTATTACGTGCAGCCGCGTACGGTCTATGCCGACCGCTATGCCGAGCCGTGGACCCGCGCCTGGTACGAGTATTGCTCGGACCGCTACCGCAGCTTCAACTCGCGCACCGGCACCTTCACCGGCAATGACGGCGACCAGCACTTCTGCGTCGCCAACTAAGCCACCCCAGGGTTCCCTGCCCAAGAAAAGCGCCGCCTCCAGCGGCGCTTTTTCTTTTTTGAAGCACTCGCCACTGACGCTCGCAGGCCGGCCTCACCTGAATATCGGCACAGCCTAGGTCAGAAACGGATTGGTCCGCCGTTCATCGCCGAAACGGCTGCCTGGGCCATGGCCGCAGATGAAACCTATGTCGTCGCCAAGCGGCAGGAGCTTGTCCTTGATCGAGGCGATCAGCGCGGCATGGTCGCCGCCGGGCAGATCGGTGCGCCCGATCGAGCCGCGGAACAGCACGTCGCCGACATGCGCGAACTTGGCCGCCCGGTTGTAGTAGACGACATGGCCCGGCGCGTGCCCCGGGCAATGCAGCACCTCGAATTGATGATTGCCGAACGACACCGTTTCGCCTTCGGCAAGGAAGCGGTCCGGCACGCAGTTGCGCACGCCGGCGATGCCGTAGCGCCTGCCCTGGTTCTCGAGATTGTCGAGCAACATCTTGTCGGCCTCATGCGGGCCGATGATGTCGATGCCCAGCGCATCCTTGAGCTCCATCGCGCCGCCGGCGTGGTCGATGTGGCCGTGCGTGATCCAGATGGCGCCGGCGGTGATGGCATTGTCCTTCAGCACCGACAGGATCTTGTCGACATCGCCGCCGGGATCGACGACGACGCCCGTCTTGTCGTCCATGTCAAACAGGATGGTGCAATTCTGCTGGAACGGCGTGACCGGCACGATGCCGGCATTGAGCTGACCCATGGCTTTCCTTTCGAGATGTAGCCGTGATGTAGAGGCCATGGCGTGCCGCGTCCACCGTCGGCCGACGCGAATAGTCCGCAAAAGGAAATGGGCGGCCGAAGCCGCCCATTTTGAAACCTGAAGTGGCAGGCCTTACTTCTTCATCGCGCCCATGACCGCGCCGATGATACCGGTCAAGATAGCGCCGCCGCCGGCGCCTCCAAGGATGTTCTTCAGATCGATCGCGCTTCCCGCCGCTCCCGCGGCTGCTGCCGGATCGGCGCCGCCGAGCAGGCTACCGAGGATGGCTGCACCACCGACGCCGCCAATCGCGCCGCCGAGAATTTTGGTGAGCTGGCCCATCGCCGCCTGCTTCAGTGCCACACCTACTGCCTGTCCGCCGATAACACCCGCAATCACCTGTACAACGATCTGAACAATCGTGTTCGTATCCATGTAACTGGTCCCTCCATAGCCGCCAGCCTCCTCGGGCCGACACCACCATGAGACGCCGAACCGTTCGAAAGTCAAATGCGCGAAAGCTTAAATAAAAGGGGCGGCTCGAAAACCGCCCCTGTTGCATAAAAAAGCTGTGACTAAACGCTATTCTGCGGCAATCGCATGCTTTGGTTGCACTGCGGCAGAATAGTCGTTCATCAACGTCTTGGCGATCTCGCCGACCTCGAATCGGTACGGACCGATCTCCGAAACCGGCGTGACCTCGGCGGCGGTGCCCGTGAGGAAGCACTGCTCGAAACCTTCGAGTTCCTCCGGCATGATGGGGCGCTCGATCACTTCGAAACCGCGATCCTTCGCCAGGCCGATCACGGTGCGGCGGGTTATGCCGTCGAGGAAGCAGTCAGGCGTCGGCGTATGGATCTTGCCGTCCTTGACGAAGAAGATGTTGGCGCCGGTGGCTTCCGCCACCTGGCCGCGCCAATCGAGCATCATGGCGTCGGCGTAGCCCTTGGCCTCGGCGGCGTGCTTGGACAGCGTACAGATCATGTAGAGGCCGGCGGCCTTCGACTTGGACGGCGCGGTGCGCGGATCGGGCCGGCGCCATTCGGCGACATCGAGGCGGATGCCCTTGAGCTTCTGCGCCGGATCGAAATAGCTCGGCCACTGCCAGATGGCGATGGCGCAGTTGATGCGGTTGTTCTGCGCCGAAACGCCCATCTGCTCGCTGCCGCGCCAGGCGATCGGGCGCACATAGGCGTCCTGGAAACCCTGTTTCTTCAGCAGCGTGCGGCAGGCCTCGTCGATCTCGGCGACCGGATAGGGAATCTTAAAGCCGAGCAGGCGCGCCGATTCATGCAGGCGTTCATTATGCTCGGTCAGCTTGAAGATCTGGCCGCCATAGGCGCGCTCGCCCTCGAAGACGGCGCTTGCATAGTGCAGGCCATGGGTCAGCACATGGACCTTGGCGTCGGCCCATTTGACGAACTCGCCGTTCATCCAGATGAAGCCGTCCAATTGATCGAAGGGAACGGATGCCATGGAAACCTCCCGCGGGCAGGCGCCCGCAAATCGTGGTGTTTTTAAAGCCTTTCGCACCGGCCTCGCCCCAGGAGCCGAAACGCTGGCCAATGCTTGAAAGCGTAGGCGGATATTCAATCCGTGGCAAACTCAGGAAGTTCCGGAAAAACGGCTTCCCCTTGCCTTTTCGTTCGCAATCCGCCGAAAAGCTTGTCAAAAATTATCATTGCCCGGAAATTACGTCAATAGTACTGACATAATTCCCGCCTCGCATGGAGAAATGATGACGAGCCCCGCAGCCGGTAAACCGATCAGGACGGCGATCGCCGATGAGGACGGCATCGACTTCGCCATCATCGAACTTTTTTTCTTCGCCTATCGCGATTTCACCTCCGACCCGGACCAGATACTGGCCGACTACGGCTTCGGCCGCGCCCATCATCGCGTGCTGCACTTCGTCAACCGCAGGCCGGGCCTCACCGTCGCCGAACTGCTCGACGTGCTGAAGATCACCAAGCAGAGCCTCGCGCGGGTTTTGAAGCAGTTGATCGACACCGACCATATCGTCCAGGTGCAAGGTCCGCGCGACCGCCGGCAGCGCGAACTCTACCCGACCGCCAAGGGTCGCGCCTTGGCCTTGGCGTTGGCGCGGCCACAGTCGCGCCGCATCCGTGCGGCATTGGAGGATTCCGGAGCCACCGAACGCGCCACGATCGAGCGCTTCCTGGAAGCGATGGTCAATCCGGAACTAAGAGCGCAGATCGACATTGTGCCTGCGCAAACATCGGGGAAGAACCATGGAGACCATTGAGAAGGTCGATCATCCGGCAGCGCCCGACGATGACGCGCCGCATCTTCTGGTTGTCGATGACGACACGCGTATCCGCAACCTGCTCAAGCAGTATCTGTCCGAGAACGGCTTTCGCGTCACCGTGGCCGGCAATTCCGGCGAAGCCAGGCGCAAGCTCGCCGGCCTCGACTTCGACCTACTGGTGCTCGATGTCATGATGCCGGGTGAAACCGGCGTCGACCTTACCAAGGCGCTGCGGGCCGAGAAAAATGTGCCGATCCTGATGCTGACGGCGCTGTCCGAGACCGACAGCCGCATCACCGGACTGGAAGCCGGCGCCGATGATTACCTGCCGAAACCGTTCGATCCGCGCGAGCTGATCCTGCGCATCAACAACATTCTGCGCCGTGGCGGCCCGGCGGCCACGCCGAAGGTCGAGCAGCTGGTGTTCGGGCCCTACACGTTCCAGATCGCCAAGCGCGAATTGAAGCGCGGCGGCGAAGCGCTTAAGCTGACCGACCGCGAGCAGGAGATCCTCGCGATCTTCGCCGCGCGGGCGGGCGAGACCATACCGCGCCACGAGCTGGTGGGCGATGAATCGGATGTCGGCGAACGCACCATCGACGTGCAGATCAACCGGCTGCGCCGCAAGATCGAGCGCGATCCGTCCAATCCGGTATGGCTGCAGACGGTGCGCGGTATTGGGTATCGGCTCAGCGTCGAATAAACTACCGTCGAAGGCCCTTTGCTGAACAGGCCATCGACGAGCGGAAGGGCGAATGGCGACCACGCAACTGGAACAGCCTGAAGGAGGCGGCCCCGGCGATCTCGCGCTGCGGACGCTGAGGGCGATGCCGCGCGCCTGGAACCGGTTCTGGCGCCTGGTCGCGCTCTACATGCCGAAGCGGCTCTACGCCCGCTCGCTGATCATCGTCATCGCGCCGATGATCCTGCTGCAGTCGGTTGTTGCCTTCGTCTTCATGGAACGGCACTGGCAGACGGTAACCCAGCGCCTGTCGCAGGCGACGATCTCGGACATAGCGGCCGTCATCGACATGATGGAGACCTATCCGCATGACGCCGACTACGCCAACATCATCCGCATCGCCCAGGACCGCATGCAGCTGAAGGTCGATCTTTTGCCGCCCGACCCGCTGCCGCCGCCCGGCCCGAAACCGTTCTTTTCGATCCTCGACGAGGCGCTGTCGTCGGAGATCACGAGACAGATCAACCGTCCGTTCTGGATCGACACGGTCGGCAACTCGAATGTCGTCGAGGTCCGCGTCCAGCTCGAAGGCAAGGTGCTGCGCGTTTTCGTGCGGCGCAGCCAGGCATATGCCTCCAACACCCACATCTTCCTGATCTGGATGGTCGGCACTTCGCTGGTTCTGTTGATGATCGCCATTCCCTTCCTGCGCAATCAGATCAGGCCGATCCTGACGCTGGCCGAAGCCGCCGAGAGTTTCGGCAAGGGCCGGCCGATGCCGCGCGATTTCCGCCCCCGCGGCGCCGAGGAGGTTCGCCGAGCGGGTTTCGCTTTCATCCAGATGCGTGAGCGCATCGAGCGCCAAATCGAGCAGCGCACCGCCATGCTGACCGGCGTCAGCCACGACCTCAGGACCATCCTCACCCGATTCAAGCTCCAGCTGGCGCTGGCTGGCGGCAAATCCGAGACCAAGGCCGCGCTGAACCAGGACATCGACGACATGCAGTCGATGCTGGAAGGCTATCTCTCCTTTGCCCGTGGCGAGGCCGCGGAAGATACCGGCCGTTTCGACCTCAACGCCTATTTCCAGAAGCTTGGCGAGGAAGCGCAATTGCGTGGCTGCAAGCTCACGACGACGCTGACCGGTGATCCGGCCGTGCATGTGCGGCCGAACGCCTTTGCCCGTTTGCTGTCCAACGTCATCGGCAATGCCTTCCGCTATGCCAAGACCGTCGAGGTCCACGCCAATCATGGCCGCGGCTCGCTCACCGTCACCATCGACGACAACGGGCCGGGCATCGCTGCCGACAAGCGCGAAGAGGTGTTCAAGCCTTTCCTGCGGCTCGACGAGGCGCGCAACCTCGACGCCAGCGGCACTGGACTTGGCCTGTCGATCGCCCGCGACATCGCCCGCAGCCACGGCGGCGACATCGGCCTCGAGGACAGCCCGCTCGGCGGCCTGCGCGCCGTGATCAAGGTGCCCGCCTAGCCAGAGCATGATCCCGAAAAGTGGAAGCCGGTTTTCGGATAAGATCATGCTCAATCAAAAGCAGCTTCATCCGCGCGTCATGAAATCATGGTCAAGAGCGCGCATGAAGCGCGCGACCCTTGTTGATTCGGCCCTGCCGCCCTGCTTCGATCCCGTGCCCAGCCGGGTGCGCTGGAGCGAGGCGCGGGCCGCTGCCTGGTTGCCGTTCCGGCACCGCGCCGGCGCGTCCGATAGCCATTCCGGCAAAGGATCATCATGCACATCAGGATCGCCATGCGTATCCTGATGGTCACCGACGCATGGCGGCCGCAGGTCAATGGCGTGGTGCACACGCTGGAACGCCTTACCGAGGCGCTGAAACCCTTCGACGTCGAGCTCGATTTCCTGACGCCGAACCGCTTTCGCACCTTGCCGATGCCGACCTATCCCGACATCCGGCTCGCATTGACGACGCCGGGCCATGTCGCGCGCATGATCGACGCCGCCAAGGCCGACCACATCCACATCGTCACCGAAGGTCCGCTCGGCATCATGGCGCGCCGGCATTGCCGAAAGGTGGGCCGCCCCTTCACCACCAGCTACCACACGCGCTTTCCCGAATATCTCAGCGCCCGCCTGCCGGTGCCGGAGCGCTGGGCTTACAGCTGGCTGCGCGACTTCCACAATTCGGGACAGGGCACGCTCGTCGCGACGCAATCGCTGGCGGACGATCTCGCGACACGCGGCTTCACCAAGCTGAGGCCCTGGACACGCGGCGTCGACACCGACCATTTCCGGCCCGACAAGCGCAAGGAAACCGGCTTCCCCCGCCCGGTTTTCCTGTGCGTCGGCCGCGTCGCGATCGAAAAGAACCTGACCGCCTTCCTTGATCTCGACCTGCCCGGCAGCAAGGTTATCGTCGGCGAGGGACCGGAGCTGGCAAAGCTCAAGGCGCGCTATCCCAAGGCGCATTTCCTCGGCCATCGCCCGAACGACGAACTGGCCGAGATCTACGCGTCGGCCGATGTCTTCGTCTTCCCGAGCCGCACCGACACCTTCGGCAACGTCATCATCGAGGCGCTGGCCAGCGGAACGCCCGTCGCCGCCTATCCGGTGACCGGACCGATCGACATTGTCGGCGATGGCGTCGGCGGAGCCGTGTCGAACGATCTTGGTGAAGCGGCGATGAAGGCGCTTCACGTCGACCGCGCCGAAGCCCGCCAGCGCGCGATGCGCTACAGCTGGCAGGCCTGCGCCGAAATGTTCCTCGACGTGGTCGACGAAGCGCTGGGCATGCCAAGCAAGCGCGCCGATCAGGATCGGCTGGCTCAAGGTCGCCCCAGCCTCGTCCTAGAATAGGCGCCCGCCGTCCGGCACTTTACGCTCGATGGCGCCGAGCACCACCGCGCCTTCTTCATCGGGAAAGCCGAGCGTCAGCACTTCCGACATGAACGGGCCGATCTGGCGCGGCGGGAAATTGACCACCGCGAAAACCTGGCGGCCGATCAGCGTTTCCGGCGCGTAGTATTTGGTGATCTGCGCCGACGACTTCTTCACCCCGATCGCCGGACCGAAATCGATCTTCAGCTTGAATGCCGGCTTGCGCGCCTCCGGAAACGGCTCGGCCTCGACGATCGTGCCGGCCCGGATGTCGACACGGTCGAAATCGGCAAAGCTGATCTCGGGCTTGCGCTCGCTGCTGGAACTCATCGGTGATGTCGGCCTGGCTCAGGCGTTTCCATGGGTCTCGAAGAGCACGCTGGACAGCGCGTCCTTGGCCGATGTACCCGACCAGACGACGAACTGGAAGGCCTGGAAATAGCATTCGCAGGCCTCGAGCGCCGAGGACAACAGCACCTCGACCTGCTGGCTCGACGGCTCGACCCCGCCGGCAAGCAGCAGCGATTGCCTGAACATGATCGCGCCTTCCTGTTCCCACAGGTCGAAGTGACCGAACAGCATCTGTTCGTTGATCAGCGACAGCAGCCGCATCACTTCCAGCGCACGCGTTTCGGGCACCTTGATATCGAAGGCGCAGGCCAGATGCAGCGCCTCGAAATCCTCCATCCAGGAAAAGGAGACATGGTAGTCTGTCCAGCTGCCGGCCACCGAAATCGCAATCTCGTCGTCGCCGGCGCGCTCGAAGGACCAGTCGTTGTTGTGGGCCACCTGCTCGATGACATCCACCGGGTGGATTTCGCGGGAGAATTCGAGTTCGAGGAGTTCCATGAATGCTTCCTGTGTTCAGGGGAGCGCCACACGCTCCGCGGGGCACACACGACGAACAATCTTGTCTAGAACTCGGACGGTCAGGACTTTCCAACGCAAAGACCCCAACCGGACCCCACCGCCCGGCGCATGACCCTACTTCGAATCATGCAACAAATTCAGTCTATTGATCGGGAGTCGCGTGAACAGCCCAATTTTTCGCACTGCGTCATCCGCATGTGGAAAGGTGGCTGTCACAAAGATTCATGCAATGCCGGTAAGCGATTCACGGCAAAGCGATTTTTCGGATCGCGCTATGTGGAAAAGTTTAACGATTATTTTTTTGCGCGGGGCTTTGCAGCACCCGCAGGTGCGGCCTGCCCGGTCAGTTCGGCGAGCCTAGCCTCGAGCGCCTCGACGCGCGTCGCCAGCTGGATGTTGTCTTCCCTCGCCTTGACCGCCATCTCGCGCACGGCCTCGAACTCTTCGCGCTGCACCACATCCATGGAATTCAGCATGCGCTCGGCCTGGGCCCGGAACGCCGTCTCCACTTCGCGACGCACACCCTGCGCGGCACCCGCGGCATCGGTCATGATCTTTGCGAATTCATCGAGAATGCGGTTCGGTCCGGTCGACATGGCAGATCCTCGCTTGCTTGATTTGACGTAGTGGGGCGCGACGCGGAATGCAAGAACGTTGAGGTTTAATGCCGCCTCTGCGTTGCTATGGCGCATGGCGGTGCCATGCCTGAACAGAGCTATCGCATCGCCCCGACCTGTACTTGAAGCCGCCAAATCGCCTATTGTGCTCGTGTATTGTTCCAGCACTCAGTCAGGATCGACCAATGGCAACGCCCCCGCGCCGACCGACAAACCCGATCGCAGCCGCGGAAGCCGTCTTCAAGCCCGTCAAAAAGCCCGCGGCGCCAATTCGCGAGGCCACGGCGGCGCCAAATGTCAGAGAGCTTGTTTCGATAAGGATCGATCGCGCCGTACTGGACCACTTCCAGGAGGATGGCCCTGGCTGGCAGGACAGGATCAACGACGCTCTAAGGCAGATTGTCGCCGGCAAACCTCAGGTTTGAAATCGCTCGCCGTGGCGTTCAGAACATCAATCGCCTTGCCTTGACCCTGCCAAAACCCTGCCGCATGGTCCGCGCCCGATAGACGACCGCAACCGGGAGATCCCAGTTTGAGCGAATATTTCCTGCTGCCGCTGGCCTCCCTGCCCTTCCCCAACATCAATCCGGTTATCGTTCAAATCGGGCCGCTGGCGGTGCACTGGTACGGCGTCGGCTATATCGTCGGCATCCTCTTTGCCTGGTGGTACGCCAAACGGCTGGTCACCAATACGCGCCTGTGGCCGGACGGCAAGCTGCCGATGAAGCCCGAGGACCTCGACGACTTCATCGTCTGGGCGGCGATCGGCGTCGTGCTCGGCGGGCGCACCGGCTACGTGCTGTTCTACGACCTGCCGCGCTACATCGCGCATCCGCTCGATATCTTCGCCGTCTGGCAGGGCGGCATGTCGTTCCATGGCGGCCTGCTCGGCGTCATCCTCGCCATGACGCTGTTTTCGCTCAAGCGCCGCATCCACACCTGGACGCTGTTCGACGTGGTGTCGGCCGGCGTGCCGGTTGGGCTAGGCCTCGTGCGTGTCGCCAACTTCATCAATTCGGAGCTCTGGGGCCGGCCGTCGGACGTGCCATGGGCGATCGAGTTCCCCAATGGCGGGCCATTCACCCGCCATCCCAGCCAGCTCTACGAGGCCTTGCTCGAAGGCCTGGTGCTGTTCCTGGTGCTGCGCTTCCTCACCCATTCGCGCCTGAAACTGAAGACGCCGCGCTTCGTCGGCGGCGCCTTCATCTGCGGCTACGGCCTATCGCGCATCTTCGTCGAGTTTTTCCGCGAGCCCGACCAGCAGCTCGGCTACCTGCTCGGCACCAACTGGCTGACCATGGGCATGATCCTGTCCACGCCGATGGTGCTGGCCGGCATATGGGCCATGGTCACCGCAAAGCCGATGGCGCAGCCGCAGGCGGCATGACCCGGCTCAAGGAGCGCATCGTCGATCTTATCGAAGCCGTTGGACCGATGCCGGTCGACGAATATATGGCGCTCTGCCTGTTCGATCCCCAGAACGGCTATTACACGACGCGCGAGCCATTCGGCGCCGCCGGCGACTTCATCACGGCGCCCGAGATCAGCCAGATGTTCGGCGAGCTCGTGGCGGTCTGGCTCTACCAGGCCTGGCAAGCTGCCGGCCGGCCGTTGCCGGCGACCTTCGCCGAGATCGGACCAGGCCGTGGCACCTTGATGAAGGACATGCTGCGCACCTGGTCGCGGCTCGACCCGGCGCTCGTGGCCGGCGCGTCCTTTGCCATGATCGAGACCAGCCCGCGCCTGGCTGAGATCCAGAAACAGACGCTTGCAGGCCAAAACGCGGCGCTTGCCTGGCACCAGACCATCGACGCGTTGCCGCGACGGCCGCTGTTCATCGTCGGCAACGAATTGTTCGACGCCGTGCCGATCCGGCAGTTCGTGCATGTCGGCGAAAGCTGGCGCGAGCGCATGATCGGTCTCGGCGACAATGACGAGCTGCGCTTCTTTGCCGGCGCCGGCTCGCTCGATCCCACGCTGTTGCCCCAAGATGCCTCCGGCGCGCCCGAAGGCGCGATCGCCGAAGTGGCGCCAGCCCGTGTTGCATTGATGTCGGTGATCGCGGGGCGCATCGCTGCCCAGGGCGGCGCGGGCCTCTTTATCGACTACGGTCATTTGCAGCCTGGCATCGGCGACACCTTGCAGGCCTTGCGCCGGCACCGGCATGAAGACGTGCTGGCCGGCCCCGGCGAGGCCGATCTCACTTCGCATGTCGATTTCGCCGCGCTTGCAACAGCAGTCCACCCGCATGGGCTTCGTGTCGAGATGACGACACAGGGAGAATTCCTGCTTGGCATGGGCTTGATCGAGCGCGCCGGCGCGCTCGGGGCGAACGCCGACGAGCAGGCCCGTCAAGCCATCGCCGACGCGGTCGAACGCCTGGCCGGCCCCGACGCGATGGGCGAGCTGTTCAAGGTGATGAAGATCCTGCCGGCGGCGAGAGCCGCTTGAGATTGGCAGGCGGTCCCGACGCCTGGTCCTGCCAGTCGTCCGAACTTCGCCTTGACGAGACCGCCCCGCACGGACGACAAACCCAACCATGCTGAATCAGACCAGACCCGATCCAGTACGCTCGCCGCTGCTTGAAAAGGCGCAAGGCATGCGCCACGGCTACTTCACCCGCATCGGCGGCGTCTCCGACGGCATCTATCGGGGGCTCAACATCGGCACGGGCTCCAGCGACGACCAGACACTGGTCGCCGAGAACCGGCGGCGCGTTGCCGACTGGATGGGCGTGCCGGCGGATCGTCTGTTGACCGCGCACCAGATCCACTCGCCGGATGTCGTCGTCGCCAGGGAACCCTTCGCGGGCCCTCGCCCGAAGGCCGACGCCATCGTCACCGATCGTCCGGGCATCGCCATCGGCGCCTCGACCGCCGATTGCGGACCGGTTCTGTTCGCCGACGCCGAGGCGCGCGTCATCGGTGCCGCCCATGCGGGCTGGAAGGGCGCCTTCACCGGCGTGCTCGAAAACACCATCACCGCGATGGAAGGCCTCGGCGCCCGTCGCGAGCGCATCGTCGCGGTGCTCGGTCCTTCCATCGGCCCCGACAATTACGAGGTCGGGCCGGAATTCGTCGCCCGCTTCGTCGAGGCCGATACCGGCAATCACCACTATTTCAGGCCGTCGAAGACCGCCGGCCACTCGATGTTCGACCTCAACCAATATACGGTCGACCGGCTGCGCAAGGCGGGCGTGACCGCCGAGGGTCTCGGCCGCTGCACTTACGCGGAAGAAGAGCTTTTCTATTCCTACCGGCGTACCACACACCGCAAGGAAGCGGATTACGGGCGCCAGGTTTCAGCAATCGTCCTGGAGAAAGAGTAATGGCGCTGCATTTCGAACGATCGGAATTCGACGCGCGGCGCGACCGGCTGCTCATCGAGATGGCCGACAAGAAGCTCGACGCCGTGCTCTTGTTCGCGCAGGAGAGCATGTACTGGCTGACCGGCTACGACACGTTCGGCTTCTGCTTCTTCCAGTGCCTGGTGGTGAAGGCCGACGGCTCGATGGTGCTGCTCACCCGTTCAGCCGATCTGAGGCAAGCGCGCCATACCTCGACCATCGAGAACATCGTGCTGTGGACCGACCGCCAGGGCGCCAATCCGGCGATCGACCTGCGGAACCTGCTCAACGACCTCGACCTGCTCGGCGCCCGCATCGGCGTCGAATACGACACCCATGGCCTTACCGCCTACAATGGCCGCCGCGTGGACGAGCAGTTGCAGACTTTCGGCCAGATCGCCGATGCTTCAGGCATCGTCGGCCGGCTGCGCCTGTTCAAGAGTCCGGCCGAAATCGCCAAGGCGGAAAAGGCCGCCAATCTTTCCGACGACGCGCTGGACGCCGCCTTGCCTCTGATCAAGCAGGGCGGCGACGAAGGGCTCATCCTCGCCGCCATGCAGGGCGCGGTCTTCGCCGGCGGCGGCGACTATCCCGCCAACGAGTACATCATCGGCTCTGGCCCCGATGCCTTGCTCTGCCGCTACAAGGCCGGCCGCCGCAAGCTCACCAAGAACGACCAGCTGACGCTCGAATGGGCCGGCGTCTTCCACCACTATCATGCCCCCATGATGCGCACCGTTTTGACCGGCAAGGTGTCGAAGCGCCACCAGGAATTGTTCGACGCTTCCCGTGCCGCCCTGCTCGCGGTCGAAAAGGCAATGACGCCGGGCAACACGTTCGGCGACGTCTTCGACGCGCATGCCCGCACGCTCGAGGCGCACAACCTGACCAAGCACCGGCTGAATGCCTGCGGCTATTCGGTCGGCGCCCGCTTCACGCCGTCCTGGATGGACATGCCGATGTTCTACCAGGGCAATACCGAGCCGATCGCACCGAACATGACGCTGTTCGCGCATATGATTATCATGGACTCCGAGACCGAGACCGCGATGACGCTCGGCCGCACCTACCTGACCACGGAATCGGCGCCCAAGCCGCTGTCGCGCCATGATCTCGACTTGATCGTGCAGTGAATCCATAATGGTTGGTTCACGCGGGGGCGTTCGCCAGTAAGGAGTTTTCAGGCAGATGAGACGATCGCAGGTGTCGACCGTGTCATTGCTTGCGGCGCTGGCGCTTGGCGCCTGCACCAATGCCAAGGACGTCCTGGAGCCTTCGGCCATCACCCCGCCGGCGACCTCGGCCCAGTCTTCGGCCGTCCCGCAGGGCACGTCGACAACGGCCACGTCTCCGACCACGACCGCGCCCGCTCCTTCGACCACGGCGACATCCGTGACACCCGCAACGCCCACCCAGACCGCAGCCCTCGCCAAGACGCGGCTGCAGGTGGCGCCGATCGTAGGCGCATCCGTGGAGGCCGCGGCGCCCTTGACGGCGGAACTGCAGACCCGTGCGAGGCAGCGCGGCCTGACGCTTGTCGGCAGCACGGACCAGACGGCGACGCATGTGTTGAAAGGCTATTTTTCGACGATGTCCGAGGGCAAGGACACGACCGTCATCTATGTCTGGGACATTTACGACCCCTCGGGCAATCGCCTGCACCGCATCAATGGCCAGCAGAAGGCGCCTGCGGCCGGCAGCGGCGAAGGCTGGCCCACGGTGGCGCCCGCGACCATGCAGGCCATTGCCGACCAGACGATCGACCAGTTCGCAGCCTGGCTTGGCAGCGGCGGCGCCGGTTGACTATTGCCGGCCGAACTGTTGCCGGCTTGCGATGTTTTTCCATGTTTGTTGCGGTCGCCGGAAGGATTCCCCACAACGAGGCTTGCAATACCGGCGCGGGCCGCTAAAAGCCCGCATAAAAGGCTCTTGAGAGTCTCTCCGGCCTCTCCATCCTTCACCAGGAACGGTGCATGAAGCTTTTCGCGGGCAATTCCAACCGGGTGCTGGCCGAAGCGGTCGCTCGCTATCTCAACATCCCGCTAGGGAAGGCCAGCGTCAGGCGCTTCGCCGACCAGGAAATCTTCGTCGAAATCCAGGAGAATGTGCGCGGCGAGGATGTCTTCATCCTGCAGTCGACCTCTTATCCGACCAACGACCATCTGATGGAACTGCTCATCATGATGGACGCCTTCATGCGCTCCTCGGCCAGGCGCATCACGGCCGTCATCCCCTATTTCGGTTACGCAAGGCAGGACCGCCGCGCTTCCGGCCGCACGCCGATCTCGGCCAAGCTGGTCGCCAATATGATCGCCCGTGCCGGCGCCGACCGCGTGTTGACGCTCGATCTGCATGCCGGCCAGATCCAGGGTTTCTTCGACATCCCGACCGACAATCTGTTCTCGGTGCCGGTGATGGCCCGCGACGTGAAGGCCAAGTACAAGCAGCTCGGCAATGTCGTCGTCGTATCGCCCGACATTGGCGGCGTGGTGCGGGCGCGTGCGCTGGCCAAGCGCTTCGACGCGCAGCTCGCCATCGTCGACAAGCGCCGCGAGCGTCCCGGCGAGTCGGAAGTCATGAACATCATCGGCGCCGTCGCCGGCAAGGACTGCCTGCTGATCGACGACATCGTCGATTCCGGCGGCACGCTTTGCAACGCGGCCGACGCGCTGCTCGCCAATGGCGCGACCTCCGTCACCGCCTACATTACCCATGGCGTGCTCTCCGGTGGCGCCGTTGCCCGCATCGCCGGATCGAAGCTGCAGGAACTGGTGATCACCGACTCCATCCAGCCGACGCAGGGCGTGCTCGACGCCCCGAACATCCGCGTCATTTCGATCGCCGACCTGATGGGCGAAGCGATCTCGCGCACGGCCACGGAAGAATCGGTGTCGAGCCTGTTCGACTGATTTTTCGCCCTGTCGGGGCGCCCATAGAATCCGAACGACCCGTAGAATCTGAACGACAAGACGTCCTGACATCGTCGCGAAAGGTATGCAGCTGATGCTGAATCGAATCAAAATGGCTGGCGTCGCGGCGACGCTCCTGACAATCGGCGTCGTCGGCACGGCCTATGCACCGACGATTGCTTCGATTTCGACCGCGCGGGCTCAAACGCAATATCTGCCCACCGAAAAGGACTTCATTGGCAAATGGACGATCACTGGGTCCGCTATCCGGCCGCCGCGTGATCTGAAGGAGCCCGCATCGCCCGACATGGAGGCGGCCGCGACGGAATTTCAGCAAACGGTGACGGCGTTCTACGGCGCGTTCGACTATCTGGAGATCACGGCGGACGGCCGTTACAATTTTCACCAACCGGGAGACCCTGCATCGGGATCTTGCGTTTGGTGCGGGACATGGTCCTTCAAAAACGATTCATTGTGGCTTGCGCTGGATACGGCGCCCAGGCTCGACATTTACGCCAAGGGCGGCGACCTCCAGATGACCTACACGGCGGAGCCCGAAAAGACCTCGCGCTATAAGTGGCTGGTTTTCGGCTGGACCAGGGCTGATTGATGATACCTTCGAGTTCGACGGCACGCTGTGAGGCGATCTCGCGCACGTCAACCGAAGAATCGATTGAGCTTGTTCGATTGATCCGAGCGAGCAGTTTCCGCGCCCGGCAAGAATTCGCTGAACGCAGACGCCGAAAGCGGGCGCGCCCCGCAACCGAGGAATCGGTGTCGAGCCTGTTCGATTAATCAGGACTGGTGGCCGCGGGCGCATAGCGCAGCAGCGTCACCCCTTGCGCAAGGCGCTCCGTGCCGAGCGGCTTCAATGACAGCGACAGACCGGACCGGAAATACGGCTTGCCGCCGCCCAGCACGACCGGATGCACGTAAAGCCGGTACTCGTCGATCAGGCCGGCACACGCAAGATGCCCGGCAAGCTCGGCGCCGGAGACGGAAATCTCGCCGTCCGTGTCCGCCTTGAGCGCCCTCACCACTGCCTCCGCGTCGCCTTTGACCAGACGGGCATTCGGCCCAACCTCCTGAAGCGTGGTTGAAAACACGACCTTCGGCGTTTCTCGCCAGGCGTAGGCAAAATCCCGCTCGACGTCTTCAGCGGCGATCTCGCGCTCGGGGCTGTCCCAGAAACGCATGGTTTCATACATCCTGCGCCCGCAAAGCGCGATCGATGTCCGTCGCATCTCGTCGTTGAAATGCCGATGCAGTTCTTCCTCGGGCACCGGCAGGTCGATGTCCCCGCTCGGCCCGGCGATATAGCCATCCAGCGATGTCAGCATGGCATAAACGATCGTCGCCATGGGAGGCCTCCGATTTCGCTTTCTCGCAAAAGGAACATAACTGATTGCAAATTGCAATCGGAATTGGAACCTTAGGCTGGAGCCGGCGCATCCGGTCAGCGCCGCCGGCGCTGCGTCACGCGGCGATCGGACCGCCTGTGCGGCGCGGGTTTTCACCGGCATCGCGCGCGCCGCGCATATAGCCGCGCGGCGAGGCGCCAAGCATACGCTTGAACATCGTGATGAAGGCCGGCACGCTGTCATAGCCGAGATCGAGCGCCACCCTGGTGATCGGCTCGCCGTCGGCGAGCCTCGGCAGCGCCGCGAACAGGCAGGCCTGCTGGCGCCAGGTCGACAGCGACAGGCCGGTCTGACGATGGAAGGCGCGGGTGAACGACCGGCGGCTCATGCCCGCTTCATCTGCCCATTCGTCGATCGTCGCATGCGGTGAAGGGGCCGCCACGAAGCGCCGGCAAAGCGCCGCGAGCTTCGGATCGGACGGGAAAGGCAGGCCGAGCGGCCGTTCCGGCAGGTTCGGGATCTCGTGCAGCAAAAGCCCCATGACAAGCGCGGCGCGCCCCTCGAGCTCGCCGCCCTGCGGCAGCTTCTCCGATTCGACGATCAGGCTGTGCATCAATTCCGTGATGCCGACGACGCGCAACCCTTCCGGTAGGCCGGGAATGGCATCCGGCATCACATAGACCGAGCGCATCGAGACATCACCCAGCATCTCGACGGAATGCTCGATCCCGGCAGGTATCCACATCGCGTGGTCTGGCGGCACCATCCAGCGCCCGTGTCTGGTCTTCACCAGGACCACGCCGACCAGCGCATGCAGCAACTGGCTGCGGCTGTGGCGGTGCTGCGGCACGTGATAGCCGTCCGGATATTCGGTCGGCAGCGCCACCGCTGGCCCGACGGCCTCTTCCAGCCATTGCCAGCGTGTCTGGTGCAGACGCCCGAGCTCAGCGGCATCGCCTTTGAAGATTTCCCTGCCATGCGGCATCGGAGATGGCCCACTTGCGAAACTATTGGACCAAACCACGAAAGAAGTCGCTTGGCAACAGGCCTATAAGGCGGCCTGCGGTTCGCCGCGAGAAGACCACGGAGCATTTGCCTTGACTGATACGACCGCCACATCCGTCGCCGCGCCGGCGACGGCAAGCAGCACCTCGGCGCAGGCGACGGCCTTTGCCGTCATCCTTTCGGTGAGCTTCTGCCACGGCATCAACGACATCATGCAGTCGCTGCTGCCGGCGATCTATCCGCTCCTCAAGGACAATTACGGTCTCGATTTCTGGCAGATCGGCCTTCTGACCTTCACCTTCCAGGTCACGGCCTCGCTGCTGCAGCCGGTTATCGGCATGGTCACCGACAAGCGGCCCATGCCTTATTCCTTGCCTTGGGGCATGGCTTCGTCGCTGGTCGGCCTGATCGTACTGGCTTATGCCGGCCATTATGTGCTGCTTCTGGTCGGCGCCTCGCTGATCGGCATCGGCTCGGCGATCTTCCATCCGGAATCCTCGCGCATCGCCCGCTTCGCCTCGGGCGGCCGCTTCGGCCTCGCGCAGTCGTTGTTCCAGGTCGGCGGCAATTTCGGCCAGTCGATGGGGCCGCTGCTCGCCGCCTTCATCGTCGTGCCCTTCGGGCAGACCAGCATCTCCTGGTTCGCCGTCGGCTCGCTGATCGGCATCTTCGTGCTTTGGCAGGTCGGCGGCTGGTACAGCCGTATGCGCGCCTCACAGGCCGCTCGCAAGCAGGGTGCCCACGTGTCGCCCTTTCCGCGCAAGAAGGTGATGGGCGCGCTCGCCGTCCTGACGCTGCTGGTCCTGACCAAGAACGCTTATATCGCCTCGCTTGCCAGCTACTACACCTTCTACTCCATGCATAAGTTCGGCGTTTCGGTGCAAACGAGCCAGGTGATGCTGTTCCTGTTCCTCGGCGCGTCGGCGCTCGGCATCCTGCTTGGCGGCCCGTTCGGCGACCGTTACGGACAGAAGGCGATGATCTGGTTCTCGATCGTCGGCGTGCTGCCCTTCACGCTGGCGCTGCCCTACGCCAATCTGGAATGGACGATGGTGCTCACCGTGATGATCGGCCTCATCCTGTCCTCGGCCTTCTCCAACATCGTGGTGTTCGCGCAGGAGCTGGTGCCAGGCCGGGTCGGCACGATCGCCGGCATCTTCTTCGGCTTCGCCTTCGGCATGGGCGGCATCGCCGCCGCGGTGCTCGGCGTCGTCGCCGACATGAAGGGCATCGATTTCGTATTTCAGGTCTGCTCGTACCTGCCCTTCCTCGGTCTGCTGACCGTGTTCCTGCCAAACATGAAGGAAGCACGGAAGGCTTGATTGCCCGGGCACTCCGAACGGCCTCTGAAGATCGAAGCACCCGCCGCTTGGCGGGTGCTTCGTGTTTGGCGACCTGCTTCAAGCCTTGAAGAAGGCCAGCAGATCCGCGTTGATGACGTCCGCATGCGTCGTTGCCATGCCGTGCGGAAAGCCCTTGTAGACCTTGAGCTCGCCCTTCTTGAGCAGCTTGATCGAGATGAGCGCGGAATCGGCGATCGGCACGATCTGGTCGTCGTCGCCATGCATGACCAACACCGGCACGTCGATTGTCTTCAGGTCCTCGGTGAAGTCTGTTTCCGAGAAGGCCTTGATGCAGTCGTAATGCGCCTTGGCGCCGCCCATCATGCCCTGGCGCCACCAATTGTCGACGACGCCTTCGGAAACCTGGGCGCCGGGACGGTTGAAGCCGTAGAACGGGCCGGCCGGCACGTCGTGGAAGAACTGGGCGCGGTTGGCCGCCAGCGCCGCGCGGAAACCGTCGAACACCTCGATGGGCAGGCCGCCCGGATTGGCCGCCGTCTTGAGCATGATCGGCGGCACCGCGCCGATCAGCACGGCCTTGGCGACGCGGCCGCCCGAGCCATACTTGGCGACGTAGCGCGCCACCTCGCCGCCGCCGGTCGAATGACCGACATGGATGGCGTCCTTGAGGCCGAGATGTGCGGTGAGTTCGGCCACGTCGGCGGCGTAGGTGTCCATCTCGTTGCCGATGTCGGTCTGGGTCGAACGGCCATGGCCGCGCCGGTCATGGGCGATGACGCGGTAACCCTGTGCCAGGAAGAACAGCATCTGGGCGTCCCAGTCGTCGCTGCTCAGCGGCCAGCCATGGTGGAAGACGACCGGCTGGCCGGTTCCCCAATCCTTGTAGAATATCTGCGTTCCATCCTTGGTGGTGATCGTGCCGCTGCCCGAACCTGGCTTGGTCTGCGAGGTCATCTCAATCTCCTTTGTTGATATCGCAATAAACAATATCGCGATAATCATCTGATAACGGACACCGCAACCCTTGTCCATGGAAATATGTATCGCGATATCATTTTTCGTGGTATGCAATAGATGCTCAGTCGGCAAAAGGAATGCGCCGTGCCTCTCCCGTTGGACAATCAGCTCTGCTTCACGCTCTACGCCACCAGCATGGCGATCAACCGCACCTACAAGCCGATGCTGGACGAGATGGGGATCACCTACCCGCAATATCTCGTGCTCAACGCACTGGGAGAAACGGACGGCATGTCGGTGGGCAGCATCGCGCATCGGCTGGCCCTGGAATCGAGCACCATCACGCCGCTGGTGAAGCGAATGGAGCAGGCTGGCCTTGTCACCCGCCAGCGCAGCCATACGGACGAGCGCCAGGTGCAGGTCGACCTGACCCCTGGCGGACGAGCCTTGCTCGTCCAATGCAATTGCCTGAACGAGACGCTGATCGAGCGCTCAGGCATGAAACTGGCGGAGCTCGATGCCTTGAACCGGCAAATCCAGGCGCTGCGCGATGCGCTGAACGGCGGCCTGGCGGTTGACGCCGCCTAGAGGTGCTGAAAACGAGGTCAAGCGCGGCGGAAGGGTTTGCGTCCCGGCACCTTTGACGGGCTCAGCGGATGCAGGTCACGCCTCGATCTTGACCGGCGGCAGCGGCGGCGCCTCCAGCCCCTGGAACGGATCGCGCCAGGCGTCGATCGCCTCCAGCCGGCCATACCAGCGCCGGATCGCCGGGTAGTCGGCGAGCGGCAATCCGGCGACGTCGTTGAAAGGCAGGAATGTCGCCATGCGGAAGTCGGCATAGGAGACAGAATTGCCGACCAGCCAATCCCGTGCGGAAAGCTCAGGCTCGAGCACCGCCGCGGCTCTATGGAACTGCCTCAGTCCCTCCTCGACCAGCGCCTGATCGATAGGACCAAGCCCATAGCGCTGCTTGGTGCCGCGCTCGAAATGCACCATGTCGCAAGCGAAGGCGAACCGTTCCTTGCCCCAGCTGATCCAGCGGATCATGTCCGGCTCGTCGTCCCCGCCGCGCCAGAAATCCGAGCCGACCTCGCGCGAAAGCCGGCAGGCGATGGCGTCGGCCTCCCACAGGCTCCATCCCTGCCCGGCCAGAATCGGCAAGGTCAGATTGGGGTTGAGCGCGCGATAGCGTTCGGCCTGCCCCGGCGCCATGGGCGATGCGAACTCGAACGCGATCTCCGCCTTGAGATAGCGCGCCGTCGCGACCGCGAGGCGAGGATTGGGATTGCGGCTGAACAGGAGTTTCATAGTGGTCCCCACGGGTCTGGTTGCATGCCGCAGGACGGCTGAGAACCGCCTGTTCCTACATTTGTCGCAAATGGGATTTCCGGTTTATGCATTCGGTGCTGGAAACCACCCTGCAAGCCTTCCAGCCCAACCGCTTGCGCCCTTGCCCGCCTTCCGCTATAGAGCCGCCACCCGCGTAGACACCCTTGGAGGCAACGCGGAGGAAGGCCGGCCAGGCCTCGCATGATCCCCAGACGCATTTGGATCGCCAAACGCATCGGACAGATCGTGCAGGGCCGCGACGGCTTTCGACGTTTACGGTTGGCCTCGTGCTTGCCGCAAGCGCTCCATAACACGCGAAAGGAAATGCCATGAGCCACGATGCTTACGAGCTCAAGGCCGAAGCGCGCGAACAGGTCGGTAAGGGGTCCGCCCGTGCAGTTCGCCGCAACGGTAAAGTGCCTGCAGTTATCTACGGCGACAAGCAGCCTCCCCTGGCGATTGCGCTCAACTACAAGGATCTCTTCTACAAGATCCATGGCGGCGGGTTCCTGACCACGATCGCCACGATCGATGTCGACGGCAAGAAGATCCAGGTCCTGCCGAAGGATTTCCAACTCGACCCGGTCAAGGATTTTCCTGTCCATGTCGACTTCCTGCGCATCGGCAAGGACACCGAAGTCAATGTCGACGTGCCTGTCCACTTCATCAATGAGGACAAGTCGCCCGGCATCAAGCGCGGCGGCGTGCTCAACATCGTCCGTCACGAAGTCGAGTTCCACTGCCCGGCCAACGCGATCCCGGAATTCATCACCGTCGATCTCACCGGCACCGACATCGGCGATTCGATCCACATCTCGGCGGTCAAGCTGCCGGCCGGCGTCAAGCCGGTCATCTCCGATCGCGACTTCACCATCGCGACCGTTGCCGGCTCGTCGGCGATGAAGCCGGAGACGGAAGCGACCCCCGAGCCGGCGGCGACCGAGACGGCGGCCCCGGCGGCCGAAGAGAAGTAATTCTCCGAGCCGGATGATTTCATCCGGCTCCAAATCAGAGAATAGAGCATGATGTTTTCCGAAAACCGCTTCACACTTTTCGGCATCATGCTCTAGGTCCGGAGACGGCGATGCTTGTCTTTGCAGGCCTCGGCAATCCGGGCGCGAAATACGAAAATAACCGGCACAATGTCGGCTTCATGGCGGCGGACGCGATTGCCCGCCGCCATTCCTTTTCGCCGTGGTCGAGAAAATTCCAGGGCCTGATCTGCGAAGGCACGCTCGGCGGCGAGAAGGTGCTGCTGATCAAGCCGCAGACCTTCATGAATCTCTCCGGACAGTCGGTCGGCGAAGCGCTGCGCTTCTATAAGCTCGAACCTTCCGCCCTCACCGTCTTCTATGACGAGATCGACCTTGCCGCCGGCAAGCTTCGGGTCAAGGTCGGCGGCGGCTCCGGCGGCCATAACGGCATCCGTTCGCTCGACCAGCATGTCGGCAACGCCTTTCGTCGGGTGCGCATTGGCGTCGGCCATCCCGGCGTCAAGGAGATGGTGCACGGCCATGTGCTCGGCGATTTCGCCAAGGCCGACCGCGAATGGCTCGATGTCCTGCTGGCGGCAATCGCCGACGACGCCGGTCTGCTGGCCAAGGGCGACGACAGCTCGTTCATGAACCGCGTCACGCTCGCCTTGCGCGACAAGCTCGTGCCGACCGGCGATGACGACCGCCCGCCGCCCAAGCCGCCGAAGCAGCAAAGCCATGTCCGCCAGGCGCGCCCGCAACAGCCGGCGGCAAAACTTCCCGAAAGCGGCCCGATGGCCGCCATGCTGAAGAAGCTGTTTGGAAAAGACTAAAGGGCGGCGCGTCCGCGCGGGATCGCTCAGCGGCATCGCACCCGGGCCACAAGTGAGATCGGCATGGCGGACAGTGTTTCGGATATCGCGGCACGCGCCAGAAAACTCGGCCTGGCCGGGGACTTCGCCGCGGGTCACGCGCTGATCGACCAGGCCTGTCGTCTGGCCGGCGACGATCCGCAAGCCCGCGCGCTCTGCGCCCTCGAACGCGGTCGCCTCTACAATTCCGCCGGCGAGCGCGAGACGGCGCGGCCGCTGTTCGGCGAAGCCTGGCGACTGGCGCGGGCAGCCGGAGCTCATGCATTGGCCGCGGATGCCGCGCATATGCTGGCAATCGTCGGTACGCTTGACGACGCCGTCGAATGGACCGCGACGGCCCTTGCCCATATCGGCGAGCATCCGGAGGCCGGTATCTGGCGTGGCCCCCTGCTCAACAATCTCGGCTGGTCCTATTTCGACGCCGGCCGGCTCGCGGATGCATTGGCGCTGTTCGAGCAGGCGGTCGAGCTGCGCCGCTCGGCCGGCGAGAAACGCGAGCTGCGCATCGCGCGCTATGCCGTGATCAGGACGTTGCGTGCGCTGGAGCGCCTGGAAGAAGCCCACCGGCTTGCCGAAGAAACCGCAGCTGCGGCGGCCGCCGACGGCGCGCAGGCGCCTTATGTGCTGGAGGAGCTGGCCGAATGCCGCGCCCTTCTCGGCGACTTGGACGGCGCTCGCGACAGCGCCCGAGAGGCGCTGGCTGTGCTGGAGAAGGACCAGGCCTTCGTCCGCAGCGAACCGGAGCGTCTCGCCCGGCTGCGCCAGCTTGCGCGGTGATCCGGCGATAACCAGATTAGCGGCCGTGAGGCGGCCGATCGGGGCTTGACGTTCGTCACCCCTATCGCCCATAGCCCTCACCAAAATCGAATTCCGACAGGACTGGACGAACATGGGTTTCAAATGTGGCATCGTTGGCTTGCCCAACGTCGGCAAGTCGACGCTGTTCAATGCGCTGACCAGGACGGCCGCCGCGCAGGCCGCCAACTATCCTTTCTGCACCATCGAGCCGAACACCGGCGAGGTGGCGGTGCCGGATCCGCGCCTGCAGAAGATCGCGGCGATCGGCAAGTCGAAGGAGATCATCCCGACCCGCATCTCCTTCGTCGACATCGCCGGCCTGGTACGCGGCGCCTCCAAGGGCGAAGGGCTGGGCAACCAGTTCCTCGCCAACATCCGCGAGGTCGACGCCATCGTGCATGTGCTGCGCTGTTTCGAGGATGACGACATCACCCATGTCGAAGGCCGCATCGACCCTGTCGCCGACGCCGAGACGGTCGAGACCGAGCTGATGCTCGCCGACCTCGAAAGTCTCGAGCGCCGCATCGCCCAGATCCGCAAGCGGGCCGCAGGCAAGGACAAGGAAGCCATGGCCGTCCTGCCGATGATGGAGGCCGCGCTTGAACTGCTGCAGGCCGGCAAGCCGACGCGCTTCCTGTTGAACGGCATCGCGGCGGAGGATCTGCGCATCCTGCAGGGGCTGAACCTGCTCACCTCGCATCCCGTTCTCTATGTCTGCAACGTCGCCGAGGCGGACGCCGCCACCGGCAACGAGCACACCAGGGCGGTGGAGAAGATGGCCGCCGCGCAGGGCGCCGGCACGGTGGTGATCTCGGCGGCGATCGAGGCGGAAGTTGCCCAGCTTTCCGACGAGGAGGAAATGGAGTTCCTTGCGTCGATCGGCCTCGATGAGCCGGGCCTCAACAAGGTGATCCGCGCCGGCTACGAACTCCTGCATCTGATCACCTATTTCACCGTCGGGCCGAAGGAGACGCGCGCCTGGACGATCCACAAAGGCGATAAGGCGCCGCAAGCGGCCGGCGTCATCCACACCGACTTCGAACGTGGCTTCATCCGCGCCCAGACGATCTCCTACAACGACTTCGTAACGCTGGGCGGCGAGGTGGCCGCCAAGGAAGCCGGCAAGGCGCGCGACGAAGGCAAGGAATATGTCGTCCAGGACGGCGACATCATGCTGTTCAAGTTCAACACCTGATTCCCTTTCGGTGCCGCTACCGCCCGCTGTCTTGACCTTGTGATATCACGGGGCTAGTCGGCTATTGCAGGCGGTGTTTCGTCGGCAATCCCGGTGCAATCGAACGAAACCCTTTCCGGCAAGGGAGACCCGGCGATGATAAAAACCTTCGTCGTGGACAATGATCGCCTGCGCCTCACCGAGGACCTTGCGGCCGATGGCGACAGGGTCGTCTGGGCCGATCTCTTCAACCCGACCAAGGAGGAAGAGGCGCGCGTCGAGGGCTGGCTGGGCATTGCCATCCCGACCCGCGAGGAGATGGAGGAGATCGAGATTTCGAGCCGCCTCTATATCGAGGACGGCGGCTACTTCATGACCGCCGTGCTGCCGGCGCAGACCGAGGCCGACGATCCCTTGATGTCGCCGGTGACCTTCGCGCTTGCCGGCAAGAGGCTGATCACCATCCGCTACCACGAACCCAAAGCCTTCAAGACCTTCCCGCTGCGCGCCGAAAAGGTGGCGACCGGCTGTACCAGCGGCGACACCATCCTGATCGGTCTTTTGGAAGCGATCGTCGATCGCCTGGCCGACATCCTCGAGCGCGCCGGCCGTGAGGTCGAAGTGATCTCGCGCGACATCTTCGAAGCCCGCTCGACCAAAGCCTCGAAGCGCAACCGCGATTTCCAGGAGCTCCTGAAAGGCATCGGCCGCAAGGAGGACATCGCTTCCTCGGTCCGCGACAGCCTGATCTCGCTGCAGCGCCTTGCCGGCTTTCTTGCCCATGTCGCCGCCCAGACCAAGATGAGCAAGGATGTGCGCGCCCGCATCAAGACGCTGTCGCGCGATGTGCTCTCGCTTGCCGACCATGCCACCTTCCTGTCGCAGAAGATCTCCTTCCTGCTCGATGCCACGCTTGGCATGATCTCGATCGAGCAGAACGCCATCATCAAGATCTTCTCGGTCGCCGCCGTCATCTTTCTGCCGCCGACGCTGGTCGCGTCGATCTACGGCATGAATTTCGACATCATCCCCGAGCTCAAATGGGAGTTGGGCTATCCCTTCGCCATCGGCCTGATGGTGGTCTCGGCGATCCTGCCCTTCTGGTATTTCCGCCGCCGCGGCTGGCTCTGACGGTGTTTGCCGGCGACGGCTGGCTTACCAGAAATCACTTGACCAAATCGCCATTGGCCTTCATCCGGGGTGCCCGACCTACGGATCGCACGTCGTCAACCGGATTGTCAGCATGACCGGAAAGACCTGGGCCTATGAGGATTTTGTCGAGGGCGCCTCGCTGGACATCGGCAGCAAGGACGTAAAAGCTGCCGAAATCATCGAATTCGCCAGCGAATTCGATGCCCAGCCGATGCATCTCGACGAGGAAGCCGGCAAGGCGAGCATCCTTGGCGGGCTTTCGGCTTCGGGCTGGCACACCTGCGCGATGTTCATGCGCATGTTGTGCGACGCCTTCCTGCTCGATTCGACCTCGCAGGGCTCCCCCGGCATCGAGCATGTGAAATGGAAGAAGCCGGTTCTGGCCGGCGACCGGCTGACCGGCACGGTCACCATACTGTCCAAGCGCCAATCCAAATCGAGGCCGCAGCTCGGCTTGATCACCATGCGCAGCGAGCTCGTCAACCAGCGCGGCGAAAGCGTCTTCGAGCTGGAGAACACCGGTATGTTCCTGACCCGCGGGGCCGGGGCATGACCCTCGACGAATTCTTCCTGATCGGCCAGACCGTCACGCTCGGCTCGCATAAATTCGAGGCCGACGAGATCAAGGCGTTCGCCAGGAAATACGATCCGCAGGTCTTCCACGTCGACGAGGAGGCGGCGAAGAACAGCGTGCTTGGCGGGCTCTGCGCCTCCGGCTGGCACACCGCCGCCACCTGGATGAAATACAACCTCGAAAAGCGCATGGAGACCGAGGGCGTGCGCTGGACCGGCCCCGGCCCGCAACCCGAATTCGGCCCCTCGCCCGGCTTCCGCAATTTGAAATGGCTGAAGCCGGTCTATGCCGGCGAGACGGTGACCTTCACGCGCACCGCCTTGGCCCACCGCCCGCTTGCCGGGCGTCCGGGCTGGAACCTGCTCACACTGCGCTGCGAGGCCTCCGATTCGACCGGCGACAAGGTCATCGAGTTCGACAGCGCCGTGCTGGTGAAGGTGGAGTAGTGAATGGTGAATGGTGAGTAGTGTGTAGTGTGTAGTGTGTAGTGTGTAGTGTGTAGTGTGCGCGGATAAATTCGACGCTTATCATCGAATAGCCATTCACTATTCACTATTCACTATTCACTACTCACTAATGCCCCTCGAACCCGATCAGCGTCCTGACCGGCACGTCGAGCGCTTCCAGCTTCTTGCGGCCGCCGAGGTCCGGCAGGTCGATGACGAAGCAGCCCGCGACGATGTCGGCGCCGATTTGCCTGAGCAGCTTCACCGCCGCTTCCGCCGTGCCGCCGGTGGCAATCAGGTCGTCGACCACGATCACCTTCTCGCCCGGCGAGACGCCGTCCTTGTGCATCTCCATCTCGTCCAGCCCGTATTCGAGGCTGTAGGCCACGCGCACCGTCTCATAAGGCAGCTTGCCCTTCTTGCGGATCGGCACGAAGCCCGCCGAAAGCTGGTGCGCCACGGCGCCGCCCAGGATGAAGCCGCGCGCCTCGATGCCGGCGATCTTGTCGATCTTCAGCCCGGCATAGGGATGCACCAGCTCGTCGATGGCGCGGCGAAAGGCGCGCGCATTGCCGAGCAGCGTGGTGATGTCGCGAAACAGGATGCCGGGCCTGGGGTAATCCGGAATGGTGCGGATGGCCGCAAGCAGCGTGTCTTCGAGGGAGGATTTCATCGAGGCTTTCCGCGTGTCCGGCTGTCGGATTTGACGGCGTCGGCCATTGCTGCCCGACGCGACCGACAAGGGCTACCGCGATGTTACGCCAGAGACAAGCACATCCGGCAAAGGATCAGCCCCTGAACGGCCTCGGCCATAATGAAAAGGGCGCCTGCGAAGGCGCCCTTCGAAAGGCAGACGAGATCGCCGCGACTACATGCCGAGATCCGAGCGCAACTCGGAGCGCGCCACTTCGTATTCGGCCTTGAAATCGGGGCGGTTGAGCAGGACCGCGGCGATGACGCTGCCGGAAATCTTTCCCATCTCGATGTCGGACGGATAGTGGATGCCGCCGACCACGCGGTTATGGGCGAATTCGGCCGCACGCGCCATGATCTCGGCGCGCTTTTCCGGAACCATATCGGCGAGGATGATGCCCATCATGGTGCCGACCGTCGCATGACCCGACGGCCAGGAACCGGAGTTCGACAGCTTCACGACCGGCTTGACCAGGTCGCTGAGCTGATGTGGGCGCGGACGCTTCCAGACATCCTTGGCCGGATCGACGACGGCGCCTTCGGTCGCCACGACGCGATCGAAGAAGGCGCTGAACTTCGGCAGCGTTTCCTTGTTGAACTTCGGCCCCATGACATCCGCGAAGCGCCAGACATTCTCTTCGGCATCGGCGATGGCGCGCTTTTCCATTTCCGGCGTGCGCGTCACCTGCAACGTCAGCACCTCGCCGAGCTCGGCTTTGGTTTCCGCCGAATCATTGGCTGGCGGCGGCGGCAGGATCATCGTCAGGTCGATGTCCTTGTTGGTGACGAAAGGCTGGGCTTCGTCAGCATGGGCGGCGTATCCAGTGACGAGCAGCAGGAAGCCGGCCGCGAGCGAGACGTATCTTCTCATGGGTGTGATCCTTTGATGAGGGCAAGGCAGGATCACCGCCCGCGATGACGGCCATGTGACATGGTCCGGTTTACGCATGCCGAAATGCAAGAAGGGCGCCTTGCGGCGCCCTTCTTGGATTGCGTGCGGTCGATAGCGCCTCAGTGCGCCACGTCGGCCCACACGCGGCGCTTGGTCATGTAGATCAATGCGCCGAACAGCAGCAGGAACGCCAGCACGCGGAAGCCGGTCTTCTTGCGGTCTTCCATATGCGGCTCTGCCGCCCATGCCAGGAAGCTCGCCACATCGCGAGAATACTGATCGACTGTCTGCGGCGCGCCGTCGTCATAAGTCACCTGACCGTCGGAGAGCGGCTTCGGCATCTTCAGCGACACGCCCGACATGAAATACGGATTGTAGTGCGTGCCTTCCGGGATGACCATGCCGGCGGGCGGCGTCTGATCGTAGCCGGTCAGCAGCGAGTGGATGTAGTCCGGGCCACCCGCATCATACTGGGTGAAGATGTCGAAGACGAACTGCGGAAAACCGCGCTCGACGCCGCGCGCCTTGGCGAGCAGCGACATGTCCGGCGGAGCGGCCCCGCCATTGGCAGCTGCCGCGGCCTCTACATTCGGGAACGGCGCCGGGAAATGGTCCGACGGCTTGCCGGGACGATCGAACATGTCGCCGGCATCGTTGGGGCCGTCATGGATCGTGTAGCTCGCGGCCAGCGACTTGATCTGGGCCTCGGAATAGCCAAGGTCCGACAGCGTGCGGAACGCCACCAGATTCATCGAATGGCAGGCCGAGCAGACTTCCTTGTAAACCTTGAGGCCGCGCTGCAGCTGCGCCTTGTCATAGGTTCCGAACGGGCCGGTGAAGCTCCAGCTCATTTCCTTCGGCTCGTTGATCGGGAAATGCGTCGGCGCGGCCGCGTTGTGTTCCTCTTCAGCGGCTATTGCCGCGGTGCCGGCAGCCACAAGGCCGATCAGCGCCAGCGAGGTGAGAATCTTCTTCATGCCAAATCCCCTTAGATTCTCTACCGCTCAGCCCTTGGTCTGTGGTGCGGCCGTGGCGCCCGCCGGATGCCCGCTGCCGCCTTTGTTCTTCTCCAGCACCGCCTCGGTGATCGAGTTCGGCAGCCTGCGCGGCGTCTCGATCAGGCCGAGCACCGGCATGATGATCAGGAAGAAGGCGAAGTAGAAGAGCGTGGCCATCTGCGCCATGAACACATAAGCGCCTTCCGCCGGCTGCGAGCCAAGCCAGCCAAGCAGGATGGCGTCGGCCACGAACAGCCAGAAGAACAGCTTGTACCACGGGCGGTACACTGCCGAGCGCACCTTGGAGGTATCGAGCCACGGCACCAGGAACAGCATGGCGATGGCGCCGAACATGCACAGCACGCCGCCGAGTTTGGAGTTGATCGGCCCGACGTTGAAGGTGATGGCGCGCAGGATCGCGTAGAACGGCAGGAAGTACCATTCCGGAACGATGTGGGCCGGCGTCTTCAGCGGGTTGGCGACGATATAGTTGTCGGCATGGCCGAGATAATTCGGCAGGTAGAAGACGAAATAAGCAAAGACGAACAGGAACACGATCATGCCAAACGCGTCCTTGATGGTCGCATAGGGCGTGAACGCCACGGTGTCGGTCTTCGACTTGACCTCGATGCCGGTCGGATTCGACTGGCCCACGACATGCAGCGCCCAGACGTGCAACACCACCACGCCGGCGATCATGAACGGCAACAGGTAGTGCAGCGCGAAGAAGCGGTTCAGCGTCGGATCGTCGACGGCGAAGCCGCCGAGCAGCAGCTGCTGGATCCAGTTGCCGACCAGCGGGATGGCGCTGAAGAAGCCGGTGATGACGGTGGCGCCCCAGAAGCTCATCTGGCCCCAGGGCAGCACATAGCCCATGAAGCCGGTCGCCATCATCAGGAGGTAGATGATGCAGCCGAGGATCCACAGGAGCTCGCGCGGCGCCTTGTAGGAGCCGTAGAAGAGGCCCCGGAAGATATGCAGGTAAACGGCGATGAAGAAGAACGAGGCGCCGTTGGCATGCAGATAGCGCAGCAGCCAGCCCGAATTCACGTCGCGCATGATCTTCTCGACCGAATCGAAGGCGAGAGTGGTGTCGGACGTGTAGTGCATGGCCAGCACGATGCCGGTCAGGATCTGCGAGACCAGCATGATCGACAGGATGCCGCCGAACGTCCACATGTAGTTGAGGTTGCGCGGCACCGGATAGGCGACGAAGCTGTCATAGATCAGCCGCGGCAGCGGCATGCGGGCGTCGAACCAGCGCTCGATACCGGTCTTGGGCGTATAGGTCGAGTGTCCCTCGCTCATCGAAATATCCCCTGCCTCAACCGATAAGGATCTTGGTATCGGAAATGAACTTGAATACCGGGATCGCCATGTTCTCCGGCGCCGGGCCTTTGCGGATGCGGCCGGCGGTGTCGTATTGCGAACCGTGGCACGGGCAGAACCAGCCGCCGAAATCGCCTTCCTGGCCGAGCGGGATGCAGCCGAGATGGGTGCAGACCTGCACCATCACCATCCAGGCTTCCTTGCCGGGCGTGGTGCGGTTGGCATCGGTCGCCGGCGCGTCGGACGGCAGGTTGGCATTGCGCGCGATCGGATCCTTGAGATCGGCGAGATTGACGGCCTCGCCGTCTTTCATTTCCTTTTCGGTGCGGTTGCGCACCACCACCGGCTTGCCGCGCCACTTGACGATCAGCGAGCTGCCCGGCTGCAGCGAGGAGACATCGACCTCGACCGAGGCCAGCGCCAGCGTCGAGGCGTCGGGACGCATCTGGTCGATGAACGGCCACGCGACGGCTCCAGCGCCGACAACGGCGGCCATGCCGGTGGCTACATAGAGAAAATCGCGACGGTTGGGATCGTGGATGTCGGTTGCGCTCACGGGTGCCTGATCCTTTCGCCTCTTCCTAACCGGAGGCCGAGCCTTGTCCCCGCTCAATCGCACCTGCCCGACAGCGCATGGCGAACAGGCTAGCGAATTCCTCCGGCATTTGGATTTTCGGTTTATGCGTGCGGCCCGTTTTTGTCCAGTCGGGTGAAGGCACAAGGGCAGATTGTCGCGGGGATGCGCGGCGGCCGTGGCCGGCGCATCCCCGCTCGGCCGCCGGACAGGATGAAACAGCGGGAAATCCCGGGTGAAATCGAGCCAATGTTCGCCTCGACATCGGCTTCTGGCCCGGTCTATTGTCCAGCCATGGCGCATGTCATTGAACGCGACAGCTGGGCCGAGGCACCCGACCGCTGGAAAGGCGAACTGCAATGCGGCCGGTTCGGCGCCAATTCCTGCCTGATCTTCAACTATCAGCCGACGGTCGGCGGCGGCCCGCGCCTGCACAAGCATCCCTATGCAGAGATCTTCGTCATCCGCTCCGGCACCGGCCTGTTCACGATCGGCGACCAGCAAATCAGGGCCACGGCCGGCCAGATACTGATCGTGCCCCCCGACACGCCGCACAAATTCACCAATCTCGGCCCCGGCCCGCTCGAAAGCACCGACATCCACGAGAACGGCCACTTCATCACCGAGTGGCTGGAATGATTCTTCCAATCCACCTGTCCGAAGCGTGAGCGCAGCCTAGTTCCGTCCATCTGGCACCGATGGAGATCGAAGCATGCAAACACACGCCGTCGAGGTCGAGGGGATGGCTATCGCAATCCGGGAAGCCGGACCGTTCGACGCGCCCGGCCTTCTGCTGCTGCATGGCTGGCCGCAGAGTTCATATGCATTCGAGGCAATCATCGACCGGCTGGCCGAGAACCAGCGCGTGGTCGCGCCGGATCTGCCCGGCATCGGCAGCTCGCACGGTGCGCCCGAGACTGGTGAAAAGACACATCTGGCAAGATTGATGAAGGGTCTGATTGGCGCCTGCGGCTTGCGGCAGGTCATCGTCGCCGGTCATGATGTCGGCGGCCAGATCGCATTCGCCCTGTTGCGCGACGAGCCCGAGGCATTGTCAGGCGCGGCGATCATGGACGTCGTCATCCCCGGCGTAGCGCCGTGGGAAGAAGTCATCCGCAATCCGCATATCTGGCATTTCGCTTTCCATGCGATCCCGGCTTTGCCCGAGATGCTGGTGAGCGGCCACGAGCGCGCCTATTTCGATTTCTTTTTCGATATTCTTTCGAAGGAAAAATCGGCGATCCCTGCGGAAGCCAGGGACATTTATGCCAAGGCCTATTCGCGGCCGGAAAGTCTCAAGGCTGGCTTCGACTGGTACCGCGCTTTCGCCGCGGACGCCAAGATCAATTCCGCCCCGCCCAGGGCGCCAATCGCCACGCCGGTGCTTTATCTCAGGGGCTCGGCCGAAACCGGCGACATCGCCGATTATCTCGAGGGCTTACGGTCCGCCGGTCTATCGCGGGTGGAAGGCGACATCATCGCCGACAGTGGACACTTCGCGGCTGAAGAGAACCCCGAGGCGCTCGCTGCCCGGCTGGCGCGCTTCCGCGAGGAAATCGGCGGCTAGCTGGCGCCGAGCCTGACCAGCACCGCCCTTGGAATGTCGTACTCACGGATCACGGCGTCATGCTTGCGCAGGCCGCAAAGCTCGCGCTGGATGAAGTAGGCGTGAACGGCCGCGGCCGCTTCCTTGAGCAACCGGTTGCGATGCTCGCCCTCGCCGCCCTCGCGCAACTTGGCAAGGGTTTCCTCCACGCGCTGGCCGGCGCGGCCGAGCGCGGCGGCTTTTTCGGCGAGGATTTCGTGGCCGAGCAGGTCGAGCGCGCTTTCCTGCGCGCCTGACCGTCCGAAATTCGTGGGCATGCGTACCGACATGGCGCCGTTCTACTCCGCCGGTCGCGTCTCTTCCAGCACGCTTTCCTCGTTGAAAAGGAAGCCGCCGGACTGTCGTTTCCAGAGCCGCGCATAGAGCCCGTCGAGCGCCACCAGCTCGTCATGCGTGCCCTGTTCGACGATGCGGCCGCCGTCGAGCACCACCAGCCGGTCGAGCGCCGCGATCGTCGACAGCCGGTGCGCGATCGCGATCACGGTCTTGCTTTCCATCAGACGCGTCAGATTTTCCTGGATCGCCGCCTCGATGTCCGAATCGAGCGCCGAGGTCGCCTCGTCGAGGATCAAGATCGGCGCATCCTTGAGAAAGACGCGCGCGATCGCGACGCGCTGCCGCTGGCCGCCCGAGAGCTTCACGCCGCGCTCGCCGACATAGGCCTCGTAGCCGGCGCGATCGCGATTGTCGCGCAGTCCCAGGATGAACTCATGCGCCTCGGCCTTCTTCGCCGCGGCGATCACTTGCGCGTCGGTGGCGTCCGGCATGCCAAGCTTGATGTTGTCGCGCAGCGAGCGGTGGAAAAGCGCGGTGTCCTGGCTGACCACGCCGATATTGCCGCGCAGCGAATTCTGCGTCACCTGCGCGATGTCCTGACCGTCGATCAGGATCTGGCCACCTTCCAGATCGTAGAGGCGCAGGATCAGATTGGCCAAAGTCGTCTTGCCCGCTCCGGACGGCCCGACCAGCCCGACCTTCTCGCCCGGACGCACGACGAGATCGATGCCGTCGAGCACACCTCGCCCCTTGCCGTAATGGAAGGTGACGTTGCTGACGTCGATGCGGCCGCCTGTGACAACCAGTTCCTTGGCATCCGGCGCGTCGGTCAGACCCAGAGGCTGCGAGATCAGCGCCTTGGAATTCTCCAGCACGCCGAGATTCCTCAAAATGCCGTTGAGCTGCATCATCAACCGTCCCAGCAGCATGTTCAGCCTGAGCACCAGCGACAGCGTGAAGGCGACGGCGCCGACGGTGATCGAACCTTCGACCCACAGATAGATGGCGAAGGCGGCGATCGAAGTGATCATGACGCCGGAGAGCATGGTCAGCGCCATGCGCACGCCGGTCAGCCGGCGCGTGAACGGCCGCAGCGCATCGAGATAGATGTCGAAGCCGTTGCGGATATAGCGGTCGTCGCCATCGGCCGAAAACAGCTTCAGCGTCTGGACGTTCGAATAGGAATCGACGATGCGGCCGGTGATCATCGAGCCCGCCTCGGCCGTCGCCTCGGCATGCTTGCGGATCGCCGGCAGATAGAGTTTGGCCAGCCAGCCGAACGCCGCGATCCACACCACGACCATCACTGCCAGCCGCAAATCCAGCCCCGCGACAAGCGCCAGCGTCGTCACCGTGTAGACGATCATGAACCAGACGACCTCGATGAAGCTCTCCATCAGGTCGCCCGTCGCCTGGCCGGCCTGCCAGACTTTTGTCGCGATGCGGCCGGCGAAATCGTTCTGGAAGAAGGCGTAGGACTGACGCGAGACATGCCGGTGCGCCTGCCAGCGCACCAGATTGTAGAATCCGGGCGTGATCGTCTGCTCGTCGACCAGCGCCGAAAGGCCGACGACGGCAGTGCGGATGACGAGCACCACCGCGCCCATGAACATGAGTTCTGGGCCGGCTGCGGCCCAAAGCGCGTGCCAGCTGCGTTCGCCGGGCAATTGATCGAGGATATCGACCAGCCTGCCGACGAAATAGAACAGGCCGGCCTCGACCAGCGGCGCGATGCCGCCGATGATCAGCATGGCGAAGAAGGCGAGCTTTGCCTGCCCGACATAATGCCACAGGAAGCCGCCGACGCTGGCGGGCGGCTGCAGATTCGCCGGCTCGCGGAACGGATAGACCCAGCGCTCGAACCAGTGATAGACGGCTTGCATCATTCGGCGGCTTCGCCTTTCGTCGCCAAACTGTCGGCCGCCTGCTTTTCCTCCAGCAGGAACCCGCCCGACTGGCGCCGCCAGAGCTGAGCGTAGAGCCCGCCCTTGGCGATCAAGGTCTCATGCGAGCCTTCCTCGACGATGCGGCCCTTGTCCATGACGACCAGCCGGTCCATCGCCGCAATGGTCGACAGCCGGTGGGCGATGGCGATGACGGTCTTGCCCTGCATGAGCTTGTAGAGGTTCTCCTGGATGGCGGCCTCCACCTCCGAATCGAGCGCGGACGTGGCCTCGTCGAGGATAAGGATCGGCGCGTCCTTCAGCATGACGCGGGCAATCGCGATGCGCTGCCGCTGGCCGCCGGAGAGCTTCACGCCGCGCTCGCCGACAAGCGCCTCATAGCCGCTCTGCCCATGCGGATCGGTCAGTGCCGCGATCACATCGTCGATCTGAGCGGCCTTGGCGGCGCTGAACATGGCCTCGTCGCTGGCGGACTGGCGCCCATATTTGAGGTTTTCGCGAACGGATCGATGCAACAGCGAGGTGTCCTGGTTGACGAAGCCGATTGCCGCGCGGACGCTTTCCTGCGAGACGTTGCGGATGTCCTGCCCGTCGATCAGCACCTTGCCGTCCTGCACGTCGAACAGCCGCAGCACGAGATTGACCAGCGTCGACTTGCCGGCTCCCGAACGGCCGATCAGGCCGACCCGCTCGCCCGGCGCGATCGTCAGCGACAAATTGTCGATGACGCCGCCTTTGCCGTCCTTGCGCCAATAGTTGAAGTTCACCCTGTCGAACTCGATGCCGCCGGCGCTGACGACAAGGGCTGGCGCGCCTGGATCGTCCTGCATGCTGATGGGACGTGCGATCGTCGTCATCGAATTGCTGGCGACGCCGATCTGCCGGAAGACGTTGGCGCCGACATCGAGGATCCTGCCGGAGATGTTGGCGATCTGCAGCGCGAATGGTATCGCCGTCGCCACGGCCGCGGTGGTCATGGCGCCGGCGTTCCAGCCGGCCAGCGCCAGCCAGCTTATGGCGATGAGCAGCGTCGCGTTGAGGACGAACAGGGCCGACCACATCAACGTGAAAACACGCATCAGCCGGTAGAACGTGTCGGCATGCTCGACCACCGCTTGCGAGACATATTCGTCCTCGTGCTCGCCGGTCGAGAACGTCTTGAGCGTCAGGATGTTGGTGTAGCTGTCGACCATGCGGCCGCTCACCTGCGACCACCTCTCCGACAGTTGGGACGAGCGTTGCGTGATCCTCGGCATCGCCAGGCAGAAGATCAGGCAATAGAACACCAGCCACACCGCCACCACCGCCAGGAGAAGTGGGTCGAGCCGCGCCAACACCACGATGGCGACCGCAACGAAGACCAGCGCGTACCAGACGGCATCGACGGTGAGGTTGACGCTCATCTCCACCGAATCGCCGCTTTGCATGACCTTGGTGCCGATGCGGCCGGCAAAGTCGTTCTGGAAGAAAGACCAGTCCTGGCGCACGACATGCCAATGGCTTTGCCAGCGGATGAGGTCGATGAGGTTCGGCGCGATGGCGTGGTTGCGGATGAGCCCGTCGACGACCATCGACAGCGGACGCAGCAGCACGACGATCGCCATCATGACGAGCAGCGGCCCATGTGCCGCGAAGAAATCGCCTGGCTTGGTGCTGGAGAGCAGGCCGACGATCAGGCCGACGAAAATCGGCAGCATCGCGTCTACTATCGCCGCGACGGCAACGATGATCATGCGCAGCCAATAGGCGGCGCGAAACTGCCTTATGAAATACCAGTAGAACCGCCAAAGCCCCATTGGCGGCTGCCGGTCATCGGCCAGCGCCACCGGCGAATAACGGCTTTCGAACCAGGTGAAGATGCGGTCGAGCATTTTTCTCTCATGGATGCCGAAAACCCGCCGGCACCCGATCGGGGCCGCCGGCAGGCCTCTGACCAGGTCGAGGCAGGCCCTCTGACTAGGTCGTGGTTACGCCCGGGATCGATTCCCGGCAATCGTCGCAACCTTGATGCAAATCGCGATCGCGTTACTCCGCTGCCATCTCCGATTCCGGCGCCTTGGCATCGACCTCGGCTGGCGCTTCATCGAGCAGGAAGCCGCCGGACTGACGCTGCCAGAGCTGCGCATAGAGGCCGCCTTTGGCGACGAGTTCCTCATGCGAGCCCTCCTCGATGATGCGGCCCTTGTCCATGACGACGAGCCGATCCATCGCCGCGATGGTCGACAGACGGTGCGCGATGGCGATGACGGTCTTGCCCTGCATGAGCCGGTAGAGGTTTTCCTGGATCGCCGCCTCGGCTTCCGAATCGAGCGCGGATGTCGCCTCGTCGAGGATGAGGATCGGCGCGTCCTTCAGCATCACACGCGCGATCGCGACGCGCTGCCGCTGACCACCGGACAGTTTGACGCCGCGGTCACCGACATGAGCATCGAATCCCGTGCGGCCGTTGGCATCGATGAGCCCGCCGATAAAGTCCAGCGCCTCGGCCCGCCCCGTCGCCTCGATGAGCATCTCATCTGTCGCATCCGGGCGGCCATAGAGGATGTTTTCGCGGACGGAGCGGTGCAGCAGCGAGGTGTCCTGCGTCACCATGCCGATCTGCGCGCGCAGCGAATCCTGCTTCACCGAAGCGATCTCCTGGCCGTCGACGAGGATCTTGCCGCTTTCCAGGTCGTAGAAGCGCAGCAACAAATTGACCAGCGTCGACTTGCCGGCGCCCGAGCGGCCGACAATGCCGACCTTCTCGCCGGGCTTCACGGTGAGCGACAGGTTCTCGATGACGCCCTTCTGCTTGCCATAGTGGAAGCGTATGTCCTCGAAGCGGATTTCACCCTGGCTGACGGCGATGTCCTTCGCACCCGGCCTATCCTCGACCAGGCGCGGCAGCGAAATCGACTGGATACCGTCCTGCACTGTGCCGATATTCTCGAACAGGCCCGACATCTCCCACATGATCCACTGCGACATGCCCCACATGCGCAACACCAGGCCGATGACCACGGCGACGGCGCCGATCGTGACAGCCTGGCCGAGCCACAGCCACAGCGACAGCGCGGTGACCGAGAACAGGAGCAGCGCGTTGAGGATGTAGAGCAGGCCGTAGAGCACCGTGACCAGCCGCATCGAGCGATAGACCGTCTCGAGGAAGCCGGCCATGCCTTCCCTGGCGAAAGTGGCTTCGCGGCGCGCATGGGAAAACAGCTTCACCGTCTGGATGTTGGTGTAACTGTCGACGACGCGGCCGGTCATGGTCGAGCGCGCATTGGCCTGCTCCTCGCCGACCTTGCCCAGCCGGGGAATGAAATAACGCAGCAACCCGATATAGCCGACCAGCCAGACGGCAAGTGGCACCGCCAGCCGCAAATCCGCCGAGCCGACGATGAACAGCATGCCGAGGAAATAGACGATGACGTAGTTGAGGACGTCGATCAGCTTGATGACGCATTCGCGCACGGCGAGTGCCGTCTGCATCAGCTTGGTGGCGATGCGGCCGGCGAACTCGTCCTGATAAAAGGACATTGACTGCTTCAAGAGATAGCGATGCACCTGCCAGCGGATGCGCATGGGATAGTTGCCCATCAGCGTCTGCTGGTTGAGCAGCGAATGCAGCCATACCGTGCCCGGCAGCGCAAACAGCACGACGAAGGCCATGCCGGCGAGCTTCCAGCTCTCAGTCTGCAGGAAGGTTTCGCGGTTCTGCCCGGACAGCCAGTCGACGATACGGCCCATGAAGCCGAACATCCACACTTCGGCGACGGCGATCGCCGTCACCAGCGCTGCATCGATAAGGATATAAGGCCAGGCGCCACGCGTATAATGCACGCAGAAAGCGACCAGCGTCTTCGGCGGCTCGACCGGCTCCGCGGCGGGGAACGGATCGAGCCTGTTTTCAAACCAGCGGAACATTCCAGGCACTCGATTTATCTATGCGCTCACGCGGCGCGGGATTGATGGGCAAGGCTTTGCGGCCGCGCGGCACTGCTGCGGGCCGGCGATACGGAATCATCCGCGTCACCGGCCCTGCTTCGCGCAATATAGGGTTTCTCCGTCATTTCGCCGACAGGCTCGTTTGACGATCCTAACGGCCCCGAACTTCCGGACGAAAGGCCGGAACCTGCCCGGTTCCTGTCGCCTGGCCGGATCAAACGGATGATCCGGCGCACCAGCGTGGGCCGGCTGTGGTCGGGCACCGCGCGCGAGAAATCGACGTCCGGCAGCATGCCGCGATGCGGCCTGCGCCGTTCCTCGGCATGCACCGCCGACGAGTAGGTCTCGCCGATCAGCAGCGCCCAGGTGGCCACCTTGCGCTCATGCAGGCTTCTTGACCCCGGTATCTTGTAGGGATCGAACATTGGTCCGTCCTCCATATGCAAATGCGTTAAAAAGGGTGATGCGGCCTCGACCACCGGCATTCGGCCGAAGGCGCGGGTCGAATCGGCCGGGACCAGACGACGAGCGTCAGCCTCGACACGACGGCAAGCATCGGTCTTGACACGTTCAGCGGGGGCGCGGCGCCCCTTTGGCAGTTTGAAAAACATCGCAAGATTCCTTCGAAGGCCGAAAACTGGGTTCGGCGGGAATCGGTGCGATGAGGACTTAAAGTGTCAGAAGAATCGTCGTACCGAAACCGCCGGTGGGCATACGTGAGCCCCGGATGGGAGCTGGATGTGCATGGTCATCATGTGTTCCCCTCCATTCGGTTCGGGTTGACGATGGTGGGCATATACTCGACTTCGCAGAAAATGGCCACCCGCCAGTCCAGAAATCGCCGAAAGCCGGAGGCGCCTGTGGCCGATCTGCCACTTATTAGCAGGATGCGGAAATGAACGATCGTCTCCGCATCGCGCTCTACCAGCCGGATATCGCCGGCAACACCGGGACAATCCTGCGCTTCGCCGCCTGCCTCGACATCGGTGTCGACATCATCGAGCCGGCCGGCTTCCCGCTCTCCGACCGGGCGCTGAAACGGGCCGGCATGGACTACCTCGAAATGGCGGCGCTTTCCCGCCATGCCGACTGGCACGCCTTCGAGGAATGGCGAAAGGCGCATGCGCGCCGCCTTGTGCTGCTCACCACCAAGACCACCAGCGCCTATACGGACTTCGCCTTTGCCGCCGGAGACATTCTCCTGTTCGGCCGCGAATCCGCCGGCGTGACGGAAGAAGTCCACCAGGCGGCCGACGCGCGACTGACCATCCCGATGCGGCCGGGAGCGCGCAGCATCAATGTCGCGCTGTCGGTCGCCATGGTCGCCGGCGAAGCGCTTCGCCAGCTCGGCTAGGATCTGCCGCGCTTCCTCGCTGTCTCGGACGGGCTTCCCGTCCGCAATCATTCTTGCCCAGGCGCACATCGCCTTCTCCTCAATTGCCCTATCGACATTTCTTGGCTACAAGCTCAACTTAACTTTAGGTCAAGCGAGAATTTGAGAATGGCTCCGGTAAGGGAATTGACGGTCGGCCAGGTGGCCGTGCGCAGCGGCGTGGCGGTATCGGCGCTGCATTTTTACGAGGCGCGCGGCCTGATCCGCAGCCATCGCACTTCGGGCAACCAGCGGCGCTACGGCCGGGACGTGCTGCGGCGCGTGGCGATCATCCGCGTCGCCCAGGAAGTCGGCATCTCGCTCGCCGACATCGCCGCTGCGTTCCAATCCCTGCCCGAGGGCCGCACCCCGACCCGCGAGGACTGGAACCTGCTTTCAACGGGTTGGCGCGACGGGCTCGATCATAAGATCAGCCAGCTCAAGAAATTGCGCGACGGCCTGACCGATTGCATCGGCTGCGGCTGCATGTCGATCGACAAGTGTCCGCTGAGGAATAAGGAAGACCGCTTGGCCCGGGAGGGTACAGGTGCGAGGCGGCTGGTGGTGAATTGATGCCTAGTCGGCCGCCGGCAGCCGCCGCATGGTGAACTCGATCACGTCGCCTGGACGTTCGAACCAGCTTTCGATCTCGGTCCAGTAGGCCTGCTTCGGAAAGCGCTCGAACCACTCCTTCGCCTTGAGGCGCGCATCCGGGCGCGGCAGCACGAAGGTCTCACGCAGGAATCCGTCTCGCGACTGGCCCGCGCGCTCCGCCCGCGAACGTTCCAGTCTCTTCTTCAAGCCATCCAGCGGCGGTCTTGCCGGGGTGCGCACGAAGGAACTCCTTTGCACCTGGATCAGACAGGACTTGACCCTTGCCCTCAAGAGATTAGGGATCGCGGGCGAAAAAAACGAGTCATTTGTCAGGCAATAAGCCTGTGACTGGAGACCGAATTGGAAAGACCTGACCTTCCGGTGGGCCTGCCGGCCGATATCGAGCAGAAGAAGATGAAGGCCCGCCTCTGGTTCGAGGCTTTGCGCGAGCGCATCTGCGCCACCTTCGAGCAGATCGAGCAGGAACTCACCGGTCCGCAAGCGTCATGGTCGCCAGGCCATTTCGAAAAAACCCCCTGGGAGCGCGACGAAGGCCGCGGCGGCGGCGGCACGATGTCGATGATGCGCGGGCGCGTCTTCGAGAAGGTCGGCGTGCACACCTCGACCGTCTATGGCGAATTCTCGCCCGAGTTCAGGAGGCAGATTCCCGGCGCCGAGGAAGACCCGCGCTTCTGGGCGAGCGGCATTTCATTGATCGCCCACCCCTGGAACCCCAACGTGCCGGCCGTGCACATGAACACGCGCATGGTCGTCACCACGCGCCAGTGGTTCGGTGGCGGCGCCGATCTGACGCCGGTGCTCGACCGCCGCCGTACCCAGGACGATCCCGACACGATTGCCTTCCACCGCGCCATGCAGTTCGCCTGCGAGAAGAACGGCGCCGTCGCCGACTATCCCAAATTCAAGGCCTGGTGCGACGAGTATTTTTTCCTGCCGCACCGCAACGAGCCGCGCGGCATCGGCGGCATCTTCTTCGACTGGCTGCATTCGGACGAGGACAAGGGCGGCTGGAACGCCGATCTCAATTTCGTCCAGGATGTCGGACGCTCCTTCCTCGTCGTCTATGCCCATCTGGTGCGGGGCAACTTCGACCGGGACTGGACCGATGGCGAGCGCGACGAACAGCTGATCCGGCGCGGCCGCTACGTCGAATTCAACTTGCTTCACGATCGCGGCACCATCTTCGGCCTGAAGACCGGCGGCAATGTCGCCTCGATCCTGTCCAGCCTGCCGCCCGAGGTAAAATGGCCGTAACGATGCGGTGAACTCGGCCATGGCCGCATTGCTGTCCCATTCGCCGAATCTTGGCGAGCAATGTGGCAGGGACGATATCTTTTTCGTCTAATATCCATTTGAAAAAATTGAGCTATTTAAGATCGTCGGGTCGGGAAGCGCCGGCGGTCGAAGCGGAGATCACCTGTCTCCGCTGGCCGTGACCCGACGCGACTTGACGACCCTGACCAGAAGGGTGTCTCCCCAAACGGGCGCCCCTATTTCCAGGAGAGCATGCCATGCGCAAGCTTATCGTGACGGCGGCAGCCGCCGCCCTTCTCGCCTCCGGCGGCGCCGCGTTCGCGGCGGTCAAGCACACCACCGGCACCGTCAAGAGCTTTGACGGAACGGCCATGAGCCTTGTTCTGGACGATGGGTCGACATTCACCCTGTCCAAGGCCTTCAAGGATCCAGGCGTTCAGGTCGGCGAGAAGGTCCGCGTATCCTGGGACACGAGCGGCAAGAACAAGATCGCCGAGGCCGTCAAGATCATGAAGTAAGACCTTGCTCTGAAGGTCCAGTTCTCAGGCAGCAGGGAAAGGCGGGGCATAGCGCTCCGCCTTTCCTTTCCATTCCGGGACTGGGGACTTTCGATGCAACCGAACCGTCCGACGCGTGTTATGGTAGTCCGGCAGAGCAACCGGAAGAGGCGCGCCGCCGTCTCCCTCCCGGACTGCCAAGACAAAAAATCAGGGGCGGCCGGCCAAGGTCGAACCACCTCGCGCTAGGAAAGGAAGAGTCATGAAGGAATTCCAATGCGGATCGCTGGTTCCCGGCTGTGACTGGCACACGCGCGCCGACGAGGAAGCCGAAGTCATGCGCCGCGCCGTCGAGCATATGCGCGAGACGCATGGCGAGACCGTCATTCGCGAGACCATGATCGAGGCGATCCGCTCGCGCATCCAGAAGGTTCGCGACGCCGCCTGACCGGGCCAGATCGCAGACTTCCAGACGTCACCGGCCGGCAAGGCCGGCGGGCCATTGTTTTCCGGCGCATCCCGCCTTCTTCGTCGGCGATCCTCCGATCGCTGGCCAAGGCACTGTTTATGCACAATTCCAGCGAATTCTTATATTCGTAACAGCTTAGATAACTTGGCGGTAACGGTCTGCGTGCGATTCTCCCGCGCATGATCCGGCCAGAGGCGGCTGCCCGAGGAGCCCTTCGCCATCAAGGCGCTGTCCGGAATGGTGGGGCGAGGTGCTTCGCGCATGCGCGAGCGGTCCAACATCCGAGGCGGTCTCTGCACGGCGGTGCTCCTGGCGTGCGTGTCCCTCTTTGCGTCCGCTGCAACCGCGCAGGAATGGACCACCTCGCTCGTCGATGTCCATCAGGGTTCTTCGCTCAGCGACAAGGCCAGGGGTCTCGGCAACGGCGGCTATGAGCTGCAGAGCGGAAGCTGGGTCTCCTTCAGCCGTTGGTATCACGCGAGCTGGGTCGACATGCATGTCGACTTCCTCACTCAGATCACGCCCGACACCGGCTTTCTCTGGGGGTTCGGCACCGGAGAGCAAGCCGAGAAATATCGTATCGAGCCGAGCCTCAAGCTCGGATTTCTCACCCAGACCCATCCGAATCCCAACAGCACCCTGTCCCTGTCGGTCACCACCACCATCGGCGGCAACCTGACTGAAAAGCCTTGCGAGGCCGACTACGGCGCGTTCGGAACCTACAGCGTCAACTGCCGGCTGGCGGCGGGCGAGACCGCGCCTGAGGAAACGCTGAAGTACCTGGTCAGCGCCAAGCCCGAGACCATGCGTCTCTGGCTGAACTACCGTCTCACTTTCTGATCGGAGGGGCTGCCAAATGAAATCATCTTGTCCCGAAACCCACGATCGCCTGTCCTGCTTCTGTCTGACTGGAGAATGAACATGTCGGTTAAGTCCTTGAAGTTCGGCCTCGCCGCTGCCTTGGCCATCCTTTCGGCGCCGATGGCATTGGCGCAGGAAGCTCTCAGCCCAGACGAAATGGCTGCGCTCTGCCATGGCGGTGGGTCGATCTGCGTAAGCGCAACGATCCCGGTCGCGCGGACGACGCAAGTCGTACAGAGCTGGATGAGCCCCGATGTCGGCGCCGCGTGGGCAGCCGGCTACAAGGGCAAGGGCGTCACCATCACCATGGTCGACGACTTCAGCAGCTCGTCGCGCTTTTCCGGCAATTTCGGCCTCGGCGTGCAGACCCAGCGGCACGGTGAATGGACGCGCGAGGAGGCAAGCATGGTCGCTCCCGCGGCGACCATCCGCTCCAAGGATTTCTCGACGGGCACGGCCGTCCCGCTGGCCGCCGGCCGCAACGTTCTCAACCTCAGCTACGGCATGTACGCCACCGCGGGCTACGGCGTGAACCAGATCGGCTGGGCTCCGGAAGAGGCATCGATCATCTATTATGCAACCAAAGGCTCGGCCATCGTCTCGAAGGCCGCCGGCAACGACGCGGTCGCCGTCGGTGGCGTCACGGGCGGGCAGCAGGACTACCTCGACCTTGCCCTGATCGGCAAATCGACAGCGATCTTCGTCGGCGCGCTGTCGACGAACGGCACGACGGCCAACAAGGCCCAGCTTGCCTGGTACTCCGACTATGCCGGCTCCAACCCGCTCGTGCAGAGCCACTTCCTGGTGGTCGGCGTCGAGGGCGACAAGACCGGTCTTTATGGAACGTCTTTCGCCGCGCCGATCATCTCAGGCTATGCCGCGATCATCGGCAGCAAGTTCACCAACGCAACGCCGGTCCAGATCACCAACGACCTGCTCAACACGGCCCGCACCGACACGCTGGTCAATTACAACCCGTCCGTCTACGGCAAGGGCGAGGCAAGTCTGTCGCGCGCCCTGGCTCCCGTCGCGATACGTTGACCGGGTGTGAGAGCTTTGACCGTCTAAGCCTCAAGGGCTTGCGCGGCGCGTTCCATCAACGCGCCGCGTTCCAGGGTGAAGCCTGACCCCACCCATTCCTTCTCGAGGTTCTTCAGCGTGGCGCCGAGTTTCGGCCCCGGCGACGCGCCAAGCTCGGTCAGGTCGGCGCCTTTGATCGGGAACACCGGCTTTTCCCATTTCAGCGTGAAATTGAGCAGGCGTGAAAAGCCGCCGGCTTCCATCATCGCCTGATTGTCCTCGACGGCACGCGTCCGCGTGGCGGCAAGCGCCAGCCGAATGCGGTCGAGATAGCCGTCGCGATCGCCGTAATAGAGTTTCTTGGCGAGTTCCGTCTCGGTCGCCTTGGCATCCGGTACCGTGGTCAGCGCCCAATGCCGCAGGCGATCGGCCTCGTCGTTCGAAAGTCGCAGCCGCTCGCCAAGCGCCTTCATGCGCACGGCATCGGGCGGGACGATCGCCTCCAGCCTCAGCATCGGATCAGTGGTCCAGCCGAGATCCTTTCCGGCTTTGACCAGGCCATGGATGGCGTCGATGCCCCATTTCTCGCTTTCCGGCAGCACGGCGGTGAGCACGCCGGCCTGGCGCATCCACAACAGCGCGCGCGAGGGATCGGGAGCCGACAAGAGCTTCTTCAGTTCGGACCAGACGCGTTCGGCGGAAAGCCGCGCAAGCCCATCCTTCAGCCTGGCGCAGGCCTTCAGCCCTTCCGCGTCCGGCCGTCCGTCGCCATACCAGGCAAAGAAGCGGAAAAAGCGCAGGATGCGCAGATAGTCCTCGTGGATACGCGCCTCCGCGTCGCCGATGAAACGCAGCCGCCGCGCTTCGATGTCGGCGATGCCGCCGACGAGGTCGACGACCGTGCCGTCCGCTTCGGCATAGAGCGCGTTGATGGTGAAGTCGCGCCGCTCGGCGTCGGCTTTCCAGTCGCGGCCAAAAATCACTTTCGCGCGCCGGCCGTCGGTTTCGATATCGGCGCGCAGCGTCGTCACCTCGTAGGGCTTGCCGCCCGCGACCACGGTGACCGTGCCATGCTCGATACCTGTCGGCACCGTCTTGAAACCAACCGCCTCGGCGCGCCGGATCGTTTCCTCCGGCACGGTGGTAGTGGCGATATCGATGTCGGCGACTGGCTGGCCGATCAGCGCGTTGCGCACCGCGCCGCCAGCGACACGCGCTTCCTCGCCGCCCTGCTTCAGCGCGGCAAGCATCTTCTGCAGATGCTTGTCGGCCAGCCAATCGGCCCTGCCCGAGAGAGAAACCTCAGCACTCAACCATAGAGCCTTTCATAGAGCGTGCGGATGATGCCGGCGGTGACGCCCCAGATGCGCTGGCCGCCATAGGGCATATCGTAGAAGAACCATTCGAGGTCGTTCCAGAAACGGCTGTCGCGCGCGTGGTTGGCCGGGTCCATCAGGAAACTCAGGGGCACCTCAAAAGCAGCGTCGACCTCATCGGCATTGATCGTCAGCGAAAAACCCGGCCGCACGATGGCAAGCACCGGCACGATCCGGTAGCCGCTGCCGGAGACGTAGTCGGGCATGCGGCCGATGATCTCGATGAAATCCCGCTCCAGGCCGATCTCCTCGTAGGTCTCGCGCAACGCCGCGGCCTCGGGGCCAGGATCGGTCGGATCGATCGTGCCGCCCGGAAAGGCCACCTGGCCGGAATGGCTGCGCAGCTTCTCGGCGCGCTTGGTGAAGAGCACCATGGCGCCCTCGGCACGGGCGATCACCGGGATCAGCACCGCCGCGTCGCGCAGTGGCTTGACGTGGTTGAGCCTGGGATGGCCGGGATTGAAGCGATGGTCGCCGAAATCGTCGCCGGGGACGATCGCCGCCTGCGCCGCGACGCGGTCACGAAAGTCAGCGATTGAAAACGGCGCCGGCGTCACCTGATCCATCACGCGCTCAGCCGCCGCAGTTTCTCGGCCGGCATGATCGGATAGACCTCGCCTCCCGAGCGTACCGCGAACATCGTCTTGCCGTCGATGTCGATCTCCTCGCCATGCTCGACCAGTTCATACATCACCGGTCGCGCCACCAGCGCCTCCAGCCGTCCGCGCACCAGCACATAAGGTTTCAGTCCGCCGGTTTCGTGCTCGTCGACGAAGCGCAGCGGACGGCCGGGGCCGGCGGCGACGACGTCGCCGACATTGGTGCGGAAGGTGATGACCTGGTCATCGCCCGTCCCCGACACGTTCATTTCGACGGCGATGAAGGGCGCATCGGCGACACGGATGCCGACCCGCTCGACCGGCGTCACCAGATAGGTCTTTCCGTCCGCATCCTTGCGCAGCACGCTGGAAAAGAGCTGCACCAGCGGCATGCGGCCGATCGGCGTGCCGAGGTAGAACCAGGTCCCGTCGGCCTTGATCTCCATATCGAGGTCGCCGCAGAAATCCGGATTCCAGCGCTCGACCGGCGCCGGCCCCTTGCCGGCCCGGGCTGCACGCGAGATCAACGCCTCCAGCCCGCGAGCCTCGGTGGCGCCGGTCAGGCTCTGCTTGCCAGGGCTCTGTTCGCCCAGGCTTTGTTCACGATGCTCGCTGCGTTCGGCCATGGTCACGAAATAGTCACTGTTGTCCCGATTGTCAGCCTTGTCCGTCCAAGTCTGTGATTTAAGTTCGAATACAGGCGCCAGGCGAGGCCGAATCGCGGCATTCTGCGCCGTTGAGAATGCAGGCCGGCATTTCCAACCACAAGGATCGAACGGCATGAGCGTGATGATCAAGGAAAGCCCGATCAGCGAAAAAGCGATGATCGAGGAAGCCGAAAAGGCGCTGGCCGACATCTCCAGGGTCCGCGACGCGGTCGGCCGGGTGATCTTCGGCCAGGAAGCCGTCGTGGAACGCACGCTGGTGGCGTTGCTGGCGGGCGGGCATGCGCTGCTGGTCGGCGTGCCGGGCCTGGCCAAGACCAAGCTGGTCGAGACGCTGGGCATCGTGCTCGGCCTCGATTCGCGCCGCGTCCAGTTCACGCCGGACCTGATGCCGTCGGACATCCTCGGCTCCGAGGTGATGGAGCAGGACGAGTTCGGCAAGCGCTCCTTCCGCTTCATTTCCGGGCCGATCTTCACGCAATTGCTGATGGCGGACGAGATCAACCGCGCCTCGCCGCGCACCCAATCGGCGCTGCTGCAGGCGATGCAGGAATATCACGTCACCATCGCTGGCGCCCGCCACGACCTGCCCGCGCCCTTCCACGTGCTGGCGACGCAGAACCCGCTGGAACAGGAAGGCACCTATCCGCTCCCCGAGGCCCAGCTCGACCGCTTCCTGATGCAGGTCGACATTCTCTATCCGGAAATCGAGGCTGAACGCCGCATCCTGCTTGAAACGACCGGCGTCGACGAGGCCAAGGCCGAGAATGTGCTGCAGCCGGAGAGACTGAGGGAAATCCAGACGCTGATCCGCCGCATGCCGGTGCCGGAAAGCGTCGTCGAGGCGATCCTCAAGCTGGTGCGCTCGGCCCGGCCAGGCCAGGGCAATGCCGAAACCGATAAGCACGTCGCCTGGGGGCCAGGCCCTCGTGCCAGCCAGGCGCTGACCCTATGCGCCCGGGCGCGCGCCCTATATGATGGCAGGTTGGCGCCTTCGGTCGACGACGTTCGCGCCTTGGCCGAGCCGGTGCTGCAGCATCGCATGGCGCTGACTTTCGCCGCCCGCGCCGAAGGCACTTCGGTGCGCGACGTGGTGGCGAAGCTGGCAAAAGGCATCTGATGGGTCGAATAGGCGAGGTCCAGGCACCGGTTGCGACGCGCGATGCGCTCGCCCGTGGCCGGTTGCGGGCTTCATTGGTGCCGGACCTGCTGGTCGAGGCGCGCCGTATCGTCAACACGGTGATCGCCGGCTGGCACGGCCGCCGCAAGCGCGGCATCGGCGAGAATTTCTGGCAGTTCCGACCCTATGTCGAAGGCGATTCCTCGCGCATCGACTGGCGCCGTTCCGCCAGGGACGACCACACCTATGTGCGCGACCGCGAATGGGAAGCCGCGCACACCGTCTGGCTCTGGGCCGACCCCTCGCCTTCGATGCTCTATAAATCGGCCGGGGCCGGCGTTTCCAAGGAATCGCGCGCGCTGGTGCTGGCGCTCGCCTTGGCCGAGCTTCTGTCGCGCAGCGGCGAGCGCATCGCCTGGCCGGGCCTGACCGACCCGTTCACCGCCCGCAACGGCGCCGAACGCATCGCCGCCCAGCTGAGCCACGCCGCCGCGCTTCCCGCCAAGCCCGATCTGTCGGCCATCCGCCGTTTCTGCGACATCGTGCTGGTCAGCGATTTCCTCGATCCGGTCGAGGAAACCATGGCCTGGCTCGACGTGCTCGCTCGCCACGGCGTGCGCGCGCATCTGATCGAGGTCGCCGACCCGGCCGAGGAAACCTTCCCCTATGCCGGCCGCACCGAGTTCACTGATCCCGAGACCGGCGACAAGCTGACCGCCGGCCGCGCCGAGATGCTGGCCGAGGAATATCGCCTGCTTTACCGGGCCCGCCGCGAGGAACTGGCCGCCTGGTGCAAGCGTCTCGGCTGGAGCTACACCGTCAACCACACCGACCGCCTCGCCTCCGAGGCGCTGGTGCGCATCCACATGGCGCTGACCGTGGAAGGCGGTCATGCAGCGTCAATTGCCAATCGAGCCGGAAAGGCGGTCGCATGAGCTGGCTGCCGCTTTCCTTCGGGGCGCCCTTGGTGCTGTGGGGCCTATTGGCGCTGCCGGTGATCTGGTGGCTGCTGCGGCTCACCCCACCCAAGCCGCAAACGGAAGTTTTCCCGCCGTTGAAGATCCTCGCCAGGGTGCTGAGGCGAGAAGAAACCCCGCAGCAAAGCCCGTGGTGGTTGACGCTGCTTCGGCTGCTGATGGCGGCGCTCGTCGTGATGGCGCTGGCCGAGCCGGTCTTCAATCCGCGTGAGAAACTGCCGGCGGAAGGCTCGGCTCTCGCGCTTGTCGTCGACAATGGCTGGGCGAGCGCCGCCGACTGGAGCAAGCGCGTGGCCACCGCCGAACAGCTGATCGCCGATGCCGGCTCGAACGGCGTGCCGGTCGTCATCGCCTTCACCGCCGAGAAGCCTAATGCCGAGATCGGCCCCTTCGACGCCTCGGCCGCGCTCGATCACCTGCGCGCCGCCAAGCCGCGGCCGGTCCCCACCGACAGGCCCGCCGTCTACGCCCGCGTCGCCGCCGCGTTGGAGCGCCTGCCCGGCGCCAGCGTTGCCGTGCTCGCCGATGGACTTGCCGCCAAGGGCGACGAGGCCGCGTTCAAGACGCTGCTCGAAAAGAACGCGACACGGCTGGTCTGGGCCGCGTCCGACCGGTCTTCCCTGACCGGCCTGATTGGCGCCGACAACCAGGTCGACGGCTTCGCGCTGACCGCCATCCGCGCGCCGGGCGATCCGGCGCCGGCGCAGGTCACCGCTGGCGCCTTCGACGACAAGGGTCGCCGCATCGCCGATGCGACGCTGACCTTCGCGCCGGGCGAAGCCGCCGCCACGGCGACGATGACGGTCCCGTTCGAGCTGCGCAACGATTTCGCTTCGATCGCGCTCGACGGCGAGCACCAGGCCGGCGCCGTGCGCGTGCTCGACGAGAGTTCCAAGCGCCGCCGCGTCGGCCTTCTGTCGCAGGCCGAGGCCGACCAGGCGCAGCCGCTTCTATCGCCGCTCTACTATATCCGCCGCGCCCTGCAGCCCTTTGCCGATCTGGTCGAGCCGTCGAGCGCCGACCTTGCCGACGCCATTCCGCAGCTTCTCGACCAGAAGCCGGCGATGATCATCATGGCCGATGTCGGCACCATCCCGGAGCAGGTCAAGCAGCGGCTGGTCGACTGGGTCGACAAGGGCGGCACGCTGGTGCGCTTCGCCGGCCCGCGCCTTGCCGCGGCCGGCAACGACGACGACCTTTTGCCGGTCAGGCTGCGCAGCGGCGAGCGCGCTCTGGGCGGCGCGCTGTCGTGGACGACGCCGCAGGCCGTCACCGAATTCCCGAAGAACGGCCCCTTTGCCGATCTTTCCCCGCCCTCCGAGGTGACGGTGAGCCGGCAGGTTCTGGCCGAGCCGACGCCCGACATCGTCGAGCGCACCTGGGCCACGCTAGCCGACGGCACGCCGCTGGTGACTGGCATGAAGAAGGACAAGGGCACGCTGGTGCTCTTCCATGTCACGCCCGAGGCGACCTGGTCGAACCTGCCGATCTCCGGCAGCTTCGTCGAAATGCTGCGGCGCGTCGTGCAATTGTCTCGCAACCAGGGCGCCGCGATCGCCAATGCCGAAGCCACCGCCGCGTCGCTCGCGCCCTACCGCATGATCGGCGCCGACGGCATGCTGACGCCACCATCGCCCGATGCGCGGCCGCTGGTGCCCGGCGCCGGTCCGCTGCCGGTGACGCTGGAAAACCCGCCCGGCCTTTACGGCTCGGAGACGGGTGTGTTCGCGCATAATCTTCTCAACGCTTCGAGCACCTTCGCGCCGCTGGCCCGCCCGCAGGTGTCGCTGCCGGTGACAACCGTCCCCTATGCCTTCGACGAATCGGAGAACCTCAAAGGGCCGCTCGTCGCCATCGCCCTTCTGTTGATGGTGCTCGACACCCTGGCCGTATTCTGGATGGGCGGCCTGCTGGCGCGACGGCCGCGCCGCGCAGGAGCGGTGGCAACCACCGCGGCCGTTCTCATCGTGCTGGGCGGCCTCTTCGGTCACGCCGACCTTGCCCGCGCCGACGATTCGAAGCCGGGCGACGCTCAGGCGATCGACGACATTTCGAAAACCCGCATCGCCTATGTGATCACCGGCGAGCCTGGCGTCGATGCGATCAGCCGCGCCGGCCTTGAAGGCCTCACGCGTTTCCTGATCGAGAAGACCGCGCTCGAGCCCGGCCCGCCGGCCGGCGTCGACATCGCCAAGGACGAGTTGTCCTTCTTCCCGCTGATCTATTGGCCGATCGACGCATCGGCGCCCATGCCCAGCCAGGCGGCGATCGCCCGCATTGACGCCTATATGCAACAGGGCGGCACGGTTCTGTTCGACACGCGCGACCAGTTCTCGAACGGCATCGGCGCCGGCTCGGCAAGTCCGGCGACCGAACGGCTGCGCGACATCCTCGGCAATCTCAACGTGCCGCCGCTGGAGCCAGTGCCGTCGGATCACGTGCTGACCAAATCCTTCTTCATCCTTCCGGAGTTCCCCGGCCGCTTCAACGGCAGCCCGCTCTGGGTCGAGGCCTCGCTGGAGGCCAGCAACACCGAGAACCGCCCGGTGCGCACCGGCGACGGCGTCTCGCCGATCATGATCACCGCCAATGATTTCGCCGGCGCCTGGGCCATCGACGAGAACGGCGATCCCATGCTGCCGACCGTGCCGCCGGATCCGATGCAGCGCGTCTACGCGCTGCGCGCCGGCGTCAACATCATGATGTACATGCTGACCGGCAACTACAAATCCGATCAGGTGCATGTGCCCGTGCTGCTCGAACGGCTGGGGCAATAGGTCATGAACTGGTCGATCTCTTTCGAACCGCTCGTCTCCTGGCCGATTTTCGGCCTGCTCTTCGTGCCGTTGCTGATGCTGGCGCTGGTCGGCCTGTGGTTCCGCCAACGCGGCTCGGCATTGCGCTTCGTCGCGCTGCTCGCGCTTGCCGCGGCATTGCTCAATCCCGTGTTCCTCGCCGAGGAGCGCGAGGCGCTGAAGAGCGTCGTCGCCCTCATCGTCGATCGCAGCCAGAGCCAGGACATCGGCGACCGCGCCAAGCAGACCGACGAGGCGCTGGCCGGAATGCAGCAGCGTCTTGCCCGCTTCAAGCAATTCGATGTCCGTGTCATCGAGGCCGGCAAGTCCGAAGCCGCCGACGACCGCACCGAAACCAGGCTGTTCAGCGCGCTGGAGGGCGCCTTCCGCGACGTGCCGCCGTCGCGCATCGGCGGCGCGGTCATGATAACCGACGGCGAGGTGCATGATGCGCCCGCCGGCGCGCCGGAGTTCAGCGCGCCGCTGCACGCGCTGATCACCGGCAACGAGCACGAGAAGGACCGCCGCATCCGCTTCGAGAACGCGCCGCGCTTCGGCCTCGTCGGCAAGCCGCTCGACATGACCTATCGCGTCATTTCGACGGAAGGCGACGGCGCTCCGGTGGACGTGCGCGTCTCGGTCAATGGCGAGCAGGTCTCGGTCGAGCACGCGACCGTCGGCCAGCCGATGAAGCTCTCTGTCACCATACCCAATGCCGGCCGCAACATCGTCCAGCTCGGCATCGACCGCGAGCCCGGCGAACTGACCGATGCCAACAACCGGGCGATTGCCCTGGTCGACGGCATCCGCGAGAATCTGCGCGTGCTGCTGGTCTCCGGCGAGCCGCATGCCGGTGAGCGCACCTGGCGCAACCTTTTGAAGTCGGACGCGTCGGTCGATCTCGTCCACTTCACCATCCTGCGCCCGCCGGAAAAGCAGGACGGCACGCCGATCAACGAATTGTCGCTGATCGCCTTCCCGACGCGCGAGCTGTTCGTCGAGAAGATCAAGGATTTCGACCTGATCATCTTCGACCGCTACCAGCACCGCGACGTGCTGCCGATCCTCTATTACGACTACATCTCCGAATATGTCGAAAAGGGCGGCGCGCTGCTGATTGCCGCCGGTCCCGAATACGCAGGCGAAAACTCCATTGCCCGCACGCCGCTGAACGCCGCGTTGCCGGCCATGCCAACCGGCGAAGTGGTGGACAAGGCCTTCTATCCGCGCCTGACCGATCTCGGCCAGCGCCATCCGGTGACGCGCGGGCTCGACGGTTCGGCGAGCGAGCCGCCGCATTGGAGCCGCTGGTTCCGCACCATCGGCGTCAAGAATCCGGAAGGCGAGGTGGTGATGAAGGGCGCCGACGACCGGCCGCTGCTCCTGCTCGACCGCAAGGGCGAAGGTCGTGTCGGCATGCTGCTCTCCGACCAGGGCTGGCTGTGGGCGCGCGGCTTCGAGGGCGGCGGTCCGCATGTCCAGCTTTATCGCCGCATCGCCCATTGGCTGATGAAGGAGCCGGAGCTCGAAGAAGAACGGCTGACCGCCGACGGCCGCGGCATGATGCTCGAGATCCGCCGCCAGACCATGAGCGACGATCCGGGTCCGGCCCAGGTCATCACGCCGTCCGGCAAGGCGGTCACGGTGAAGCTCGAGAAAGCCGAGCCCGGCATCTTCACCGGCAGCCTGCAGACCGGCGAGATCGGCCTCTACCAGATCGGCAATGGCGACTTGACCGCGCTCGCCCATGTCGGTCCGATCAACGCGCCGGAATTCTCGGACGTGATCTCGACCGAGGATCGGCTGAAAGCACCTGCCGAAGCGACCGGCGGCAGCGTGCGACGACTGGCCCCGTCGTCGGCGCTCGGCAATCTAGCCGGCGGCGTGACCTTGCCGTCGATCGTCCCGGTCCGCTCTTCGGCGGCCGCGTCGGGCGACGACTGGATAGGCCTGCGCACCACCGACGACAGCACGCTCAAGGCCGTGTCGCGCGTGCCTCTGTTCGGCGGCTTCCTCGGCCTCGGCCTGCTGCTGCTCGCCATCGGCTCGATGTGGTATCGCGAAGGGCGGTAGCGCCTTTCCCTTCTCCCCTTGCGGGAGAAGGGAAAGCGAGCCCCCTACTCTTCCGGCTCGACGGTGAACAGCAGCGGATAGCCCTTGGCCTTGCCGGCATCGGTCGCTCGCGTCGCCTTGGTCTCGGCGACATCCTTGGTGAACACCGCGACCACGCACACGCCGCGCGTATGCGCCGTGATCATGACGCGGTGCGCCTGGTCTTCGCTCAGCTTGAATTCGCCCTTGAGCACCGTCACGACGAATTCGCGCGGCGTGAAATCGTCGTTGACGAGAATGACCTTGTAGAGCTTCGGCCGCTCGGTCTTCGGCTGCGTCTTGGTGCGGGGTTTGATGACGGTTTCGGGCATCGGATCCGGCAGCGAGAACTGGGCTCTCGCTCTCACTTTGTCACGCGGGAAAGCATACGTCCAATTGCGCGCGGATAACCACGGCCCCTGGAAGATCAACCCTATGTGGGGAAGCGCTAGCGGTGGGTCAACGGCCCTGGCGCCCGACCGGGCGGCGCATCGCGGCGCCGGACCTGCCGGAACCGGCGTCGCCATTCATGCCGGAGCCGCGCTCCTTGAAGGCAAAGAACATCCAGCCGACAAAGCCGATCATGGTCGCGCCGGTCAGCAGGAGCAGAATCCAGGACTGCGCCGGCGTGATGTAGTCGAAGCTTGAAGAGATCAGTGGAGCGAAGAGCTCGGGCTCGGTCCTGCCGCTGGCGGGATCCGGCACGGGGCTTGCGGTAAAGATGATCAACGATCGTGCCGCCGCGGTGGCGATCAGGCCACCGAGGGTCAGCAAACGCATCAGGGACGAGAACCGCTTCTTCATGCGGATTGTCCTACAGCACCGGCATTGCAATCGGGTTAAGGATCGACCGCATAAGGCGAGAACCTGCCGGTTTCGGGCTAGTGCCGCCAGAAGGCCGCTCCCGCCGAAATCGGCTGGAGCGGCTTTCGTCTAGCGTGACGCCGGGCCCTGGATCAGGGCTTCTTCTTGGCAGCCGGCTTCGCATCGGCCGGCTTCGCGGCCGGCGCCTTCTTCGGAGCCGGGCACTTGTGCTTCTTGGTCGGCTTGCAGACCTTCTTGGTCGCTACCTTCTTCGGAGCAGGCTTGGCGGTCGCGTCGGCCGCCGGAGCAGTCGTCGTCGTCGTGGTGGCGGTGGCGGCCGGAGCGGCGGTCGTGGTGGCGGCGGCGTTGCCGAGAGCCGGCATCGAGAAGGCCAGGGCAACGCCGAGGCCGAGAGCGGAGAGAAGGGTCTTTTTCATGGCTTAGCTTCCTTTTTGTGCGGGTCGGAGAGTCGAGCGTCACTGATCTGGGTCGACCGGTGTCACTCCAAGCAGCTTCAAAGCGTTTGCGAGCATCCGGATACCCTGCGCCTGCTTCTTGTTGGCGCAGAACCGGTTTCCCTTTCTTTGCAGTGCTTTCGCCGCGGTGACCTGCGTTGCCGCGGCATGGGTTTCGAGGGCTTCGTCAACTTGACGGCTGAGATCGGTGCAACGCTCGGTCCGGGTGAGTGGGGCAACCTTTGCGGTGGCCGCGACCTTCGCGGGAGTCGCGACCTTCGCGGGGGTCGAGGTGCCGGCTGCTGCTGTGATGAGCGACATGCTGAGCAAAGCACCCGTCACGCTGATCCAGAACCTCTGCATTGGTCTTGCCCGTTACTCCGGAAACTTGCGTCGCAGCCATCGCTGACCGCCACGGCACCGGTTATGGCCTTTAAATCTTTCACCAGTTTTTCCCGATTGTAGAATTTTGTTTCTGGATTGTTTCTGGGGAAGCCGGCCGCTGCGCCGATCGCGGCCACTGGCCAAGATGTGGCCCGAATTCTATCGTGTGGGTGGTCGGCGAAGGGATTGCTTGGCCAACAAATGACAGGGCACCAGTGAAATCCGACGCACACATACTGATCGTCGACGACGACAAGGGCATACGCGACCTGCTGCAGGAGTTCTTCCAGAAGCGCGGGCTGCACACGACGGTGGCCGGCGACGGCACGGAAATGGAAGCGGTCCTGCGCCGAACGCCGGTGGACCTGATCGTCCTCGACGTGATGCTGCCCGGCAAAAGCGGACTTGAGCTTTGCCGCGAGATCCGCGCCAACTACACCACGCCGATCATTATGCTGACCGCGGTCACCGAAACGACCGACCGTGTGGTCGGCCTCGAAATGGGCGCCGATGACTACGTGCCCAAGCCCTTCGACCCGCGCGAGCTTCTGGCGCGCATCCGCGCCGTGCTGCGCCGCAACGGCAGCGCCGAGCCGCGTCGCTCGACCGCCAAGCAGGTCTACCGCTTTGCCGGCTGGACCATGGATTGCGCGCGACGCCGCCTGACGGCGCCCGACGACGTGCGGGTGGAGCTGACGATGGCGGAGTTCAACCTGCTGCAGACCTTCGTCAAGAGCGCGCAGCGCGTGCTGACCCGCGAGCAGTTGATCGAGCTGTCCGGCGGCGACACCGGCTATAGTTTCGACCGCAGCGTCGACATCCTGGTGAGCCGGCTCCGCCGCAAGATGGAAGACGATCCGAAGACGCCGAAACTGATCCTGACCGTGCGCAGCGGCGGCTACCAGTTCCTGCCCGAAACGACGTCGGAATGAAACGCTTCCTGCCGCAGACCCTGCCTGCCTGGGTGCTGCTGATCGTCATAGCCGGCCTGATGATCAGCCAGGTGGCGACGCTTTACATCGTCGCCCGCGACCGCGCCGCCTCAAACGGTGTCGTCGATCTCTACCGGCTGAACGACCGCGCCTATTCGCTGGTTCAGCTGATGCATGACGCCACGCCCGAAGAGCGCAAGGCGACCGCGTCGGGCCTGTTCAACTCGACCTACGCGCTGACGGTTTCGGACACGCCCGCCGTCACCTCTTCGATCGCCGGCGACGACCAGCTTGCCGAGTTGGAGGACATCCTGGTCGGCCGCCTGTCGAAATTCGGCATCACCGACGCGCGTGTGCGACGCGATCCGGCCACCCAGGAGTCCGACGTCCCGGACGGTGAAGCGGTAAACAAGGATGTCGGCCAGGTCGAGCGCGACCTGCTGGTGCTGGGCGCGGATTTCGCGCAGAGCGACAAGCTGACCGCTTCGTTGCGCTTTTCCGACGGACAGTGGTTGAATTTCACCGAACCGATCACACCGCCGGGGCCGATCCTCAGCCTCGACAGCCTGCCGCTCTACTCGCTGATCGCCGGCTTGATCGTGATCATGTCGATCTGGTCGCTGCGCCGCCTGACGGCGCCCTACCGGATGATGGAGACGGCGGTGACGCGCATCGGCAACGACCTGAAAAGTCCGCCGATCGCCGAAAGCGGCAGCCGCGAGATTCGTGCGGCCGCGAAGGCGATCAACGCCATGCAGATGCGGTTGCGCGATTATGTCGAGGACCGCGAGCACCTCGCGGCGGCGCTGGCGCATGATCTGCGCACGCCGCTGACCCGAATGCGCCTGCGCCTGGAACTGTTGCGCAGGTCGCCGGCGCGCGAGGCGCTGGCGCATGATCTCGCCGACATCGAAGGCATCGCCAGCTCGGTCATCGACTTCGCCAAATTCGAGGTGACCGAGGAAAAGGCCGAGCGGATCGATTTCTGGTCGCTGGTGGAATCGGTCGCGGACTCCTTCGACGGCGCATCCTTCGACGAAGACGTGGTCCCGTCGCGCGGCCTGATTTGCGTCGCACGGCCGGTGGCGCTGCGGCGCTGCGTCACCAATCTCATCCAGAACGCGGTGACCTACGGCAAGAAGGCGCATCTCGGCGTGCGACGATCGGGCGACACGATCACGCTTTCGATCCGCGACGAAGGCCCCGGCATCCCGCAGGCGAAACTGGACGCGGTGTTCGGCTCCTTCGTGCGGTTGGAGGAATCGCGCAACCGCACCACCGGCGGGCTGGGGCTCGGCCTGACCATCGCCCGCAACATAGCGCGTGGCGCCGGCGGCGAGGTCAATCTTTCCAACTACCCCGGCGGCGGGCTGCTGACGGAGCTGCGGCTGCCGGTGGCAGCTTGAGTCAGGAGCGGACTCTGTCCGCCGTCGGCCCTACTGGATCAGTCGAACCATCCTTGTGATAGTGCGGCCTGCCTGGTTACGAGGGAAATCCACCCATGTTCTACGCCGTCCTTGCCTATCACGTCGAAGACGCCGTCCAGTCCTGGACGCCAGATGAGGACGCGGCGCTGATGAAGGACCTGCTCGAGGTCAACACCAGGCTGACACGGGAGGGCAAGCTCGGGCCGGCGGCGAGGCTGGGCGCGACGGCCGATGCCGTGACGCTGCGCGGTCCGGGCGACGGCATGGTGATCGACGGTCCCTTCGCCGAGACCAAGGAACAGTTGCTCGGCCTCTATGTCCTCGACTGCGCGAACCAGGACGAGGCGATTGCCGCCGCGCGCGATCTCAAGCGCGTCAATCCCACCGCCGTCTACGAGATCCGGCCGATCATGCTCTATTTGCCCGGCGCCGCGCTGGCAGCCGGTTGAAATACGCCTCGGCCGCGTGGCTCACGTTGGTGTCGCGGCAGCCCCGATTTCCCTTCCAAGCCGGAGCATCTCTGCGACCAGCAGGTCGAGGTCGTCGCGGCGCGTGCGGTGGTTGGTGATTGCCACCCTCAGGCAGTGCCGGCCGCGCACGGTGGTATCGGACAGGACGGCGATGCCCTCTTCCTGGAGTCTCAGCATGATCTCGGTGTTGAAAGCCTTGAGGCGCTCTTCGGACGCGCCGGCCAGCCGGTGGCGGAAGCTGGCGATGTTGATGGTGGTCGGCGCCATCAGTTCGAGCGCCGGCTCCGCTTCGACCAGCCGCGTGAGGTAGCGGGCCTGGGCGATGTTCTGGTCGATCAGCCGGCCGAACTTCTCGACGCCATGCTCCTTCAGCGCCATCCAGATCTTCAACGCGCGGAAACCCCGCGATGTCTGCAATCCGTAATCGAACAGCCATTCTCCGGAGGCGAGGCCGCGCGGCGCCGATTCCAGATATTCGGGCGTGACGGCGAAGGTGTTGCGGTGGGCGGACGCGTCCCGCACCAGCGCGCAGCCCGCCTCGAACGGCGCGTGCAGCCATTTGTGCGGATCGAGCGCGATCGAATCCGCCTGCTCTATGCCGGCGACGAGCGATCGGCTCTCGGGCGCGATCGCGATCAGCGCGCCGATGCAGCCGTCGACATGAAACCAGAGGTCCTCTTCGGCAGCCGCCCTCGCCAGCGCCTGAAGATCGTCGACGGCCCCGGTGTTGACGGTACCGGCGGTGCCGATCACGCAGGCCGGCTTGAAGCCCGCCTCGCGATCCTCCGCAATGGCCGTCTTCAACGCATCGATATCGATGCGCAAACCGGCATCGGTTGGGATCCGCCGTAGCGCCCGGTTGCCGAGGCCAAGCGCTTCCATCGCCTTGCGGTGGCAGGAATGGACCTGGTCCGAGGCGTAGAAACGCAGCGGCCTGGGGATGGCGCCGACGCCACGTTCGCGCACGTCGACGCCCGCCTTGACGTTGCGCGCCACGGTGAGGCCGATGATGTTGGCCATCGAACCGCCGCTGACCAGCGTGCCGCTGGCCGAGGCAGGAAGGCCGACCATCTCCTTGCACCAGTCGACCACCTGGCTGTCCATCAGCCCGGCGGCGTGGTTGCCGCCGCCGAGGTTCGAACCCTGGATCGCCGCCAGAAAATCACCGAGCGCGCCGGTGAAATTGCTTGAGCCCATGTACCAGGACCAGAAGCGCGGATGGATGTTGCCCATCGGATAGGCCATCACGTTGCGGGCGACGTCGCCGTACACATCGGCGAGCGGTGCCGGCCCGCGCGGCAACGGCGCCGAAAAGAAAGCCCGCACCTCGGCTGGCATCTCGCGCCAGGGCGGACGATCCCGAACGTCCTTGAGATAGCCGATGGCGTCATCAACGATCCGGCGCGACAGAGCCTGCATATCGGCCCAGTCCCTCGGATCCAGTGTTTCCTCAGTCGCTATGGTTTCCGGCAAGCCGTCCATCGATCTCTCCCGCACAACAAACGTGACCCTGAACAGGGTCACGTTGCGCCAATCAATCTGGCGTCCCCACCCGAAAACCCAGCTACGGAGCGCGCTTACGCGTCGAACCGACCGCTTGGCGTCGAGCGCGACAGCGCCGTTTCCTCCGCGTCCATCTCGGCCTCGATGCCGTCGAAGAGCGGCGTCGACATGTAACGCTCGCCGGTGTCGGGCAGCATGCACAGGATGACCGAGCCGGCCGGCGCCGTACCCGCGATCTGCCGCGCCACGGCGAAGGTGGCGCCGCCGGAGATACCGGTGAAGATGCCTTCCTGCTGCGCCAGCGCCTTCGCCCATTTGATGCCTTCGGGACCGGGGATCGGCACCACCTCGTCATAGTAGCGCTGGTCGATCGCCTCCTGCAGGACATGGGGGATGAAGTCCGGCGTCCAGCCCTGGATCGGATGCGGCTCGAAAGCCGGATGGCTGGCGGCCGGCGCCCCGCCGGCGCCGCGCTCCTGCTGCTTGCCGCTGCCGACCAACTGGGCATTCGCCGGCTCGGCGAGCACGATCTTCACCTCCGGGCGCTCGCGGCGCAGCACACGGCCGACGCCGGCAACCGTGCCACCGGTACCGTAGCCGGTGACGAGATAGTCAAGCCGCGACCCGGCGAAATCATTGACGATCTCGCGCGCCGTCGTCGCTTCGTGGATGGCGGCATTGGCTTCCGTCTCGAACTGGCGCGCCAGGAACCAGCCATTGGCTTCGGCGAGCTCGACCGCCTTCTTGTACATGCCGAAACCTTTCTGGGCGCGCGGCGTCAGCACCACCTTGGCGCCAAGCATGCGCATCAGCTTGCGGCGCTCGATGGAGAAGCTGTCGGCCATAGTCACCACCAGCGGATAGCCTTTCTGCGCGCAGACCATGGCAAGGCCGATGCCGGTGTTGCCGCTCGTCGCCTCGACCACCGTCTGGCCGGGCTTCAGCTTGCCGCTGCGCTCGCCTTCCTCGATGATGTTGAGCGCCAGCCGGTCCTTGACCGAAGCCGCCGGGTTGAAGAACTCGGCCTTCACATAGATGGTCGCGTGGCCCGGCCCGAGATTGTTGATGCGGATGACCGGCGTGTCGCCGACCGTATCGAGAATGCTGTCGAACAGACGGCCGCGCCCGGACGTGGTTCTGATTTTCAGTTGATGCAACATGGCTTTCTCCTCGATGTCCTCACGTGCCGGTTACAGACCGGCAGCTTTGGCGGCGCGGTTTCGACACCTGGCCGCGATAGGTTGCTTGATCTGCCGCAAAAGCGGCAACGGCGGCGTTCCGGTACGGAATGGGGCTGCCGGCTGCCTCCTGCCATCTTTGGTGATAGAATATGGACCAACTGGCCAGCGTTGGAGAAAGCGTGGAAACATACGTGGAATCCACCCGATCGAGCCTGAACGGCACCGTTGGCCTGTCCGTAAGGCTGCTCGGGCAACTGGCGATTGCCCGCGACGGGGTGCCTGTTACCTTGCCGTCGTCGCGCAAGCTGCGCGCGCTGCTTGCCTATCTGGCGCTGGCGCCCCACCCTGTCAGCCGCGGCCGCCTTTGCGAACTTCTCTGGGACGTGCCCAACGATCCGCGCGGCGAACTGCGCTGGTGCCTGAGCAAGTTGCGCGCCGCGCTTGACGACCCGGATCGACGCCGGGTCGAAACCCATGGCGATACGGTGTCGCTTCGCCTCGATGATGTCCATGTCGACGCGCTGGATGCCGCCTCGGCGGTGGCCGAAGGTGTCGAGACGCTCGATCTCATGCGGTTGGAGGCGCTTTCGCAGCATTTCGCCGGCGACTTTCTCGACGGTCTCGAGCTCGATCGCAGCCCGCATTTTGGCAGTTGGCTGACGGCGCAGCGCCGCCGTTTCAGCGCATGCCATGTCGCCGTCCTGGAGCACATCATCGGTCTTGTCCCGCAGGGGGCCGAGGAGGCCGGCGCCTATATCGACAGATGGCTGGAGCTCGCGCCCTTCGACCGCCGCGCGCATGTGGCGCTGCTGGAAAATCTGGCCCGGCGCGGACAGATCGGCGCCGGCGAAGAGCATCTCGCGACGGCGGCGGAGCTGTTCCACTCCGAAGAGCTGGACTTCACCCCGCTGCGCGAGGCGTGGCAGGAGATAAGAGCCCGGAACGCCGGCGCAACGCCATGCGCCCGATCCGGACCGGCTTTCCCGGCCTCGGAGCCGCCCGCCGCCGCGATCGAATCCGAGCCCGCGGCGACGCGCCGGGCGTCCCTCGCGGTGATGCCGTTTGCGGAGAGCGCCGGCGCTGGCAGCTTCCGCGGCGGGCTGGCCGACGGTCTCACGCATGACATCATCACGCGGCTTGCCAAGCTGCGCGATTTCTTCGTCATCGCCCGCGGCTCGGTCTTCGCGCTCGCCGAGAAGAACATTGCACCGGACGACGCCGGGCGCAGGTTGAATGTCGACTATGTCGCGGCGGGCTCGGTGCGCAGCCTGCCGGGCCGGTTCATCGTGTCGGTCGAACTCGTCGAGGTCCGCACGGCGCGGATCGTCTGGGCCGAGACCTTCGAGCACAAGCCCGACGACATCTTCATCGTCATCGAAGATATCGGCAACAGCATCGTCTCTTCCATCGCCGCCGAGATCGCGACGGTGGAGCGCAACCGCGCATTGCTGAAAGCGCCAAACTCACTCAATGCCTGGGAGGCCTATCATCGCGGCCTCTGGCACATGTACCGCTTCACCCGCCAGGAAAACGAGCTGGCGCAGCACTTCTTCAGCGAAGCGCTGAAGCTCGACCCCACTTTCGCGCGCGCTTATGCCGGCATGTCCTTCACCCACTGGCAGAATGCTTTCCAGCGCTGGGGCGACCGCGACCGCGAGACCGCGCTTGCCTTCGAAAGCGCCGGGCACAGCCTGCTCGTCGATGACCGCAACCCCGCCGCTCACTGGGCGATGGGCCGCGCGCTATGGCTGCGTGGCGAGCAGGACGGCGCGCTGCTGGAGCTGGCGAGCGCCGTCGACCTCAGCCCCAATTTCGCGCTCGGCCACTACGCGCTGTCCTTCGTCCATTCGCAGTCGGGCGACCCGCAATCGGCGATCGGTTCGTCCGACCATTCGCGCCATCTGAGCCCCTTCGATCCATTGCTGTTCGGCATGATGGGCGCGCGCGCCATGGCGCATGCCCGTCTCGGCGAATACAACGAAGCCGCGGAATGGGCGCTGAAGGCGGCCGCGAGGCCAAACGCCCATATCATCATCCTGGCGATTGCCGCCCACTGCCTGGCGCTGGCAGGCCGGCAGGATGAAGCGCGCACCTTTGCCGCCGCCATCCGCAACACCTTGCCGAACTATCGCGCCGACGATTTCATCGCCACCTTCCGCTTCGATCGGGATGGAGAAGCCCTCTTCCGCAACGGCGCAAAGCTGATCGGGCTGAACTGAATCCAGCCATCCGCTAATGCATGAGTGGCCCGCTGGCCTTCCGCCAGGCGTCGATGCCGCCCTGGATGTGGCGGGCGCTGGCAATACCGACATCCTGCGCCGCCTGCACCGCCATCGCCGAGCGCTCGCCGAAAGCGCAGTAGAACAGGAGCTGCTTGCTCGTCGATTTCGCCAGCTCGTGCAGCATGCCGCCGGCGGCGATGTTTTCCTGCAGCCGCGCATAGGGCAGATGGATCGCGCCGGGAATGACGCCGTGCCGCTCGCGTTCGGTCTGCTCGCGCAGGTCGATCAGCGCCACGTCGGGCCGCCCGACCAGCGCCAGCGCCTGCTCGGCGCTCACCGCCCAGCCGCGGCTGGCAATATCGTCCTGATGCAGCCCGACCCGCATGTTGGCGGGCACGGCCACATCCATCATCTTCGGGTTGGACAGATTGAGATTGTTCATGATGTTCACATACTCGTCGACCGACTTCACCTGCAGGCGCGGGTTGAAGGCCTTTTCCTCGCCGATCGTCGACACGGTCTCGCCCTTGTAGTCGTGGGCCGGAAAAATCATCGTCTCGTCGGGCAATTTGAGGAGGCGGCCGAAGATCGATTCATATTGCTGGCGCGGATCGCCGTTCTGGAAGTCGGTGCGGCCGGTACCGCGGATGAGCAGCGTGTCGCCGGTGAAGACCCGGTCCGGCAGGATGAAGCTGTAGGAATCGTCGGTGTGGCCGGGCGTGTAGATGACGTCGAGCGCCAACCCCTCGATGCCGAGCTTGTCGCCGTCGGCAAGCCGCATCGAAACCACGTCGGCCTTGGTCTGCTCACCCATCACGGTCACGCAATGCGTCTTGTCGCGCAACGCGCCGAGGCCGGTGATGTGGTCGGCATGAAGATGCGTGTCGACGGCCTTCACCAGCCTCAGATCCAGCTCGTTGACCAGTTGCAGGTAGCGCTCGACCTTCTCCAGCACCGGATCGATGATCAGCGCCTCGCCGCCGCGCCGGCTGGCCAGCAGATAGGAGTAAGTGCCCGAGACGGAATCGAAGAGTTGACGGAAGATCATCGTCGCATACCCCGCTGCATTTTCACTGCCGGACGTCGTCCGTACGGCCGCAGCAACATTCTACTGCATAGGCTTCCGGAATCGGAATGGATTTCGAAAAATATATAGGTCGGTAGACGGCCTTCCCCATAGCGACGGAATGCCACCTTTAAATGCGGCGCCGGCCGGTCGAGCAGCTTCCTCAAAAAGCCTTGCTGAGACGAGCTACGCCCCGGACGGTGAAGGCATTGTCGCTGCCGTAGCCCGCCTCGAAGCCGGCATTCAGCATCATTCCGGCGCCCACCTCCGCGGCGACGTCCGCGCCGGCAAAGCCGCGCATCACAAATTTCTTGCCGCCGGCGGGAAACGAGATGTCCTGGCCGAGCAATGTCGCCGAAACGTCGTCGCTGCTTTGCGCTATCGCGTCGATCCCCGCTCGAAGCATGGTTTGCCAGGCTTGGCTCGGTGTGCTGACGGGCTCCAAAGCCAGCGCGAGCTGGCCACGCGCCTCGAAGACGTTGACGTTGCGCCGCGCGACCGCGAGATCGCCGTCCGAACCGGTCTCGGCATAATCGTCGAAGAACAGCCCGGCGTAACGCAGCCGCACGCTGGGTATTAGCGTACCGGCCTTGACTGGGAGCCGCATGCCGAACGTGACCGATGGGCTGAGGAAAACGCCGTTGAAATCCGCCCGCGCCGTCTCGATGCCGTCGAGCACCAGATTGTTCGCGACACGGCGGCGGCTGCGTTCCTGGAGCAGGCCGGCGACGAATGCCGCCTCGGCAAAATGCGCGCCTCCGTCATAGCCGAGGTAGCCGCCTGCAAACACACCACGGTGGACGATCTCCTGCGCGGCGCCGTCGACCTCGGTCGATCCGGCGGCGCCTCCGAGGAACAAGCCGCCGAGGAAGCCGTCGCCCGAGCGCTTTTCGGCGCCGGCGACCACGCCGCCTAGCGCCTCGCTGAACCCGGCCGATGCGCCGGAACCGCCCTGGGAGCGTAGCCCGCCGAATGTCGAGATCCAGGCGTCTGGACCTCTATGCGTCGCGGGCAAATCGTCGCCTGGGGCGGACATGCGCGCCTCGGCGACACCTTCTATGCCGTCGACGAGGTCCTCGACCAGCGGCCCGCTGCTGGCAATCCCGGTGATGTCCACCACCGCCACGCTGTCGCCGCTCGTCACGAACGGCCTGCCGCCGGTCACGATGGTTTGTGGCAGGCCGCTTCCTGAAAAGCTCAGGACGGCGTTCAGTCCGGGGCCGAAGGTGACGGTGTTGCCGCCGCCGGAAAAGACGATCGGCCCCTGGATGGCCGTCCCGCCCAAGAGATTCAGCACCGCGTCGGGCGCACCGAAATAGATCGCCACGCTCTGGTCGCTGAAGACGCGGCCGGAATTGGTAATGACGGAGTTGCCGCCCTGGGCGGCGATTGCCACACCGCCCACGCCCCCCACGATGACCGAACCCGAATTGCTGATCGTGGCGTTGCCGAACAGGGTGCCGATGCCCGTCGAGGCTGTCCCGAAGACATTGACCGTGCCGCTGTTGGCGATTGCGATATCATTGCCGCCAGCACCAATGCCGACGGAAGCCAGCCCCGACACCGTGATCGACCCGGAATTGTCGAGCCGAAGATCGTTGCTCTGCCAGATGATTCCTCCGAGGGCCTCGTAGGCCTCGATCGAGCCGCTGTTGTTTATCTCCAGGTCCGGTCCATCGCCGATGATGGCGGCGGCGGCCGTGCCCGAGACGCCGATAAAGCCACTATTGTCGACGCGCCCGCCGGCGGCATCGCTGATGATGCCGTATGTGGCGACGCCAAGCGCTTCGATCACGCCGTCGTTCACGATGCGCGCATTGCCGCCCTCCGACAAGATGCCGATCGAGGCATCGCCTATCGCCAGGATGCCTCCGTTGTTTAGGATGGTTGCGCCGCTGCCTTGCGAATGCACATTGGCAGCGCCGCCGCCCAATGTTGCAATCAACCCGTCATTGGTCAGCCGCTGGCCCGAATTGAGCATCCGCACCGCATCGATGCCGGCGCCGAATGTCTCGATCACCCCGTTTGCAGCCACGATGCCAGTGTCGCTGGCGCCCGTCATCGTCTGCTGGCCGGCAGTGGCGCCATTGCCGATGACAAAGCTCTGGCAAAGCGCCGCGCCGCTTGCAAGCGAGACCCCGGCGAAAATCGACAGCGCAACCGCGCCTGACCCCCCTGTGCGCGACGTCGGCATCACCCCCTCGGCGCATGGGCACGCAACAGACGGATTCTGCACTCGAAGGAGACGAAACACAAGCCGCGGGCAAAACGCCTGGACGGGGCTGAACGACCCGCGAAGAAGCCTACCGCCGCAGCACCGCGCTCAGCACGTCGCGGATGCCGATCGAGCCGACGAAACGCGAGCCTTCGTCGAACAGCGCCACCGGCGCCGTCTGCGAGCGATGCATGGCGAGCATCACCGTCTTCAGCGGCGTGCCGGGGTTGGCCCAGAACACCTGGGCCCCCTCCTCCGGCTGGCGCTCGACATCAGCGCAGGAGACCCACACCGCCGGCTTGCCGTCGCGCTCGGCCGCGGCCACCAGGCCATGCTCGTCGATCTTGAAGCGCGTCGTCTTGCGCCGGTCAAGCCACACCCAGCCGTCCTCGCCGTGCTCCAGATCGCGCCGGTCGCGCATCACGTTCCACGCCGTCAGCACCGAGAGCGGGTTAACGTTGGCGATGAAGTCGCGGACATAGTCGTTGGCGGGGCGCAGCACGATGTCTTCCGGCGCGCCGGTCTGGACGATGCGGCCGCCCTCCATGATCGTGATGTGGCTGCCGATCTTCAGCGCCTCCTCGAGGTCGTGGCTGACGAAGATGATGGTCTTCTTCAGTTCGGCCTGGAGCTGCAGCAATTCATCCTGCAGCTTGGTGCGGATCAGCGGGTCGAGGGCAGAGAACGGCTCGTCCATCAACAGGATCGGCGCCTCGGTGGCGAAGGCCCGGGCGAGACCGACGCGCTGCTGCATGCCGCCCGAAAGCTCATGGGCGTATTTTTTCGACCATTGGTCGAGATGGACCAACTGCAGTTGCTTCTGCACCCGCGCCTTGCGTTCGGCCTCCGGCACGCCTGCAAGCTCGAGCCCGAAGCCGACATTTTCCTCGACCGTGCGCCAGGGCAGCAGGCCAAACTGCTGGAACACCATGGCCACCTGCTTCTGCCGCAGCCGCCGCAAGGTCGCCTCGTCGCAGGTGACGACATCGACGGTGCGGTCGCCGTCCTTGACCAGCACCTGGCCGCGCGACACGACGTTCAGCCGGTTGACGGCCCGAAGCAGAGTCGACTTGCCGGAGCCGGAGAGGCCCATCAGCACCGAGATCTCGCCCTCATGCACGGTGAGACTGGCGCCGGCGCAACCCAGCACGTTGCCGGTCTTTTCGAGTATCTCGGCACGCGTAGCGCCTTTGTCGATCATCGCCAGCGAACCGGCCTGATCGGCCCCGAAGACGATATCGACGTTCTTGAAGTCAACCGCGACGGTCATTTCTTGCCTCCAACGCCGATGCGGGTCATCCGGTCGAGCACGATAGCAAGCACGACAATCGCAAGTCCGGCCTCAAGTCCGAGATCGATGCGGCGCGAGCCGAGCGCGCGGTTGATTTCCGTGCCGAGGCCGCCGGCGCCGATCAGGGCGGCGAACACCACCATCGACAGCGACAGCATGATCGATTGCGTCAGGCCCGCCATGATGGTCGGCAGCGCCGACGGCAGCTCCACCTTCCACAGAAGCTGGCGCTTGGTGGCGCCGAAGGCTTCACCGGCTTCGACGATCGCCTTGGGCACCGAAACCACGCCGAGATGCGTGAGGCGCACGGCTGTCGGGATGACGAAGATGATGGTGACGATCAGGCCGGGCGCGTTGCCGAGGCCAAACAGCGTCAGCACCGGGATCAGGTAGACGAAGGTCGGCAGCGTCTGCATCAGGTCGAGCACCGGCAGCATGACCCGGTAGACCTTCGGCTTGTGCGCGGCCCAGATGCCAAGCGGCACGCCGATGGCCATGGCCATGGCGGCGGCGGCAACCACCAGCACCAGTGTCTGCACCGTCTGCTTCCACAGGTTCTGGTTGATGATGAAGATCAGGCCGAGGAAGACGCCGATGGCGAGCGGCCGCGAACGCTGCAGCAGCCAGGCGATGATCGCGATGACCAGCGCCAGAAGCACTGGCGGCACCATCAGCAGAAGGTCCACCGCCCCGTCGAGGATAAAATTCAGCCCGTTTGAAAACGCCCGGAAGATGGTGTCGAAATTGTCGGTCAGGAAGCCGAAGAAGGCTTTGCCCCACGGCCCGATGGGGATCTTGTAGTCGGTCAGGAGTTTCGAAATCGGATCCATCTTTCCCCTCTCGGCTTCGCCGCGCTTTCCGTACGGTCATCTTCTCACAGGATAAGAAAAAGGGCAGCCTTTTCTATCTGGCTGCCCTCTTCCGGATGATCATTCCGGACTCAAAGCCGGCTCAGCTCCCAAGCGCGGTCTTGACGGCTGCCGCCGCGTCGCCGCCATCGAAGGTGGTGACGCCGGCAATCCAGGGCGCGACGGCGTCGGGATGCTTCTTCAGCCAGTCTTTCGCCACCGTTTGGGCGTCGCCGCCCTTCAGGATCGCGTCCATCATCTCGCCTTCCATGTCGAGATTGAACTTCAGGTTGGCGATGAACTTGCCGGCGTTCGGGCATTCGGTGGTGTAGCCCTTGCGCACATTGGTGTAGACGGTGGCGGCGCCGAAGCCGCTGTCGCCCATGCCGTCGAGATAGGTGATCTTCATGGCGCCCATCACAGGATGCGGCGTCCAGCCGAGGAAGGCGATCCACTCATTGTTCTTCATCGACTGCTCGGCCTGCGTCAGCATGCCGGCTTCCGACGACTCGACCAGTTCGAAGCCTTCGAGATTGTCCTTCGGGTTCTTGATCATGTCGAGGATGATGCGGTTGCCGTCATTGCCGGCCTCGATGCCGTAGATCTTGCCGTTGAACTTATCCTTGAACTTGCCGAGATCGGTCAGCGACTTGACGCCGGCATCCGCGACATAGGTCGGTACGACGATGCCGTAGCCGGCGCCGGTCAGGTTGGTGCTGATCGTCTCGACCGAGCCGTCTGCGGTGTAGTCCTTGATGTCATTGGTCATCGACGGCATCCAGTTGCCGAGGAAGACGTCGAGGTCCTTGTTCTTTAGCGAAGCCATGGTCACGGGCACCGAGAGCTGGATCGTCTGCGGCTCATAGCCGAGCGCGGTAAGCAGCACCGAGGCCAGCCCCGTGGTGGCCTGGATGTCGGTCCAGCCGACATCGGAGAGCCGAACCGCCTTGCAGCTCGCCGGGTCGCCGGCATAAGCGGCGGTCGTGGTCAGAAGCGCCGCGAGGCCGAGGCCTGCGACGAAAGATTTCATACGCGACATGAACTTTCTCCCATTAAGATTCCGAGGCGATGCGAAGTTACGGTTCTTGCGCCCGCCTTGTTTCGTCAGCCAAACACCATTTTGATGTTGTTTCAAGCGGTTCGACATCGCGATGAACGGCGCGCGCTGGTCATTAAGCGACATGACGGGGTTTTGAACGACATCCAGTTTTTGGTGGACGGAGCCGGCGCCCCCCTCCCCGTGCGCCGACATGTGGGCTTAGAAGGGCGACATGGCCAAGCTTTACTTTCACTACGCGACGATGAACGCCGGCAAGACGACGATGCTCCTGCAAGCGTCCTACAACTATCGCGAACGCGGCATGTCGACGATGCTGTTCGTCGCCGGCCACTACCGCAAGGGCGACAACGGGCTGATCTCGTCGCGCATCGGTCTCGAATCCGAGGCCGAGATGTTCAGAGACGGCGACGACCTCTACGCCAGGGTCACCGAGCATCACCAACACGCTCCGGTGCATTGCATCTTTGTCGACGAGGCGCAGTTCCTCGAGGAAGAGCAGGTCTGGCAGCTCGCCCGCATCGCCGACCGTCTGGGCATTCCGGTCATGTGCTACGGCCTGCGCACCGATTTCCAGGGCAATCTGTTCTCCGGCTCGCGGGCGCTGCTCGCCATCGCCGACGACCTGCGCGAGGTGCGCACCATCTGCCGCTGCGGCCGCAAGGCGACGATGGTGGTGCGCTTGGGGCCCGACGGCAAGGTGGCGAAGCAGGGCGACCAGGTTGCGATCGGCAAGGATGTCTATGTCTCGCTCTGCCGCAGGCATTGGGAAGAGGAGATGGGTCGGGCCGCGCCAGACGACTTCATCGGCTTTGTCCGGGCCTGAAGGTTTCAGGCAGCCGAGACGCGCCGTGTCGGAAACCGCCAGCCAAGCCGAACGCCGAGTGTCGCCAGCGCGATCAGCGCCATGCCGGCAGCCTGCGCCAGCCGGAGCGGATGCGCATACAAAGCCCAGTCGATGATGATGGCAACGACCGGATAGATGAAGGTGAGGATGCCGATCACCGGCGTCGTCAGGCGCGGGAAGGCCGAGTTCATCAGCACATAGGCGATGCCCGTATGCAGGATGCCGATCCCGGCCAGCCAGCCCCACGATGCCGGCGGCATGGGATGACCGATATCGGCGAACGGGGCGAGCATCACGACCCCGACCAGCGTCTGGCAAAGCACCGTGACCTCGGCGCGCTGCCGTCCGAGACCCTTGGCGAGAATCGTCGCCACCGCGTAAAGCAGGGCGGCGCCGAGCGTGAGCGCGATGCCAAGCGCCCATTTCGGGTCGGCATGGTCCCGCGTGACGACCAGGCCGCTGGCCAGCACGACGCCAAGCAACGCGCCGAGCATCCACAGAACCTGGTCGAGCGAGATGCGTTCCTTGAGGAAGGCAACGCCAAGCAGCACCACGAAGAACGGCTGCACATGGTAGACGATCGTCGTGGTTGCGATCGATGTCATGGCGAAGCCGGCGAAGAAGGCCGTCCAGCTCAGCACCATGCAAGCGCCGGCGAGTGCCGCCAGGGCAAGCCGCGATAAGGCCAGCGTCCGATCCGGCAGGTAGCCGCGCAGCAGGCACCATGCGGCCAGGAATATGGCGCCGAACACGCATCGCCAGAAGACGACAGTGACCGGATGCTGTCCCGATTCCGTCACGAAGGCGCCGACCGTGCCGGCAATCACCATTGCCAGCGCAAGCGTCGCGGCGGGGAAACGGTCGATCGATATGCCTCTCATCGCAAGGCTCTCCGGCGGGTCGAAATCCATCTGGCCACTTGCAGCGATCTCAAGCAAGCGAATAGATTTGTGATGACCTATTCGATATGCTGATAGCACCATGGCCGCTCCCCTCGACCTCAACCTGCTGAAGACCTTCGTCGCCGTCGTCGAAAGCGGCAGTCTGTCCAGCGCAGCACCTCGCGTTGGCCGCAGCCAATCGGCGGTCAGCATGCAGATGCAAAGGCTGGAAGAGACGGTGGGCAACCAGCTTCTGGTGCGTGGGCCGAGAACGGTCACGCCCAACGCGGCCGGAGAGGATTTCCTCATCTATGCGCGCCGGCTGCTGAAACTCTCCGACGAGGCCTGGGCGAGCGTCACCCGGCCGAAGGAAACCGGCAGCGTTCGCCTCGGCGTGCCGGACGACTACGCCGCCTTTCTGCTGCCGCCGGTGCTGTCGCGTTTTGCCGAGGAACACCCGCTGGTGACTGTCGAGCTCGTCTGCGAGCAATCGACCGCCCTGGTGAAAACCCTGGCCGAAGGGCGGCTCGACCTGGCGATCGTCACCCGTCTGCCGGACCAGCCGCTCGACGTGATCCGGCTGGAGCGCTTCGTCTGGGTCGCCTCGCCGAACCACGTCGCCTGGCAGGCCGATCCCCTGCCCGTCGCCCTGTTCGAACCGGGCTGTGCGGCGCGGATGAACGTCCTGCAGGCGCTTGGCGATGCCGACAGGTCCTATCGCTGCACCTATTCCAGCGCCTCCCTGCTTGGCCTCGTCGCCGTGGTGCAGGCCGGGCTCGCGGTCGCCGGCCTGGCGCAGCGAAGCGTGCCTCCGTCGCTGCGCATCATCGGCGCCAATGAAGGGCTGCCGGTGCTGCCGGACCTCGAGATCGGCATCTTGCGCAACCCGTTGTCGACGACGCCGGCTGTCGAGCGGCTGAACGACTTCCTGCGCCGCGACCTGGCCCAACAGGCTTGATTGCGGCTATCTGGACGAGGCGGCCGGATCACGCGCAATCTTTGTTAAGGCCCGCGCCCTATTTTCTGTCGTCAGCCAGAACCAGCCGGAGACCCCGTCATGTTTCGAGCCATCTGCGCCGCCCTTTTCCTGCTCGCCGGCGGCCTTGCCGCGCATGCCGATGGCGACGCGGCGCTTGGCAAGAAGGTCTTCAACCGCTGCATCGCCTGCCATGAGGCGGCAAGCGACCGCGACAAGGTCGGCCCGCATCTGATGGGCGTCGTCGGCCGCAAGGCCGGCTCCGCTGAGAGCTTCGCGAGCCATTATTCGCAAGCCATGAAGGATGCCGGCGCCGCGGGCCTCGTTTGGGACGACGCCAACCTCGCTCAATATCTCAAGGCGCCCAAACAGAAGGTTCCAGGCAACAGAATGGCCTTCACCGGCCTGACCAGCGATGACGACATCGCCAACGTGATCGCCTATCTCAAGGCCGACCCCAAGCCCTGATCGACCCCGTGAAACCGGCATCGCCGCCGCAAGACATTTGCCGACGTTGTTTCATGACCTTGGCCGTTCGCAAAAACAAGACCTAAGGCATATCAGCTAAAGCTGTTTGATGGTGGTGCGCATGACTAGGCGCCATGCGCATGCTTGCCTTGCCTTTCAAGCACCTAGCCAATTCTTTTGTTTTGACGCATCTCCTTGTCTTCCTTCTTTCAATCCCTTGAAGCCCCACATATATTCGCCGCCACGACACGGAAACGGATGCCGAAGCGGGAGGCCCCAATGGCGACATTGCAGAATTTCGATGCCGAGATTGCCAAGACCAAGCAGGTCGTGCAGGACATGCGCACCAAGATCGAGCAGTCCGGCACCGTGCTCGACACGCTCGCTCAAGCCGACAAGAAGATCGGCGACGCCAATTTCGACATCGAGAACGCCCGCATCGAGGACGTGCTGAAGCAGCAGAAGGTCATGGAAGGCAACATCGCCGACCTGATCATCGGGCTCGAGGACGCCACCAATGTCTTCGGCGCCGAATTCGAAAGCATGAAGAACTACACCGGCTGGGAAAACTTCGTCGGCGTCTTCTCGGCGCAGCGCAAGCAGCGCATGCGCACCGACCGCGTCCGCAACATGTCGCTGGCCGGCAACCTGCAGGAGCTTTTGGCGAAGTCGGACACCATCGTCGGCATCCTGAAGGCGCAGAAGCAGGTCCTCGACCAGCGCTACAAGACCTCGGAGGCCAGCCTGTCGCAGGTGATCGAGCGCCGCAAGGTGACCATGTCCAACCTCGAGGCGGTGCAGAAGCGCATTGAGGAGTTGAACCCGCAGCTTCTCGACATCGAAAACAAGATCGCCGCCTCCACGACCCAGAAGGAGCGCACCGAGCTTGAGGGCGATCGCTCGAAGATGGCGACCGAATACAACGAAAAGCAGGCCAAGGAGCAGGAGTTGCTGGCCGAAAGCCAGACGCTGGAGCGCTACACCTCGATGTTCCAGACCTTCGTCGATTCGCTCAACAACCAGATCGCCGCGCAGTCGACGCTGATCAACAAGCTGACCATCGACACCGAGCAGCGCATCGTCCTGTACAAGGCGCTCGAAGATTCGCTGAAGACCGCAGCCCAGCAGGACGTCGCCCACAAGATCAACACGCTGGGCAGCCAGGTCGACAACACCGCCGAGGAAACCATGGCCGGCATCGGCGCCGCCTCGCAGAAACACATCGGCGATCTGCTCGAAATGCACGAGAAGAACATGGTGGCTTCAGCCGACATCCAGCGCCGCAAGAAGCTCGCCGACGATGCCTTTGCCCGCCGCTTCGACGATGTGATGAAGAAGCACAATTCCGCCAACTACGTGCAGTCCTAAGCAGGTTCCGCAAAAGTGTCCCACGGTTTTGCGGTCAGAACCTGCGAAAAACAAAGGAACCCAGGCAGATATTCGTGGGGTACCCCACGAATATCTGCCTGGGCGGCGCCGCTGATTTCATTTCCACGGCAGCCTCATGACACCTGAGAACGACGCGGCGGCGCGCTATTTCTCCGCTATCACGGCGGCGCTGAGCGGGCTGGAAGTGTTCATGCGCGACGACCGCTCGCCGCTTTACCGGCACGGCATCGTCGCCAGGATCGTCGCGGAGTATATCGCGCGGTTGGACAAGTCCTTTGCCTGCTGGCGCAACCGGCTCGGCTTCATGGACACGTTCCGCATTTCGCGCGCCGAGAGCGGCTATCCCGTTTTTCAGAACCTGCTCGAATTGCAAAATGACCGCCAGCAGGCCGATGCCCGGCTGGCCAACATCCCGCAGGCCGGTGAGCTGCGCGAGGAGATGGCCGACTTCATCCTGCGCCACAAGGAGTTTCCCGAGGCGCTGCAGAAATCGATGGCGGAGCGGCTCTATCTGGAGGACGTCAAGAGCGAGGCGACCTTCGGCCCGTTCACCCTGGCGCAGACGGCGAAGGTCTCGGTCAACCCGAAGACCATGCGGCCCTATTACCTGGTGCACTGGGCCTCTTTCGACGGCAGCGCCAACCTGCCGCTGGTCTATATGGTGACAGTCGAGGATTCCTCCGACAGCATGGTGCGCCAGCTGGTCGACGTGAACGGCAAGCTCAACGAGCGGGTCGATATCCCGCTCCCCGTCGACGGCCTGCTCAACCCGGAGCTCGCACACCGCTTCGACGACTTCACCGAGAAGAATTCGGCCTATACGCTGTCGCCGGCGACGATCGCGGTCAATCTCGACAAGGATTTCGAGCCGCTGCATCCCAAGCAGCTGCGGCGCGTCGTGCTGGGGCCCTTCTACTCGGCCGGCATCACCGACAACAATTCGACCGTGGCCGAGGTGCTGGCCAAGGTGCGCAAGCCGGAGAACGCCTGGCTGCTCACCTGGACCATCCAGGAGGTCTTTTCCAAGAGCGAGAAGCCGGGCCGCAAGGGCCTGTTCTCCAGCGAAAAGACGACGCAGGAGTTTTACATCAACACCGACGATCTCGAAGCAGCGCGCCAAGGCGTGTCGAGCTACGAGAACCACGCGCTGATCCCGCATGAGGCCTATCAGGCGCTCTATGCCGCGGGCGAGGCGCAGAAGATCTTTTCCGGTTACAAGGTCCACATCCTGTCCAACGGACAGGTCATCAGCGATGTATGAGATGCTTGCACGGCCAGAGGCGCGGCGCGCGAGCGAGGTGCGAAAAATGACACCAGCAGGCAGAGTTTTCGCCAAGAAAAGAGAGCTTGACGCTCTAAAAAAGAAAGCTCGCCCGGGTGCCTTGGATGGCTTGGAGCACACCCAGCGGATTGACATCACCTATACGTCGAACGCGATCGAGGGCAACACGCTGAGCGCGGGCGAGACCGCCCTGGTCCTTGAGAAAGGCATCACGATCAGCGGCAAGCCCCTCAAGGACCATCTCGAGGCGGTCGATCATGCGCGGGCCCTGAACTGGGTGCTGGAAATCGCTACCCAACGCGACGCTGCGATAATCGAGGCGGACATCCGCAACCTGCATCACCTGGTCGTCGCGAATTCCAGGCCGGAGATCGCCGGCCGCTACGCCGATCGCGCCCGTTATGTGAACACCGATGCCGGTGTTCACAATTTCCCGACGCCAACCGAAGTGCCCGCGCTGATGGAAGCTTTCTCCCGCTGGCTTGGCGCGGCAAGCAATAAGCCGCAAACCGCCTTCGAGGCCCATCGGCGGCTGGTTGGCATTCATCCCTTCAACGACGGCAATGGTCGCACGGCGCGGCTGTTGATGAACCTTGTGCTGGCGCGCGCCGGCTATCCGCCCGTGGCAATCCGCCCCGAAGATCGCCCTGCCTACATCGCGGCGCTTGAAATCGACCAGCGCGGCGGCGGTCATGCAGCCTTCGACAGGCTGCTTTTCGAAAGGCTGGACCAAACGCTGGACCTCTATCTCGATGCCGCGCATCAAGCTCGCGATCCGTCCGTCGGTGCCGGCAAGATAATTCCGATGAGGAGCTGATCATGGACACCGGGCTGACCACGATCTCGGAAGCCGCAATCGAAAAGCACCGCGCGACCGCGCAGAGCTTCATCACCCGCATCGTCGTGCTGGAGGATCCCTCGCGCGAATCCGGCACCGCGCTTGCCGGCACCAACCGCCGCTTCGTCTCGACGGTGTCGGTCGGTTCAGTGCGCCGCACGCGCGAGGTCGAGCTCTCGAAGACGGTCGCGGCCATCCATCCCGACGACCAGTTGATGACGATCCCGCAGCACACGCTGCTCTACCGCGCCCGCCGCGGCCTGGCGATCGCGCTCGCCATATCCGACGTCTTCGCCGAAGGCTCCGACCTTGAAAGCCTGCAGGCGAAAAATGCGCGCGCGCCGCTGGAGGGCGACGAGGCGGCCACCTTCAAGAAGCTTCTCTCGGCGTCGGCCTACGTCTCCGCCTTCAGTTTCGCCTCCTATCTCTTCCAGCTGATAGACAGCGACGGCGAGGCGCCGAACGATAGTCCCGAGCCCGACTTCCTGTTCGACACCCCGCAGGACGCGGCGAAGTCGATCGTCGCCGGTCTCGACAAGGCGATCGCCGGCTCGAAGGACGACGCCGACCTGATGACGCGCGCTCACGCCTTCGCCCGCGTCGCCATCGACGGGTTGCTTGCGCGAAAAGGTCGCTTCGACGGCATCGGCCCGTTCGAGAATGCGCATATCCGCATCGATGTCGACGATTTCACCCTCGACGGCTTCGACGTCGCGCCCGGCAAGCGATCCAAGCCGCTGGTGATGACCTTCAAGAAACCGGAGGAGGTGGTCGGCAACCACATCGCCAAATTCCAGTCGGTCAGGCTGGCCAAGATGCTGATGGCCTATGATTTCGAGCGCGAGCTGAACCCCTTCGTCGAGCTCGGCGGCTTCCTCTTCACCTTCATCGGCGACGGCGCGCCGGGCACCGGCAAGACGACACTGATCCAGATGATCGCCGGCCTCGTCAACGGCTACTGTCAGATCGCCGGCTATCCCTTTGCTTACGAGAATTTCGGCGTCGACCAGATCTCGTCCTACCAGGGCAAGTCGGGCCAGAACTGCCGCCAGTTCATCAACAACGTACTCAATCCGCGCGTCATCGGCTTCGGCACCATCGACGACATCGACCAGGTGGCTGCGCGCCGTTCCGACGATCGCGCATCGGCCGGCCAGCAGGAGATTACCGGTGTGCTGATGGATGCCTTCGCCGGCGCCTCGACGGTCGTGCGCGGCAACTGCTCCTTCGGCATGTTTTCCAACTATCCCGAAAATGTCGACGATGCGCTGCGCCAGCGCGCCGGCGCGCGCTGGCTGGTCGATGGCCCGCAGACCCGCGACGACTACATCGACATCTTCGTGCTGCTCGCCGGCAAGAACCACGAGATCCCGCTGGGCAAGCACGAGCTCTATGCCGCGCAGGAGATCCAGCGTGCGGTGAGCGAAGCCTATGAAGAACACGAGAAGCCGCAGGAAGACGGGCTGATGAAGGTCTATGAGCGCTACATGAAGGAGAATGGCGCGCCGAAGACCATGGCCGATGTCGGCACCTACCTGCACATGATCAAGGACGCCGAGCCGCGCTTCACCGGCCGCGCGATCAAGAACGTTACCGACGCCATCAAGATGCGCGCGATGGATATCGAGCTGCCGGACGACTGGTTCGAGAAGCCGGAAGCCTTCATGCACAAGAGCTACGACGACAAGAAGGCGATGATCGAGGAACTGCGCGGTCCGTTCTCGATGGACATGGTCATGCAGGAGATCAACCGCTACGCCGATTCCGAGTTCCGCTATTCCGACAAGTCCGACGATGCCGCGGTGGAGAAGTTGCTGCGCGACGCAAGGCTGCGCGAGAGAGCGGCACGCGAGATGGAGGAGATGAAGAAGAAGGGGCTGTGGAATGCGTGAGCTGCGCCAACGCCCCCTTCTCCCCTTGTGGGGTCCGAAGGACGGGGCGAGACCCGTGGCTCGCCCCCGTGGGGTGGATCGGCGCGACAGCGCCGAGACGGATGAGGGGTGCTCCAGCGGAGTGAGGCGCTCGCGTTCCCTGGAACACCCCTCATCCGTCGCCTTCGGCGACACCTTCTCCCACAAGGGGAGAAGGGAAGGCTGCGCCGCCCCTCATCCGCCCTTCGGGCACCTTCTCCCCGTGAACGGGGAGAAGGACAGGTGAAGAAAAAGCCCGACCTCCTGCGCGACAACGAGCTGATCTACGGCCGGCTGCTCACCATCGACGAGTCGCATCTTATCCAGCGCTACAACAAGGCGCTTGCCGCCTTCGGCCTCGAACCGACGAAGCTGAAAAGCTTCCAGATCGACCGCACCGGCTTCTCGCCCGAAATCGCCGAGGAGTGTGGCGATTATGACTATCTCGACCCCAACGAGGTCAACCGCCGCTTCATCATCCTGACGCCGTCGCAGATCGACCTGCCGGTGGTGCACACCGCCTTCTCCAACACCTCGCAGCTGATGTTCGAGTTCATGTCGAAGAACCAGCGTGCCATCGACGCGCTGACCATCAAGGACGTGATCTACGGCGAGATCGAGGACTCGGTCCCCAAGGTCAACGACATTGAGGACCTGCTGTCGATCAACCAGGTCGAGTTCAAGGTGTTGTCGGCCGAGGACGTGCTGGGCAAGGCGGCAGAGCTCGGCAAGCTGGTCGACCGGCTGAAGCAGGAGCCCGACGCCTGGCGCGACAACGCCATGCTTGAGCGCATGGTCGATCTTGCCAAGGTCTGCGGCGACATCCGCGAGAACGCGCTGGTGCCGGATCAGGTCATCTTCCGCCACAACGCCTACTGGACCAGCCATTTCGGCGGGCTCTATGTCTTCGTCGACCCCGACATGACGACGGTCATCTGCGACCCGGCCGCTCCCGGCTTCCGCCGCTCGCGACCCTGGCAGGTCAGCTATCTGTCGATTAACGACGCCGACAAGGTGTTCCGATTCCTTGCCGCCACCGGACGCCTCGACCTGCCGCGCGCCTCCTGGATCGAAGCTTCCGGCTATCTCGAACATCGCGCCGAAATGGTGGTGCGGGCGCTGATCCGCGATGCCGAGCCCAATCGCAACCTGACCGACGTCGACAAGGTCTGGCTGCAGACCTGGATCCACGGCCATGCCGACCTGATCGCCCAGGACGGGAACTTCCCTTTCCTCAACGCCGCCAAGCGCGAGATCGCCCAGTTCGGTCATCTCAAGATCGAGGACGTGGCGCCGCGCCAGCGCTTCCTGGTCGTGCGCGCCAAGCCCGATCATCCCGATGCCTGGCTGACCAACCAGCTGATCTCGGATTTCGTGCCGCAGGACTTCGTTTCGCGCTACGTCTTCAACAAGCCGGGTTTCTACAAGGACTATGACGGCTTCAGCGACGCCTGGCGAAGCCATGTTGTGGACGTTCTGAAAACCACATATCTGAAGGACAAGGTGGCGTTCCGCGCGCGCCTTTACGGCCTGACTGACTAGAACGAAATGAACCGTCATTTCGTTCTAACTTTTTGTTTGGCGCATGATGTTGTCCAAAAAGTCTGCAACTTTTTGGCATCATGCTAAGGGGGTGCCACAGCCATGCTCGACCCGATCGTGAACTTCTTCACCCGGATATTCCAGTGGATTGGCCGCGGCATCGGCTTCGTCATCGGCGTCATCCTGTGGCCGTTCATGTGGGTCGGCCGCTGGTACGGACAGCGCGGCTGGATTCTCAAGGCGGTGGTCGGCCTTGCCATTCTGGTATTGATCGGCCTCTACGCCAATTTCTTCTACGCCACGCAGTGGTGGAACAATTTCAACCCGAACTATCCCGACACCTACACGTTCGAGACGCGCAACGTGTCGGCCGGCGAGCAGGTCGCGGCTGGCAGCGGCACCGATACGGCCAAGACCTGCGGCAATTCGGCGATCGCGCAGGTCGCCGCCGATTTGACGGACTTCAACGTCAACCAGAATGCCTGGATCTCCTCGATGATCCTCTACAAGCTCGGCCTGTTCGGCATCGATTGGGACGACACGCCGTGGATGGACAACAAGGCCTCCTTCCAGCGCGGCATCAACCAGGCGGTGCGGCGCACCGCGACCGAGCTTGCCGACAACCTCGGCCGCGTGCGCACCACCTCGCAGATCGACGCCGACCTGCAGGATGCGCGCGGCAATCTGCAGTTCGACGAGTACACTTGGTATTTCGGTCTTAATCCGTTCGGACCCAAGACGCCGACGCCGAGCTATTATCGCGACGCGGTGCGCAAGCTGCGCTCCTTCAACGCCCGTCTTGCCACTTGCCAGGCGACCTTCGACGCCCGCGCCGACAATCTGAAGCAATATATCGACCGCATCGCTTCGGACATCGGCTCGACCTCGGCGATCCTCAAGGAGCGCGCCGAGAACCACAACAATGGCTGGTTCGACACCCGCGCCGACGACCGCTTCTGGTTCGCCTATGGCCAGCTCTACGCCTATTACGGCCTGATGAAGGGCGCCCAGGCCGACTTCGAGGACGTGATCAAGGAGAAGCACCTGCAGAGCCTGTGGGACACGATGGACCAGCAATTCGTCTCGGCGCTGCGCATCCAGCCTTTCATCATCGCCAATGGCCGCGAGGATGGCTGGCTGTTGCCGACGCATCTGACGACGATGGGCTTCTACATCCTGCGTGTGCGCTCCAACATGGTCGAGATCAGCAACGTGCTGACGCAGTAGCGGCCTCTTCGCCAAAGACGGCGATGGCGGATTTGCGCCGTCGCCTCTGTCGCTTTTCGCGTATTAGGCGGCTGTTTTGAGACGGCGAAGCGGCCCCCGCTCTGGCTTCTATACGCCGCAAGCGACCGGGCGCCGATGACCCGAAGCGGGCCGAGCCGGGAACAGCAATATTCTTTCTTTACAGGAAACATAGTTGCATGAAAGTTGACGCCCAGGCCGCGACAGGGTTAGAAAATATCCCTGCGCCCGTGCGGCGTTCGAACATGCACAGTTGATCAAAACCGTCCCTTCCACCGCCCAATCCAGAGGAAAGCCGTCATGGCCGAAGTGAAGTCCGACATCGAGATCGCCCGCGCCGCGAAGAAGAAACAAATCCAGGAGATCGGCGCCAAGATCGGCATCCCGACCGAACATCTGCTGCCCTATGGCCATGACAAGGCGAAGGTCTCGGCCGAGTTCATCAAGTCGGTGAAGGGCAACAAGGACGGCAAGCTGATCCTGGTCACCGCCATCAACCCGACGCCTGCCGGCGAAGGCAAGACGACCACCACGGTCGGCCTTGGCGACGGCCTGAACCGCATCGGCAAGAAGGCGATCGTCTGCATCCGCGAAGCCTCCCTCGGCCCGAATTTCGGCGTCAAGGGCGGCGCCGCCGGCGGCGGCTACGCGCAGGTTGTGCCGATGGAGGACATGAACCTCCACTTCACCGGCGACTTCCATGCCATCACGACGGCGCATAATTTGCTTTCGGCGTTGATCGACAACCACATCTACTGGGGCAACGAACTCGGCATCGACACCCGCCGCGTCGCCTGGCGTCGCGTCATGGACATGAACGACCGGGCGCTGCGCGAGATCATCTGCTCGCTCGGCGGCGTCGCCAATGGTTATCCGCGCGAAGCGGGCTTCGACATCACCGTCGCCTCGGAAGTGATGGCGATCCTGTGCCTCGCCACCGACCTCAAGGACCTCGAAAAGCGCCTTGGCGATATCATCGTCGCCTATCGTCGCGACAAGTCGCCGGTCTTTGCCCGCGACCTCAAGGCCGACGGCGCCATGGCGGTTCTGCTCAAGGACGCCATGCAGCCCAACCTCGTGCAGACGCTGGAGAACAATCCGGCCTTCGTGCATGGCGGCCCGTTCGCCAACATCGCGCATGGCTGCAACTCGGTCGTCGCCACCACGACGGCGCTGAAGCTCGCCGACTATGTGGTGACCGAAGCCGGCTTCGGCGCCGATCTGGGCGCCGAAAAATTCTTCGACATCAAGTGCCGCAAGGCAGGCTTGAAGCCGTCGGCGGCGGTTATCGTCGCCACCGTACGCGCCATGAAGATGAACGGCGGCGTCAAGAAGGAAGACCTCGGCAAGGAAAACATCGAGGCGGTCAAGAAGGGCTGTCTCAACCTCGGCCGCCACATCGAGAATGTGAAGCAGTTCGGCGTGCCGGCGGTGGTGGCGATCAACCACTTCACCACCGACACCGACACCGAGATCCAGGCGATGAAGGATTTCGTCAAGGCGCAGGGCGCCGAGGCGATCCTGTGCAAGCACTGGGCGCAGGGTTCGGCCGGCATCGAGGACCTCGCCAGGAAGGTCGTCGAGATCGCCGAATCCGGCGCCTCGCAGTTCTCGCCGCTCTATCCCGATGAGATGCCACTGTTCGACAAGGTCAACACCATCGTCAAGCGCATCTATCGCGGCGACGAGGCGATCGCCGACAAGTCGGTGCGCGACCAGTTGCACGCCTGGGAGCAGGCCGGCTACGGCAACCTGCCGGTCTGCATGGCCAAGACCCAGTACTCCTTCTCGACGGACCCGAACCTGCGCGGCGCGCCGACCGGCCACACCGTGCCGGTGCGCGAGGTCAGGCTTTCAGCCGGCGCCGGCTTCGTCGTCATCATCTGCGGCGAGGTCATGACCATGCCGGGCCTGCCAAGCAAGCCGTCGTCGGAGAAGATCTTCCTGAACGAAGCCGGCCAGATCGAAGGCCTGTTCTAAGCCAGACTGACCTGAACGGAAAAAGGGCGCCGCATCATCGCGGCGCCCTTTTGTTTCGCCAGCTTTTCACGCCACCGTAGGCGAGCCGAACTTCTTGATGCCGGCGACCGACATCGAGACGAACTGGTCGAGGATGGCGAAGAAGATATCGAGGCTGAAGCCGAACAGAAAAGCGAAGGTGAACAGGCTGAAGCCTATGCCGGTGACCTCGCCGCCGAGCTTGGTGCCGGGCGCCATGAACCAGGCGAGGATCATGCCGGCAAGCCCGCCGAGCGCGATGCGGTGAATGAGCCGCGACAGCGGCGGATTGGGCAGGAGCGGGTTCAGGATCATGCGCATGTGGAACATGATGCCGCCAAGCGCGCCGTAAAGCGCGGGCAGAATCCACAGCGCATAGGGGCTGAGGACTTCGCTCAGCGTCTTGGCCTGCAGTGTCAGCGTTGAAATCGAATTCGGCGTGATGGTGATGACGCCTTCGCACTGCAGATCGCGTGTCGCCGCGTCGAAATCCGCGTTCACATCTTCGGCCTGGCCGGCGGTGCCGGTGGCGCTGACGACTTGCATGCCGCCTTGAATGTTGCCGTTGTTCTTGCAGTCGAAATCCGACTGCTTGAGCGGCTGGCTGTTTTCGGCACCGCTCTGCTGTTGCGCCAGCGCGATTTGCTGGCCGCAGAACTGGTCTATGGCCACCTGCCTGGGGTTCGAGAAATCAAGCGGCGCCCCTGCCTTGGCCGCCGAAGCCGAAAGCTTGCAATAGGCCCATTGCATGCCCCAGAGCGGAAAGGGCGCCTCCTGCGTCATGAATCCCTGCGCCCGCACCAGCAGCGAGGAGAACCGCTGGTCGAGCGAATGCAGGCTGTCGACGGAATTGTAATAGGCATCCTTCAGAAGCGTCAGGTCGGTCGTCGACGCCTGCTTGGCGGTGGCCGAGCTCAATTGCTTCTTCGTCGCCCAGACCTGCCGGATCGACTGCCCGAACCGAGCACTGAACTCGTTGTTGTCGATCTCCTGCAGCTCCGTGTTGATCGAAACGCCCCTGTTGTAGACATAGGTCAGCTTGCCGATGACGATCATCATCGTCACCGACAGGGCGATGAGAAAGTAGGTCGCGAGCGCGGAGCGCCGCGACATGTCGCCGGGCGACCAGCCAGTGCGGAGCGCAGCCAGGGTGGAAAACGGCACGGTGTTGGAGCAGTCGTTGAGTACCGTCTGAAGTTTGACGACCTCGGGCTGGCTTGCCGTCGCATCATTGAGCTTTTCCGCATCGCCGATGGCGGCGAAGAGCGCGCTGTCCTTGAACACCCCGTAGCGGCCGTAGCCGGCAACCAGCTTGGCATCGGCAAGCAAGCCGGAGACGAGAGGATCGTGGGATGTCGTCGTCATCGCGTCCCCTCCGACGACTAGCCCAGATAACCCGGCACGAAGCCATATTGCGACGGGCACCCGCAGGGATAGCCGGGCGGCCCGGGCGGCTGCGCCCAGCACCAGAAGAATTGGGTGATGCAGATCGTCCCCGGCGCGTGCGGCGGAACTTGCGCGAGAGCGGGCCACGGCAGCACCGCCGCGCCGACGGCGAGAGCCAGAACGACCAGGGTTCGTGCAACGCGCGCCTTCAATCCAGCCCCCAAAAGCCAACCGCGCTTACTCACATGCGTGGCGACTTTCGGAAAATACCGGAGCGACGTCCGTGAAATGGCTCACGCTCTGCCTGGATAGTTGGCGCGCCAACAAAAAGGCGCCGCATCCTGGCGGCGCCTACCCGTTCGAAGCGGTTCGAGCTAGGCGGCGTTCCGCTGCAAGGCACGCTGGTTCGAAGCGTAGATCGTGTCGCGTTCAGGCAGGGCCCCGGTCTTCAGGCAATCGATCCAGCCGGCGGTCTTCAGCACCGCGGCGAAGCGCGACTGCAAGACGACGCTCACCACGCGGTGGATGTCCTCGGCCGACGCGTAGCCGGCGCTGTTGGCATAGGGCACCGAGCCGCTGGCATCCGAAAGGAACTCGACGGCAAAGCCCATATGCACCGCGTGGATGATGGTCGACAGATCGCAATTGTGGGTCATGTAGCCGACGACCGCGATCGTATCGATGGCGTTGGCGCGCAGCCAGGCTTCGAGATCCGTGCCGGTGAAGGCCGAAGGCAGCGTCTTTTCGACATAGTGGTCGCGGCCGCGCCTGGCGATCTCGGGATGCAGCTCGCCACCATGGCTGCCCTTGGCAAAGATCGGCGAGGTCTCGGGCGCCATCTGCTTGACGACGACGATCTTGATGCCCGCCGCCGCGGCGGCATCCATGGCGCGCGCGACATTGGCGACGGTCTCGGCGAACGGCGGATGCTGGATGGCGAGATTGCCGCCATTGTAGTCGTTCTGGACATCGACGACGACAAGCGCGCGGCGTGGCTGGGTGGCTGGTGCTGACATGGCGGTTTTCCTTTCGACCGGGTTGATGGCGCAAAGCTAGGCGGATGTTTTAGGTCGAGAAAGTGGCCCGATTGACATCATTCGAAAGAATTGGGACAATCAGCTCTCAACGGATCAATGCTTGCCATGAGGAACCCGATCATCGCCGCTGTCGCTTTCGACGGCATCAGCCCGTTCCACCTCTCCGTGCCGTGCCTGGTGTTCGGCGCCGATCGAACCAAGCTTGGGCTGCCGCGGTTCGACTTCCGCGTCTGCGCGATGGAGGAGGGACCCATTCATACCGATGCGGGACTGAGCATCATCGTGCCGTATGGGCTTTCGGCGCTCGACGAGGCCGACATCGTCATCGTCCCGAGCTGGAAGGATCTCGAGGCCCCTCTGGCCGCGCCGTTCAAGGAGGCGCTGCAACGCGCGCATCGGCGCGGCGCGCTGATCGTCGGCTTGTGCCTCGGCACCTTCGCCATTGCCGGCGCCGGATTGCTGGCCGGACGCAAGGCGACCACCCACTGGGCCTATACCGACCGGTTGCAAGCGCTGCATCCCGACCTCGCGATCGATGCCGACGTGCTCTATGTCGACGATGGCGACATCATCACCTCCGCCGGCGTCGCCGCCGGGCTCGATTGCTGCCTGCACATCGTGCGCGCCCGCTACGGCGCGGAAGCCGCCCTTCGCCTTGCCCGCCATGTCGTGCTCTCGCCGCACCGGCAAGGCGGCCAGGCGCAGTTCATTGAGCGCCCGGTCGCGCCGACGCCGAACGCCGACCGGTTCACGCGCGCTCTCGACCAGGTGCGGGCAACGCTCGGCGAAACGCACAGTCTCGACAGCGTCGCCGACATGGCAGGCCTCACGCGCCGCACCTTCACGCGCCGCTTCCAGAACTCGATCGGCACCAGTTTCGGCGACTGGCTCGCCGACCAGCGCGTGGCACTGGCGCAGAGGCTGCTGGAGCAGACGGACAAATCGATGGACATGGTGGCCTTCGAAGCCGGCTTCGGCAGCGCCACGTCGCTGCGCCAGCATTTCGCCGCAAGGCTCAGGACCTCGCCCTTGCAATATCGGCGCGAATTCTCAAGGCGAGGTGGTCCAGGCGAGCGCCGCGCCCGCGCTTCCTCGCGCTGATCCGACAGGACGATTTGCTCAGCCTCCCATTGTCGGCCGCGCCGGATCGCCGACGACCGTGCGGTTGTCGGCAACGTCGCGCGTCACCACCGCGCCGACGATGGCGCCCTCGCCGATCCTGACGCCGCGAAGGATGAGCGCGCTGCCGCCGATCCAAGATTGTCGCCGATCTCGAAGGCCTGGCGATCTCCTGTCCCGCCAGCCCGCCTGCGGCCTCCTTGTGATGCTCGGCGCAATAGATCTGCAAGCGACGTGCCCCTGCCGATGCGGGCTGGGTTCGATGACCGTTATGTGCTCATCGGCCGCCGACATCACCCGCTGCGCCACAAGCGGATTGCCCTCGGGGCGCATTCGCGAGTGGAGCGGTGACGCCGCCCCGGTTCAATGCAGAAGGCCTCTGTTTCTGCCTTTCAAGATGCGCAAACCACCTCTGGCCAAGTGGTATTATATTTTGGACAAGTGGTATCTATCCGCGCCTCCAAACAGCTAAAATTTCGCAGAATCTTCGAACAATCACGAGAAAACGCTTGAAATGTGCACGTGATTGATGTCTTCTTTACCTTAAGTTGCAAAATTGACGCTACCAATTCAATACCACTTTTTTGAGGTTGCGTAAAGAAATAACGCCCAATGCGCGTCAATGGCGCATCTCGCCCAATGGGCGCTCGACGGTCAAAAACAACAGGGGGAATGCTATGAATCAGATAAAGTTACGTGGTTTATCGCGTGCTCTGCGGATCGGTCTCTGTCCCGCGCTACTGGCTACGACTGCCCTGTCACCGGCGCAGGCCCAGGTTTCCGACAAGCAATTGACCAGTGCGTTCCAGCAAATTGCCAGGGGCGATACCGATTTCAAACTGGACAGCACGAGCCGCATCGTCCTGGATGTCAACGACGCTGCCTTGATGGAAACGCTGACGGCTCCACGCGGCTTGGTTCAAAACCTGCGCTATGCCACGGGCCTGCAACTGGATGTCGTTGTTGGCACGCCGGGCAAGAATGATATTTTTGTTACCCGGCAAAGCCTGGCGGATCAGGCCGATACGCTGACGCTGACAGCGATGGGGAGCAAGGGCACTGTCAGCAAGGACATCGGCAACAACCTACTGAACGAAGGCTATCAGTTCCAGTCCGGGGAAAACGGCCTGACCATCAAATACAATGCCGGCCTTGGCGCGCTGCGGGGCATGCAAACGATCACGCAGCTTCTGTTGGCGGACGGCAAGTCCGTTGGCCGGCATGATACGATCGCCGGCGGGACCGGGCTGGACTTTCCGGCGTTCGAGAGCCGGGAGGTCATGCTGGATGTCGGCCGCCTGTTCATGCCCGTCGATCAGATTATCGGCTATATGGAAAAGATGAGCCTGAACAAGCTCAATGAGCTTCATCTTCATTTGAATGACAATGCACGGACGCCGGATGGGAATGCATTCGGATATTTCCGTCTCCAGAGTGACAACTATCCGGGACTGACGCCGCCGGATGGCAAGTTTTACACGAAGGAGGACTGGGCCAGGCTTGAAGAGGCCGCCGCGCGATATGGGGTGACAATCATTCCGGAAATCGACACGCCCGGCCATTCGAGGGCGTTCAACCAGGACAATCCCGACCTGCCATGGCTTGGTGGTACGTACGGCGCCTTCGATATTAGCAGTGACGAGAAACTCCAGGTCGTCGCCGATTATGTGGTTGGCGTCATCAATGAGTTCCGACCTTGGTTCAAATCAGGTGTTTTTCATCTCGGCGGTGATGAATCGGATAACTCAGCTGGCCAAACAACGAAGTATCTGAACCTACTTTATGACAGGATCGCGAAATCCGATGCAAATCCGGATGGCTTCAATTCTATTCGCGCATGGAGTTTTGAAAGTTCAGGCAAATATGCCGGGATAAATCCAAATATCGTTCTGGAAAACTGGCACGATAACGCGATGACAGACAAAGATGTCAAATGGGTCGACCTCGTCACGCCCTATTACTATTTCGTGCCGACGCTGGGCCAGTATGGTTACACGCGGGAGGGATTGGACCCAGCCGAGGCAGGGCGGCAGTTTCAGAAGGCGATCGATCAGTATGTCGCCACCGGCATTCTGCCGGACGGGCTTTTCGTTGCCAACTGGAACGACATTTCGGCAGCGAAGGGATTGTCGTCCGATTTCATCAATGCCGGCATGTCGAAGACTTTCCCCGTCATGGGGTTGATTTCATGGCGTGGCCAGATTCTGGGTCCGGACGGAAAGGTCATTCCGGTTGAGACAGCGGGACTGGAAAATCTCATTCCAATCTCGCAGGAACTTTCCTCCTATTGGGTGCGGGACCGGTTCCCCTACTTCGACGGACAACAGGCGATGGATGTCCTGATGGACACATCCCGCCATAGATTTATCGATATCAGCGGCGAACCCGGCGCGGATCATCTTGTCGATGGTTCCGGCGCTAAGGACTGGATGGGCTGGGATGTCGAAGACATGCGCAAGGCCATGAATGGGCCGACCGTGCTCAGAGGCGTTTTTATTGCCGAGCTGGCCGGCGAAAAGGCGGCGATGACGACGCAACCCGGATCGGTTTGCCGGGATGTCGGTTTTGCCCTGGGTGAAAAAAAGCATTCATCTTGCAACGCGGATACATGGAACAACGACATCACCGATGAATCGGACGCTGCCAAGGCCCGGATTGAAGCCTGGAATCTTCGTAAAGTCGCCCTCGGCATCGAAAACGCAACTTCGGCAGACGAAATTCTCTCGGGCGTCAGAGACCCAATTCTTGGTGCGATGCCTGCAGCACGCCAATTAATCGACGCGGTTTTCGCTGCGGCTACCAATACGAGCGATGATTTGTTTAACCCGAGTGAGCTGCTTAAAGCGGCCTTGGCTGCTGTTGATGCTGATCCTGTTGCCAAAGAGATTTATGGAAGGTTCTTGAACGTAGGCATCGAGAATAGATTCTGGCAATACTTCGGGAGTGGAGCCGCAAAATACGCCGAATTTCTGGCCACCACGTCTGATGCCGAGCTGGCTGAAAATATCGCAGTAGAACGCGTCGGCCCGGCCATTGCTGAATACAACGCAACACAACCTGTTATCGATGCCCTTTTAACGAAGACATACACACCTGGCGGGTTGTTGAAGCTCGGACCTGGCTCGCTGCGGCTGACGGGTGACAGCACCTATAGCGGCGACACGTTGGTCAATGGTGGCCTGCTGGCGCTCGACGGCTCGATTGTGTCGACGGTGACCGTCAACAGTGCCGGCACACTGGGCGGTGTCGGCCGTGTCGGGGCGCTGGTGGCCAAGGACGGCGGCTGGGTATCGCCGGGCAATTCTATCGGTACGCTCTCGGTCAGCGGTGACGCCAAACTGGAGAAGGGCAGCAGCCTGCTGGTCGAGGTGGATGGGGACGGCAATTCAGACAAGCTTGCCGTCGACGGCAAAGCGACGCTGCTCGGCGGTGTTGTCATGGTCATCCCGGAAGCGCCTGTGCTCACCCAGGCGGTCATGGATACGCTGGTGGGCCAGACTTACACTATCCTGACCGCTGCAGGCGGTGTCGAGGGCACCTTCGCGGGCGCGCAGTCCTACTACACCTTCATCGGCACCGATCTCGCCTATCATCCCGGTGATGTCACGCTGACGCTCAACCGTGTTGCCTTTGCCGATGTCGGACGCACCTTCAACCAGCAGGAGACTGCAAGCGGCATCGAATCGCTTGGTGCCGGCAATCCGATTTATGATGCGATCCTGGCTTCGACGATCGATGACGACCCGGCTTCGACCTTCGCAGCGCTGTCGGGCGATATCCACGCCTCGCTCAAAGGCGTGTTGATCGAGGATGGCCGCATTGTGCGTGATGCCGCCAGCGCCCGGGTGCGCGCCACGCTGGGCGGCATCGTCACCACGACGGCAGCAACGGATGCCAGCAATGATACCGGGATTGCCCCCACCAACTGGGCTCAGGCTTACGGATCGTGGGCAAGTATCGGCAGCGACGGCAACGCTGCCGAACTTGACCGGAAGATCGGCGGCTTCCTCACCGGTACCGACGGCTTCATCGCCAACGACTGGCGGCTGGGCTTCCTGGTCGGCTATGCTAACACCGCCCTCTTTGGTGCGGCGTCTTCTGCCAACATCGACAGCTACCAGATCGGCGTCTATGGCGGCACGCGATGGGATGCGATTGGGCTCAGCTTCGGTGCCGCCTACGCCCGCCATGACATCGACACAACGCGCAGTGTCGCGGGATATAGCGCTCAAGCCAATTACAGTGGCGATAGCGTGCAGATCTTTGGAGAAGCCGGCTACACGATCGATACTGCCTTTGCGGTCCTCGAACCGTTCGTTGGTGCCGCCTATACGCATCTGAGCACTGACGGCTTCGCGGAGACAAACTCCGGTCCCTACGGTCTGTCCGGTTCCGGCAGTTCCACCGATGTCACAACGACGACACTCGGCCTGCGCGCCTCGCATCACTTCTCGCTTGGCGGCACGAGAGCCACGGCATCAGGCATGATCGGCTGGCGCCATGCCGTCGGCCACGTGACGCCGGAAGCCGCCCTTGCCTTCAAAGGTGGTGACATCTTCGTCAACAGGGGCTTGCCGATTGCCAGAGATGCGCTGGTGTTTGAAGCTGGTTTCGATGTCGATCTGGCAACGAACGCCAAACTGGGCCTTTCCCACAACGGGCAGATCGGCAATGGCTTCAACGCCCACACGGTCAAAACAAATCTCACCATCAAGTTCTAAGAACGATCTTGATGGACCGATCAATTTTAACGGTTTCTGCCTAATTCTACCGCGTCACAAGATATGGTGGCGCGTGCCGATCAGCGCGGAAGGGCGCCACTTCGCGGGAGGCGCCCCTCGTACCCGGAATGCGGATCAGGCGCGCCCGCTACGGCGCGGAAGCCGCCCTTCGACTTGCCCGCCATGTCGTGCTCTCGCCGCACCGGCAAGGCGGACAGGCGCAGTTCATCGAGCGCCCGGTCGCGCCGACGCCGAACGCCGACCGGTTCACGCGCGCTCTCGACAAGGTGCGGGCAACGCTCGGCGAAACGCACAGTCTCGACAGCGTCGCCGACATGGCAGGCCTCACGCGTCGCACCTTCACGCGCCGCTTCCAGAACTCGATCGGCACCAGTTTCGGCGACTGGCTCGCCGACCAGCGCGTGGCACTGGCGCAGAGGCTGCTGGAGCAGACGGACAAATCGGTGGACATGGTGGCCTTCGAAGCCGGCTTCGGCAGCGCCACGTCGCTGCGCCAGCATTTCGCCGCGCGGCTCAGAACCTCGCCGATGCGCTACCGGCGCGAGTTTTCCCGAAGCACCCAGGCGCCAGGCGGGCTCAGCCTCTCGTAACGACCCGTGCCGGGTTGCCGACGACGGTGGTGTTCGCCGCCACGTCGCGCGTCACCACCGCGCCGGCGCCGACGATGGCGCCCTCGCCTATGCTGACGCCGGCAAGGATCACCGCGCTGCCGCCGATCCAGGCACTGTCGCCGATCGTCACGGCCCTGGCGATCTCCAGCCCTGCCAGCCGGCCGGAGGCCTCGCGATGATGCTCGGCGCAGTAGATCTGCACATTGGGCCCCAGCAGCGTCCCCTTGCCGATGTGCACCGGCGCGGTGTCGAGGATGGTGCAGCCAGCATTGAGGAAGACGCCGTCGCCGAGGAAGAGGTTGAAGCCATAGGCGCAATGGAACGGTGCCTCGATGCGCGCCCCCTCGCCCGCGCCGCCGAGCAGCGCCCGCAAGGCCGGGGCGATATTGCCGCGCTGCCGGGGCGTCAGGCTGTTGTGCTCGAACACCGCATCGCGCGCGGCAACGCGCAAGTCCTCGAGCTCATCGTCGATGCAGATGTACCATTCGCCCGCCGCCATCTTCATGCGTTCGCTCGTCGTCATGGCGGTACCTCCGGAGTCTGCTGCCAAAGCATAATCGCCAAAGCATAATCGATTGTCAGACAAAAGCCCCGTGGCCAAACGCCTGGCCTATGCTAGCCTGCGGTTGCGAGACCATGCGACGGTCTCATTTGAGGGGGTCGATCATGCTTTACATTCTTGCACTGCTGATAGGCGTCGTTGCCGGCCTGCGCGCCATGACCGCGCCGGCTGCCGTGGCCTGGGGTTCGTATCTCGGCTGGCTGCCGGTCACAGGCACCTGGGCGAGCTTCATGGGCCACTGGATCGCCGTCGGCATCTTCACCATCCTGGCTATCGTCGAATTGGTCACCGACCAGTTGCCGTCGACGCCGAGCCGCAAGGTGCCGCAGCAATTCGGCGCCCGCATCGTGACCGGCGCCTTCTCCGGCGCGGTGATCGGCGCCACGGCCGGCGCCACCATCGGCGGGCTGGTGGCAGGCGCAATCGGCGCGGTGATCGGCACGCTGGGCGGCGCCGAGGTCCGCGGCAGGCTGGCCGCCGCCTTCGGCAAGGATCCGCCCGCCGCCTTCATCGAGGACGCGGTGGCGATCATCGGCGGGCTGCTGATCGTGGCGGCGGTGGCATGAGCGCGAAAGCTTTCGACGCCATCGTCGTCGGCGCCGGACAGGCCGGCACCCCGCTCGCCGGCCGGCTGAACGCGGCCGGCATGAAGGTGGCGCTGATCGAACGCAAGCTGGTCGGCGGCACTTGCGTCAACACCGGCTGCATCCCGACCAAGACGATGGTGGCGAGCGCCTATGCCGCCCATCTTGCCCGTCGCGCCGCCGATTATGGCGTGACCGTTTCCGGTGAGGTCGGCGTCGACTACAAGGCGATCAAGGCGCGCAAGGACAAGGTGTCGGGTGCTTCCCGCACCGGGCTGGAGACCTGGATCGCCGGCATGGAGGGCTGCACGCTTTTTCGCGGCCATGCGCGTTTCGAATCCGCCAATACGGTGCGCGTCGGCGACGAGCTGCTCACCGCGCCGAAGATCTTCCTCAACACCGGCGGCCGCGCCTCTGTGCCCGACCTGCCCGGTGTCCACGATATCCCTTATCTCACCAACTCCTCGATGATGGATCTCGATGTGCTGCCCAGCCATCTGATCGTCGTCGGCGGCAGCTACATCTCGCTCGAATTCGCGCAGATGTTCCGCCGCTTCGGCTCCGAGGTCACGGTGATCGAGAAGGCGCCGCGGCTGACCGGTCGCGAGGACGAGGACACCTCCGCAGCCATCCTGTCGATCCTCGAAAACGAGGGCATCGCCGTTCATGTCGGCGCCGGCGACATCAGCTTCGCCAAACAAGGCAGCGGCATCGCCGTCACCTTCGCCGCCGACAAGCCGGCGGCGGTCGGCTCGCACGTGCTGCTGGCGCTCGGCCGCGTTCCGAACACCGACGATCTCGGCCTCGACAAGGCCGGTATCGCAGTCGATCAGCGCGGCTTCGTCGTCGTCGACGACCAGTTGCGCACCAATGTGCCCGGCATCTGGGCGATGGGCGACTGCAACGGCAAGGGCGCCTTCACCCACACCTCCTACAACGACTTCGAGATCGTCGCCGCCAACCTGCTCGACAACGATCCGCGCAAGGTCAGCGACCGCATCGAAGCCTATGCGCTCTATATCGATCCGCCGCTTGGGCGCTGCGGCATGACGGAGGCCGCGGTGAAGAAATCCGGCCGCCGCGCGCTGGTCGGCCAGCGGCCGATGACGCGTGTCGGCCGCGCCGTCGAAAAGGGCGAGACGCAAGGCTTCATGAAGATCCTGGCCGATGCCGACACAGGCGAGATCCTCGGCTGCTCCGTGCTTGGCCCAGGCGGCGACGAGGCGATCCACTGCGTGCTCGACCTCATGTATGCCAAGGCGCCGATCTCGACGCTCGCGCGGGCGATGCACATTCACCCCAATGTCTCGGAGTTGCTCCCCACAATCGCCCAGGAGCTTAAGCCGCTGACCTGAGGCTGGCCCGTCGGCTGGTGGCGAAGGGTCGCCCTCGCCTTTCTGCATTGCTGCGTTGCGACAATGTCGCTTGTGTGGGGGCATGCCCAAAGCCAGTTTCGATTTTTGAACCGATTCAGTCCGGACATCCCATGCCGCTGCCGATCCTAGCGCTAGCCATTGCATCCTTCTGCATCGGCACCACCGAATTCGTCATCATGGGTCTTCTGCCGGAAGTCGCTGGAGACCTCGGCGTCTCGATCCCTTCGGCCGGCCTGCTGGTCACCGGCTATGCTCTGGGCGTGGTCTTCGGCGCGCCGATCGTCGCCATGGCAACCGCCCGCCTGCCGCGCAAGCCGGTGCTTGTCGGCCTTGCCACGCTCTTCGTCATCGGCAACCTCTTCTGCGCCATTGCGCCGAACTATTGGCTCTTGATGGCGGCGCGCGTGTTCACCGCTTTCGGCCACGGCGCCTTCTTCGGCATCGGCTCGGTCGTTGCGGCGGGCCTCGTGCCGCGCAACAAGCGGGCGAGCGCCATCGCGCTGATGTTTGCCGGCCTGACGCTCTCCAACATCCTCGGCGTCCCGGCCGGCACGGCGCTCGGCGAGGCTTTCGGCTGGCGCGCCACCTTCCTCGCCGTCGTCGGCATCGGCCTGATCTCGGTCGCAGCCATCGCCTGGCTGGTACCGTCGGATGTCGCCGAACCCAGCGGCGGCGGCCTGGTCGGCGAACTGCGCGTGCTCGGCAAGCTGCAGGTATGGCTGGCGATGCTGATCGCCTCGCTTGCTTCCGCCAGCCTGTTCGCCGTCTTCACCTACATCAAGCCTTACCTCACCGACGTCTCCGGCCTGTCGACGGCGACCGTCACCTGGGTGCTGCTCTTGTTCGGCGCCGGCATGACCATCGGCAACGTCATCGGCGGCAGGCTGGCAGACTGGAAGCTGATGCCGACGGTGATCGCCACGCTGCTCGCCATGGCCCTGCTGTTCCTCGTCTTCACCGAGCTCGGCGCCATCGCCAGCGTGGCTGTCGCCATCGTTTTCCTGTGGGGCATGCTGATCTTCATCGTCGTGCCGCCGCTGCAGATCCGTGTCGTCGAGGCGGCCGCCGAAGGACCGAACCTTGCCGCCACGCTCAACCAGGGCGCCTTCAATGTCGGCAATGCCGGCGGCGCCTGGATCGGCGGCCTCGCCATTTCCTGGGGCGTATCCTACGCCAATCTGCCGCTGGTGGGGGCGGCGCTCGCGCTTCTGGCCGTCGCGGTGGCCATGCTGTCGCAGGCGCTCGACCGCCGAACTCTCCTGCAGCCGCAACCGGCTGAATAACGCTCGGCGTCTTCGCCGTAGCGGGCTCGGCATCTTCGCCGTAGCGGGCTCGGCGTCTTCGCCGTAGCGGGCTCGGCATCTTCGCCGTAGCCAGCTTCTGCCCCGACGGGCCGGCCCGTCTGGACCACTCGACAGTCCTGCCGCAAACATGCATGTCTGGCCCTCCATTGGAGGTACCCCATGCAGAAGACGATCGAACGCATCGCCGGCGACAGCGAGGGCGTCGCTTACGAATTTCCGGTCTTCCGCTTCGAGGGCAAGGACAAGGCGGCTCCTTCCGCCTATCTGCAGGCGGCGCTGCATGCGGGCGAACTGCCGGGCGTTGTCGCCATCGACGCGCTGATGCCGATGCTGGCCAAGGCCGAGGCCGAGGGCCGCATCAAGGGTCCGATCACCATCGTGCCCTGGGCCAACCCGATCGGCCGCGCGCAATATCATTTCGGCGAGCATCAGGGCCGCTTCAATCTCGGCACCCGCACCAACTTCAACCGCTCATTTCCGCTGCTTGCCGCGCCCGACGCGCGGCTCTTGCCCGATGTCAGCCTCGGCGGCGCCGATCGCCGGCTGAAGAACCGGCTTGTCCAGCTCTCGCTCGGCAACGACATCGTCCTTGACCTCCACTGCGACGACGAAGGCCTTGCTTATCTCTACATCCACACCAGCCTGTGGCCGCATATGGCCGACTGCGCCGCCGCCATGGGCGCCGAAGCCGTCCTGCTGTGGAGCGAGGACAGCACCGGCACCTTCGAAGGCGCCTCGATCATGCCCTATCAGAACGTGCCTGCGAGCGTCGCGCGCTTCGACCGCCGCGCCGTCACCACGGTCGAATATCGCGGCATGCTCGATGTCGACGGCGCCCTGGCCGCGTCCGATGCCGCGGGACTCTATCGCCTGCTGGCGGCGCGCGGCGTCGTCCAGGACTCGTCCATGCCCAAATTCGAGACATTTTCCGGGCCGGTCGTGCCGCTGGAAAACATCGACATGATGCCCTCGCCCAAGTCCGGCGCTATCCTCTACGACGTCAAACCCGGCGACCGCGTCAAGAAAGGCGACAGGCTGGCGACGATCGTGCATGCGCCCGGCGAGACCGGCGGCCGCACGGAAGTATTTGCCCCTCAGTCGGGCTTCATCCTGACCCGGCGCTCGCGCCGCATCATCCGTACCGGCGAGGATCTTTTGAAGCTGGCCGGCGACGGCAGGAGCGGCGACGCGCGTTCCGGTACGCTGGAAGACTGAAGCCTCTGTCTTCCGTGCACGTGAAATCCAGTTGCACCGACCTCCATTCGCCGCTATGGGAGTCGCCATGAACATGCGTTCGAACAAGACCGTTTGGTGGTGGGCTCGCTGACAGCGGCCTGTTCGTGCGTGTGCGCGTGAAAGTAGAGGGTGGCCGCAACGGAATGTCCGGGCGGCCATTTGTTTTTTAAAGCCATTCCCGGGTCCGTTGCCCAAAACGCTGATGGAGACGGCAATGACGACTAGAGTTCTCGACAACGGGGCGGAGCGCTTCGTTACCGCGGGCGGCGTGACGATCACCCGCGAGCGGCACGACAGGCCCTATGAAGGCGCGATCGATGCCTATGTCGACGGCCTGAATTCGCGCCGCGGCGCGGTGTTCTCCTCCAACTACGAATATCCGGGCCGCTACACGCGCTGGGATACGGCCATCATCGATCCGCCGCTGGTGATCTCCGCGCGGGGCCGCACGATGCGCATCGAAGCGCTCAACAAGCGTGGCGAAGTGTTGCTGCCGGTGATCGGCAGGGCGCTTGGCGAGCTCGACGACGTGACGATCGCCGAGACCTCGAAGACGCTCATCCGCCTCGATGTGGCAAAACCCGGCCGTGTCTTCACCGAGGAGGAGCGCAGCCGCGTTCCCTCCGTCTTCACCGTGCTGCGCGCCATCACCGCGCTGTTCAAGACCGCCGAGGACGCCAATCTCGGCCTTTACGGCGCCTTCGGCTACGACCTCGCCTTCCAGTTCGACCCGGTCGACTACAAGCTCGAGCGCAGAGAGAGCCAGCGCGACCTGGTGCTGTTCCTGCCCGACGAGATCCTCGTCGTCGACCACTATTCGACCAAGGCCTGGACCGACCGCTACGACTATTCCGGCGACGGCTTTTCGACCGAAGGCCTGCCGCGCGACGCCCATGTCGAGCCCTTCAAGACCGCCGACCGCATCCCGCCGCGCGGCGACCATGAGCCCGGCGAATACGCCAACCTGGTGCGGCGCGCCATGGAGAGCTTCAAGCGCGGCGACCTGTTCGAGGTCGTGCCCGGACAGATGTTCTACGAGCGCTGCGAGACCCAGCCCTCCGACATCTCGCGCAAGCTGAAAGCGATCAATCCGTCGCCCTATTCCTTTTTCATCAATCTCGGCGAAAACGAATATCTGATCGGCGCCTCGCCGGAGATGTTCGTGCGCGTCAACGGCCGCCGCGTCGAGACCTGCCCGATCTCGGGCACGATCAAGCGCGGCGACGACGCCATTTCCGACTCAGAGCAGATCCTGAAGCTGCTCAACTCGAAGAAGGACGAGTCCGAGCTCACCATGTGCTCGGATGTCGACCGCAACGACAAGTCGCGCGTCTGCGAGCCGGGCTCCGTGCGCGTCATCGGCCGCCGCCAGATCGAAATGTATTCGCGCCTGATCCACACCGTCGACCACATCGAGGGGCGCCTGCGCGAAGGCATGGACGCCTTCGACGCTTTCCTGTCGCATGCCTGGGCGGTCACCGTTACCGGCGCGCCGAAACTGTGGGCCATGCGCTTCATCGAGCAGAACGAGAAGAGCCCGCGCGCCTGGTATGGCGGCGCCATCGGCATGGTCAATTTCAACGGCGACATGAACACCGGACTGACGCTCCGCACCATCCGCATCAAGGACGGCATCGCCGAGGTGCGTGCCGGCGCCACGCTGCTTTTCGACAGCGTGCCCGAGGAAGAAGAAGCCGAAACCGAACTGAAGGCATCCGCCATGCTCTCCGCCATCCGCGACGCCAAGACCGGCAACGCCACCGGAACCGAGCGCACCACCGCGCGCGTCGGCGACGGCGTCAACATCCTGCTCGTCGATCATGAGGACAGTTTCGTCCATACCCTGGCCAACTACTTCCGCCAGACCGGCGCCAATGTCTCCACCGTGCGCTCGCCGGTGCCCGAAGAGGTCTTCGAGCGGCTGAAGCCCGACCTCGTCGTGCTATCGCCCGGCCCCGGCACGCCGAAGGATTTCGACTGCGCCGCCACCATCAAGAAGGCGCGCAGCCGCGACCTGCCGATCTTCGGCGTCTGCCTCGGCCTGCAGGCGCTGGCCGAGGCCTATGGCGGCGAGCTCAGGCAGTTGCACATCCCCATGCATGGCAAGCCGTCGCGCATCCGCGTCTCCAAGCCCGGCATCATCTTCTCCGGCCTGCCGAAGGAAGTGACCGTCGGCCGCTACCACTCGATCTTCGCCGACCCGGTGCGCCTGCCCGACGGCTTCGTGGTCACCGCCGAGACCGAGGACGGGATCATCATGGCTTTCGAGCACCGCAAGGAGCCTATCGCGGCGGTGCAGTTCCATCCGGAATCGATCATGACACTCGGGCACAATGCCGGCATGCGCATCATCGAGAACGTCGTCGCGCATCTGCCGCGCAAGGCCAAGAAAAAGGCCGCGTAGGAGAACATGGCCGCAACGCAGGACATGACGGCGGCCGCGGCGAAAGCCGCGACCCGGGAGAAGGTTGCCAGGCTCGCCTTCTGGTCGATCGTCGTCGCCTGCGTCGTGCTCGCGCTCAAGGTCGCCGCCTGGTACATCACCGGTTCCGTCGCCCTCTATTCCGACGCGGCGGAATCGATCGTCAACGTCATCGCCTCGATCGCCGCCTACTGGGCGATCCAGGTCAGCTACAAGCCCGCCGACCAGGACCATCCCTTCGGCCACCACAAGGCCGAGTATTTCTCCGCCGTTCTCGAAGGCGTTCTGATTATCGTCGCGGCCCTCTTGATCCTCAACGAGGTCTGGCAGTCCTGGCAACATTCCGCGCCTTTGGAACAGCCCTGGCAAGGCCTGGGCGTCAACGGCGTCGCGACGGTGGTCAATGCCATCTGGGCCTGGGTGCTGATACGCACCGGTCGGAACGCGAAGTCGCCGGCCCTCGTCGCCGACGGCCAGCACATCATGACCGATGTGGTGACATCGGTCGGTGTGTTCGGCGGCCTCGTCGGCGCGGTGCTTACCGGCTGGCAGATCCTCGACCCGGCGCTTGCCGTCATCGTCGCGCTCAACATCCTGTGGCAAGGCTGGCATGTCATCGGCTCGTCGATGAACGGGCTGATGGACCGCGCAGTCGACAACCACGAGCACATGCAGATCCGCGACATCATCTCGGCCAATTCGAAGGGCGCGCTCGAGGTGCATGACCTGAAGACGCGCATAGCCGGGCGCGCCACCTTCATCGAGTTCCATCTCGTCGTCGACGCCGACATGACGGTCGGCGCCAGCCACGTCATCTGCGACCGCATCGAGGATGCGCTGAAGGCCGAGATCCCATCGGTGCGCGTCACCATCCATGTCGAGCCGGACGACGAGGCCAAGCTGCCGAAAGGCACCACGGCGGTGCCTTTCGCCTGAGCCGAGTAACCACCTTGGAAATTAGCCGAAGCCTTCAGACTTCGTCATGTATGGACGGCCCCTCTCGGACAAGAGGGGCCGTCCATACATGACGAAGCGCTGGTTACGGCGCGCACGCCGATTGCGGCATCGGCTGCAGCCGATAGACCTTGTCGTCCGACTTCGTCTTGCCTTTCGCCGCCTTCGAGCAGAGATCGAGGACCGCCACCGCATTGTTGGGGTTCGCGACCATCATCGTGCCGTTGGCGCCGCGCTTGAGGAAGATTTCCTTCTGCGAGATGTCGCAGGAAAAATCGCTCATCTTCGAGCTGGCCGAACAGCGCCACTGGTCGGCCTCGCCCTGGCAGGAATAGGTCTGCGTGACCTTTTTCCCTTTCTGCCTCGTCGTCACCGAAACGGCGATATCCGCCCCGTCGGGCCAGTTCGCGGCATCGCCGCCGGCGGCGAAGGAGGCGAGCTCGACCGGGCCGCGGAAGACGCGGATCGATTGCGTGAGCTGGTTGGGATGCGACTTCAGATGCGCATCGTCGTAGTCGCGCCCGAAGCAGAAGGGCTGATCGGACTTCAGCCGCACGCGCAGCGGATCGCCCAGCGCCGGATCGATCGGGTCGATGCGCGCGAACTCCGCCCTGCAGCTGTCGGCCGGCATCGGGTCCAGCTTGAAATTGTCGTCCTCGCTGCCCAGTTGCTGCCTGGCATACTCCGCCTTGCTCATCGACTCCGACGCATCAGGGTCGAGATAGACATCCGGCGACAGGCCGGAGAGCAGAAGCTTGCCCTTGTCATCGACCTTCAGCGAGGCCAGCGTCCGGTCGCAATCCATGCCGCAGCGGATGCCGCTCGCCTTGTCGCTCGGGTCTTCCTTGTTGCACCAGCTGCTCGCCCATTCCGGTTTTTTGGCGCCACGCACCGTGGTGGTGAGGAAGCCGTTATAGGAAGTATCCTGGTTGGCCGGAGGTTCTTCATTCGGCCGGCTGACCGGGTCATGGCCGTAGAGGAAGAAGATGCGCGCCACCTTCTGGTGCGGATGCGCCTTGAGATGGGCGGCATCGTACACACGGCCGAAGCAGGCGTCGGCGCCGGTCGGGCTGAGCTCGGGAAGTTTGGGCGGCTGTTCGGCGCGCGCCGCGCCGGCAAAAGCGGCAAGGGCGGCGCAAAGCGCCGCGCCCGCCATAGTCCTTGCCCTCGATGTCATGTGATCCTCCTCCCACCGACAGGACTGGCGTATGCTAGTCTAGGAGTGCCGCCCGGACCATGCAAAATCATGCGAGGCGGCGAGGCAAGGAGGATAGGATGCTGCGCCGTGACATTTTTCGCGCCGGTCTTGCCGGTGCCGCCGGCCTGTTCGGCCTGAACCGGGCAAATGCGGCAACGGCCGAGGGAAGGCTGAAAGTCGCCTATCACCTCAGCGACACCGACAAGGTCAACTTCGTCCTCGGCAACATCAAGAACCACTATGAGGGCACCGGCGGCAATGTCGACATCGTGCTTGTGGTGCACGGCCCGGCCCTGGCCGCCTTCAAGTCCAAGGGCGCTTCCGGCGCCGTTTCCAGCCGCTTTGCCGGCCTCGTCCAGCAGGGACTTGTCCCGCAAGCCTGCGGCAACACCCTGCACGGCATGGACATCACGCTGACCGACCTGCTGGCGGGCTTCGAGCTTGCCGAGAAGGGTGGCGTCGTGAAGCTCGCCGAGCTGCAGCATCAGGGCTATGTCTATCTCAGACCCTGAATGCGCCCACACTGAACGCCAACACTTGAAGGCCAGGCCGACAATGGCCTACGAAGGATGGGAGCCCGGAGGCCAGCCGACATGACGACACTTGCCATCCCCGATCTTGCCGGAAAGGCGGTGCTGGTCACCGGCGCTTCGACCGGCATAGGTGCCGCCCTCGCCCGCGCCTATGCGGCGCAAAAATGCCGGGTCGCGCTGCATTACAATGCGAGCCTCGCTCCCGCCGAAGCCGTGGCCAGGACCATCCGCGACGATGGCGGCGAGGTGTTTCTGGTCCAGGGCGATTTTTCGATACCTGCCGACGTCGAGCGCGTCGTCGAAGAGAGCGCAAAACATTTCGGCCGGCTCGACGGCCTGGTCAACAATGCCGGCGGCATGCTCGGGCGCGTCGCCTATGCCGATCAGGACGAGGCGCATTACGACGCGGTCATGGATCTCAATGCGCGCTCCGTCCTGACCGCCTCGCGCAAGGCGATACCGTGGCTGAAGCGCCAGGGCGGCTTCATCATCAACACCACCTCGATCGCCGCCCGCAACGGCGCCGGCGGCGGCGCCGGCCTCTATGGTTCGTCGAAAGCTTTCGTCTCCAACGTGACGCGCGGCATGGCCAAGGAACTGATCGGCTTCGGCATCCGCGTCAACGCCGTGGCGCCCGGCACGATCCTGACGCCCTTCCACGAACGCTATTCGAACGCCGAGCAGATCAAGGCCATGGTCGCCACCATACCGCAAGGCCGCGCCGGAACGCCCGAGGATTGCATCGGCGCCTATCTGTTCCTGTCGTCGGACCTCTTGAGCGGCTACATCATCGGCCAGGTGATCGAGGTCAATGGTGGCCAGTTGATGCCGTGAGCGGTCGACTGCATACTCGATGGAGCGTGCAACCTGGAGGGAGAGCAAGGGCATGTACGGACTGATCGGCAAGATGCGGGCGGCGCGCGGCCAGCGCGATGCGGTCATGGACGTGCTGCGCGAAAGCACCGGCGCGCTCCCCGGTTGCCTGAACTACATCATCGCCACCGATCCGGCCGACGCCGACGCGATCTGGGTGACCGAAGTGTGGACCGACCAGGCGAGCCACAAGGCCTCGTTGCAACTGCCGGAAGTCCAGGCCGCGATCGCCAGGGCGCGTCCCTTCATCGCCGGCTTCGAATTCCAGGTCGAGACCCACCCGGTCGGCGGCTTCGGCCTTCCCGCCTCCGAGAAGGCCGGCTAACCGCGCGGACGCGGAATTTCCGCGAAAAGCTGGTTCGCATTTGTCTGTATCCGGTCTAAGAGCCGGACATGGACTCTTCACCAGAGCAGCCATCCCAGAACCAAGCGCCCGTCGAGCGCATGGCGCGCCTGCGCCCGCCGCGGCAATGGCTGGTGGTTCTGGTATTCTCGCTGCTCTTCGCCGGCGCGCTGGAGTTCGCCGCCCTGCCAGCGGCCCTGCTGATCGGCCCGATGCTTGCCGCGATTCTGGCCGGCACCAACGGCGCCTCCGTGCGCGTGCCGCGACCGCTGTTCGGCGCGGCCCAGGCGATCGTCGGCTGCCTGGTTGCCGGTTCGATCTCGGCCGACATCTTCCCCGTGTTCTACGCCGAATGGCCGCTTTTCCTCGCCGTGGTGATCGCGACCGTCGCCGCCTCCAGCCTGCTTGGCTGGATGATCAGCCGTTGGCGCATCCTGCCCGGCACCACGGCAGTCTGGGGCTCCTCGCCGGGCGCCGCCACCGCCATGGTGCTGATGGCAGGCGCCTTCGGCGCCGACCAGCGTCTGGTCGCCTTCATGCAATATCTGCGCGTCATCTTCGTTTCGATGACGGCGGCGATCGTTGCCAAGATGTGGGTCGACACATCCGGCGTCGAGGTGACGCCCATCGTCTGGTTTCCGCCGATCGACGCCTTCGCCTTCGCCGCCACCATCGGCATTGCGATCGTCGGCGGCCTGCTCGGAAAGCTGGTCAGGCTGCCCTCGCCGTTCTTTCTCGGCACCTTCATCTTCGGCGCGGTGATCCATCTCGGCCTCGGCGTGCCGATGCAATTGCCGCCTTGGCTGCTGGCGATCAGCTATGCCATGGTCGGCTGGTCGATCGGGCTCAATTTCACCCGGCCGATCCTGCGTCACGCGGCGCGCGCCCTGCCGCAGATCGTCGGCTCGATCGTCGCGCTGATCACCTTTTGCGGCGGCATGGCCTTCGTCATCAGCCGCCTGCTCGGTATCGACCCGCTGACCGCCTATCTGGCGACCAGCCCTGGCGGCATGGACAGTGTCGCCATCATCGCCGCCGCGGCACGGAACGTCGACATCTCCTTCGTCATGGCGCTGCAGTCGGCGCGCTTCCTGGTCGTACTGCTGATTGGGCCAAGCGTAGCCAAGCTGGTGGCGCGAAACGTCGGGGCCTGATCCGGGCTATCCAATGCCTGAGCAGTTCCAGGAAAAGCGCTCGGCGGTTGGGCTCGGCGCATTCGCCGTAGCCTTCCGTCCGGAATTGCGTGAAACAGAAAATTGGAGCGGCTCAGCAATCCTGTCAGGATGCTGAATTGCTCTAAGCAAACGAGGGGGAATTGCCGATGAACCGCCGTTTGAACGCCGTCGATCTGTCCGGCCGCGTCGCCGTGGTGACCGGCGGCGCGCAAGGCATCGGCCTAGCGGTCGCGCGACGCCTGTTGTCGTCGGGGGCCGGTGTCGCCATCTGGGACGTCGACCAGGCCGCGATGGCCAAGGCCGTCGCCGAACTCGCTTTGCTCGGCCGCGTTGAAGCGATCCTTTGCGACCAGTCGCAGATCGAGGCCGTCGATCGCGCCACCACCCAGACCGAGCGGACGCTTGGCCCCGTCGATCTCCTCGTCAACAATGCCGGTATTGCCGGGCCGGCGGCGACCGTTGTGAACTACGACCCCGCCGCCTGGCGCCAGATCGTCGACATCGACCTCACCGGCGTCTTCTACTGCTGCCGGCGCCTGGTGCCCGGCATGGTCGCGCGCAACTACGGCCGCATCGTCAACGTCTCATCGGTCGCCGGCAAGGAAGGCAATCCCAACGCCGCCGCTTATTCCGCTGCAAAAGCCGGCGTGCTGGCGCTGACCAAGTCGCTCGGCAAGGAGCTCGCCGGCCACGACATCGCCGTCAACGCGCTGACGCCTTCGCCCGCCCGCACCCGCATCCTCGAGCAGCTCACCGAGGCCCAGGTCGCCTATATGCTCGGCAAAGTGCCGCGCGGCCGCTTCGTCGAGGTGGAAGAGGCGGCCGCCATGGTCGTCTTCATGCTGTCGGACGAGAACTCCTTCACCACCGGCGCGACCTTCGACCTCTCCGGCGGGCGCACGACCTACTAGAGCAATTCCAGGAAAAGTGTGAGCGGTTTTCCGTCCGGAATTGCGTACGGCCGAGCCGCAAGATGTCGCGTCGCTGCCGGCCTGCCAGGAAGGATAGCCGTCCACCAAATCAGCCGATGGCGAGAGAGGTCAACTGATGACCAGGCTTGCGATCCGGTCGCCGTCGAGCGTGAAGGCCATGTCGCCCTCGCCATTGAAGCCATTGCCCGTCACGGCGACGCGGGCATGGTAGACGCCGTCGCGCTCAGCGACGCGAACGATGCGAAGATTGGACTGCACGCCGATATTGTCCGAGCGGTTCCACCGCGCGACCCCGTCGCGGCCATGGAAATCGCGGCCCCAGTCGGTGAGGAAGGCGTTGTCGGTGAATGTCGCCAGAAAGGCTTCGGTATCACCGACGTTGGTGGCTTCGACAAAGCGGCGGATCGGATCGGGCGTGGTCATCAATCCAGTCGCTTCATCAGATCATCGTCCAGCCAGCGGCCGAAGAAATAGACAAGCTGCTTGTGCCACCACGGCCAGTCGTGGCTGACGTCGCCACCCCAATAGTCGACCCAGGCCGGGATGGATTTGTCGCGCAGCACCTGCTCCAGTTCGCGCGTCTCGACCAGCATGCGCTCTTCCCAGGCGCCCTGGCCGCAGCAGAAGATCAGCCGCAGTGCTCTGACCCGCCCGAGCAGCTTCTGGTCGACGATGCCGGGCAGGTAGTCGAGCGGCGAGTTGAAATAGATGTTGCCTTCCAGCGTCCGGCCGAAGAAGTCGCGGGCCGAATAGACGCCGGACAGCGAAATCACGCCGCTCGCCAGCTCCGGGAAGCGGAACACGAAGTTCGACGAGTGGTAGCCGCCCATCGAGCAGCCGCAAAACAGCGGCTTCAAAGCACGACCGCCATTGGCCTTGGCGGCGACCGCCTGCAGTTCCGGCAGCGCCTCTTCGCGCACATAGCGGAAATAGGCCTCGTGGCGGGCGATGCGATGCGCCGCGTCGGCATGCTTGTTGAAGAACGACTCCGAATCGATGCCGTCGAGCGTGAAGAGCTGGATGCGGCCGGTGTCGATGAAGTCGGCAAGTGCTGCGACCCCGCCGGAATCCTCGAACTGGTAGAACCGCCCCTGCGAAGTCGGGAACACCACCACCGGGCGCCCGGCATGGCCGTAGCGCTTGTATTCCATGTCGCGGCCGAGATTGCGGGCATGGCCCTTGTGATAGGAGACGTCCATCGGCTCAGGCCTTTTCCGCGTGGATATAGTCGACCGCCTGGCGCAGCGCCTTCGGATCCTTCGAACGCATCTGATAGGCGTAGTTGCCCATGGCGCGGCTGAAGATCTCTTCGATGGCCTGGTGATGGACGATCTTGTCGCCGTGGGCGGCTAGCACGTCCGCATGGCTGTGCAAATAGTCGATATGGCGCTTGCGACTGGCATAGGCGGTGAAATACTTGCCCTTGTAAGGGCCGCCGGCGGCATCCTTGACCACCATGTCGGCCCAGGCGGCATAGACGTCGATGTCGAACGTGTAGTTGATGGCGTCCGTCATCCAGGCGCCGGGCGGGCGCATGTTGACCTCGAGCGCGATGACGCGCTTGTCCCTGGTTTCGAACAGCTCGATGTGGAAGAAGCGCTCGCGCACGTCGAACGCCTTGAGTATCTTGCGGCCCGCCTCCTCGACCTGAGGGCTGATCTCGGGGAAGCAGGTGTAGCTCATGTGGCGGTCCTTGTTGACCGCATCCATGATGCTCTGGTCGTAGCGGTGGCTGGCCGCCAGCACCACCTCGCCATCGCGGTTGACCAGCCCGTCGAAGGTCACCACCAGCCCCTCGATGAACTGCTCCATGACGAAGGTGACGCCCTCGGGCTTGTCCCTGAAGAACTGGTCGAGCTCCTTGGCGTTTGAGATCTTGAAGGTGTTCGAGGCGCCGGAGCCCGAATCCGGCTTGACCACCACCGGGTAGCCGACACGACGGATGAAGGTCATGGCGCCGGCGCGGTCGGAGCATTTGCGCTGCGGAATGGTCTCGACGCCGCTCTTGCGGAAGAAGGCGCGCATGCGGCTCTTGCGCTTCAAATTCTTCACGAAATCGACCTTGGTGCCGAAGATGTTGAAGTCGGTTCGGATGTTGGCTTCGAGTTCGAGCCAATGCTCGTTGAGCGACTCGAAGCGGTCGATGCGGCCCCATTTGTGGATGAAATGCCCCATCGCGCGGAACACGGCATCGTAATCTTCCATGTCGGCGATGCGGTAATATTCCGAAAGCGCCGTCTTCAGCTTGCCGTTCAGCGTCTCGTAAGGTGCATCGCCGATGCCGAGCACGGTGGCGCCTGCCTTTTTCAGCCGGTCGCAGAAATCCGTGCCGTTGGCCGGGAAATGCGGCGAGAAGAACACGAAATTCATGCACAACCTCCCCCGGGGCACTATGGGCCGCGTCGGGCGAGTGTGGCGCATTTGCCCGATGCGGGGAAGAGCCAGCGCTAATGCATGTCGCCCAAAGTTTGCGCCGCTTTTGGGAAAACGACATGCATAAAACCAAAGGCTTAAAGCGCGTCGCTCGAATCTATTTCGATGCGAAGCGCTTTAAGCGCGTCCTGGCCGGCACTTGCCTCCCGATGGCCGCTCCTGTAAGAGAGCCGCCATGACCACGCGCGTCCGCTCTGTCGCTTCCTCTCGCACCGGCTTTGCCGGCGAGACTGCGCGCGCGCTCGCCTCGACCCTGCTTCTTCTCGGCCTTATCGGCGATCGCCGGGTTCGCTGAAGGAGCGCCCGGCGGTCGGTACCAGCCGCCTCAGGCGCATGCTCCTTGGCAAGGTCATAATCAAGCGAACGAAATTCTGGTAGAGGCGACGCTCGCCATCAATCCGCCCAAGGCGAACGCGAGCCGCCCGGAGAAGAGACGATGAACGCACGAGAAGAAATCAGCGCCGGCGAAGCTGAAGCCGGGAAGCGCACGGCCGGCCACATGCCGGATGCGGCACGCAAATACCAATCCTACCCGACGGTCGGCCTGATCGACCGCACCTGGCCGAACAAGATCATCGACAAGGCGCCGATCTGGTGCTCGGTCGACCTGCGTGACGGCAACCAGGCGCTGATCGACCCGATGGGCCATGAACGCAAGGCGCGCATGTTCGCCTTGCTGCTCGATATGGGCTTCAAGGAAATCGAGATCGGCTTCCCCTCGGCCTCGCAGACGGACTTCGACTTCGCCCGCTGGTGCATCGAGGAAGGCGGCGTGCCGCAGGATGTATCGCTCCAGGTGCTGGTGCAGTGCCGGCCCGAGCTGATCACGCGGACCTTCGAGGCGTTGAAACGCGCGCATCGCCCGATCGTGCATTTTTACAATTCGACCAGCGAGCTGCAGCGCCGCGTCGTCTTCGAGAAGGACGTCGCCGGCATCAAGCGCATCGCCACCGACGCCGCCAAGATGATCACCGACATGGCGGCCAAGGCCGGCGGCGGCTATCGCTTCGAATATTCGCCCGAAAGCTTCACCGGCACCGAGCTCGACGTCGCGCTGGAGATCTGCAACGCCGTCACCGAGATCGTGAAGCCGATGGCCGACAACAAGCTCATCATCAATCTGCCCTCGACGGTCGAGATGTCGACGCCCAACGTCTATGCCGATCGCATCGAGTGGATGTGCCGCAATCTCGACAACCGCGAGAACCTGATCATCTCGCTGCACCCGCATAACGACCGCGGCACCGGCATCGCCACCACCGAGCTCGGCCTGATGGCCGGGGCCGACCGCGTCGAGGGAACGCTGTTCGGCAATGGCGAGCGCACCGGCAATGTCGACATCGTCACGCTGGCGCTCAACATGTTCACCCAGGGCGTCGATCCGGAGCTCGACTGCTCCGACATCAACCGGATGAAGGATGTCTACGAGTATTCGAACCAGCTGAAGATCCCGGAGCGTCACCCTTATGTCGGCGAACTGGTCTACACGGCTTTCTCCGGCTCGCACCAGGACGCCATCAACAAGGGCATGAAGGCTCTGAAGAAGGCCAACACGCCGATCTGGGAAGTGCCTTATCTGCCGATCGATCCGGCCGATGTCGGCCGCACCTACGAGGCGATCATTCGCATCAACTCGCAGTCGGGCAAGGGCGGCATCGCCTATGTGCTGCAGGCCGATTACGGCCTCAATTTGCCGCGCAATCTGCAGATCGAGTTCAGCCAGGCGATCCAGGCGATCACCGATGCGGAAGGCAAGGAAGTGCCGGCCAAGCGCATCCATGACCGCTTCCTCGAAACCTATGTCGACCAGCCCGGCGCGCGGCTGAAGTTCCTCGACCATCGCACCTATCCCGACACCGAGGTAAAGGGCCGGCGCATGGTCGAGGCGGATATCCTCGACAATGGCAAGGAAGTGACCATCACCGGCTCGGGCACCGGCCCGATCGACGGCTTTGTCGATGCGCTCTCGCGCCATGTCGGCGTCGACATGTCGGTGCTCGACTATTCCGAGCATTCCTTGCAGCGTGGCTCCAACGCCTCGGCGATCTCCTATGTCGAAATGGAGTATCCGGGCGGCAAGCTGTTCGGCGCCGGTATCAACACCAATATCGTGGCCGCCTCGCTGGAGGCCGTTGTTTCGGCCGCCAATCGCATCATCGGCCATAAAGCCGGCTGAGCGGCAACTCGATCGAAGTGTGGCGCATCCAACATGCGCCGCACTTCAAAGACAGACGCGAAAGACAGACGCGAAAGCCTGCCATTCGTTAACCGCCGGAGGAATTTCCGGTGGCTTACGCGATCGCATAATAGAAGCATCCTTGTGCGCCGGCGCGGGCGCTATATTATCGCGTCCTAACCTGTGCCGACTTCGAAAGGCTCGACACTTGGAGCATGCCCCGCCTGCCGCCCCCGCAGTGCGCGAGACATTGGAGCGACTGCTTGCCAGCGAAACGTTCGGACGATCCGAGCGTGCGCGCAGGCTTTTACGCTATCTGGTCGAACGCGAGCAGGCTGGCGAGGCGGACAGGCTGAAGGGCGTTTCCATCGCCATGGACGTCTTCGGCAAGGACGGCGATTTCGACGCCTCCACCGATGCCGTGGTCAGGGTCCAGGCCGGCCGCCTGCGCGAGCTCCTGGACCAGTACTTCGCCAATGAAGGCATTGCCGAGCCGGTGCGCATCGCGATCCCGCGCGGCGGTTATGTCCCGTCCTATGAGCTGAATGCAATCCGCTTGCCTGGCAACGCCAGGTCCGCCTCCGACGGCACCGCGCGGCCCGACGTGTTGGCCGAAGCCGAACATCTCGACAGGCCGACGCTGGGCGAGCCTGCCGCCCCCATTGCCCCAGCCACACCTGCACAATCGCTGACGCTGCAACTGCGTTTCTTCTGGGCTGCCATGGTCCTGGTCATTGCCATGCTCGGCGTGCTCATCCTTCGCCAGGGCGATGTCTTCCTCGGCGGCGGCGACACGGTGGCAACGGCCGAAACGGCGGGCGTTGCCGGCACCGCCGCCCAGCCGGTGTTCGACTCCCTGCCGCTGATCTACATTGCCACGAAAGCCGACGGAGCAGAGGCGGCTCGCGTCGCGTCGTCGCTGCGCGCCGGGCTCGCCGGTTTCGACACCATCGACTTCATCGGGCGCGATGCGGATTCGACGCGCGATCAATCGGCCGACCCGATCAGTTTCGTCTTCGATATTGTCCCCGGCCCCGCCGCCGGCGACGTCACGGTCGAACTACAGAGCGTCGCGACCGGTCGGGTTCTCCTGTCGCGCAACCTGACATCGGCCGAAACCGCGCCTGGCGTGGTTGAAAGCAACATAGCCAGCCTTCTGACATCGACCGTTCCCGCTTCCGGCGCGATCTACAGCTACATCGACCAGAGCGACATCCGGACCAGCCAGATCGGTTGCCTGGTGCTCGACGACCGCTATTTTCTCGACATGAACGCCCAGACCCATGAAGCTGCCTATCGCTGCCTGGAGAAGCTTGCCGCCGAAGGCACCAAATCATCGCTTGTCTATGCGGAACTGGCCGCGCTTCATGGGGAGGCCGTCACCGCGCACTATTCCTATCCACCGGAAGCAACGCTCGAAAAGGCCATGTCGCTTGCGCATCGCGCCGTCCAGATGGGGCCTATGAACCCGCACGCGCATCGTGCCCTCGGCTACCTCAACTCGCGCCTCGGCAACGCGGACGAAGGGATCCGCTTGACGCGCAGGGCCTACGAACTCAACCCGTATGATCTCGGCATGGCCGCCGCCTATGGCTACGGACTGATCTTCGCCGGCAAATATGATGAGGGAACACCGATCCTGAGCCACGCGGTCGAGGCCTTCAGCGGCCATCCGACCTGGTGGGATTACGGCCTGTTCGTCGGAGCCTTCATGCAGGGCGATATGAAACGGGCCGCGATCGCCAGCGAGTCGCTGCGCACGACGGCATCCAAGTCGCATTACCTGGCCGCGCGCCTGATCGGCGCCAGGATTTCGGGCCGCGACAAGCTGGCGGACGAGCTTGCCAACGAACTCACAGCCGAATTCCCGAAGTTCGCCGCCGACCCGCGGGCGACATTCGTCGACCGCAAATACCCCGCCGATCTCACCGACCGGCTGGTGCAATCCTTGCGTGCGGCCGGGATCGGCAACCCGAGCTGAACACGCCTTCGGCCCATTTCGGCGGCCGATCGAGCGCCTGACGGATCGCTTCGGTCGCGAAAATTTTACTGGCCAACGGTCCGGATCAGGAGCAATCCAGCCACAATTCGAAAGTGTTGCCCTCTTTGCTCACTGCTCCATTTTTCATGCTTCCATTCCCCTATGCCGTCGAGAGCGGCGCTGGCCTGAAGACGATCGTCTTTCTGCACGGCTTCGGAGGCTGCAGCGAGATTTGGCGTGACGTCGCGCTGTCGCTCGCGACGGAGGCAAGGATATTGGCCTACGATCTGCCGGGCCATGGTCATTCGCTGGAGTGCGAAGGCATGGGCGGCGCCAAGCCGGCCGCGCAAGCCATCCTCGCCGATCTCGCCGCGCGGCGGCTGGGCAGAGTCCATCTTGTGGGTCACTCAATGGGCGGCGCGATCGCGACATTGATGGCGCTTGCCGACCCCGACAGGGTGGCCTCGCTCACACTGTTGGCGCCCGGCGGCTTCGGCTCGGAAATCAACGCAGGCTTGTTGCGCCGCTATGCCGCCGCGACCGGCAGGAGAGAGGTCCGCGCCAGCCTCGCGGCCATGTCGGGTCCGCGGAGCGTGCCGCCAGACCACGTGGTGGATGCATTGTGCCGGATGCGCACACAGCCTGGCCAGTTGCAGGCTTTGATCGATATGGCGGCCGCGATGACAAGGGATGACCGGCAAGGGGTCATCCCACGCGCGCAGCTGGATACGCTTGACATGCCGGTGATGGTCGTTTGGGGAGCGGAGGACCCGCTGCTGCCAGTCGAGCAGGCCGAGGCGTTGCCCTCGCATTTCCATCTGCACCATGTTCTCGACGCGGGTCATATGCTGGTCGAGGAGGCTCCGGGCCTGATCGCCGAAATCGTCCGCCGCAACACGCGCCGGCGCCGCAGGCGGGTGCGCCCATCACGGGACGCGGCGGCGAGCTGATCGCTGATTGTCCTGCGGGATTGGCCCTTCGGACCGGCCTCGAAAATATCCGCAACCCGCTCCGCCAGACCGCAGCGGTCGCACTGCTCGTCACCGGCAGTGCATTTTGCCGGCGATTGTGTTAACTCGCTGTTAACCAACAGTGAGGCAGCCGCCATGAAGGATGCAGGCGACAAGATCACCCCTATCGAGCCGTCGCGGAAGCTCGCCGATGCCGTACGCGACGTCAAGAACGCCTTCGCCGACCGCGACGACGTGGTCGTCGACATGCGCGAGGCGCACCGCATGCGGCTCGATCTTCTGGCAACCGAGCTTGCCCCGATCTTTGCCGATGTTCCGGCCGACATGGACAGCTTCGACTTCGCCGTCTCGTCCGGCCTGCAGCCGCGGCTATGGATCGACGCGGTGAGCCACGTCGCCATGGGACGCGACCGCCGCACCTACCGCTTCCTCAAGGATACGCGCGTCGGCCGTGTTGTGCTGGCCGAGACGACCGAGATGAAGGCCGTCGCCGATGCGGTGACGCGCTACGTGGCCGAGCGGGTCGTCGAGCGGCAACGCATGATGGAAGGGAGCATGGAAAGCGCCGTTCCCGGCCTGCATCGCCACGTGGTCCAGGAAGCGGAACCGCCCATCCGATCCGAAACCCGCCGCAGCAATGGCTGGACCACCTTCTTCGCCGGCCTCGGCCTGATTACCGCCGGTGCCCTTGTCGGCCTGGCGGTTTCGCTGGCGATGTTCTGGGACCGCATCGTGCACATGAAGATCAGCTTCTGACGAGTTCGCGGTCCTTCGCGACCGGCACGTCGAGATCCGTCGTTTGCAGGTCTGACGGCGGCAGCGCCGGCCCCGTCAGGCCGCGCCGGATCAGGCGGAGACGCCAGTCACCCTTTTCGCCGTCGATCTCGAACAGATTGTACTGAGCGGCCGGATGTTTGCCACCGGGCGCCTGGCCTGCGGCTGCGACTCCGACCACGGGCACCTTGGCGCCACGTGCGCCGATGGTGAACAGCGACGGCAGATGCGAATGGCCGTGCAGGACGAGTTCCGCGCCATGCCGGCGAATGACCTTGTGAAAGCGAGCGATGCCGAACAGTCGCTTATGCTGGGTGACGGCGCCGCGCACCGGCGGGTGGTGGATCATGATGGCGCGGAACAGCCCTTGTTTCGCCGCGTCGTCGAGAACCTTGCCGAGCCGCTCGGCCTGTCCTTCCATGAAGAAGCCGTTGGCCATGAAGGGCGCGGTGGCGCGCGCCGTGGTGACGCCGATCAGCGCGACATTGCCGCGCACGCGCAGATACGGAAAGGAATTGCGGTCGACCGGACTGTTGACCCCGTCGCCCGTCATCCAGGGAGCCCACGCCCGGCAGACTTTGTCGAAGGCGCCCGGCACATAGGCGTCGTGGTTGCCGGGAACCACGGAGACGTCGTGCGGCGATCCGAGCGTCTCCAGCCAGTGCTTGGCCATCTCGATCTCGCCGTCGAGCGCCAGGTTGACGAGATCGCCTGTCACAGCGAGGTGGTCCGGCGCGTTCGCCTTGATGTCGGCGACGATGGTATCGATGACCGCGTCATGCATATGGCGGCGCCGGTTGCGCTGCCAGTTGACGTAGCCCAGCACGCGCTTGGACGCGAGGTCGCGATAGGTTACATCGGGCAGCGGTCCCAGATGAGCATCGGAAATATGCGCGAGCCTGAACATGGTCCCTTCTTAAGCGACGCTGACGAAGCTTTCCACTCACCCTTTGCTGTTCGCCCAAGCAGGTTCCGCAAAAGTCTCCCACGGTTTTGCGGCCAGAATCTGCGAAAAACAAGGAAAGCCAAGCAGATGTTCGTGGGGCAACCCACGAACATCTGCTTGGGGATCGTTGCATGAACCGCCGAGCCGATCCGGAAGAGGCATTCCGCCAGACCGGCTGGCCGGGGCTGCGGGCAAGGTTGTTCCATTTCTACTTCCTGCTGCGCCGCCCGATGACGCTCGGCGTGCGCGGGCTGGTTTATGACCGTGCCTCCAACGCCGTCTTCCTGATCCGCCACACCTATGTGCCAGGTTGGCAATTGCCGGGAGGCGGCGTCGAGGTCGGCGAGACCCTCGAGGAAGCGCTGGCCCGCGAGCTGGCCGAGGAAGGCAACATCACCCTGACCGCTCCGCCGGTGCTGAAGTCGATGCATTTCAACCGCCGCTCCAGCAAGCGCGATCATGTCGGCCTTTATCTGATCGACACCTTCGGCCAGACGGCGCCGAAACTGCCGGACCACGAGATCGCCGAAGCCGGCTTCTTCCCGCTTGGTCGGTTGCCGGAGGGCACGACGCCGGCGACGCTCCGGCGGATAGCGGAGATTTTTGAGGGCGAGCGCATCTCGGCTTACTGGTAATCAAGCCGCCTTCCTGAACCGTCCCCGGTCATGCGGCGCGGCATAATCGAGTTCCGGCCCCGCCGGAACGATCCCCGTCGGATTGATCGACCTGTGGCTGCCGTAATAATGCGCCTTGATGTGATGCAGGTTGACCGTGCCCGAGACGCCCGGCACCTGATAGAGATCGCGCAGATAGTTCGACAGGTTCGGATAGTCGGCGATGCGGCGCAGGTTGCATTTGAAGTGGCCGACATAGACCGGATCGAAACGAACCAGCGTCGTGAACAGCCGCCAGTCGGCCTCGGTGATGTGTTCGCCGGTCAGATAGCGCTGCTTCGAAAGCCGCTCCTCGATCGTATCGAGCGCTAGGAACAATTCGCCGAACGCTTCCTCATAGGCTTTCTGCGCGGTGGCGAAGCCGGCGCGATAAACGCCGTTGTTGATCGCCGGATAGACCAGCGCATTGATCCTGTTGATCTCCCCGCGCAGCGCCGCCGGGTAGAAGTCGAGACCCGCGTCGCCCCATTGGTCGAAGGCCGAATTGAGCATGCGGATGATCTCGGAGGACTCATTGTTGACGATGGTCTCTTGTTCTTTGTCCCACAGCACCGGCACCGTCACGCGGCCCGAATAGCCCGGATCGGCCTTGGCATAGACCTGGTGCAGGAAATCGAGGCCGTAGAGCGTGTCCCCGGTCGCGCCGTCCTCGGCTTTGAAGGTCCAGCCGTTTTCGCCCATGAAATGGTGCACCACGGAGACGGAGATGATGCCCTCCAGCTTCTTCAGGGCGCGGAAGATCAGCGTGCGATGCGCCCATGGGCAGGCGAGCGACACGTAGAGGTGATAGCGGCCGGGTTCCGCCTTGAAGCCGCGCGTGCGGCCTTCCGCCGGCGCGCCGTCGCGCGTGATCCAGTCGCGCCATTGGGACTCCGTGCGTATGAACCGCCCGCCGCTGTCGGTGTTGTGCGGCCGGTCCTGCCATTTGCCTTCAATCAGCAATCCCATGCGAAAATCTCCCTGGCGGTTGCCATTATCTAGGCTGATGACCGGGCTGGCGAAGCCCTCAGGCGCTGAACAGTTCGTCAAATGGCGAATAGGTCCAGCGATGGACCGGTTCGTCATGCAACGCAAAGAAAGCCGGAAAGCACCGATTGCAGCGGCACAAAATTGGTGCTAGCGGAGGCGCCCATGTTCGACTTTGCCTCGATCCGGTTCGACCGACGACGAAAGGGCGCCCGCGCTTAAGAGCGCTGATTGGCGAACGCTGCCGCTTGCAGCAAACCTTCCTCGCATGCCGGAACGCAAAGACCATGAGCCTTGCCGACGTGAAATACCTGCCGGAAACCCCGGCGCATGATGCTGAAATCGAAGCCATCAACGACGAGGCCTTCGGCCCGGGTCGTTTCGTGCTCGCCGCCTACAAGATCCGCGAGTCGGGCGGACATGACCGCTCGATGTCCTTCGTCGCCGTCAAGGACGACACGGTCATCGCTTCGGTGCGCATGACGCGCGTGGCAGCAGGCGCCGGTCGCGCCATGATGCTCGGCCCGCTTGCGGTGCGCCCCGCCTTCAAGAATCTCGGCATCGGCCGCAAGCTGGTGGCTATCGCGCTGGAGGCGGCCAGGAAGGCCGGCGCGCCCGCCGTCATCCTGGTCGGCGACGAGCCATATTATGGGCCGCTCGGCTTCAAGCGCTTTCCGCGCGGGCAGATCGCCATGCCGCGCCCAGTCGATCTCGACCGGCTGCTGCATCACGAAATCAAGCCGGGCGCCGTCGCCCGCTTTGCCGGCGATGTCTGCCACGCCAACATGGCGAGGGTTGCAGAATTTGCCCCGGCCCTGGCGCGGCCTGCCGCCAATGCGCAGTCGTCGATCGACCCGGCTATTGCGGTTGCGCCTCCTTTGCGCGCCTCGTAGCATAATTCGAAATCCAGGGAGGCTTGCATGAACCCGAACGGCCAGATCGCGATCGTCACCGGCGGGGGATCCGGTCTTGGCGAGGCGACGGCGCGCGCGTTGGCGGCCAAGGGCGCCCGTGTCGCCATCCTCGACGTGGGCGTCGAGCGCGCTGCCAAAGTCGCGGCCGACATCGGCGGCATTGCCGTCCAATGCGATGTCAGCAGCGGCGACAGCGCTGCCGCCGCGATCGCCGAAGCGGCTGAAAAGCTCGGGCCGCCGCGCATCCTGGTCAATTGCGCCGGCATCGCCATCGGCGTGAAGACGATCGGCAAGGACGGGCCGCATCCGCTCGACCAGTATCGCAAGGTGATCGAGATCAACCTGGTCGGCACCTTCAACATGATCCGCCTCGTCGCCGACCGGGCGGCGAAACTCGATCCGCTCGCCGGCGGCGAGCGCGGCGTCATCGTCAACACCGCCTCCGTCGCCGCCTATGACGGCCAGATCGGCCAGGCCGCCTACGCGGCTTCCAAGGGCGGCGTTGTCGGCATGACGCTGCCTGTGGCGCGCGATCTCGCCCGCTCCGGCATTCGCGTCTGCACCATCGCGCCCGGCATCTTCAAGACGCCGATGATGGCCGGCATGCCGCAGGAGGTGCAGGATTCGCTCGGCGCTTCCGTGCCCTTCCCGCCGCGACTCGGCGAGCCGTCGGAGTACGCGGCACTTGCCCTCCACATCGTCGAGAACCAGATGCTGAACGGCGAGACCATCCGCCTCGACGGCGCCATCCGCATGGCGCCGAAATAAGCGGAGATGCCTGGCTCGCCTACAGGCGCCGGTGCTTCCACCGGAAAGATCGGCCCGCTCGCCGGCCTGAAAGTGATCGAATTGGCCGGGCTCGGCCCAGTGCCGCTTGCCGCCCTGATGCTGTCCGAGATGGGCGCCGAGGTGCTGCGCATCGAACGCGCCGACGCCGGCCAGCCGCTTCTAAGCCTGCCGGAAGAATACGATCTCGACCGCCACGGTCGTTCCATCCTCAAGTTCGACCTCAAGCGCCCGGCGGGCGCGGAACTGCTGCTGCGCCTTGCGGCACAGGCCGACTTGCTCGTCGAAGGCTTCCGTCCCGGCGTGATGGAGCGGCTTGGGCTGGGGCCGGATGTCGTTCTCCAGCGCAATCCGGCGCTGATCTATGGTCGCCTGACCGGCTTCGGCCAGGACGGGCCGCTGTCCGGGCGAGCCGGGCACGACATCACCTATCTCGCCTATGCGGGCCTCTTGCATGCGATCGGCAGGCAAGACGCGCCGCCGGTGCCGCCGCTCAACCTCGTCGCGGATCAAGGCGGCGGTGCCATGATGCTGGTCGCGGGCGTGCTCGCCGCTCTTTTCCAGCGCTCGCGCAGCGGAAAGGGCCAGGTGGTCGATGCCTCGATGATCGAGGGAGCCTCGATGCTCGCAGCACCCATCCATGCCTACATGGCATCGGGTCTGTGGAGCGACAGGCGCGGCGAGAACCTGCTCGATTCCGGCACGCCTTTCTACGACACCTATGAGACGGCGGACGCAAGGCACATTGCCATCGGCTGTCTCGAACCGCGCTTCTTCGCCGAATTCGCCAGGCTGCTGCCGCTCGACGGGCATTTTGTCGGCGGCCAATACGACAAGTCAGCATGGCCCGCGATGCGCGCCGCCATTGCCGGCCGGATCAAGGAGAAGACGCGCGACGAATGGGCCGCGCATTTCGCCGCGACGGACGCCTGCGTGGCGCCCGTACTGTCCCTGGCCGAAGCCAGGAACCATCCGCACAATCGCGCCAGGCAAAGCTTCGTGAAGTCCGGCAAACTCGACCGCCCGGCGCCGGCGCCGCGTTTCTCGCAAGGCGTACAAGCGCTTGCCGCAGCGCCGGCCGTCGCCGATCGCGAGCCCTCTGGCATATTGACCCGTTTCGGCTTGACCGAAGAGGAGATCGGAGCGCTTGCAAAAACGGGTATACTCGGTCGATAGCCGGAGAACGAAAATCAACTTATCTCGGGTGAGCTTGTGACCGAACCGAAAAAGGACGTCATCCGCGAGACCGACGCCGAGGCGATCAGGCTGGCGAAAACCTTGGTCCGCGCGGCACGTTTCGGCGCGCTCGCGGCGATCGAGCCTGGCACCGGCGCGCCGCTGGCAAGCAGGGTTGGCGTCGCCACCGACATAGACGGCGCGCCGCTGATCCTGATCTCGATGCTGTCCGCGCATACCGGCGCGTTGCTCGCCGATCCGCGCTGTTCTCTGCTGCTTGGCGAACCCGGCAAGGGCGATCCGCTGGCGCATCCACGCATCAGCCTGGCATGCCGGGCCCTGCGACTGGAGCGGGGATCGGCCGATTACATCCGCGCCGAGCGGCGCTACCTCAACCGCAATCCGAAGGCGAAGCTCTATGCCGGGCTCGGCGACTTCTCGTTCTTCCGGCTCGAGCCCGAGCGCGCCAGCCTGAACGGCGGCTTCGGCAAGGCCTTTCTTCTCGACCGCGATGATCTCATCGCCGGCGCCACCCTTGTCGAGGAGTTCGCCGGCGGCGAGCAGGCAGCGCTCGATCACATGAATGCCGACCATCGCGACGCGCTTGCCCTTTATGCCCGTCATTTCGGCCGCGCCGAGGGCGACGGCTGGATCGCGACCGGTCTCGACCCCGATGGCATGGATCTCGCCGCAGCCGATGCGACCTGCAGGATCTTCTTTCCCCGGCCTCTGCAAGGCGCGCACGAATTGCGTTCGGCGCTTATCGAGATGGCGAAGGCAGGACGCGCAGCGGAGCAAGAGCGATAGTTGATCGCGCGCCGGCGAAAGCAACGCTTGAGATTTAGACGAAATGAACTACCTTTGTAGTGACGCTGATTCAGCGCCCATCGACATCTGAACATTGCGGAATCAGGCGCCATTGCCCCCTGGCGCCTGGATGAGCCAAGACCCTTGGGGGATCTATGATCTCAAATAAGCTAATCGCCAATGCGGAATCTGCGGCCGCGTTTCTCACCCTCATGGGCAACGAAAAGCGCTTGCTGATCGTGGCCCATCTGATCGACGATGAAATGTCGGTCGGCGCCATCGCCGAGAAGGTGCAGCTCAGTCAGTCCGCGCTGTCGCAGCATCTCGCCAAGCTGAGGGCGCTCGATCTCGTCGAGACCCGGCGCGACCGCCAGATGATCTACTATTCCTGCAAATCCGAGGCAGTGCGCGAATTGCTGCGCATGCTGGAAGGCATTTTCGGCGACGGCGACCTTTCCCAGATGGCCTATCGGCTGCGCCGCGCCGGGGCTTGACCCGCGCCATCCAAAACCCCTTACCTCGCTGGCAATTTTTCCAGCGAGATTTGCATGAACCTCATTCCGATCGACGACCCTAAGGACCCGCGCGTCGCCGCCTATCTCGACATCCGCGAGCGCGATCTCGTCGGCCGGCACGGCCGCTTCGTCGCCGAAGGCAAGGTGGTGCTGGACCTCCTGCTGTCGAGCGGGCGCTTCGCCGCCGAGTCTGCCCTCATCCTCGAAAACAGACTGGCCGGCGTGCAGGAGATCCTGCGCAAGGCGCCCTCGGATTTTCCGGTCTATGTCGCCGCGAGCGAGGTCATGGACCGTATCGCCGGCTTCCACATGCATCGCGGCATCCTGGCGATCGGCATGCGTGGCGACCCAGTGCCCGCCGAGATTCTGGTGGAGACCTTGCCCCGGCGCGCGTTGGCCGTCGTCCTGGTCGGCATATCCAATCACGACAACATGGGAGCGATCTTCCGCAATGCGGCCGCCTTCGGCGCGGACGCGGTGCTGCTCGACCAGACGTGCTGCGATCCGCTCTACCGTAAGGCAATCCGCGTTTCGGTTGGCGCGGCGCTGAAGGTTCCCTTCGCCGCCTTCGGCGATACCGGAACCTTCACCGCGACGCTCGATCGGCTGGGCTTCGGCCAGTTCGCGCTCTCGCCAGGCGGAAACGTCGACATCCGCGCCGCGGAACGATCAGCGCGCCTGGCGCTCTATCTCGGCACGGAAGGCGAAGGCCTGCCGCGAGACCTGCTTGCCCGGCTGCAAACGGTGAGGATCGCCATGGCGGAAGGTTTCGACAGCCTGAATGTCGCCGCCGCGTCGGCAATAGCCCTGCATCACTTTTCGAACCGGTAGCGGCCATCAGAACGACCCGGAGGCCGGTAGCTGCAACGCTTTGAGCGTGTGTCGAGATTCAGGTCAGGCCGGCCTCACCTGAAATCTCACCGCACCTCAGTTGGTCGAGCCGGCTTTCTGCAAGGCCCTCACCCGGTCCGCAAGGCTGACGCCGCGCCCATTTTGCTGCCCCTCGCGCGCCAGAGCCTTGGCGATAGGCGAGTCCGGCCCGTCGAGCTTCATCGTCAGATTGACCACCTCGGCGGCCAGCTCGTTCATTTGTTCGCGAAGGCCGGCGCCGGAGCGTGCGTCGCCCGCCGATTCGGGCATTGCCGTTCCCGAGGCGGCAAGATCGGTTTTCAGCCGCTTGTTCTCGCGCGCCAGCGCCGTCAGCCTTGCCTCAAGCCGTTCCCGGTCGGCCTCGAGCCTGGCGATTGCCTTGTCGACATCGTCGCCTTTCGCATCCGCGCCGGCCGCGAGCCGCGCGACGCCGTTTGCGGCGCTCTCCTTCGAACGTTCGCGCATTCGAGCGAGATCCTTCTCGCGCCGGTCGAGCTTTTCCTCGCGGTCGGCAAGCGTGGCAAGCAGCCGCTCGACCTTCTTGTCGAGCTCGGCCGTTTTCTTCTTCTCCGCCTTCAACGCCTCGCGCGCGGCCTTGCTTTCCGACGCGACCTCCTGGTTGCGTCGGTCCGCCTCCTTGCGCTGGCCCTTGAGCAGCGCAATGTCGCTGGCGAGCTTTTCCAGCTCCGATTCGCGGGCAACCAGTTCGATCTGGCGGTTCGAGGACGAGAAGCTGGCGTCGTCATACATCTGCTCGAGCTTCTGCAACTCCAGCGCGCGCTTCTCCAGCGCCCGCTCCGTCTGTGCGAGCTTTTCCGACAGCCGGTGCAAGTCCTCCTCGCGCTGCCTGAGCTCCGCATTCTTTGCCTGCAGATCGGAGAGCGCCTGGTTCTTGTCCTTCTTTTCGACCGCGAGTCCCTTCAGGGCCTCGCGCCCGCGACCGATCTCCACCAGCTGTTCGGCCGTCTTTTCCTGCAGGTTCTTGACGGTGATCTCCAGTCGGCGCGTCGTCATGGCATATTCCGCCCGGACCCGGTCCTTGTCCGCCTGGATTTCGGCTTGTGTCAGCGGCAGCGAAGCCTCGAGGCGCCTGCGCGTCAGGACAACGGCCCGCCGCCAGACCGCCGGCGCCACCAGCGACACCAGAAAAACGGCGCAGAGGAAACCGAGTACGAAGAACAGAACCGACTGGACCAAGGCGTGCTATCCATTTTACGGAGCGGCAATCGCTGGATTGTGCCACCTTGGCATGGCCGAAATTCAACGCCGCGGCAAGGGCTTGCCACGGCGCGATCAGCACTGTCCGAGCGATTATAGCGGGCGCAATCCGATCAGAACGGGTTCCAGGTCGGCCTTTCGGTGAGCTTCAGATAGCCGAGATTGACTCCCAGACGCGCGCCGACACCAGTGCGGATCGGCACGAGCAACACCCGATTGGACTGCAACACATTGAAGCCTACGCCCGCAATGACATAGGCGGAGCCCGCGACGCCGCCGAAGCGGTTATAAAGGCTGCTGATATCGTCGAGGTTGTAGACCAGCATCATCACCCGCGATCCCTCGCCGCCGAAATCCCAGCCGAGCGACGGACCTTGCCAGAACACCTTATGATCGCCGGCGTTCTTGGTGTAGAGCGTCCCTTCGCCATAGGTCAGGCCGCCGATCAGGGCGCCGGAACCTTCCTCGCCAAGCAGGTAGCCGTTGGGCAGGCCGTAGGAGGCAAAGATCTTCTCGACGACGGTGGCCAGGCCGCCGGACGTCTCGCCGAAGAATTTATGACCGGAATCGACGATCTCCTGAGCGGTGTACTGCTGAGCCCGCGACGCGGCGGTCGAAAGGACCAAAGCCCCCAGGAGTGTGATGGTCATGGTGAGGACGCGGACGAATGTCCGGTCGTAGTATCGGGAAAACATGCTTCCAATCTCCGTCAGGGAGCACTTTCGCCGACGCCTCGCACCCCTACGGCTCTTGCCGGCCGTTCAGGATGGCTGTTACGGGCAAACTATGCCGTAATCCTTTTTCAACCATTAAACTCCCACACGAAGATGGCGGTTCGAAGGCTGCACTTTTGCCGCTGCGGCGGGTTTCCCCCCGCGAACACACCATTTTTGCCGTCGACAATTTTGGATTTGTTGATGCGCGCTCGGGCCCTGTGTATTCAGAAAGCCTTGGAAAAGAGCGTGATTCGTGCGGGCAGGCGCGAAAACGGTCGCTCGGCCATGAACAGATGACTTGAGCAGGGATTTCGCCGATGGCCGAGCTTTTCACCCTTTCCGCGCCAGATCTCGCGGCACTGCTTTGCAGCCGTGTGTGCCACGACATCATTTCGCCGGTCGGAGCCATCAATAACGGCCTCGAGTTGCTCGACGAAGGCGGCGCCGACGAAGACGCCATGAAGCTCATTCGCCAGAGCGCCAAGAACGCCTCGGCGCGATTGCAGTTTGCGCGCATCGCCTTCGGCGCCGCGGGTTCCGCCGGCATGATGATCGACACCGGCGATGCCGAGGCCGTGGCCTTCGCCTTCTTGAAGAACGAAAAGCCGGAACTGTTGTGGAACGGCCCCCGTGCGCTGCTGCCTAAGAACAAGGTCAAGCTACTGCTTAACCTCATTCTCGTCGCCAACGCGGCCATACCGCGCGGCGGCAAGCTGGTGGTCACGCTGGAAAGTCCCGAAACCGAGCCGCGTTTTTCGCTGTCGGCCAGTGGCCCGATGCTGCGCGTGCCGCCGAAATTCCTCGAGCTGCATTCCGGCCACAAGCCGGAGGAGCCGATCGACGCCCATTCGGTCCAGCCTTACTACACGCTGCTTCTGGCGCGTGAGGCCAATATGACGATCTCGATCCACGCGACCGCCGAGGAGATCGTACTGAAGGCTGCCTAAGAAAAGTCGAAGTATCTTTTCTTGCCAATATTTGTGCTGGCAGTGCCGGTCGAGCAATGCCAGCTGCAATCCATATAATGGCGTCGGGAGCTAGAGCGGCGCAAGATGCCCGTTTGGAAAAACTTTACCTAACGGCTTTTCAGCTTCTTTACCAGATTGGCCTATGGTGCCTTGCAGTTACCCGGAGATTGCCGGTGCGGCAGATGGCAAAGAGGACCCGGACATGAAGCGCTGCCTGTTCGTCGATGATTCGAGCGTCATCAGGAAGGTCGCAAAACGCATTCTTGGCGGCTCGGACTTGATTGTCGTCGAGGCCTCGACAGGAGTCGAGGCCGCCGAGATTTGCGCCGACGCCATGCCCGATGTCATCGTCATCGACGGTGGTCTTGCCGACGTCCCGGCCGTGGACCTTATTCGCCGCATCCGTGCTATCGAAGCTCCCATCAAGCCGCAGATCCTGGTCTCGCTGGTCGAGGTCGACGTCGCGGCGATCATGCGCGCCAAGCGCGCCGGCGCCCAGGGCTATCTGCTGAAGCCCTTCAACCGTGCGCAACTGCTCGAAAGCTTCCGCGTCCTGAAGATAGCCGCCTGATTCGCCAGGGCTTGTTCCAAACAAAAAACCCGGCTTGAGCCGGGTTTTTCGTTCGAATCACTTGGATCGTTTACGCGCTGACGCGGATATCTTCCGGCTCGCGCAGCACATAGCCGCGGCCCCACACCGTCTCGATGTAGTTCTGGCCGCCGGACGCCGCGTCGAGTTTCTTGCGCAGCTTGCAGATGAAGACGTCGATGATCTTCAGCTCCGGCTCGTCCATGCCGCCATAGAGATGGTTGAGGAACATTTCCTTGGTGAGCGTCGTGCCCTTGCGCAACGAGAGCAGCTCCAGCATCTGGTATTCCTTGCCGGTCAGGTGCACGCGCTGGCCGCCGACCTCGACCGTCTTGGCGTCGAGATTGACCACCAGGTCGCCGGTGGTGATGACCGACTGGGCATGGCCCTTGGAGCGGCGCACGATCGCATGGATGCGTGCCACCAGCTCGTCCTTGTGGAAGGGCTTGGTCATATAGTCGTCGGCGCCGAAGCCCAGGCCGCGCACCTTGTCCTCGATGCCGGCCATGCCGGAGAGGATCAGGATCGGCGTCTTGACCTTGGAAAGTCGCAGGGTGCGCAGGACTTCATAGCCCGACATGTCGGGAAGATTGAGATCCAGAAGGATGATGTCGTAATCGTAGAGCTTGCCGAGATCGACACCTTCTTCGCCGAGATCGGTCGTATAGACGTTGAAGCTCTCCGATTTCAGCATCAGTTCGATGCTCTGTGCGGTTGCACTGTCATCTTCAATCAGCAGAACACGCATTTCATTCCCCTTTTCTGCTGCCGGACCGTGTCACGACCCGTCCGGGACCCGGAGCAGTGATTGCCTGAACAGAAGGTGCCACTGACTGGTTAACAAATCCTAATTTCGTGCCATCCACGATACCAGATTTTTTAACCCCTTTCTACACCCACTTGAATCTAATAATGAATCACAGACCAAAACCGCTAATGCACCACATTAATAAGTCAGCCTAAGTGACTCCAGAGACTCGCTGGCCAGGGCTTCCGCCGAGAGCCGGAATTTTTACCCGGCCTTAAGTCCTCGCCCGTATGATTAACAATGCCCGTAAACGAATGGTTACCGCCGGCAAAAATCTTTAGGGCTTTGTTTCCCATAGCCCAGGGAAAGCCGGTGGAAACGGGTGGCGCTTGGGTCGTTCCGGGCGGACTGGACGGTATTGCAAGTGTGCGTTTGCGGAGTATCGAGTCATGAAGTCACGTGAAAACCTCGTTCGGCTGAAGCAGTTTCAGGTGAATGAGAAGCGGCGCCAACTCTTGCAGCTGGACATGATGATCGCCGAGTTCGAGCGCATGGCCGTGGAGCTGGAAGCGCAGATCATCGCCGAAGAGAAAAAAGCCGGCATCACCGACATCAACCATTTCGCCTATCCGACCTTCGCCAAGGCGGCTCGCCTGCGCCGCGACAACCTCAGGAACTCACAAAGCGACCTCGCCCAGCAGCGAAGCGCCGCCGAATCATTACTCGGCGAAGCTGAAGCGGAGCTGTCCAAGGCGGAGATGCTGGAATCGCGCGACACCAAGATCCGCGAGGCCGAAACCGGCGGCCGCAGCGCCATGATCGGCTGATTGCCGGGCATATTCGCAATCATGCCGGAGACCTGCCGGCACCTTCAGATCGGCAATCGGCAGAAATCGGCCCCGCGGTGTTCAGGACGCAGCGCCCATCTCGCCGTGATCGGCTGAAGCCCGGGCCCGGGCATCCTTGATATCCGGCGCATGCTCTTCCGCCCAGGAGCGTATCTGGCTGAGCAGCCCCGCAAGGTTCTGGCCAAGTTCCGTCAGTTCGTATTCGACGCGTGGCGGGATGACCGCGAACACCTCGCGCCGGACAAGGCCGTCACGCTCCAGCACCCGCAGCGTCTGCGTCAGCATCTTGGGCGTGATGCCCTCCAGCTTGCGCGCCAGCTCGCCATTGCGCAGCCGGCCGCGCCGCAACGCGCAGACCGTGAGGTAAACCCATTTGCTGGCCAGCATCTCCAGCACCGTATGCGACGGGCAGGTGCGCCGGAATGCGTCGTAGCCGAGTGGCGATCTGTCTTCACTATCCATAAGGTGCCTATATATAGAAAATGTGCATACTCGACAAATGAATATTACTTTCCAAATGATAGCGGCACATCCAATCGAACCAGGAGGCGTTCATGCGTGCCGTTACCCAGACTTCCGTCGGCGGACCCGAGGTCCTTTTCGTGGCCGAGCAGCCCGACCCCTCGCCCCGGCCCGGCGAAGTGCTCGTCCGCGTCAAGGCGGCGGGCATCAACCCGGTCGACGGCGCCGTGCGCGGCGGTTTTTATCCCCTGCTCGGCGAACCGCCATTCATCCTTGGCTGGGACATTTCGGGGACCATCGCGGCGCTCGGTCCCGACGTGACCGCCTTCAAGGTCGGCGACGAGGTGTTCGGCATGCCGCGTTTCCCCAAGCAGGCAGCCGCCTATGCCGAGCTCGCCGCGGCGCCGGCGGACGAGATCGCCGCCAAACCTGCCGCCATCGACCATGCGCATGCCGCCGCCTTGCCGCTGGCCGGCTTGACGGCCTGGCAAGGCCTTGTGCGCCATGGCGGCCTGCAAGCGGGGCAACGCGTGCTGGTTCATGCCGGGGCCGGCGGCGTCGGTCATCTGGCGGTTCAGATCGCCAAGGCGCGCGGCGCTTACGTCATCGCCACAGCCAGCCCGGACAAGCTCGATTTTGTCCGCTCGCTCGGCGCCGACGTCGTCGACTACACCAAGGGCAACTTCGTCGAACAGGTCGGCAATGTCGATCTTGTGCTGGACCCTATCGGCGGCGACCATGCCGACGAGTCGCTGAAGGTGGTGCGTGACGGTGGCGTCCTGGTGTCGCTGCTCAACGTTCACGACGCCACCAGGGCGAAGGCCAAGGAGCGGAACATCCGTGTTGAACGAATGTCTGTAATCCCCGACCGCGAAGGGCTTACCGGGCTCGCCAGGCTCGTCGATGCCGGAAAGCTTGCGCCCCATGTGGCGAAAGCCTTTCCGCTCGACCAAGCGGGAGCTGCCCATGCTTTTCTCGCCACGCGGCCGATCGGCAAGATCGTGCTGACGGTCTGAGGCTTTTGCAAAAAGCGAAAGGGCGCGGTGTTCCGCGCCCTTTCGTACTGTGTCTGTCCAGCCTAGAGCAATTTCAGGAAAAGTGTGAGCGGTTTTCCGTCCGAAATTGCGTCAAAACAAGGAGATAGAGCGGTTCGCCGTTTCCGTGAAACGGTGAAACGCTCTAGTGCCGGTACTGCTGGATCCGCGTGGTGCGCAGCCCGGCAAGGCCGTATTCGTCGATCGATGCCTGCCAGGAGAGAAATTCTTCGGTGGTGAGCTTGTAGCGCTGGCAGGCTTCCTCAAGGCTGAGCAGGCCGCCGCGTACTGCAGCAACCACTTCCGCCTTGCGCCGGATAACCCAGCGCCGGGTGTTCGTCGGCGGCAGATCGGCGATCGTAAGAGGGCTGCCGTCAGGCCCGATAACATACTTGACTCTAGGTCTAACCAGATCGGTCATCGTACTCTCTACTAAAAACTCAAAGACCCAATCCCCGCCACACTACCGCCACAGCTTTAAAAATTGCCTAAGCGAACCCTAATCATTAGGTAAGGATCGTGAACGCCCGGTTAGGATTTCGTTTAGAATTCGAAACACCGGCCTGCGGGCCTTGATTTTGCCGGTGAACTCGTCCTGGGCCGCAAGCTGGCGCATGCGTGGCGCTTGACCTATATTCCGGCCATTGGCATTGAGCGCCACACAGTGAAAGCACCATGAACAGCCTCGATCTTCCCCGCCGCCCCGAAGAAACCCGCGTCGTCGTCGCGATGTCGGGCGGTGTCGATTCGTCCGTCGTCGCGGGCATCCTGAAGCACGAGGGCTATGACGTCGTCGGCGTGACGCTGCAGCTTTACGACCACGGCGCGGCCACCCATCGCGCCGGTTCGTGCTGCGCCGGGCAGGACATCGACGATGCCCGTCGTGTTTCGGAGACGCTCGGCATCCCGCATTACGTGCTCGACTATGAGGAACGCTTCCGCAAGGCGGTCATCGATCCCTTCGCCGAGAGCTATGTCGCCGGCGAGACGCCGATCCCTTGCGTGTCTTGCAACCAGACGGTGAAGTTCGCCGATCTTCTGGCGACAGCCCAGGATCTCGGCGCCGACGCGTTGGCCACCGGCCATTACATCCGTTCGCGCGCCAGTGGCGCGCATCGCGCGCTCTACCGGCCGGTCGACGCCGACCGCGACCAGAGCTATTTCCTGTTCGCCACCACGCAGGCGCAGATCGACTATCTGCGCTTTCCCCTCGGCGGCCTGTCGAAGCCGCAGGTCCGCGCCATTGCCGAGGAGATGGGGCTGACCGTCGCCGCCAAGCAGGACAGCCAGGACATCTGCTTCGTGCCGCAGGGCAAATATTCCGACATCATCGCCAAGCTGAAGCCGGCCGCCGCCAATCCCGGCGACATCGTCCATATCGACGGCCGCGTGCTCGGCCGCCATGAAGGCATCCTGCGCTACACGATCGGCCAGCGCCGCGGCATCGGCATCGCGTCCGGCGAGCCGCTCTACGTCGTCCATCTCGACGCCGACCGGGCCCGCGTCATCGTTGGCCCACGCGAGGCGCTGGAGACGCACAAGATCTATCTGCGCAACATGAATTGGCTCGGCGACGGACCGCTGTCGGACGTCCCGGCCGGCGGCATCGAGCTGTTCGCGAAAGTCCGCTCGACCAGGCCGCCGCGTCCAGCCGTGCTGCACCACCGCAACGGCGTGACGTCGGTCGAGCTGGCCGACGGCGAGTCGGGCATCGCGCCGGGACAGGCCTGCGTGCTTTATTCCGACGACGGCAACGAGGCGCGGGTGTTCGGCGGCGGCTTCATCGAGCGCTCCGAGCGCGGCGCCGAGGCCGAGGCCATGCTGTCCAGGCTCGCGGCCAGGCCGGCGCAGATTCCCGCCGAGTAATCTCTCAGTCTATTGTTGCCGTTTCAGCACAGATTCACACGGACGAACCCGTATGGATCACCGTGCCGGCAGTCAGGATGCGCAGCACCCTGATCGCTTCCTCGCCGTCGGTGCGCGGCTCGGCGCGCGTCTCGATGCACTGCATGAAATGGGCAAGCTCGCGCGTCAGCGGCATGCCTTCGCCGACCGGCACGTAGGAAGGCTCGTTGGCCGTGAAGGCCCATTGGCCGCTGTCCTGCCAGACCGCGTGGCGGTAGACGGCGAGCTTGCGCTCCCAGGGCTCGACGTCGTCGAACACCGCCATCGCCTTGGTGCCGACGACCGTCAGTCGCCGCTCGCGGTAGGGATTGAGGCGCGAAGCGAAGAGATGGCTGCGCAAGCCGTTCGGGAAGCGCATATGCAGATGCGCGAAGTCGCTGAGATTGTCGAGCAGCGCCGCTCCCTCGCCCCTCACCTCAATCGGCTCGGTGCCGGTGATGGCGAGGATCATCGACAAATCATGCGGCGCCAGGTCCCAGAGCGCGTCGTTTTCGGTATGGAACTTGCCGAGGCCGAGCCGATGCGAGTGGATGTAGCGCACCTCGCCCAACTCGCCATTGTCGATCAGCGCCTTCAGCGTCTCGAAGGCGGGATGGAAGCGCAGCACATGGCCGACCATGAAGACCCGGCCATTGTCCTTTGCCGCCTTCACCGCGCGCTCTGCGTCGGCGACCGTCAGCGCGATCGGCTTTTCCACCAGCACGTCCTTGCCGCTTTCGACGGCGCGCACCGCGGTGTCGGCGTGGAATTGCGGCGGCAGCGCCATGACGATGGCGTCGATGTCGTTGCGTTCGAACAGCCTGTCCGGCTCGATCGCCAGGCAATCCTGCTCGCTGGCGAAACCTTCGGCGCGAGCGCGGTTGACGTCGGAAACGGCATGGAGCGCGCCAAGCGCCTTGAGGGTGCGGATATGGTTGCTGCCCCAGTATCCGCAACCGAGGACTGCGATGCGCGGCTTCATTCGCTCAAACTCTAGAATTTCATGGCCGAGACATAGCGACGTGCCCCGCCGAACTCAACCCCGGGACATGCCCTGAGTGTCTGTCCGGCAAAGCTTTTCTGGGATGAGATTATGCCGGCTGGATTATGCCGGCATGTCGGCCGCTTCGAAGCTTGACAGGCTCACCCTCGCAACCTTATATCCGCGCGACCTTGGCGAACGCCTCGCGACGCCCGTCCATTCAGGACGGTTTTCCGGGCCATTTGCCACCCTGGCGGGGTAGCTCAGTTGGTTAGAGCACGGGAATCATAATCCTGGGGTCGGGGGTTCAAGTCCCTCTCCCGCTACCATCAATACAGCGTTAGGCGCCTCTCCTGGTTTGCGGTTTGCCAGGTTGAGGAGCTCCGCCAGCGCACCGTGAACCTTGAGCTCAATCTGCCCCCTGCCCTCCGTCGGAATGATCTCGATCCTCGCGACCAGTGAGCGGACAATCCTCGCTGCCTCTTGACGCTCGCGATCGTCGAATTGCAGCGCCTCCTGGAGTTCTGACACTTTCCGGCGATAGGCTTCAACCGCCGCCGGGTGAAACTCCACGATGCTTGCAGCGCCATGGCCTGAAGTCCCCGCCCTAGATTTTCCTTATCGCTCTCGAGTTCCAGCAGCTTCGATCTCATGCTGGCCGTAGAGACAAGGCGAAGAAGCTCGGCATCAAGTGCTTCGACTTCCGCAAGAAGGGCGGTGCGTGAGCGCCGCGCTTTCATTCGCACACTATTCGGTGCTCGCGCCGCCTTTCGGGATATCGACGACAAACCGGGCACTTGGACCCGGCTCGACAGTTATCTTTCCCTCGAATTGCTCGACGATCGACCGGATCAGGCGCATGCCCAGCCCCTTGCCGCCCTCTACGAGGAAGTTGCTCGGCAGGCCAACGCCATCGTCGCTGACGCTGAGGCGAGCGATCGGGCCCGCAGATCTCAGCTCGACCCTGATGCTGCCGTGCCGACCTGCGGGATAAGCGTGCTTCAAGCCGTTCATCACGAGCTCGGCCACGAGCATTCCCGTTTTCATCGCGCGCTTCGAGCCGAGCACAATCGGTTCCGCCTGGACCTCAATGCCATCAATATTGCTTGGCCGGTGAGCAGCGAGCGCTTTGCAAATCCCATCGAGGAATACTGACATATCGACCGTGTCGCTGCCTGACGCCCGATAAAGCTGCTCGTGCGCCGCCGCGACGCTCGCGATTCGGCGCTGCGCCTGTTCGAGCGCCCTTGTCCCCTCGATGCTGGAGAGCTGATGCGCCTGAAGCCTCAGCATACTCGACACCATTTGCAGGGAGTTCTTCACCCGGTGGTCGACCTCCTGCATCAGCATATGGTTTTGCTCCAGGAGCCGGTCCTTTTCCGCAAGAAGCTGCTCAGCATCGCGACGCGCCAAGCGCTGCGCGGCGAGCGACCGCCTCAACTCAAGCTCAGTTATGACGCGGCTGGCCAGCACCTTCAGCAGCGACCGCTGCCTCTTCGTCAGATCGCGCGGCCTCCAATCGAGCACGCAAAGGGTGCCGACATGGCCTCCGTCTGGAGCCACGAGCGACGTCGCGGCGTAAAAGCGCACCGAGTTCTCCGGATGCGCCCGCAGGTAGTCCCTGAACCGCTCATCGGCTATGAGGTCCGGAATGACCATGATCGTATCTGCCGGCGACACCAGAGCGCAGATCCCGGCCGGATCGGCACCATCTCCGTCCGGCAAACCAGTCACCGCTTGGATGCAACGGTGATCGTCATTGACGAAGTTGATGGCGGCGATCGGCGCGTCGCAAATCGCGGTCGCTAAACGGACGATCTCGTCGAAAGCAGGGGCCGGGGCAGTGCCAACAACGTCGTAACGATGCGAAATGTCGAGCGGTATTTCTTCAAGCTCCTTAGTATCTTCAGCATAGTGCATGACGTGCCCTCCCATGCGCGAACGTCGCCTCAAGGCCAAGAAGGCCGAGTGTACGTACGCGCCTTTTGTGGTGTATCCGCGGGCTGTTCTTTACCGGTCCGTCACGTGGCTCCATAGAGCCGGACGCATCATGCAAGCCTAGTAAAACTGCATTATTCAGTGTCGTCGCGGCCGCTTCGAGCTTCCTGCGCCAATCCCGGTGAAGCCACGTTCACGTGCCCAGACAACGGCGCCCGCTCTATTATGCACGTCAGCCTTCACATAAATCCGAGCTATGTGGTTACGAACCGTATTTTGCGTCACCCCAAGCTTTTTGACAATCTCGACGTTGCTCAATCCCTGAGACATCAGGCCAAGGATCTCAAGCTCCCGCGGTGTCAAATCGGCAAGTCCGGCCTCCGGCTTGCCCGACGCGCCCGGTCGACGCAGGTGAGCGAGTTTCTCGATGATCGTGCGGCTAAACCAGGACGTATCCTGCATCACCGCCTCGATCGCGGCGATTAGTTCTACCTCCGAGCGTTTCCGCTCGGTAATGTCTTGGATGACCGTCAGGACGCACTCTTCCCCCTGAATACTGATGGTCTCCGTCGAAACGAGACAATCAAGCACTTCATCGTGCTTGGTTCGCAACTGAAGTTCGAGCTTGCGCAAACTGCCCGCCGCTTCGATCTCACGATCGAGACGCTTGCCCGAGGCCGCATCGACCCAAATGGGAAGCTCCGGACTGGTCCGACCGATCACCTCTTCCGGCTCATAGCCGAGTACAGCCTCGAAGGCGTCGTTGACGTCCAGAACACGGAGCTGCTGGCGCGTCGACAACATCGTCGGGATGGGCGTCAGCCGGAATGACCGGGCAAAGCGCTCCTCACTCTGACGCAGCGCATCCTCCGCTTGCCTGCGAGGCTCCATGTCGATGAAGGAGAAGAGCATGCACTTCTCATCACCGATCTCGATTGGCTGGCCTGCGACGATCACAGCCTTGCTGCCTCCGTCAGGCAGCCGGAGCATTGACTCCATCTGAGGAATGGTCCGACCTTCGCGAAGGCTGGCAATGGCCGCCTCTTTCGCCCCCGCGTTCTCAAGTACATCGAACTCGTAGGTCGAGCGCCCGATGACGTCGTCGCGACTACAACCCGTCATCTGCAGGAATCCGGAATTGACCCTGACATAGCGCAGGTCGGAAAGCCGACAGATGAGCGCCGGCGCAGGATTGGCCGCGAATGCTCGCTCGAACCGTTCCTCGGCGCTTATCTTCTCGGTGACGTTCTCGATAACGAGCACATAGGATTCCGGATTTCCCTTCGCATCCGGGAGCGCGAAGCCGTGGAATTTCAAGACGCGTCGTCGATCCTCGATGGTGTTTGAACGCTTTCTCGCCAACTCGACAGTAACGTCGCGAAACTCGTCCCCCGCCAGGAGACGGTCGACCGGATATTGGCCCTCATCCAGAGGGTGATGGTTCCGATACTTCAGCTCGAAACTATCGCGATAGTCGGCCGCCGAGGTGCCAAGCTGTGGAAGCTCCGAAATATTGTGAAGTGCTAACGCACTTTCGTTTGCCCAGACGATACCTTCTTTGGGGTCGACAAGAATGATGCCCTCGCCGAGCCCGGCGATAATCATCTGCAATTGTCGCCTGTTGACCTGCCGTTGCAATGCGACTTCGTCCGGCACCACCTGGTTCATCGAAAATCTTCCTCACCACCCCGCGCTCGTTACTGAATATCCTATCCTCCGGGAGGCGCTGCGATTTCGGCGCCGAACAGCATTTTCAAGCGCAATTGGTCTGATCCTGCGCGATATGTCCTCCTTCGCTGTCTCCAGTGGTCCGCCGATTACGTCACGCCCAACGTCATACTCGTCCACGCGCGACTTCCAGAACGGCGAGGATCGTCACCAAGCGAGTCCTGAGTTCAGGACGCCAGCCAAGACGCCCGATGATGGGCTGATCTCGAGTCCACTGCCGCGAGCCATCAGGATCGCGACATCAACACGGCAAGCCCGGCCGACGCTGCCCCAAAGATGCATGTCCCGCTCCATCCCCACGCCGAATAAGCGAGCCCGCCGCCTCCGGCACCAACCGCGCCTCCGAGGATCATGGTCGCCATGAAGATCGTGTTGAGACGGCTGCGTGCGTCGGGATCCAGCGCATAAACCCGTGCCTGATTCGCAACCTGGGACGATTGCACCGCTACGTCCAGGATCAGCACGCCGATGATCATCGCCACGAGCGAACCCTGAAATAGGCCGAAGATGGCAAAGGCGAGGACCACCAGCCCGGTGCCGATCGTCACCGTCGTGTCAGGCCCGCGCCGATCGGCGAAACGCCCCGCGAGCGGCGCCGCCAGCGCGCCGGCGACCCCGACCAGCGCCATCAAGCCCACTGCTGTCGCACCGAACCGGTAAGGCGGCGCAGCGAAGACCAATGCGAGATTGGACCAGAAACCGATGAAAGCGGCGAAGATCAGGGCCTGGACCGTGATCGCTTGGCGCAGCACACGATGCGTCCGCAGCAAGGTCCAGAGCGATCCCAGAAGCCGTCCGTAGCTCAAATCCGTGCCCGGTTCGACGCGCGGCAAGGTCACGGTCAACACCGCCGCCGTCGTGATCATCAAGCCGGAAGCGGCCCAGAACACCGCCTGCCAACCCCACAGGTCCGAGACGATACCGCTGATCGTGCGCGCGAGCACGATGCCGATTAGAATGCCGCCGGTCACGATGCCAAGTACGCGCCCACGCTCGGACGGGGAAGCCAGATGCACCGCGAGCGGCACGATTTGCTGGGTGACGGTGGCGAACAGCCCGATGCCCATGCCGGCGACGACGAGCCATGCGAAGCTCGGAGCGACGGCAGCAACAAGGAGCGCCACGACCAGCACCGCCATCGTTTTCAAAATGAGGGACCGACGCTCCAGACGATCGCCGAGCGGAGCGAGAAACAAGATGCCGGCGACATTACCGAGTTGGGTCAAAACCGGGAGAAGCGAAACCGTTCCCGCGGAGAGCTGGAACTCGCTCGCCAGCAAACCGAGCATCGCTTGATTATAGTAGTTGTTGGCGACCGTCAGCCCAGCCGCAATCGCCAAAATTGCCAGCAGGCCATCGCTGATAGCTGACTTTGGGCCTGTAGTTATCATCTCGGCAATTGCGTTCATCGCCGCGACCCTGCACAATCAGCGCAGCAGCAACAAACCACATCTCTTGCGTGCCGGTTTAGCTTACCTAAACTGACGACATGCAACCACCGGTCTCCCTCCTCGCCCTGCGGGCCTTCGCCGAAGTTGGACGCCACGGCAGCGTGAAGCGCGCGGCCGCGGCTCTTGGCGTCACGCCGGGAGCAATCAGCCAGCAGGTCAAGCTTCTTGAGCACAGGCTTGGCGTCACGCTGCTGGAGCGGCGCAATCGCGAGGTTCGCGTGACGGCCGACGGAATGCGGCTGCTCGAACCGTTGTCCGCAGGCTTTCAACAGATCGAAGACGCAGTGGGTCTCTTCGCCGTCGCATCGCCCAGTCGCAAAATCCTCACCGTAAGCACCACCCCCTCCTTTGCAGCATCCTGGCTCGTTCCTCGGCTTGGTCGCTTCTCCGCCCGCCACCCAGATCTGTATGTTCGTGTCGACACCACGCCCCGACTGGTCGACCTGCGAAGTGAAGGCGTCGACGTGGCGCTCCGTCACGGCGCCGGAAGCTATTCCGGCCTGGAGGCTGTGCGGCTGTTCACGCCACAACTCATCTGCGTCGGGAGTCCTGCCCTTCTGGCAGGCGGCCCGCCGATGCTGGAGCCAAACGACTGCCTTCACCATCCGCTCCTTCAGGACCGGGATCGCGCCGACTGGCCCTTGTGGCTTCGCGCGCGCGGAGTTGGCGCGATCGACGAACGAGCTAGAAACGGTCCATGCTTCGAAAACGACCTACTCCTGATCCGCGCTGCGATCGCCGGCCAAGGCCTGGCTCTTGTTCGCGATGTCTATGCCAGTGACGAGCTGAGCTCCGGGCGAATTGTTCTCGCTTTGGAAGGATCATCGCCGACGGCTGATGCCTATTATTTCGTGGCGCGGCCAGAAGCGATGGCGACGACCAAAGTCGCCGCGTTCCGTGATTGGATTTTCGAAGAGAGTGCCAACCGAGTTTGAAAGGTGTGGGCCGATCGTCCTGTTTGGGGGATGCACACGCGACGAAATCGGCTTGTTGATCTTGTCCGCAAGGAAGTGCGATCCAACGCCGCGCCGCGTCGCCACCATCCGATGGACTGAAGTTCCGCCAATGCTTTGCGGACCGTGGTGCGGCTGATCCCAAAGGCTCGCTATAAGCTGGCTTCCGATGGCAACGCGATGTCGGCGGAGCGATTGCCGCCGGAAAACTCGCTCAGTAGCTGCTCGGCTATGGTTCGATAAAGTGGTGCCAAGGCGTATCTCCATGAGCAAATGGTCGGACGCCCAAACAAGTAAATCTCGAACTGCACTGGATCGCTCTGAATTAGCGCAGTTGAATCAGATACATGAGAATGCTTCCTGTCGGCTACTTGTATCCTTTCTTCCTCTGGGAGTTCGGGAGTTCTGACGAGGCTGGCAGCCTAACGCCTAACGGCTTGCCAAGGCGAGTTGTGCAGCCAGCGCAGCAAAAGCAGCAGCGAAGCCGCGCCGCATCCATGTCTGGACGGAGGCGCTGGAGATGACATGCCGCCGAACAGCAGCGGCAAACGCTCCATAGGCAGCGAAGATCACGAACGTCAGCGCCATGAATACTAGGCTCAATTCCAGCATCCGACTCACGGGCGACGCGTCATCCGCCTTCACGAATTGCGGCAGGAAGGCGAAGAAGAAGATGGAGAGCTTGGGATTGAGCAGATTGATAAAGATAGCCGAAACGATCACCTGCCGGACGCTTTTGCCCGCCGCCTCGTCATTCAGGCTGAGCAATCCGCGATCACGGAACATCGCCCAGGCCATGTAGAGCAGATAGGCGACACCGAGATATTTGAGAATCTGGAAGGCCAGCGCGCTCGTATGAAGCAGCGCGGCGAGCCCGCTGACGGCCGCCAGCATATGGGGGACGATCCCGAGCGTGCAGCCAAAGGCGGCAATGAAGCTCGCCCGCGTGCCGCCCGAAAGACCGGCCGCCACGGTGTAAATCGCGCCGGTGCCGGGCGATGCGATGATGACCAGAGAGGTGAGGAGAAATTCCAGCGTCATAGCGGTTCCAATTCTGTCACCGCAGCGGCAGGCCAGTTCGCGGCAAGCGCCTCGGTAAGCGACGACGTGAGGACGGCAAGATCGTCGCCGGCCGTCTTGTGGAGGGCTTCGACGACGATCAGGGCTTGGGTGGTATCCGGGCGAATGGCTGACCAACCGCTCTGACGGTGGGTCCAGCGGCGCGCATGAGCTCGGTTGGTATCATCGGCGAAGATGACTTCTCCACGTTCGGGATGTTCGACGTCACCGGCAAAGGTCTCATAGATTTCGGTGCCATAGGCGGGTCGAACGGTTATCGCGCCAGTGACCCTGGCCGTATCGAACACTGCGACCGGAATGGCGAAGGCGAGCGAGGCCGCGTTGCACAGGTCGATGAGGGGATGAAGCGCGGGGAGAGCTCTCTCTTTGCGATAGCGCCTCAGCAGCGCTTCTGAGGCACACCGATAGTTAGTCGGCTTAAGCCCCATTGCGGAAAAGGCACGCCGCCACGCCTGTATCTCGGGAAATTCCCCTTCACTGGTGGCGGCAAGCCGTCTATCGGCAATCGCATTCAGCCGCGCGATCTGGGCGGAAGGGTCAGCCTTTGCGTCGATCCCGTCGACGAGCAGGACGCGCGATTGGAGTTGCGGAAAAGCGGTTCGAATATCAGGGGCATAGCGAAACTGCATGGGCATACTCGTAGCTCGATTGTTTTTCGAGCCATTCTCACGGTCCCGCTTCGCCCCGTCTTGAAGGAAATTGCAGCTCAGTTCACCGCGGCGGCATAAAGGCCGGGCGACATGCCATACGTGCGGACGAACAACCGGGTCATGTGGCTTTGGTCTGCGAAGCCAGCCGCTTGCGCCGCATCGGCGAGGGTCGCGCCTGCCGCGATCATCTTTCGCGCTCCTTGAAGCCGGCGCTGGATGAGATAGGCGTGTGGCGTGAGCCCGGTCGCCTTCGAGAAGCCCCGCACAAGTTGGAACTGGCTGACCCCCGCGATGGCGGCCAGTTCTCCAAGCGACAGCGGCGCAGACGGATCATCGTCGATACGCTCACGCGCCTGTTGTATCGCCTTGGGTGCTCCCGGTTGTTTCCGTTCGCGACGGTCGACGAGCGGCGCCAGCAGCAGAAGCAGATTTTCCCGGCCCTCGATCTCGCTATACCCGCCGTGTGGATCGGTCATCGTGCGAAAGAGAGACAGAAAGCACGCCGCCGATGCCGGATCGCGCATCGCCGGATGCGAAAGCTCGGCGCTACCGGTGCTGCCTTCCGTCACGGTGCGGATAGGGCCGGCCAACGCAGCCGGGTCGAAATAGAGCATCCGCCAAGCCCGGCCGCCCTCTCCGAGGGGCGAGCCGTCGTGCACTTCGCCGGGATTGACCGTAATGACGTCGCCGGCTTCCGCTTCCACGACACCTCTGCCGCTCATGGATTTCTGCGCGCCGCGCAGGATGACGCCGATCCCGAACTGGTCATGGGTATGCCGCCCGAACGCATGCGACGTATCGGCCGACACCGCGTCCACGCCTTCCATCCCGCAACGGGCTATCTTGAACCGTCCTTTTGTCATCACGCCGATACTATATCGCAACGGTCTAGCGAACCACGCGAAAACTTGGCGATATAGATCAACTGAGTTGAGCGATCCGGCCCATTTTGCCCGCTAGATTGAGCATGTTGTTCAGTGCGGCATTGCGGTTCGACAGCGGCTAGACGGCCGAGAACGGCTCCGGCTCGTTCCCCGGGCTTTCATGAACCCCTGTTCGTCGAGGAAGAGGCCGGCGCATGGTTCAAGGCATTGACGAAGCCTTGTTATGAGATAACAGTGATGCAATGATCGAGAGCTCTCGTTAACCCGCAATCAAAAACTCGTCCTCGGTGCGGTCGAAGCCTCCCCAATTCCTGTGAGCGCCTACGCTATTCTTAGCGCGCTGGAGGGAACTGGTATCCGTCATCCATTGCCGGTGTACAGAGCGCTGGAAAAGCTGGTCGCCTTACGCCTCGTCTATCGGGTTCACACCATGGCGCGTTCATAGCAGCGGCGACCGCTGCCGATCCGCTGGCGGCGGAAACCCAACTCGTATTCACGATCTGCGATGTATGCGGCCGGGTCTCCGCCCTCCTGGACAAGGCGCTCCGCAAGCAACTCGACAGCACGCTGAAATGCCCAAGCATAAGCGCTTGCGGCTCAAATCAATAAAGCTCTAACCAAAAGCCTTCACGAATCCGAAGGCCGGTTGCGCTATGTTCCGGCGAGGCATACCGGTTGGCAATGTCGTAGCATTGAATGGGAAACGCCAACACGCTGGTAAGTCGACGTCCATGTCCAAGAGTTTATTTTCGAATCGGCAAAAAGACTGGGAACGAACTGCCAAAGAGCGCGTAGACGATGCTGATAATATTCGGCAAACTCAAGTCAACTCACATGGAACTTTCGATCGCAAGCTGTCGGTCCGCATTCTCCTTGCGATCCTCTGCACATCGCTTCTTGCATTGTCCATTGTTGCGCCGACTTATCGCGATTTCGCTGTTGCGCGACAGAATCTCCACGACATCCAGCAATACCGACTGATCCTCGATACCGCGAACTCTCTGGCAGCCGAGCGAGGCCCCGCCAATATCGTCATGTCCGAGGACCCGTCTATCGATAGTCCCGGCATGAAGCGTTTGGTGGAATTCCGAGCGCGAAACGATGCAGCTTTAGCTCAGCTCGCGGCTGTATCCGACGTTCCCTTTGGGCTGCACGGTCACCGAGTCCCGCAGGATCTGCTGCAAGATGTCCGCGACCAGCTAACCCTCGCACGAAACAAGGTCGATGGGATCGCATCGATCCCGCGCGCCTCGCTGAAGCTCGACGAAATCCAGGATGCGATTGATAGCATGTTCGCGGTGTCGGATCGGTTTCGCGTCGTAATTGCCTGGAACTCCAATGAACTCGCTCAACATAGTACGGGCCTCGCCGCACCCGCCCTTATCGGACAGATGCTCAGCGATCTTCGCGAACATGGCGGCAGGGTTGGCTCCGAGATTATGGCCCCGCTCGCCACCAACCAAAAAATGCCGCTGCAGAACGTAATCGACAGTCGGCGCAGCCAGGGTGGGCTCCTTGAGCTCTGGCAACTGATCAGCGGCCAAACCAACCTCTATAACGTGCCGTCGCTCGCAGCGAGCCGCGATGAAATCGACCGAGCCTTTTTTGGCCACGGCCTTGCCTTAGTCGATCAAGTCATCGACGAGGGACGGCGCAATCCGCCCTATACCGTGACAGCGACGGAATTCACAAATCGCTTCGTCCCAACCATGCGGCCTATCGAGACCTATCGGGCAGCGTTCCTCGATGCCGTCGTCGAACGGTTTGCCGACGCGAGGACCAGCGCACTTGTAAGCCTCGCTACGACCGTCCTGGTGTCGACCGCCGTCCTTACTATCCTCGTCGGCATCGTCTTGTCGGCGCGGGCACATGTGTTTCGCCCGCTCATGCAAGTGCACGACGCCGTCCTTCGATTGGCAGCCGATCGCCTCGTCACATTACCGGCCCGCCCCACTCAGGTGGGAGAGATCCGCAGTCTCTTCCACGCCATCGAAGTCCTCCAAGGAAAGCTGCAGGAGCGCGCGTTCCTCACGCACGAGCTTAGGCGTCAGGCAGAGACTGATGGTCTGACCGGTCTCCTGAACCGGCGCATGCTCGACCGCTTCGCGCGATCGCCCTCGCTTGGAGAACATGCGGGCGACGCTCTCTGCCTTATCCTCATGGACATTGATCACTTCAAGAACGTGAACGACACCTTCGGCCACTTTACCGGTGATCGCGTGCTGATCCAAATCGCGGAACTCCTGCGGTCTCACCTCAGAGAAAGCGACATTATCGCCCGCTTCGGCGGTGAGGAATTTGCGATCCTCATCTCCGACGTTGATCTATCGGGCGCGATCTCGATTGCGAAAAAAATTCGCCTGGCCATTCAGACCGACACGTTCACCACGCCCGATGGGACGCCTTTCCGTGTGACGGCGAGCCTCGGCGTCGCGCGGGGCCGCCGCGGCGAAGTCGCGTGGGCTGAGCTCATCGAGCGCGCAGACACCGCACTTTATCGTGCAAAATCCGAAGGTCGCAACCGCGTCCGCTTTGCGCGACTGTCAACGCCAGACATGGTGCCGTCGACCTCCAACCTTCTGTCGCTGACGGCGGCCACACGACCGAGTTCGGGCTGATAGGGCAGCAGACCTTTCGATGCCAGGTCCGGAGCCGGCGCATGGTCGATTCCCGGACCGTCAAAACTGCGTCGGGTTTGGTGCGCCAAGGGAGAACGCGAATGGCCAGGAGAAAGCTTATCAGCTCGAAGGAGGCAGCGACGCTCCTGGGTATAGCGACGGATGAGGATAGCCTGATCCGTCACGTCAAGGAACCGCTTGTCTATCGATCGCCTTCTCACTTCGAATTTCGGCAGGCTCAACAGGGAAGCGATCAAGCCGTGATTTTCAGATAGAGCCGCGGCAGCAGGTCGACGAGGCGATCGACGGAGTTGATGCTGAGCGTGTTGCGCCGTCCGAAGATGCGGCCGAGCGAGGAATCGGCGGTCGAATCGAGCCCGACGCAGAATGTGTCGATGCCCATGCGGTTCAAACCGTGCACGGCATTGCGGGCGTCTTCCACCAGATAGAGGCGATCCTCGACATCGATATCGAACGGCTCGCCATCGGTGACGACAAGCAGAAGCCGACGATAAGAAAGCCGGCGCGCCAGCGATGCTCCGGCATGCCGGATGGCGGCGCCGAGCCGCGTGGAAAACGCGCTTTCGAGACCGGCGAGATGTGCGTAGGTCGTAAGATCGGCGGGGAGTCCGAAATCCTTGACCCTAGTATAGCGCACATCTTCACGGCGGTCGGAACAGAATGCGGCAATGGCGAAGGGATCGCCAAGTTCGGACATGGCATGCGCCAGAAGCGTTGCCGCCTGACGCTCGATATCCAGAACGGACCGACCGGAACCCCGCACTTTTTCGGCTGTCGATTGCGACGTATCGAGAAGCAGGAGGACGCTGAGGTCGCGATGTCGCCGCTCGTAGCGGCCATGCACGCGCGGGCTTGGCGGCTCGCCGATACGCCGCGCGATTGCCGCATCGATACAGGCGTCGAGGTCGAGGAACTCGCCCTCCGGCTGACGGCGCAGCCGCTCGGTGCGGCTGACGCGCGCCGAACGGATCAGCGCGCTGAGCCGGTTGACCAGATCGGCCCGCTCGTCGCGAAGCCTTAGCAGCGCTTCGGCGGAACCGCGCCTAGGCGTATATTCGCGGACAGTTGTCCACTCTCGTCTTTCGCGGCCGGTGACATAATCATATTCGGGGTAGCGACCAGCCAGCATGCCGTCCATTTCCGGCTCGACGAGGCTGGCGCGGCCAGCCGCCTCATCCAGGTCGTCAGCGTCGTCGCGCTGCGGCTCGCCGCCCTCGCCAACCTCGGTCCTGATCCTGACCGACTCCACGATCTGCTCGGCCTCCACCGCCTGCTGCTGGTCGTCGTCGCCGAAATCCCAAAGGCCGAGATTGTCGTCGCGGTAAGGCGGCTGCACGATATAGCCCTTGGCATCGAACTGCACCCGCATCTGGCCAAGATCATTGCCGAGCAGGTCGCCGATGCGACGGCTGAGTTGCTGGTCGCTCAGGGCATCGCTGTCGGCGAAGAATGCCTTCCTGGCCTTGTCTATCCAGCCATTGTCGTCCTCGTAGGCCGGGTCGATCAGTGCCCGCGACAGGCGGGCAAACAGGCTTGGAGCGGTGTTTGGCCCGTTTGCCTGCGCGACATGAAAAGGTAGGTACAGACGGGCAAGGCCGGGAAGCTCCCGCATCGCCAGCCAATCGACCCTGGCGTCCTCGACCAGCGACACCAGCGCGACTTGAGCCGGCCGCAGCCCGCCGAGCTTGAACTTTTTCCGCGTGAACCGGTGGTGGGCGCCGACATGCGCGACAGCGGCGCGATAGAGTTTCTCCGAGTCCGCCGCGACAAAGCCCGGAAAGGATGCCGGCATCCTTACCACGCCATCGTCGAACCCCGGCCGTCGCCTGGCATTTTCCGGCGCGCCGGCCGGGACCTCGCGCAACGGCGGGCTGATGCCCCAGAGTGCCGAGAGAAACGGCTTGAGACGCCCCTCAAGGTCGAGAAAGCCAACCTCGCCGGATTCACGCTGCAGCCAACGCTGGGCTTCAGGGTCTTCCAGCGTGAAGAAGCGCAACCGTCGCGCCGCATCGCCAACGGCTGTGCGAACGCCGATCCTCAGCCAGGATTCCAGACCGGCAAGATCGAGCCGGGCAAGAAGATAGTCGGTCCGCTCAAGGATCGGGACCATCGATTCAGGAGCTTGCAGGGTCACTTGCTCGATGAGCCGCAGCCAGCGGCGCAGCGCGCCCGATGCCGTCAGCCGCTTCGCCGCAACCACCGTCGCCGCCGGGAGTTGGGAGGCAGCCCGGCTGCCCGATCGTATCGCCATGTTGGAGACGGACGCCGCCAGATCGATGGCGACATCGGTCGAGCTCAACCGCGCCACGTCGGGCGCCTGCCGTTCATACGCTTCGGCGACGTCGCCGCCATAGCCGGCCCCGGCAAGGCGCCGGTAAGCCTTGAGCCAGGCAGCATAGGCATCGCCCGGAAATGCGGCGCGAAGCACGGCGTCTGGCGCGCGGTCCAGCATGGTGCCGACGCCAACCGATGCGTCGCCGTCTTGTGTCTCGTCTCCAGTCATTGCCCGATCGCTCAGACGCAGGCAGCGATCGCCGCCCTCAGCGCATCGCGAATATCGGGGTCGTCGGTGATCGGCAGCACGAGTGCCACGTCGCAGGCCTCGGCAAGGGCGATGCCGTTGCCGACAAGCAAGCCGGCATTGATCAGCATGCGGGTCGAGGCGCCCTCTTCCAGACCGTGGCCCTTCAGGTTCCGCGACCGCGCGCCAATATTGACCAGCGTGGCGGCCGTGCGTTGGTCGACACTTGCCTCGGCGGCGACGATCTCGGCTTCGATCGCGGCGACAGGATAGGAGAAGGCGATCGCGCCGAAACGCTGCTTGGTCGATTCCTTCAGGTCCTTGAGCACGCTCTGGTAGCCCGGGTTGTAGGAGATAACGAGGTGGAAATCGGGATGCGCCTTCAGCACCTCGTTCTTCTTTTCCAGCGGCAGGATGCGCCGATCGTCGGTCAGCGAATGGATGACGACGGTGGTGTCCTGGCGCGCCTCGACGATTTCATCGAGATAGCAGATGGCGCCGGAGCGGACGGCGAGCGTCAACGGTCCGTCATGCCAGACAGTGCCGACCGCATCGAGCAGATAGCGGCCGACCAGATCCGACGCAGTCATGTCCTCGTGGCAGGAGACGGTGATCAACGGCCTGCCGAGTTTCCAGGCCATGTGTTCGACGAAGCGCGTCTTGCCGCAGCCGGTCGGCCCTTTCAACATCACCGGCATGCGTGAGCGGTGAGCGGCTTCGAACAGCGCGACCTCATGGGCAACGGGGCGGTAATACGGTTCGCCGGCGATACGGAAGGGGTCGAGCGCGAGATCTTGTTGCGCTCTTGAATCGAGCGCGGCTCCGCTTCTGTCGTGCATTTCGTCTGACCTCATACGTCGTGATCTGTGACGACGTGGCCGCGGGGTCCGGAGAGCCGGCGCCGCGCCAGAGCGGACCCCGTGGCCACTCGACCCGGGGGTCAGCGGTGCGCCGTGACCTTGTTGGGAATGCCCTCGATCGGGCTTTCCGGCGTGCCGACGGTCTGTCGTGTCATTGCTTCCACAACCTCGCGGGTCCCTTCCGGATCGGTGATCCAGTTCTTGTAGAAATTGTACGGGCAGACCGCATGGCCGCGCGCGTCGTCGCCCGAGTTGATCAGGCCGGTGTAGCCACGATGCACCAGCTTGAAGAGGTGGTTCTGCGACTGCATGTTGCGGCGGGCGTCGCGGATCAGCGATGTCGACAGCTGCGCATACTGGATGCCGTTTTCCTCGGTTCCGCATTCGCCCAGCGTCCGGCCATCGAAGCCGATGATCGAGGAATGGCCGAAGTAGGAATAGACGCCGTCGAAGCCGGCCGCGTTGGCCACCGCGACATAGACGTTGTTGGCCCAGGCCATCGACTTCGAGATCAGGATCTGCTGCTCCTTGGCCGGATACATGTAGCCCTGGCAGCGGATGATCAGTTCGGCGCCGCGCATGGCGCAATCGCGCCAGATTTCAGGATAGTTGCCGTCATCGCAGATGATCAGGCTGATCTTGAGCCCTTTCGGTCCCTCCGAGACATAGGTGCAGTCGCCGGGATACCAGCCCTCGATCGGTACCCACGGCATGATCTTCCGGTATTTCTGGACGATCTCGCCCTGGTCATTGATCAGGATCAGCGTGTTGTAGGGCGCTTTGTTGGGATGCTCCTCGTGGCGCTCACCGGTCAGCGAGAAAACGCCCCATACCCGCGCCCTGCGGCAAACGTCGGAGAAGATCTTGGTCTCTTCGCCGGGGATGGCCGAAGCCGTCTCATACATTTCGCGCTGGTCGTACATGATGCCATGCGTCGAATATTCCGGGAAGATCACCAGATCCATGCCGGGCAGGCCCGTCTTCATGCCTTCGACCATCTTGGCGATGTTGTGGGCGTTGGCCAGCACCTCTTCGCGGCTGTGAAGCCTCGGCATCTTGTAGTTGACGACCGCGACTCCGACGGTGTCGTTGCTGCTCGAAATATCGCCGTGGTACATTTCTAGTCCTCCTGTTGAATACTGCTCGCCTCAGACGACGAGGTGCTGGTGGATGAGATCGTCACTGAGCTTGTCGATTGGTCCCCCAACGGCGACGCTGCCGCGATTGAGGATCGCGAAATGCTGTGAGGCACGCCTGGCAAAGCGGAGATTCTGCTCGACCAGGATGATCGTCAGGCCACGCTTGCGGTTGAGATCGATCAGCACATCCTCGATCTGTTCGACGATGTTGGGCTGGATGCCTTCGGTCGGCTCATCGAGCAGCATGATCTTCGGCTCCGACAGCAGCGCGCGGGCGATGGCCAGCTGTTGCTGCTGGCCGCCGGAAAGGTTGCCACCACGACGGTGCATGAACTCCTTGAGGATCGGGAACAGGTCGAGCACCCATTCGGCGATGCGCCCATCGCTGGCCTTGCTGGCGAACGTGCCGATCATCAGATTCTCGCGGACGGTGAAGTTCGGCAGGATGCCACGGCCCTGCGGCACATAGCCGACGCCGGCGCGCGACCGCTCATGCGTCGGCTTGGCGATCAGTTCCTCGCCATCAAGGCGGATGCTGCCGGTCGTCCTGGTCATCAGGCCGAGTATGGTGCGCAGCAGCGTCGTCTTGCCGACGCCGTTGCGGCCGAGCACGCTGAAGAAATCGCCATTGCCGACCCGCATCGTCAGCGACTGCAGGGCGCGGCTGCGACCGTAAAAACCATCGACGTCAGCGAGTTCAAGCATGGCCGATTCCTCCCGATCCGAGATAGGCGTCGCGCACCTCCTTGTTGCGTTCGACCTCCGAGATGGGCCCCTCTGCAAGCAGCCGGCCCTGATGCATGACGGAGATGGTTTCGGCGATGTCGCGCACGAAGCCCATGTCGTGCTCGACCACCACCAGCGTGTGACGGCCGCGAAGCCGGTTGAATAGCTGCGCGGTCTTCATGGTTTCCTGCGCCGTCATGCCCGCTGTCGGCTCGTCCATCAGGATCAGCGTCGGGTCCTGGGCAAGCAGCAGCGCTATCTCCAGCCATTGCGTCTGGCCATGCGAGAGATGCGCGGCCTCTATTTCGAGCTCGTTCTCCAGGCCGACCATTTCGGCGAGCCGATCGATGCCGGATGCGTCGGCGCTGCGCCCGAACGTCAACAGGTTGCGGAAGACGCCGGGCCTGCGCGAATGGCCGATGTGGAGATTGTCGCGGACAGTCAGTTCCCGGAACACGCTCGGGACCTGGAATTTGCGGCCGATGCCGACGCGCGCGATCTGGTGTTCGGGAAGCTTCTGGATCGCCCGCCCCTCGAAGCGGATCTCGCCAGACGTCAACCGCGTCTTGCCGCAGATCAGGTCGAGCGTCGTCGTCTTGCCGGCCCCGTTGGGACCAATGAGGCAACGCAACTCGCCCTTTCTCACCGTCAGATCAAGCTCCGACACGGCACGGAAGCCGCTGAAGCTCACGGTTGCCTTGTCCATCACCAGCAGGTCTTCCTGGCCCGCGCTCATGACAGGCTCTCCGCACGGCGGGCATCGTCGGCTTCGGCCCTTGCGGGCTTCGGAGCGGCGACAGCCGGGACCGCGCGATGGCCGCCGAAACGGTTCGCCAACAATTCCATGCCGCCGGCGATGCCTTTCGGCATGAACAGCACGACGATGACGAACAGCAACCCCATCACCAGGGTCCAGCTGTCGAGGAAGGTTTCCGATTCCGAAAGGGCACCCTGCACGCCGGTGACGATGATCGCGCCCAGCATGGCGCCAAGCAGGCTCTGGCGGCCGCCGACCGCCACCCAGATCACCACCGAAAGACTGAGCGGCACGCCGAGGAATGTCGGCGAAGCGAACTCCATGACGATGGTGTAGAGCATGCCGGCCAGACCGGCGATGCCGGCCGAAACGGAGAAGATGAAGATCTTGTAGAGCGCAACGTCGTAGCCGAAAAAGCGCACCCGGTCCTCCTCGTCACGGATCGCCTGCAGGATCAGGCCGGTCTTGCTCTTGGTGATAGCCAGCGCCAGGAACAGCGCCGCCGTCAGGCAGATGGCGACGAGGTAATAGGTGGCCGAGTCATAGGCATCGAAGGCGAAGCCGGCCACGTCGAACTGGGCGAGGTCGGTGATGCCGTTGAAGCCGCCGGTGAACTGCTGCTGGTCAATGATCAGCAGTTGCACGACCACCATCGCGGCCAGCGTGATGATCGCCGCGTAGACACCCGTGACCCTGCCGCGGAACATGAACCAGCCGAGCAGCGCCGCGCAGCCGGCCGGGATCAGCACGCCGGCCAGCAAGGCAAAGACCAGCGAGTAGAATGGCGTCCAGAACCAAGGCAGTTCCGTGACGTTGTTCCACACCATGAAGTCCGGCAATCCGTCGCTGCCGGTGTGGACGGGGATGGTTTTCAGCTTCAGCACCGCCATGCAATAGGAGCCGATGCCGAACGTCATCGCCTGACCGAGGTTGAGAATGCCGGCTTGCCCCCATGACAGGCACAGCGACACCGCCAGCATGCCGAACACCAGGTAGCGGGCATACTTGTTCAGCAGGAACGCGTCTTGCAGGACTAATGGGATGAGGAAGATGACGAGGCAGACCGCCGCGTACACAGCCACTTGAATGATCGTCTTTCCAGGCAATGTCTTCTTTCCTTGGTTGTCCGGGCGCCCAGCGTCACGATCTGGTGCGAGCGGTGAACAGTCCCTGCGGCCGGAAGCGGATGAGCACGACGATGCAGAGCAGGACGATCGCCTTGGCGATCGTGTCGTTGCTGTAGAAAGCGAGGTAGCCGGTCAGCTCGCCGAGAATGCCTGAGCTCGCCAGCGTTCCTATCAGGCTCTGCGCGCCACCCAGCACGACCACCATGAAGGCATCCACGACATAGGACGTGCCCATTTCGGGCGACACGCTCTTAAGCGGTGAAATCAGAGCCCCGGCAAGACCGGCGACGCCCGCGCCATAGGCGAAGGTCGCGCGATAGATGCGGCCGGAATTGATGCCGAAACTGCTGGCGATGGCCCTGTTCTGGGTGATCGCGCGAAGCTTCAGCCCGAAATGCGTGTAGCGGTAGATGAACCAGGTGACGGCGAACAGGGCGAGCGCCAGGAACAGGATGAAGATCCGATAAGCGGATTCGCTGACCCCGAAAATGCTGATGCTGCCACCGAGTGCCGCCGGCATTTCGACATAGCGAAGCTCGCCGCCGGCGATCAGCCGCACCGCCTGCTGCGCCATGACGCTGATGCCCCACGTCGCCAGGATGGTGTCGAGCGGCCGGTCATAGAGATGGCGGATGACCAGCATCTCGATCAGCCAGCCGAACAGCGCCAGAAGGATGAAGATCGGCACGAGGCTCGCCAGCAGGCCGAGCCCGAAATAGCTCTGCAGTACCCAGGCGCCGTAAGCGCCGAGCATAACGAATTCGCCATGCGCCAGGTTGATGACGCCAGTGACGCCGTAAATGATGGCCAGCCCAAGCGCCACCAGCATCAGGATCGATGCGATGCTGAGACCGGTCACAAGCTGGGAAATGACGACGTCCATCAGGAATGCCTTCAGGTTCGGAAAGAGATGGCGGCGCATTGGCTCGCCGCCATCAGTTGGCTCGGGAGTTCCGCTCAGACCTCTTTCAGGCCTGTCGCGGTGCAGAGCTGGTGCGGGTAGGCCTTGTAGGGTGACGGTTCGAGCGAGTTCGCCGATTGCTTCAAAATCTCGAACTGTCCATCCGCCTTGCACTGGCCGATCTTCGGCCACAGCCAGGTGTGCAGGTTCTCAGGCTCGATCTTGACCTTGCCTTGCGGCGCCAGGATCTCCTGGCCCTTGACCGCTTCGCGGATGGTGTTCGGATCGATGTCGCTGCCGGCAAGTTTTTCGATCGCCTGCTTGAACAGGTAGACCTGGAAATAGGACGGTTCGGAAACGAAGTGGGTGACCTTGTCGGCGCCCCAGCGCTGCCGGTAGGCGTCGACGAATTTATGGTTCTCGGGCGAGTCCCAGACCATGAAGTATGGCGCCGAGGTGAAGTGTCCGGCCGCCGCCGCGCTGCCCATAGCGGCGACCTCGTTTTCCGAGGTCGTCAGACTTGCCATCGGCATCGTTTGCGGATCGAGCCCGGCGGCGTGATATTGCCGGTGCAGCGCCACGACTGAATCGCCGACGACGGTGGAGAAGATGACGTTCGGCTTCTCGGATTTCAGCTTGTTGATGACCGAAGAGAATTCCGAGTGGCCAAGCGGCACATATTCTTCCGCCACCACCTCGGCGCCGAGTTCGGCCAGCAGCTTCTTGCAGTAGTTGTTCTCTTCCTTCGGATAGATGTAGTTCGAACCGATCAGGTACCAGCGCTTGCCGAACTTCTCGACCAGCCACGGTATGAAGTCGTCCTGCTGCTGATTGGGAACGGCACCCGTGTAGATGACGTTCTTGGAGCATTCCCGGCCTTCATAAAGTGTGGGGTACCAATAGAGGTTGTTCTGCTTTTCGAACACCGGCAGCACCGCCTTGCGGCTTGCCGATGTGTAGGAGCCGAACACCGATACGCATTTGTCGCTGAGCACCAGCTTGCGAGCCTTCTCGGCGAAAGTGGCCGGATCGGATGCCGGATCCTCGACCACCGGCACGAGCTTCATGCCGTTGGCGCCGCCGGCGGCGTTGATCTCCTCGATGGCCAGCAGTGTCGCCTTGTTGAGCGATTCCTCGATGATGGCCGTTGTGCCGGTCAGCGAGAACAAGACGCCGACTTTGATCTCGCCACCGGCTGCCCGAGCGAGTGAACTGTTCTTGCTCCAGATGTGTGGAAATCCGGCCAGAGTGGCCGCGCCGAATGCGGCGGTGCCCTTCAAGAAACTACGACGATTATTGATCACCTTCCGTCCTCCCTGAACAAAACAAAAAAGGCCCCGAAGCGAGCTGCGTTCAGCAGTTCGTTTCGAGGCCCTGTCGCCATTATTTTTCGTGGCTTCGCCGCCGCGAGAATTCAGTCAATTCGGCAATAAAAAACCCCACGTCCCGCCAGAGCGAAAATCGTGAGGTTCCATTACCCGGATGTTTGGACGGCATCGTCGCCGCCAACAGAATTCGACGATTAGCTGAGAAGCTCGTGCGAGTCAATTATCGCATTTGCCACCGCGCCGATCGTCACGCGCCGCTCCATCGCCTGGCGCCTGAGATAGTTATAAGCCTCCTCCTCGCTGACATGTTTGACCCTGATCAGCAACGACTTGGCGCGCTCGACGCTGCGCATCGTGCGCAGGCTTTCGTCGAGCTTGTCGATGCGTCCCCGCAAACGCTTTTCGTAGAGATAGTGTCCGCGCGCCAGCGCAAGGCTCGCCTGCACCGAGCGAGCGGTGGTCGGGTAGTGCAGCACGCCATGCGCCGCGCAATTGTGCATCAGCCGCAGATCAAGCGCGCCGCCGCCGCGTTCCACCACGACGAGGGCCGCCGCCGGCTCGCCGGGTATCCAGGGCAACCGCTGCGGCAGGTCGTCGGTCAGCGCGCAGTAGATCGCGTCGAACTGCGCCGGGATCTGCGGCGGCATCGGCCAGATGTGATGTACGCTGCAGCGAAGCCTCTGCAGCTCGCGCACCAATCTCTCCCCGTCATCGTCGCGCTCGACGATGACCGCCACGTTGAGATCGAAATATACCTTCGGCGATGCCTGCCCCGAGGACTGGCCATGCGGCCCCTTCTCTTGCCACTGGCCGGCGCCGCGACTGTCCTGCTCACGACCAGATCTCATCATTTGAGCGTCTCGCTTGTCATTCTTTCGCAAAGCATGCCGGTCACCATACCTGTCTCAACTGAATTCGAGATTGCGGCCATAGCCGATCAGATAAGGGTCGGCCCGTATGCAGGCCGTCGATTCATAGACCAGGTCGAACTGGCCTTGCCGGTTGGCACGGCCGACCCGTGTCCACAGGTCGGCATGACCCCAGATCGGATTGATGGAGACATCGCCCTGCGGCGCTTCGAACTCGGAGCCCATCACCGAGGCGCGCAGTATTTCGGTGTCCATGGAGTTGGTCTGTTCAAACGTCTTGGCGAACACGTTGACCTGGAAATAGGATGCTTCCAGACACATGTTGGTCGGCTCGTCATCGCCATAGCGTTTCTTGTAGCGCCGAACGAACGAGGAATTCCGTTCGTTGCCGATACCCTGGAAATAGGGCGCGGCGGTGATGTGGCCCTCGCCGACATCGTGGCCCATCGCCCTGATCTCCGCTTCCGTCGTGGTCAGGCTGGCGATCGGCATCACCTTGGGATTGAGGCCTAGATCGCTGTAGGCCTGATAGAGAAAAGTCGTGGCATCGCCCACCACGGTCGAGAAGATCACGTCGGGCTGCGCCTTCTTGACGTCGCGCATGACCGGCAGGAATTCGTTGCGAGCGGCGCCCAGCCGCACATAGCTTTCGCCAACGACGCTGCCGCCGCTGTTGCGGATCAGCTCGCGCATGATGCGGTTCGATTCGCGCGGATAGATATAGTCCGAGCCGATGAAGAAGAACCGTGTGCCGTAAAGTTCCATCAGGATGCGGCACAGCTCGACGCTGTTCTGGTTCGGCGTCGCGCCGGTGTAGATGACGTTCGGCGAGAATTCGAACCCTTCATACAGCGTCGGATACCAGAGCAGCCCGTTCAGCCGCTCCACCACCGGCAGCACCGCCTTGCGGCTGCTGGACGTGTAGCAGCCGAAGATCGTGCTGACGCCATCCTCGACCATCAGCTTCTTGGCGTAGCGTCCGAACGCCGGCGCCTCGGATCCCGGATTGTAGACGATCGGTTCGATCGGGCGGCCATTGACCCCACCGGCGTTGTTGATCTCATCGATCGCCGTCAACGTTCCGCGCAGCTGGGTCTCTTCGATAACCGCCATAAACCCGCTGCGCGAAAACAGCACGCCGACGCGCCAAGGTTCGGAGGTAGTATTTGATCTCGTCAATATACGCTCCCATCTGTTGTCCCGGGGTTCCCCAACCCCATGTCCCGGACCGGTCTTCCTTTGGGAAGCGTGGCCCGCGCCTTGCGGAGCGGGCCGGCTTCCGGTAGTCAGCTTGCCAGCAACTCCTTCAGCTTGCCATCGAGGAATTTCACATCGTCCTTGCTGGTGCCCGGGCCACCGGCGAAATGCCCCCATACGGATTCGAACGGAACGAGCCTGGCGTTCGGCATGCTGGCCACCTCGAACTCGCTGTCCTCCGGCGGGAAATAGAGGTCGGTGCGCCCTGGCATGACATAGGCCTTGGCCTTGATGGCCTTCAGGGCTTTCTTGAGGTCGCCCTTGTAGAGATCGTTGTCGCTGATGTTCCCGTTCTGCCAGGTCCACAGCATCGTCAAGAGGTTGTTGGCGTCCTTGGGCAGGAAGAAGCCTTCCCAGAACGACACCAGGAAATCCTCAAGTGAGGAATAACCAAGCGTCTTCAGGTCAAGCTCCTGCCGATAGAAGGCCTGTGAGAAGCCCCAGCCGGCATAGACCCGCGCCATGGCCCGCAAGCCCCTTTCCGGCTTCTTCTCGTACCAGCCATTGTTCCATGCGGCATCGGCGGTAAGTGCCGCCTTGACGCCTTCGAGGAAGACGAAATTGTGCCGCGAGCATTTTGACGATCCGCAAAACGGTGCGATGCGCTCCACCATGTCGGGGTACATCGCGCCCCAGTGGAAGGTCTGCAGAGCACCCATCGACCAGCCGGTCACCAGCCTGATCTGTTCGACACCGAATTTCTCGGTCATCAGCCGGTGCTGGGCCCTGACATTGTCGTAAGCCGTCACCTGCGGAAAGCGGGAGGCGTTGTAAGGCTCCGGCGTGTTGCTCGGCGATGACGAGAGACCGTTGCCGAACATGTTGGGAATGACGATGAAATATCTGGCGGGGTCGAGCGCCATGCCCTTGCCCACTAGCCATTCATTGTCGATGTGCTGCCCGGAATACCATGTCGGATAGACGATGACATTGTCGCGCTTGGCGTTCAGCTTCCCGAACGTCTTGTACGCAACCCCGGCGTCGCGCAGCGTCGCTCCTCGCTGCAGGACAAAGTCACCCAGTGCGAATATTTCATGATCAGCCATTGCTGATGTCCCTTCCCCATTTTCAATCATAGATGGGGAAGGGCCGGGAGTCCCGACCCTTCCCCGGTTTTCTCAGGCAGCCGCCCGTGCCGGCGACGGCAGCAGGCAAAGCAGGGCATAGGCCGCGCCGCCGGCGACCGCCGCGCTGATCGCCGTCGACAGGTGCGGGGCGTAAAACTCCACCACCAGGGCGACCAACGACCCGAAGGTCCAGGCTACGAAAGCCGACGGCCGCCAGTCGCGGTCGATCTCGGCATTCTTGCGGAACACATACTGGTCGACCAGGATGATCGCGCCGATCGGCGGAACAAGAATGCCCAGCAACGAAAGCCACTCGATGAAGAAGGCCCAGACATTGCCGGCGGCCACCACGATGCCGATTGCGCCGAGCAAGACCGCGAACAGCCGCATCCGGCTGCCGAAGATGCGCGACCAGCCCGTTGCCGAATTGTAGAGGCAGTGCGCGCAGACGGAACCGAGATTGCAATAGAGGAAGACGAAGGCCAGAAAGCTGAGGAACGCCATCTGCTTGCCGTTCATGTAGCCGAACATGTTGTCGGCGCCGAACGGGTTGGCGTTGGGCACGGCGAGCGCCGCGGTGGTGATTCCGCCGATCAGCATGGCCAGCAGGTTTGCTAACGGAAAGGCGCTAAAGGTGGCGATCACCGAACTTCTGGTATCTTTTGCCCAGCGATTGAAATCGGCCGACACGGTTCCGGCGTCAATGAACAGGGCAAGGACCACGGTAAGTCCGACCCCCATCGTCATCGTCGCCTGACCATTGTTGCCCGGATAGGCGATGATCGCATCCCATGTCGTCTTCGAAGCCGCGTCGAGCATGACCCAGCCGCCGAGCACGACGAACAGCGGAACCGAAATCAGCCCGATCAGGTGCAGGCCGCGGACGCCGACGAAGGTGATGCCGATGTAGAGCAGCCCGGCGATGATCGTCATCGCCACATAGTTGAGATTGTAGGCCGAACTGATCAGCGCACCGGTGATGCCTGTCTGCACCGCATACCAGCCGAGCAGCAAGGTCGACAGCAGGCCAGAGGCGAACACATAGCCCTTCTTGCCGAAGACGATACTGGCGAGCAGCGCGAAATTGGTGCCGCGGCGGGTACCAAGAACACCAAGCGCGCCGACATAGGCGAACATGATGACGTTGCCGATGATCATTGCCGTCAGCGCGTTTCGGAAGCCCATGCCGAGCACCAGGATCGAGCCTGTCATGGCTCCTGTGATGATCATCGGAAATCCTATCCAGACGGTCGTCACCGAAAAGGTCGTTCGCCTTGCCGACATCGGCACCGGCTCATGTTCGTATTCTTCGCCCAGGGCGTGATCAACACCTCCGAGCGTCTCGACCTCCCTTGATACCTTTGTCATTCCCCTACTCCTTTGAGACAGCTGTCGTGAAAACCGCTGGCCCGTCTGCGCAATTGGCCGGGGATGCATTTTGACCCTGGCGGAGGCTGCAATCTTGCCGTTCGGGCAAGCTCAGCCACACCAGTGCTTCGAGTAACGCAGCACCGTTACCACCGACGTCTTCGTCGGGATTGCACAAACGAAAAAAGCCTCCCTTTGGCTCTGTTGTCAGAGACATAGGGAGGCTTTTTTGCCTTGATTTGCTCAGATGGCTTCGTCGCCACCCAGCCTTGCAAGGAGGCTGCGCGCAAAAGCTAGCCCTGAGTCCGTAGTTAGTCAATATATGACCGAGAGCGATAGACTTGCGGGTTCGTCGCCCCCGATCCTCGGCGATGATCGCAGCGGAGGCGTGTCGGCTTCGGAGAACGCATACTCAGCGTCCATTTCTGGCACGAAGCGGTTGGAACGTGACACGCGTCAAAGTCAACCAGATGAGATCTGGTGCCGACTGACCGCAGAGAACCATGGCATCGTTTGGGGCTTGGGCACGGCTTTTTGAGAAGCGGCGACGGGGGTGTTCGGGCTTTCCAGGCTCGGCGCCTCTTGGGACTTGGCCGGCAATGTCTACCTTTGGGGCGGATCGCTTGCCATCCTGGCTTCAGTCGGCGGGGTTTGGTCTTGGAACGTTGCGGCGCGCAATCTGCCCATTGCTCTTGCAGCACAGCTTATCGTGTCTGAGACCGTCTTTGGTGTGATCTTTGGCTTGGCGGCGCACGGACGTTGGCCTTCGTCGGCGGAAACGTGCGGTATCGTCTCCCTGATTGCCGGCGTCGTTTCGGCAATCCATGTTTCACAAGCCGCCGACCACATAGCGCTGCGCGATACGGAGACTCAGGGTGAATTCAAACAGGGAAATCTTGCTACCGCGCTTAGAGCAGTTCCAGGAAAACTGTGAAACGGTTTTCCGTCCGGAATTGCGTAAAAACAAAGAGATAGAGCGGTTCGGCGATTCTGTGAAATGCTGAACCGCTCTAGCGTAGGATTCCGCCCCCTCCTGCAAACGACCCCCATTCGCCTCGGAGAACTCTCACCGGTTCTGGTGAAGGATGGTTTCGGCGGCAATAAAACCCCAGGTCATGTTTGGGCCGAGGGTCGTGCCGGCGCCCACGGCGCGGGTGCCGATCGGGTTGGCCATGGCAAGCCCGGCGGCATAAAGCCCAGGGATGATCGAACCGTCCGGCCTCAGGACCTGCGCCCGCTCATTGGTACGGGCGCCGCCCTTGGTGCCGAGGATCGAGCGATTGATCGTCATGCCGATATAGGGTGGCTTGTCGATCGGCTTCAGGCGGTTCCGCGGACCGTGCGCCTTGTATTCCTCCCAGCCATTCTCGCCGCGGCGGAAATCCTCATCGCGTCCCTTCGCGCAAAAGCCGTTCCAGCGGGCGATCGTTTCTTCGAGCGCCGCCGCCGGCAGTCCGAGTTTTGCCGCAAGGCCGCCGATCGTGTCGGCCTTCTTGATCCAGTGGCGTTCGTAGGACGCGTACCAGCGGAAGGGCAGCGACGTCTTCACGAAGCGATGATCGCCGACCAGATAGCAGGGCAGATTGACGGGTGCGCCATCCGGTCCGCGCGCATCGATCGCCTCGCCGATATTGAAATCATTCTCGCTGACGAAGCGCCTGGCATCGCGGTTGACCACGATCGAATGCGGTTCGGCCTGGAAGGTCATGGGCAGGCCGTGCGGCTTGCCCTGGTAGCGCGTCGGCAGGCAGGGATAGACGTTCGCCTGATCCATGCGGTCCAGCTCCGCGCCGACGGAAGCCGCAAGCTTCTGGCCATCGCCCTCATTGGTGGGAGGGCTGCCGATACTATCCAGGGCACCGGGGAAATGGCGCGCCCGCATCTCGGCATCCCATTCAAAGCCGCCGGTCGCGATGACCACGCCGCGCCGGGCAAGAAGCTTCGTCCGCCGGCCCTCGCGCTCCACCTCGGCGCCGATCACGCGTGAGTCCGAATCCTGAAGCAGGCTCACGGCGCGGGTTTCCAGCCAGTAGGTGACGCCAGCATCGAGGCACCCCCTGATGAGCCCGGTCATCAGCGCCGTGCCCTGCCCGCCGGAATTCGTCAGCCGCCGCCAAAGCAGCTTCGGCCAGAGCCTGAGGCCGGCGCGGATGGGGTGATGATAGAGGTCGCTGTCGACGATTTCCTGGTAGCTGAAGCTGTGCGGCAAGGTGGAACGGCGCAGGCGCGCCGCGAACTTGCCCAGGATGCGGCGGCTGAGCGGCCTCGGCGAAACCATACGGCCGTAAAGCTTGCCGCCGGGCGCTTCGGCGAAGGGGTCCGGCTCGTTGACAAGGCGGAAGTCGAGAGGCGTGCTGCCGGAGAGGAAACGCAACATGTCGGGGGCGGCCCTGACGAAGGCGCTCCAGAGCGCATCTTCCTTGCGCGCCCAGCCTTCAGGCGCCACGGCGCGCAGATAGGTCAGCGCGTCGTCCCGGCTGTCGGCAACGCCGGCGTCCGCCGCCACATGGTTGGCGGGTATCCAGACCCCCGCGCCCGACATGGCGGAGGTGCCGCCCAACCACCCGCTCTTTTCGATCACCAGCACCTTGAGGCCGCCCTTGGCGGCCCGCAACGCCGCCGAGCAGGCCGCCGAGCCGGAACCGATAACCAGAACGTCGAATTCGCCCATTGGCGTTCCCCCTGCTGTCATCGCCACGACACTATAGGGGCGCGAAATAAAATCTGTCTACTATTGTGTCGACACTTTTTGCGTTATACTCTCCATGAGGTGAGCGGCATGCTCCCGCCCGATCATTTGCAGCCCTTTCGAGGCAGAGCCATGGACCACACCCATCTTCCACCTGCTCCATCCGGCATTCATGTCTCCGGGTCCGAAACGCGTGAAAGCTATTGGCAGCCGGTACCGGCGAACGGCCATATCGACGTGGCGCTGGCGCCGCATATCGTCGGCATGGAGCACCCGTTCGCGCTTGGCACGCAGTCGGTCGCGCCGGGGGGCTATGTGCGCGAGCACACGCATGAGCGCAACGAAGAGGCGATCTATGTGATCGAAGGCCATGGCCGCGCCGTCGTCGACGGCAAGGAATATCCGATACGGTCCGACAGCGTGGTGTTCCTGCCGAAGAATGTCCGGCACATGTTCATCAATGACGGCGAGACGCGGCTTCGCTGGGTCTGGCTGATCGTGCCCAACGGGCTCGAGGACTTCTTTCGTCTCATCGGCAAGCCGCGCAGGTCGGGCGACCGCGTGCCGTCCAACTTCCCGCGCCCGGAAAACGTGCTGGAGATCGAGCGCCAGACGGTCTTCGGCGCCGACCTAGCCGACAAGTTCGACCCCGTGAGCCGTAACTCCTGAAGACGCCGGATGACGACGCTTGGTGTCATCGGCTACGGCGCGATCGCGCGCGAGATCGTCTCGGCTTTTTCAGCGGACGCGATCGATTGGGTGATGCTCCTGCGCGAAGGCGCCAACCCCGAATTGCCGGCCGGGATCAGCGCGGTCACGCGGATTGAGCAATTGATCGACGCGCGGCCGGGAGCGGTGGTCGAGGCGGCAGGCCAGGAGGCGGTGGCCGCTTATGTGCCGGCGCTGCTCGAAGCCGGCATCCCCACTATCATCGCGTCAGTCGGCGCGTTGGCTGATGCGCCGCTTCATGCCCGTATCACCGCCGCCGGCCGCAATGGCGGCGCGCGCGTCGTCCTGCCGGCAGGCGCCCTGGGCGGCCTCGATTATCTCCGTGCCATTGCTGCCCTTCCCGACGCGCGGGTGCGCTACACCTCACGCAAGCCGCCGGTGGCCTGGAAGGCGGAGCTCGCCGCGCTTGGCCTGTCGGCCGAAGACGATGCCGTGACGCTGTTCGAGGGCACGCCCGCGGAAGCGACAACGGCCTACCCGAAAAACCTCAATGCCGCCTTCGCCGTGGCGCTGGCCGTGGGCGCCGACAAGGTCACCGTGCGCGTGATCGCCGATCCAAAGGCGGGCGGCAACAGCCATGAAATCGAGGCCGAGAGCGCCGCCGGCACCGCCTCGTTCAGTTTGGTCAACGCGCCCTCTGCCGGCAATCCGAAGACCTCCGCGCTGACGGCGCTGAGCCTCGTTGCCGCGCTTCGCGATCTGCTCGACATGGACCTGCTCGGCATGGGAGGCCGCCGCTGATGGCCTTCTTCGTCGCCGCCGATGGCTGCCGCATCCATTACGAAACGTTTGGCGCGAGCGGTCCGCGCCTGGTACTCATCCCGGGGCTCGGCGGCGACGGACGATTCTGGGCCGGCGTGGTGCGCCTGCTCGAGGCCGACCATAGCCTGATCGTCACCGATCATCGTGGCGCGGGCACCAGCGACCGCCCGGCAGGCCCCTACTCCATATCCCTGATCGCCAGCGACGTCGCCGGCCTGCTGGCGCAGACGGGCGGGCCCGTGCATGTCGTCGGGCATTCCACCGGCGGCGCCATCGCGCAGGTGCTAGCGCTCGACCATGCCGATCTTGGCCTGAGCTATACGATCAGCAGTTCCTGGGCGCGGGCAGACGCCCGCTTCCGCACGCTCTTCACAGCCCGTGCCGAACTGCTCGAAGCCGGCATGGCCGAGACCTACCAGCGGCTCACCCATGCGCTCTGCCACGAGCCTCCCTACCTCGCCGCGCATTCCGCGCAGCTCGAGGCGGCCGTCGCCGCCGCCTCCCGGACCCTCGCCCCGCTTGGCGTCGCCGCCGCGCGGGTGCGGATGCTGCTAGACCACGATCGTCTCGACGACCTGCCGGGCATCGCCGCTCCGGTCCAGGTGATCGCCGCCATGGGCGACGTGCTGACGCCGCCGTCCCTGTCGCAAGCCATCGCCGCCGCGATACCGGCCGCGCGATACGCATCCGTCGACGGCGCGCATTTCCATCCCCTCGCGAAGCCCGAGGGCATCGCCGCCATCATTCGCCGTTTCATCGCCGAAACCGAGCAGCAGATATCATGACCGCCGACATCGCCCCCGTCCTCATCGATCCGCGTCTCCAGCCGGGTGCAGACCTGCTTGCCGAGGGGCGAACAATGGCGCGCGACTGGCGGCTCGGGAGTTGCCGCTTCCTCACCGAAACCGGAATGCCGTCCGAAGCCGCGTGGAAACGCAAGGCAGCGGCCGAAAAGCGCGTCATGCAACATGCGCATATCGGCTTCCGAAGCGTCGACCGCACCATCGCGGCGATCGGCGAGGTGCATGAGCAATGCCGGAAGGCCGGCGTGACGGTCGATCGCTTCGGCATCACGCTGGACTGGTCGATGGGGTATCCGCAAGCCATGCGCGCCAAGGCCGCGCGCGGCACTGGCATCGTGCTCAACGGTCCGGAAGACTTCGCACGCATCACCAATGCCGCGCCGGCCGCCGCCCATTTCGGCGACTTCATGCTCGGCTTGCCTGGCGCCGTCGAAAACACCCGCGCCGCGATCGCCGCCGGGGCGACGGCCATCGGCAATCTCGGACAGTATTTCACCTTCCGGCTGCCCTATTGGGACGATGACGTGGCGACAACCGAAGCGACCGTCACCGCGCTCGGCCTGATCGCCGCGCAGGATGCGGAAATCCTTGTCCATTCGAATCTCGACGACGGATTCGCGGGGCTTTTCATCGACATGGCCTGCGCGCTCGGCATGGTGCTGGTGGAGAAACACATCGTCGAGACGCTGATCGGCGCGCGGCTTGGCCATTGCTATGGCCATCACTTCAGCGATCCGCTGTCGCGCACCGCCTTTCACGCAGCGCTCGTCCGGGTCACGGACACGCCGGGCACCATGATCTTCGGCAACACCGTCTCCTATCAGTCGACTCCCGCCGGCAATTACGCAAGCCTGGCGAGCTATCTCCTGGCAGACATACTCGCGATGGGGCGCTGGCCGTCGGGCCATGCGATCAATCCGGTGCCGGTGACCGAGAACCAGCGCATTCCCGATGTCGACGAGATCATCGATGCGCAGACCTTTGCCCATCGGCTGACGCTGAATGCGCCCTTCTACGATCCGGTCTTCGACTGGGCAAAGGTGGAGGCGATGGCCGATGTGCTGGTCGAAGGCGGGCGACGCTTTGCCGACGCAACTCTCGCTGGCCTCGCCGAACGCGGGGTCGAAGTGAACGACCCCGCCGCGCTGATGCTGGCCATCCGCCGCATCGGGCCGCGGCGCCTGGAAGCGTTTTTCGGCCCGGGCGCGGTGGGCCAGCGCGGACGCGCGCCGCTGATCCATGCCGAATGGGCGCGCGAGCTCAACCACAAGGCAGCGGCCTGGGTGGCGGCGCAAAAGCAGGTGGAGGCCGCACGGAATCTCACCGTCTGCATCGGCACCACCGACGTGCACGAGCACGGCAAATATCTCGTCGAGCAGGCGCTCGAGGGCCTGGGTGTCGCCATTGCCGATGCCGGTGTCGCCGTCGATCCGGAGGTGCTCGTCGCTCGCGCCGCCGAAACCGGCGCGGACGCCATCGCGGTCAGCACCTACAATGGCGTGGCGCTTCGCTACGCGCAGGCGCTGAAAGCCGCGATGGCGGCGCGAGGGCTTGCCTTGCCGGTGCTGATCGGCGGGCGGCTGAACGAGGTGCCGAAGGACTCCAATTCGGGCCTGCCGGTTGATGTTACCAAGGATATCGCCGACCTCGGCTGCCTGCCCTGCGCAGACCTCGACGAGATGCTCGCCGCCCTGCGTTCCATCCCGCCCGCTGCCTGATGCCGTGAAGGACGTGCCGGCGCGATGCGATGGAGCTCGCTCTCACCAGGCGGTCATACCGCCGTCCACCGTCAGGATCGAGCCGGTCGCGAAGGAAGATTCACTGCTCGCGAGCCACAATATCGCATTGGCGATCTCGATCGGCTGCGCGATGCGGTTCATGGGCGAACGGGCATTCAGGGCCGCGACAAACCCCTTGGGGTCCGGATGCGTCTCCAGCATGCTGTCGAAATAGCTCGACCAGGTCACGCCCGGCGCCACCGCGTTGACGCGGATGTTCTCGCCCGCATGGTCGAGCGCCATGGCCCGCGTCAGCGCCGCGACGCCGCCTTTCGAGGCGACATAGGCGGCTCGGTCGGCAAGGCCGACATTGGCGACGTTCGAGGCAGTGTTCACGATCACCCCGCCGCCACCGGCAGCCATGACGGGAATGGCATGCTTGGAGCAGAGGAAGACGCCCTTCAGGTTCACCGCCATCAGCGCATCCCAATCCCCTGCCGCGGTGTCGACGACCGAACCGCGAATGCCGTAGCCGGCATTGTTGACCAGCACGTCTATGCGCCCGAACGCCTCTTGAGCGCGGCGCACCATCGCCGCGACGGAGGCCTCGTCGGAGACATCCGCCTCCGTCGCCAAGGCGCCGGTCCTGGCCGCCACTTCGCTGGCCCGCGCGCCGTCGCGGTCGACGGCGAGAATGTAGGCACCCTCCCTGGCGAAGAGTTCGGTGACGGCGGCGCCAATGCCGGCGCCCGCTCCCGTGACGATTGCCGCCTTGTCCTTCAGCCGCATGGCCGGTCCCCTTTTCCAAACTTGTTTTCACCCTATCTTGCAGAAGCGCTTGCAAAGTGTCGACACTTTTGTATTTAATTTCGGCACGAAATCGGGGATAGCCGTGAAGAACACTCCTTCGGTCGAACAACAGCTGGAAATCTATCGCCGGATGCTGCTGGTGCGGCATTTGGAAGAGAGGCTTGGAGCGCTTCACAAGGAAGGGCGCACACGCGGCCCGATCCACCGGTGCGACGGCCAGGAGGCTGTCGGCGTCGCCGCCACGGCCGCGTTGGAGACGGGCGACAAGGTGGCCACTACGCACCGCGGCCACGCCGTCTATATCGGCAAGGGCATGGCCATGCGTCCCGTGGTGGCCGAGATATTCGGCAGGGCCACGGGCGCCTGCGGCGGGCGCGCCGGCCATATGCTGGTCGCCGATGCCGAAAAGGGCGTGATCGGCGGCAATGCCATCGTCGGTGCCGGCATTCCCGCCGCCACCGGCATGGCGCTGTCGATGCAGATCCTCGGCACCGGCAATGTCGCCATGTGCATTTTCGGTGACGGCGCCGCCCAGACCGGTATCTGCCACGAGGCGATGAACATGGCCGGACTTTGGAAACTGCCGGTCGTCTTCGTGCTCGAGCACAACCAGTTCGGGCTGACCGTTCCTTCAGACGTCCAGTCGCCAGTCGCGGATCTGTCGATCCGCGCAGCCGGCTATGCCATGCCGGCCGAGATCGTCGACGGCAACGACGCGGTCGCCGTCTACCGCGCCGTGTCGGCCATGGTGGAGCGGGCGAGGCGCGGCGAAGGTCCCGGCATGGTCGAATGCAAGACCTATCGCGTCGAAGGCTTCTCCACCTCCGACATGGGCGGCTACCAGAAACCGGAGGACATCGCGGCCTGGAAGGCGCGCGACCCCTTGCTCGTCTCGCGCAAGGCGCTGTCGGGCAAGGTCGACGAGGCGCGGCTCGCCGCGATCGAGGCCGCGGCCAAGGCCGAGACGGACGAAGCCTTCGAGGCCGCGCTTTCCGACCCGATGCCGGAATTTGCGGTCGACGAAGCCTGCAATCCCTACAGCGAGGCGCACTGACATGGCGATGATGCGATATGCCGAAGCGCTCAACGCCGCGCTGCGCGAGGAAATGCAGGCCGACCCTTCCGTCTTCCTTTTCGGCGAGGACATCGGCCGCTATGGCGGCGTGTTCAAGGTGACGAAGGGGCTGATGGAGGAATTCGGTGAAAAGCGGGTGCGCGACACGCCGATCTCCGAACAGGCGCTGACCGCCATGGCGGTGACCGCCGCCATGACCGGCACCCGGCCGGTGCTGGAGATCATGTATGCGGATTTCATGCCGTTGACGCTTGATGCGCTGGTCAACCAGGCCTCGATCTACAACTACGTCTGGAACGGTCAGGTGAAAATGCCCTTCGTGCTGCGCACCCAGGGCGGCGGCGGCGCCGGTGCCGGCGCGCAGCACTCCAAGGCGCTCGATTCCATGGTCGCCCATATTCCCGGCATCAAGGTCGTCGCGCCTTCGACGCCCGCCGACGCCAAGGGCATGCTGAAGGCGGCGATCCGCGACAGCCAGCCTGTTGTCTTCCTCGAGCACAAGCTGCTCTACAACACGCGCGGCGAAGTGCCTGAAGGCGACGTGACGGTGCCGCTTGGCAAGGCGGCGATCCTGCGCGAGGGCAGCGACATCTCGATCTTCGCCACCTCCAAGATGGTGGTCGAGGCGTCGAAGGCGGCCGATCTTCTCGCCATGGACGGCGTTTCGGCCGAGATCGTCGATCTCCGGTCGCTGCGCCCGCTCGACATCGATGCCATCGTCGCCTCGATCGCGAAGACGCACCACGCCGTCGTGGTCAACGAGGGCTGGCGTTTCTGCGGCTACGCCGCCGAACTTTCGGCGACGATCATGGACCATGCTTTTGACGAATTGGACGCGCCGGTCGCGCGCGTCACGCTGCCGGACATGCCGATCCCCTATTCCGAACCGCTCGAAACGGCGATGCTGCCGAGTGCCGAGAAGATCCGCGCCGCCGCGCTGAAGACCCTGAAGTGACGGAGGCGGCAGATGGCAACCCATCCGATCAGCATCGACAGCGCCGGCGGCGAGTATATGGAAGCCGTTCTGGTGGTTGCCTGGGCGGCCAAACCGGGCGATCCGGTCAAGGCCGGCGATCTCATCGTCACCGTCGAGACGGCCAAGGCGGCGACCGAAATAGAGGCTGATCGCGACGGCTGGCTGGCGGACATCTTCTTCACCGAGGGGCAGGAAGCGCCGGTGGGCGCCGTGCTTGGCACTATCGCGGACGAGAAGCCGGCGGCAGGCCAGGCGGCTCCAGTCGCGACAATAGCGGCCGCCGATCCGCTCGCGGCCGCCAATGCCTCTTCCTTCGTCCGCCAGTCCGGCGCCCGCGCGATCGCAAGCCCGCTTGCCCGCCGGCTTGCCGCCGCCGCGGGGCTCGACCTTTCGACCGTCGCGGGAAGCGGTCCCAGAGGGCGAATCAAGAAGCGCGACATCGATGCCGCCCTCGCCGCCCGTTCGGACGCGCCCGGCGGCATCCTGACGGCGCAGGCCGCTTGCCCGGCGTCGCTCGCTGCCGCGCCGGCGACAGCACGGCAAACGGTGCCGACGCTCCTGATCCATGGCTTCGGGGCCGACCGCTCCGTTTGGCGGCAGGTCGTGCCTTTGCTCGAACCAGGTATCGCGACGATCAGCCTCGACCTGCCCGGCCACGGCGCGGAAGCCGCAAGACCGGCGAAGGACATCGAGGAAATCGCCTTCACCCTTTCCGACCGCCTGGAAGAGATGGGCGTGCAGGACGCCCATCTCGTCGGCCACTCCCTGGGCGGGGCGGCGGCTCTTGCGCTCGCCCGGCTTGGCCGTCTCACGGTGCGCTCCGTGACCCTTTTCGCCCCGGGCGGGCTCGGCCCCGAGATCAATGCAGGCTTCATCGCCGGGCTTGCCCGGGCGACCAGCGTCCAGGCGCTGGAGCGCTGGTTGGCAGTCATGGTCGGCGACCCGGCAGCCCTGCCCGCCGGCTATGCGCAAGCAGCGCTCAGGCAGATCGACAGGACCGGCAATCGCGGCGCGCTGGCCGCGATGGCCGAGACCCTGTTTCCCGACGGAACGCAAGGCTTCGACCTGACGACGGCGCTTGCGGAACTTGGCGTCCCGACGCGGCTCGTCTGGGGCAAGCTCGACCGTGTCATTCCGGCCGCTCACGCGGCCCGCGCGCCGGCCTTCGCCGCCGTTCATCTCCTCGATGGCATCGGCCATGTGCCGCAGATCGAAGCGCCGGCGCTGACGGCCAGGCTCATCGCGGAGACGGTGCGCAGCTGCGGCTGAGCCGGATCGGCAGACCAGACACGATTTCAGCGGCGCAAGCATAGCCGGACCAGATACCAGAAGGAGTGACCGGGATGATCTTCGACCATCGGACCTACACCGCCCGCCCCAACAAGCTGTCGCATTTCCTCAAGCTCTACGAGGATGTCGGCTTGCCCATGCAGCGGCATTATCTGGGCGAGCCTTTCGGCTTCTTCCAGACCCATATCGGCGATCTCTCCCGCACCGTGCATCTTTGGAAATACGCGAGCCTTGCCGACCGGGAGGAGCGGCGCGACCGCATGGAAGCCGATCCGGAATGGCAGGCCTATCGCCGCAAGGTCATCGAGACCGACTATCTCCTCGACATGCGCAACCAGATCCTGAAGCCTGTCTCCTTCTTCAACCCCGGGAAATAAGATGGATCTGAATTTCTCGGCCGAAGGGCAAAGCTGGCCGATACGGCTCACCGGCGATGCCGAGCGCACCCGCCGGGCACTGCTGTCTGCTCTACCCATGCGCCTGCAACTCCACACGCCCAAGATCGCCGGCAGCCACATCTACTGGCATGCGCCCTTCGTGGAGGATCCGGAAGGCGCAACGCATGTGCTTGCCGCGACCGCCGGCGCCTTCATCTACTGGCCGGTGCGGCAGTTCCTCGAAATCACCTTCGCGCCGCTGCAGGCAGAGAATGCCGAGATCACCGTGCTCGGCCATCTCGACGCGCCGGTGGAGGGCATCGCCGAACTCGCTGCGACGCTGAGGCGAGACCAGGGCCGCCGCATCCTCGAAGGCACGCTCTCCGAGGTGGACGGTGGTGTCTCGGCTGCGCCGGCGCCATCGCTACTGCCGCAGGATATCGTCGCCGCACGCAAGGCGCTCTGGGCCGCTTGTCCGTCCGACATCAGCCGGGTGACATCCTCGCGCGCCATCATGCATCCGGCAGGACCCGTCTTCACCGCGGAATCGGAAGCCCGGGTGCTGCATGAATTCCTGTGGTGGATCCGCGCCGAGCGTGGCGAAACGGACGAAGCGATGCGGCGCCACACCGCCGCGCTGGCGCTCGACAAGGCTGCGACGCGCCTTCGCGATTTCTGCCATATGGAGGAAACGCCGGCGCTGCTTTTCCGGCTCAAGGCGGCCATGGGCGACGCACATCCCTTCGATGCCCTGATCGACGAGGCGATCCTGGTCGCCGGACGGATCGGCGCCTGGCTCGACCTGCTCATCCCCTGGAACGACCTCAACGAGGCCTTCCGCGCCGCGCTCGATGGAAAGAGGGCCTGACGATGGAAAGGCTGACGGTCGGCATTGTCGGCTTCGGTGTGATCGGGCAGCGCTGGACGGCCTGCTTCGCCCATGCCGGACATGACGTGCGCGTCTACGATCCGATGGAGCGGCGCGAGGCAACCTTCCAGGACGTGCTGCCCGCGCTGATGGCCGATCTCGACGCGTTGAAAGGCCGCTCGCCCGCGCCGGGCACGATCCAGCTTTTCCAGACGCTGGCCGAAACGCTGGACGGCGTCGATTTCGTGCAGGAAAACGGCCCGGAGGATTTGCGGCTCAAGCGCCGGCTGCTCGCCGAGATCGAAGACCATGTCCGCGATGACGTCATCATCGCCTCTTCTTCGTCGGCGCTACTCGTCTCCGACATGCAGGCCGAGTGCCGCTTGCCTCACCGCATCGTGCTCGGTCACCCCTTCAACCCGGCGCATCTGATGCCGCTGGTCGAGATCGTCGGCGGCAAGGCGAGCGATCCGCAGGTGATCGCCCGGGCACGCGCCATCTACGAGGCCATCGGCAAAAAGCCGGTGACGCTCAACCAGGAAGTGACCGGCCATATCGCCTTGCGCCTTATGGGCGCGATGTGGCGCGAGGCGATCGCGCTGGTGCGCGACGGCGTCGCTTCGGTCGAGGATGTCGACCGGGCCTTCATGTATGGACCGGGTCCGAAATGGACGCTGCAAGGCTCGTTCATCTCCAACAGCCTCAATGCCGACGGCATCGAGGACTTCCTGGGCAAATATGGCCCCACCTATCAGGCGATCTGGGACACGCTCCTCGATGCCAGGCTCGATGGCGAGACGATCCGCGCGATCTCGGCCTCGACGACTGCAGCGGTGGGCGGCCGCGGTCAGGAGGAACTTAAGGCGGCGCGGGAGGCCGGCCTCGTCGGCATCCTCAGGACAGTTGCCGAGCGCGGCGCGCTCTAATTATCGCAGCTTGGGAGAACGGCCATGGAGTATCGCACCGCCCTCGTCACCGGTGCCTCGAAAGGCATAGGTGCCGCGATCGTCGAAAGCCTTGTCGCGGAAGGGTTGACCGTCCACGCGCTGGCGCGAAACAACGATGCGCTGCTTGATCTGCAGCAGCGGCTCGGGCCGCGGGTCAGGCCGCTGGTCGCCGATGTCCGCGACACGGAAGCGATCGCCGCTGCGCTCGGGGCGGCGGAAATCGACGTTCTGGTCAACAATGCCGGCGGCCTGGCGACGGTGCGCCCACTGCACGAACAGGGCGCTGAGGAAACAGCCGAGGTGGTGGCGCTCAACCTCACGGCGCCGCTGCAGCTCATCCGTCTTCTCCTGCCGGGCATGATCGCGCGCAAGCGCGGCCACATCTTCAACCTGACCAGCACCGCGGCCAGCGCCGTCTTTCCCGGCACGACGGCCTATGGCGCGGCCAAGGCCGGGCTGTCGCAAGCGGGCCGCATCCTGCGCTTCGACCTTGCAGGCACCGGCGTGCGGCTGACCGAGCTCGCTCCCGGGCGCGTGGAGACGGATTTCTACTTGAAGGCTTTCGACGGCGACCGCGAAGGCCTGCGCAAACGCATGTATTCCGAGCAGCGGCCGCTGCGCCCGGCCGACATTGCCGCCGTGCTCGTTTCGGCACTGCGCCTGCCGGATCACGTCGACATCGCCGAACTCATCGTCGCCCCCAGCGAACAGGCCGCCGGCGGCCAGGTCTATCCACCCGCGCCGCAGCGGTAGGGGCAGCGGCCGAGACGCCGCAATCAGTCCAGCACCTGCCCAGTCAATTTGTCGAGCACCGCCGCGCAAGCCTCCTCCCAGGCGGCGGGCACGCCGCGCGCCGACAGAACCTGCAGGCCCCGCTCGGTGATGCCTCCCGGCGTCACCAGCTGTTCGAGCAATAGATCGATCGGCTCGGGCTTTTCGGCGATCAATTTTCCCGCCGCCACGAAGGTCATGGCCGTCAGCCGGCGGGCGATGGCCGGGTCGAGGCCCTCGGCGCTCGACCATTCGGCCGCCTTGCGGATCAGATCCTGCGCCCAGCCGTAGACCGCGGCGCTGACGGTCGCCACTTCGAAGTCCCTTTCGCTGGCCAAAGCGATCGCCGGGCCGAGCCGTCCGAGAACCGCCTGAGCCTCTTTGATGTCTGGGAAATAGGCCGTCGGGCTGGCGCCAATCTCGGCCGCGGTGAACGGCATGGCACGCACGACCCGCGCCGGCGAGACGCCGAGCCGCGACAGCGGCACGCCGGCGCAAACCGAAATCAAAATCTGCCCCTTGCGCCAGGGCAGGTCCTGGACGACCTGCGGCGCCAGCGCCGGCCGCACCGCGAGGATAACGATGTCGGTTCGCTCGACGAGATCGTGGTTGTCCGCCGCGAGCCGGAAGCCATGCCGGGCGCGAAGTGCCGCCGCCTTGCCGCGCGGCGACAAAAGGATGTTTTCCGGGCCAAGCCCGGAGCGCTGGAATCCGGCCAGCATCGAGGCTGCCAGATGACCGACGCCAAGAACCCCTAGGATCATCGCGGTTCCCTCGGCTCGAAGCTGTCGCTTGCCATTCGCATGGGTTTGGGGAAGAAAGGCGCATCGCAAAGTGTCGACATGCACCGCATGCAAGTCAGATGGGAGCCCTCATGACCGAACGCGCCGAGAGTACCGACAACGATCCGCTCCTCGCCGGCGAAGTCGACATGCGTCGCACCGCCGACAGCAGCGAGCGGGCCTACAACACCATCCGCAAGCTCCTCGTCGAATTCACGCTCAAGCCGGGCGAGCGCATCAACGAGGTTCAGCTTTCGCGCAGCCTGGGCGTTTCGCGCACGCCGATACGCGAGGCGCTGAACCGCCTCGCCTCCGAAGGCTTCGTCTCGCTCACGCCCAATCGCGGCTTCTTCGTCAGGAGCCTCAGCACCGAGGGACTGCTCGACCTCTACGAACTGCGCTCGATCATCGAATGCGCCGCTTTCAAGCTGATGTGCGAGCGCGCGGAGGACAGCGAGATCGACCGCCTGCGGCAGTATTGGGAGGCGATCGTCGACGGCTATCGCGACCAAGCGCCCGACATCATCTTGGCCGAGGACGAAGGCTTCCACCTGCTGATCGCCGAACTCTCCGGAAATCCGGAACTCGTCGGCCAGCTCTCCTCCATCAATGCCCGAATCCGCTTCATCCGCCGTATCCAGATCGAGCATCCCTCGCATGACAAGGCTCAGGTCACCTCCCACTCGGCGATCGTCGCCGCCGCCGTCAAGCGAGATGCCGAGAACGGCATGAAACTGTTGCGCGAGCATATCGAAATGACCGTCTCCGCCACGCAGCAGGCGCTCAAGGACGCGCTGCTCAAGGTTTTCGCGCCGGGAAACGGCGCGGATCTGAAGCGCCGGCGAAGGGCCCGCGACACATAATCCGTATCTGAGCACAAAATTGAACGCAATAGTGTAGACACTTTCTTGACGACGATCCCTTTGTCTGCTTCGATGGCGATCAAGGAGAAGAAGACCAGAACGGCCGCTCCCGTCGTGACCAGTAGCCAAGGGGAACCATCATGAGGAAATTCACTGCCACGCTCCTTTTGGGAGCATCGTTGTTCGCTGCGCCGGCCATGGCCGAGCAGGCCACCATCGGTCTTTCTGCTCCGCTCTCCGGCCCGCAGGCCTATTTCGGCACCACGTGGCACAACGGCTTCAAGCTCTATGTCGACAAGCTGAACGCCGACGGCGGGGTCAACGGCGTGACGATCGCCTACGAGCAGGAAGACGACAAGGCGGATCCGCGCGAAGGAACGCTGGTGGCGCAGAAATTCTGCGACAACGACCAGGTGGTCCTCGGCCTCGTCAACTTCAATTCCGGCGTCGCCCAGTCGACCCTGCCGATCTATGAGGATTGCACGCTGCCGACGATGACCTTCGGGTCCAATCCTTCGCTGACCAAGCAGGGTTACAAATTCATGGTGCGCCCGGTCGCCAACGACCTGGCTGGCGCGCTGCTGCCGGCCGAATATGCGCTCGGCAAGCTCGGCGCCAAGACCGCGCTCGTCGTCAACGACAAGCAGGTCTTCGGGCAAGGCATTTCCGAAATCTTCGCCAAGAACTTCGAGGCCGGCGGCGGCAAGGTTCTCGATACCATCGCGGTCGCGCCGACCGACGTCGATTTCACCGCCGTGCTGGCGCAGATCAAGCCCAAGAAGCCGGACGTGATCTATCTCGGCGCCGTCATGCCGCAGCTCGCGCTGTTCGCCAAGCAGATGCACGAGCAGGGCATCAGTGCCACGCTGATCGTTCCCGATGGCGGCTACACGCCGGACCTCATCAAGCAGGCCGGTGAGGCCAACGTCCAGGGCACGCTGGTCGCGATCCAGGTGCCGCCGATGGACGCTTCTCCCGAGATCGCCGAGTTTGCCAAGCTCTACAAGGCCAAATATGGCGAGGACGCCGGCCCCTACTCGATCTACGGCTATGTCCAGGGCCAGATCCTCGAGCAGGTGCTCAAGACGACCAAGGGCCTTAAGCGCGAGGACATCAACGCCGCGTTGCACGCGGTCAAGGTCAAGACCGCGGTGGGCGAGCTGGAATTCGACGAAACCGGCGAACTTAAAGTCGCCCCCTCCTACCTCTACAAGGTCGAAGGCTCGGACTTCAAACTCGTCGGCCAGAAGTAACGATTGCGCGCCGGAGCCGCTTGCCCTTGGCGGGCGGCTCCTTTTTTATTTGCGGCCGTGCCCGGCAGAAAGCGCTGCGGCCACGTTGATCGTTCCCCTCCGCGGCTGGCCTGTCGGGCGGAACCTATTGCACAGGGACGCCAGCCCATGCTGGGAAACCTCATTCAACAGACGGTCAATGCCCTGACGATCGGCGCCGTCTACGCGCTGATCGCGCTCGGCTACACCATGGTCTACGGCGTGCTGCGCATGATCAATTCGCCCATGGCGAGATGTTCATGCTTGGGGCCTACGTCGCCTTTCTACTGCTCAGCATGCTCGTCGGCGATGTCGGCGCGACGGGCGCGATCGCTCTCACGGCGGCGTTTGTCATCGCCATCTTCCTGGTCGGCGTCATCGGCGTCGGCATCGAAAGGGTCGCCTACAAGCCATTGCGAAATTCCACGCGTCTGGCGCCGATGCTCTCCTCGCTCGGCGTGTCGCTCTCGCTGGTCACGGGCATCCAGATCCTTGCCGGTCCGCAGCCTGTCGCCTTTCCGAGTTTCTTTCCCGCCGTCCGCTACGAGGTGCTGGGCGGCACGGTCAGTTCGGTGCAGATCGGCATCCTGATCGCCGCCTTCGCGCTGATGTTCGGCCTGCATTTCCTCGTCAACCGCAGCCGCATCGGCATCATCGTGCGCGCCGTCTCGGAAAGCCGCCCGACAGCCCAGCTTCTGGGTATCAACGTCAACGGCGCGATCTCGATGGTGTTCTTCGTCGGGCCGCTGCTCGGCGCGGCGGGCGGCATCCTCTACGCCAGCTATTATGGCATCATGACGCCGACCATGGGCGCCGTCATCGGCCTGAAAGCCTTCACCGCAGCGATCCTCGGCGGCATCGGCTCCATTCCCGGCGCTATGCTCGGCGCCTTCATCCTCGCCTTCGTCGAGGTTGGCGGAACGGCGCTGCTGCCCGTCGTCACCCATGGCGTGCTCGGCACCGAATACCGCGACGTGCTGTCCTTCGCGATCCTCATACTCGTGCTTCTGGTCCGTCCCGCCGGCATTCTGGGCGAGGCCGTTTCCGAGGAAAGCATCGTGTACAAGAGGGAGTTCTGATGTCCGTCGCCGAGACCCTCACCACCGCCAAGCCGCGTTCGGGACGGGCCATTTCGTTCCTCTTCTTCGCCATCGCGATCGCGCTGATCGTAGCGACCCCCTTCCTGCCCAACTACTATGTCCGCGTCATCAACAGCCTGCTGATCTATATCCTGCTCGGGATCGGCCTGAACATCGTGATCGGCTATGCGGGACTGCTCGATCTCGGCTTCGTCGCCTTCTACGCGGTCGGCGCATACAGCTACGCGCTGCTTGCCAGCCCGCAGCTCGACCTGCACTGGCCGTTCCTCATCATCCTCCTGGTCGCCGCATGCCTTGGCGCGGTCACCGGCATATTGCTCGGCATACCGGTGCTGAGGCTGCGCGGCGACTACCTCGCCATAGTCACGCTCGGCTTCGGCGAGATCATCCGCATCATCATCAACAATCTCGACTGGCTCACCGGCGGGCCGAAGGGCATTCCCCGCCTCGACAAGGCCTCGATCCTCGGCATTCAGGTCGCCCGTCCGATCGATTTCTTCTGGCTGCTGCTCGTCACCGTGCTCGTGGTCGGCACACTGGTCTGGCGGCTGGAGCGCTCCATCCTCGGCAAGGCCTGGGCGGCCATCCGCGAGGACCAGGACGCCGCGCGCGGCATCGGCATCAACACCACCAACGCCAAGCTGGCGGCCTTCGCCACGTCGGCGACGATCGGCTCGATCGCCGGCGCGATCTTCGCCGCCTCCCAGCGCTTCGTCAGCCCGGAGAGCTTCACGCTGCAGGAATCCGTGCTGATCGTGCTGATGATCGTGATCGGCGGCATCGGCAACATTTTAGGCATCGTCGCGGGCGCTGCGATCCTGATGCTCTTGCCGGAAGTGCTGCGCGAGTTCGCCGAATGGCGCATCCTCTTCCTCGGGCTCTTGATGATCTTCCTGATCATCGTGCGCCCGGCGGGAATCGTGCCGCGCAGCTTCGGGCCGGACAAGCTCATCCGGAGGCTTTTCGGCAAATGACGCTCGCCTTCGACAGATTGCGAAAGCAATACGGCCAGGTCGTCGCCATCGACGACGTGACGGCCTCCTTCGCCCCGGGGCTGATCCACGGCGTGATCGGGCCGAACGGCGCCGGCAAGTCGACGCTCATCAACATGACCGCCGGCTCCTACAGCGTCTCCTCGGGATCGATCGCGCTCGACGGCAAACGCCTCGACATGCTTAAGAAATACGAGATCGCCAATTCCGGCGTGGCCCGCACTTACCAGAATATCCGCCTCTTCGATCAGATGACGGTGCTCGAAAACCTCGAAGTGTGCTTCTACCCGGCCGATGTCGGCGGCACATGGAAGGAAGTGATGTGGCCGCCCTACGCCTCGGCCAGGCGCGAAAGACGGCGCGAGAAATGCATGGAGATCCTGCGTTTCTTCGATCTGCAGGGCTACGCGGAGGCGGAGGCCGGCAGCCTGCCTTATGGCCGGCAGCGCATGCTGGAGATCGCCCGCGCGCTCGTCCCGAATCCGCGCGTGCTGCTGCTCGACGAGCCGGCAGCCGGCCTCAATCATCACGAGACGGCGGAACTGACCGCAAGGCTCGCCGCCCTGCGCCTGCCCGACCGGATCACCATCATCGTCGAGCATGACATGGATCTGGTCATGTCGCTCTGCGACAACATCATCGTCATGCATCACGGCAAGCTGCTGTTCCAGGGCACGCCCGCCGAGGTGCAGGCGAGCCCCGACGTCCAACTCGCCTATCTGGGAACCGCCAATGACATCGACGACATCCGGGCCGCTGCTCAGGATCGCCGGGCTCAGCTCGGGATACGGACGCGTCGGCGTTCTTGAAGGCGTCGACATAGAAGTCGATCCGCATGAGATCGTCGTCGTGCTGGGCCCGAACGGCGCGGGCAAGACGACGCTGCTCAATTCCATCTCCGGCGTCGCGCGGGCGAGCGCGGGCGCGATCACCTTCGAGGGACGCGACATCACCGGCATGCGTCCGGAGCAGGTCGTGCGCCTCGGCATCACCCATTGCCCTGAAGGCCGTCAGATCTTCCAGCGCCTGACGGTGGAGGAGAACCTGGTCGCCGCTCATATCGGCCGCGCCGGCAAGAGCTTTGAGGCGCTTCGCGCCGAGGCGTTCGATCTCTTCCCGGTGCTCAAGGAGCGCCGCAACAGCATAGCGAGCCGGATGTCCGGCGGGCAGCAACAGATGCTGGCGATCGGCCGCGCGCTGATGGCCGAGCCGAAGCTGTTGATGCTCGACGAACCGTCCCTCGGCCTCGCCCCGAAGATCGTGCACCAGATCTTCCGCATCATCCTCGACCTGTCGCGCAACGGCATCTCGATCCTGCTCGTCGAGCAGAACGTCCAGCTCGCGCTCGAATGCGGCGACTACGCCTATCTCCTGAACACGGGCAAGGTGAAGCTGCACGGCCCGGCCCAGGAGATGGCCGAGCACTCCGCATTGAGCGAGCATTATCTCGGCGGCGCCAGCGAGGCGGTCCTTCATGTTTGAGGTCGACTGGAAGACGCCGCATCTGTGGCGCAAGACCGCGCGCTCGCGCGAAACGGCGCCGGCGCTCCAAGGCGATCTGAAAACGGATGTGCTGGTCGTCGGCGGCGGCTTCACCGGCATGGCCGCGGCACTCGGCGCGCGCGACAGCGGCGTCGACGTCATATTGCTGGAGGGCAACGAGATCGGCTCCGCGGCCTCCGGCCGCAACAACGGCCTCGTCATCTCGCATCACGCGAAGGCATCGCCTTCGGAATTCGAGGCCGCCTACGGCAAGACCGTCGGCGCCCGCTACAACCGCATGGTGGCGGACGGGGCCGGCGTCGCCTTCGGCCTGATGCAACGCTTCAACATCGATGCCCATCAGGTGCAGGAAGGCTGGATCCAGCCAGCCCACACGGAGGCGACTCTCGCCCGCGCCCGGCAGTTCCATGACGAATGGAAAGCCTTCGGCGCAAATGTCTCCTGGCTCGACCGCGCGGAAGCCAGCACGCGCATCGGCAGCCCCTATCTCGGCGGCTGGATGGTCCACAATTCGGGCCACATCAATCCGTTCGCCATGACCATCGGCCTGGCGGCCGCGCTGGAACGCGAAGGCGTGACCATCCACGAGAACTCGCGCGCGGAGCGGATCGAGCGCCTGGAAGGCGGCTGGCGCGTCTTCACGGCGACGGGAAGTGTCACGGCGCCGGAGGTGGTTCTGGCGACCAACGCGCTGACCGGCGACATCTGGCCGGGGCTCAAGAAGACGCTCGTGCCCTTCAAGGTGTTCCAGGCGGCGACAAATCCCCTGCCCGAGGCATTGCGCGCCAAAATCCTTGTCGGCAATCCGGCCGTGTCCGACATGCGCAGCGACCTGCGCTACTTCCACTATGACCGTGACAACCGGCTGGTCAGCGGCGGCACGCATACGTTCTGGCTGAACGAGGCCGACCGCGGCCGCGCCAAGGTCTCGCGGATGCTCGGCAAGGCATTTCGGGCTTTCGGCGGCGAGCCGGAGATGGTCGAATACTGGCACGGCACCTTTGCGGTGGTGCCTGACCGCAGGCCTCGCCTCTACCGGTTGGGACCCGGTCTCGTCTTCGGCGGCGTCTATTCGGGCCGCGGGGTGGCGCTTTCCATGTCGCTCGGCCAGGAGATCGGCCGCTGGGCGGCAGGCCGCCGCAGCGACGGGCAGATGCCGCTGCCGGTCACCGACATGAAACCGGTTCCGTTCCATCCGATCACGGTGCAGATCGCCAACCGCATGCACGCCTGGAACCGTCTTCAGGACCGTCGCTCGTAAGAAGCGTTTCTCACAAAACGATAGGGCAATGAGTACGCTCAACGGCCAAGGCCCGCTTCCCTTTTGGCCAAGGAAGCGAGCCTTCATTTTTCGGGTCGCGCAGCCGCTGGAATTGCCCCAGCGCGGCTCAGCCTCTGATGCGTTCCCCTTTGGGGTCATACCAGCTCTTGAGCTGCGCCCGAGCCGGATAGCGTTTCCAGGCGATCTCCACTTCCAGCGGCATCGAGGCGAGGTAGGCGTCGGTGACGCCGTCGGCGCACTCGACATAGGCCATGCCGAGCGACGCGCTGAGGCGGTGCCCGTAGGCGCCCGAAGTGACCGAGCCGATGATGCGCCCGTCGCGCCAGACCGGCTCGTGGTGATAGAGCAGCGGCGCGGACTCGTCCTCCAGCCGCAGTTGCACCAGCCGGCGGCGTATCGGGCCGGCTTCCTTCTGGCGCAGCAGCGCCCCGCGCCCGATGAAGCCGCCCGGCTTGTCGAAGGCGACCGAGAAGCCGAGCCCGCCCTGCAGCGGCGAGTCCTCCTCGCCGATGTCGTGGCCCCAGTGGCGATAGCCCTTCTCCATGCGCAGCGAGTTGATGGCGAAATAGCCGCCATGACGCAGCCCGAAGGCGGCGCCCGCCTCGACCAGCCGGTCGAAGACATGGGCGGCGAATTCCGCCGGCATGTAGAGTTCCCACCCCAGTTCCCCGACGAAGGTCAGCCGGCTGGCGCGCACGCGGGCGTAACCGAGGTCGATCTCGCGGCTGGTGCCGAACGGAAAGCCGGCGTCGGAGAAATCGTCGGGCGAAACCGCCTTGAGCAGGTCGCGCGCCTTCGGTCCCATCAAGGCCAGCATCGGCAGGCCCGATGTGATGTCGCGCACGAAGACATGGGCGCCCTCGGGGATATGCCGCGTCAGCCACGTGAGATCGCGCCGCTGCGATATCGCGATCGTCACCACCATGAAGGTGCTTTCTGAAAGCCGCGTCACGGTCACGTCGGCCTCGATGCCACCGAGCTCATTCAGCCATTGCGTGTAGACGACGCGGCCGACCGGCGCATCGATATCGTTGGCGCAGATACGGTTCAGCACCTTCAGCGCGTCGCGTCCCTCGACCTCGTATTTGACGAAGCAGGAATGGTCGAACAGCGTGACGTTCGTTGCCGTGTTGCGGCATTCGGCGCCGGTGAGGTCGAACCAGTTCTGCCTTCCGTAGGAATATTCGATCTCAGGCTTCATGCCCGCTCCGGCGAAGAAGCCTGGCCGTTCGAAACCGGCAGCCTCGGTCATGAAGGCGCCTTCGGCGAGCAGCCGGTCGTGGAAGGGGCTGCGCCTGATGCCGCGCGCCGTAGCGAACTGGCGGTAGGGCCAATGCATGTCGAAGAGCAGGCCGAGCGTCTCGGTGGTGCGGTCGTAAAGATAGCTCTTGTTGGACTGGAAGGAGATGGTGCGGCGCACGTCGACATCGGCGAGGTCGACCGGCGGGCGGCCGTCGCGGATCCATTCCGACAGTGCCTTGCCGACGCCGCCCGACGATAGGATACCGATCGAGTTGAAGCCGCAGGCGCAGTACAGCCCGGCCACCTCCGACGTTTCGCCGATCAGGTAGCGGTCGTCGGGCGTGAAGCTTTCGGGGCCGTTGAAGAACAGCTTGATGCCGGCCTCGGCCAGCAACGGCACGCGCTTGGTCGCCATCTCCAGGATCGGTTCGAAATGCTCGAAATCCTCCGGCAGGGAATCGAAGCAGAAATCCTCGGGAATGCCCTTGTGGCCCCACGGCTTGGCGTTTGGCTCGAAGCAGCCGAGCAGCAGCTTGCCGGCGTCTTCCTTGTAGTAGGCGCACTCGTCGCCCATGAACAGCACAGGCAGGTTGCGCGGCAGCTCGGGGATCGTCTCGGTGACGATGTAGAAATGCTCGGCCGCGTGCAACGGCAGCGTCACGCCGGCGGTAGCGGCGAGATCGCGCGACCACATGCCGCCGCAGATCACCACTCGCGAGGCGCGGATCTCGCCCTTGTCGGTCAACACGCCGATGGCGCGGCCGTTCTCGACCAGGATCTTGTTCACTTTCGTATTCTCGAGGATCCTGCCGCCGCGCATGCGAGCGCCCCTGGCGTAGGCCATGGTGACGTCGGCCGGATTGACCTGGCCGTCATGCGGAAACCAGAAACCGCCGACGATGCCGTCGAGGTCGATCGGCGACCAGCGCTCCTTGATCTCGCCGGGGCTGACCTTTTCGACCGGCAGCCCGAAATTGCGCCCCATCGACGCGCCCCGCGCCAGTTCTTCCAGCCGCGCCTCGGTGCGGGCAACGCGCAACGAGCCGCGCCGCATGAAGCCGGTGGCCTGCCCTGTCTCTTCCTCGAGGCTGGCGAACAGCTCGCCGGTGTATTTGGCTAGCTCCGTCATCTGGCGCGTGGCACGCAGTTGCGTGACCAGGCCTGCGGCATGCCATGTCGTGCCGCAGGTGAGCTGCTTGCGCTCGCACAGCACCACGTCGGTGATGCCGAGCTTGGTGAGGTGGTAGGCGATGGAACAGCCGGCTACGCCGCCGCCGACGATCACCACGTCGGCGTGGTCGGGAAAATGATTGGAGGCTGTGTCCGTCACCTTCTGGCTCCTCGATGTCAGGATTTTTGTGGTCGCGGCGCCGCCGCGTCAGCCATGCGGCGCGCCGGCGGCATGGTCGCCGGGCTTCGCCCAGGCAAAGCGCCGCTCGAAGCGCTTCTGCAGCGCCATCAGCGCGTAGACCGTGGCCAGATAGTAGATGGAGGCGACGGCGTAGTACTCCGCATAGCGGAACGACGAGGCGACGCTCTGTTGAGTCACCGCCATCAGTTCGGTCAGCGAGATGACCGAGGCGAGCGACGTGGTCTTCAAGAGGCTGATGAACTCGTTGACCGTCGGCGGCAGCGCGACGCGCAGCGCCTGCGGCACGGCGATCAGGAAGAACACCTGCGGCTTGCGCAGGCCGAGTGCCGCGCCCGCCTGGTATTGTCCGCCGTCCACGGCGCTGAGCGCAGCGCGGTTGATCTCCACCTGGTAGGCCGCCTCGTTCAGCGTCAGCGCCACGAAGGCGGCGATGAAGGGCGAGAACCAGGGCTCGCGGAAGACTGGCGATATCTGCGGCAGGCCATTCCAGACGAAGAGCAGCAGAAGCAGCGCAGGCAAGGCGCGGAACAGGCCGACATAGGCGGTCGCGGCCCAGCGCAGCCAGGCGCGCTTGCCGTCGAGCGCCAGCGCCAGCGGCAGCGACAGCAGGATCGCCGCCGCATGGGCTAGGATTGTCAGCGCCAGCGCGATCAGCGCGGCCTGGAAGAAGGTCGCGGAAAAGAGCGCCGACCAGAACAGATCCGTGTTGAAGCTCACCGCGGCCTCGTCCGCTGACTATTCGCCGACGCCCGTTACCGTCGAGGGCGGCAGCTTCCACTGCTCCGCGATGGTCTTCATCGTACCGTCGGCCATCAGCGCCTTGACCGCGTCGGCCACGGCCGCCTGGTCGGCGGCGTCCTTGCGGAAATAGGCCGCGTACTGGTCGGCGGCGCCGGCCGAATAGAGGATCTTCAGTTCGCCCGGCTGCTGCAGGTCGCGATAGGCGAATTCGGTGTCCTGGCTGATCGTGCCGACGGCGCGCCCGACCATCACCTGCTGGATGGCGTCGGTCTGCTTGGGATAGGTCTGCAGGACGATCTTGTCGCGGCCCGCCTTGGCGAGGTCGTCGTTCACCTTGTTCAGAAGGTCGATGTAGGAGGTGCCGCTCTGCACGGCGACGACCTTGCCGGAGAAGTCCTCATAGCTCTTGTAGGCGGTGCCGTCATCGGCCTTGCCGATCATGACGACGCCGGTCTTCAGGTAGGGAACGCCGCTGAACTTCTCCAGCCGCTCGGGCTTGAGCAGGGCGCCGCTGATGACGATGTCGCAGCGCTTGGATTCGAGGCCCGGCAACAATCCGTTGAAGTCCATCGCGGTGATGTTGGCGTCGACCTTCCAGTGCGCGGCGAGCGCCTTGACGACATCGACGTCGATGCCGACGGGCGGCTGGCCCGGCGTCTTGACGAACTCCATCGGCGGGAAGGTCGGGTCGACGCAGGCCTGCAGCTTGCCGCCGGCGATGAAGCCCGGCCCCTCGGCCATGGCGGGCGTGGCGACGAGAAGTGCGAGAAGGCAGATCAGTTTTCTGGACATGGTTCACCTCTGGGTTCGGGCTCTTGGCGGCCTTGCATCAGGCTTGCTTAAAGTTCTTACATAGTCAACATAATTCGCTATAAACGAACATCCTCAAGCGCGCCCTTGCCGGCTATAGCTGTGGCATAGTGCTTGGAAACATCCCGAATCAGAGGAGGCGTTCGTGCCAGATTCACCATCCAGCCGGCGTCCCGCCCCCAATATCGGCAGGCTGCTGCGCGCGCGACGGCGTGACCTCGACATGACGCTGGACGAGGTGGCAGGCGCCGCCGACCTGACGAAGAGCTTCCTGAGCGACATCGAGCGCGACAAGACCTCGCCGTCGGTTGCCTCGCTGGTGCGCCTGTGCGAGGTGCTGGCGCTGCCGGTGGGCGACCTGTTCACGCCGGCGCGCTCGGGCGTCGTGCGCGCCAACGACCGACCGCCCATCCGCTTCGGCGGCACCGGGGTTTGCGACTATCTTATCTCGCCGGCGGAGGCGAAGCGGCTGCAAGTAATCTTCTCCGAGATCGAGCCCGGCGGCACCGGCGGCGAGAAGCTCTACACGCTGGCCTGCGAGGAGGAGTTCGTCTTCGTGCTGGAAGGCGCGATCCGCATCGTGGTGGAGGACACCACCCACGAGCTCGGCACGGGAGACTCGATCGCCTTCGATCCGCGCCGTGCCCACACCTTCGCCAACGCTTCCGCCACCGAGCCGGCCAAGGCGCTGTTCGTGCTGACGCCGCCGCCGCGTTGACGGCGGCGTGCGGCATGGCATGGCGCCGGGCCGCCTCACGCCGGCCTGTGTTCCGGCTTGTCGGTCCGCATGCGGTCCGCCATCAGGCAGATCATCTCGAAGGCCACGACCATGGCGTTCATCGCGGTGATCTGGTTGGGGCTGTCCTTGGTCGGCATCAGGCAGACGATGTCGCCGCCGACGATGTTGAGCCCGCGCAGGCTCTGCAGGATGCGCACCGCGTCGCCGATCCTGAGCCCCGGATAGCCCGGTTCGATGTTGGATACGCCTGGGGCGTCGGCGGGATCGAGCACGTCGAGGTCGAAGGTGACGTAGACCGGCGCGTCGCCGACGCGGTCGCGCACCTGGCTCGCCACCCTCTCCCAGCCGTCGCGCTCGATCTCGTCCATGCCGATGACGCGGTAGCCCAGTTCTTCGCTGGTGTTGCGCGAACCCGGCGTGCCGACATTCGGGCGGATGCCGATCTGCGAGGAGCGCGTCGGATCGACATTGCCTTCGATGGCGGTGTAGCTGCTCCAGTGCGCCGCCGAGCGGCGGTTGCCCAGCCAATGCGGCAGGTGATGGTAGCTGTCGGTGTGGGAATCGAAATGCACCAGCGCCACCGGCTTGCCGTCCGTCATCGGCGAACCCGGCCCGGCTACCGCCTTGAGCAGCGGCCCGGTGATGGAGTGATCACCGCCGATCGACACCACGCGGGTGCCGGCCGCGGCGAAGCGCTTCGCATAGAGCTCGATATGGCGAACGCTGGTGTCGTTCACCATCGCTTCCGGCAGCGGCACGTCACCGGCGTCGACGATCTTGCAGACATCCCACGGCACGAAACCGAAACGGCCATGACCGCGCCGGTAGAGCGCCGAGACATGACGCACGGCGCGGGGTCCCAGATGCTGGTCGCGCTCGGTCGAGCCATTGCCCGAGGAGTGCGGAACGCCGAGCACGGCGATCTCGCTGCCCCCCGGTTCCTCGTCCCAGGGCGCGCGGAAGAAAGTGGGGATGCCCCACCAGTACCAGCGCTCCATCTCCTTGCGCGCGGCGGCCCAGTCCACGGTTTCGGCTTCGGTCAGACTCATCATTGGTTCCGTATTTACGAATATTGTTCTCCAGCAGCGTACCAATGATCGGTGAAACGTCAAGCGGCGGGGCGGCCGAGCTCGAAAACCCGACCATCGAGAGCGCTGTCGACCGCGATGCTGCTTCGCTAGGCTTTCGCATCGCCCGCCGCGTAGTCGAGCTGCAGGGCACATGCGCGACCTGCCTCGCCATTGGCAGACCCGCCGCGTCCCATCATCACCCCTAGACGAAACCGAACAGCCTACGCACGCGGCCGATTGAAAGCCGCCAGTCGAATGCCGGCATCAACCAAAGCACCAAGGAGACACGAACATGCAGCACACTTACCGCTTGATCCGCATCCTCAGCGAAAATTATCGCGCTGTGCCGCGTCGCTAGGCTTGGAAGCACATCGGCGAGTTAGGAAGATCTTCAAACTCCCACTGACTCGGAACCCTGCCCGTATTCTCTGAGTTTACGTGCAAGGCGAATTGCCATGGAAGACAAACAGCCCGCCCAAAATTCAGGAAGGACATTCGTCACCGTTCTGGCGATCTGCCTGCTGATCATAGGCCTGTTTTATATTGGCTTCAGATATCCGCAACGCGACCAAGGAACACTGATTGTGCCCGGCGCATTGCAGCCGAACGGGCCGTGAGCGAGCCTAAGCCCGCGGCTAGGGGAGCGTCTCGAATCGCTGACCTCAGCAAATGGGATGCTGCGTCGACTCGGACTTCCACTGTTTTATCCACGAACGGACGCTGCTCAGCCGCGCCCCTCCCTCATTCTTCAGCGCAATATCGGCACCGTCCGCTCCGCGCGAAAAATTCAATGGTAGTTTCTATCTTCTGTCTGCCGACGCTCTATCTCCCGATAGAGCAGAATGATCATCACCATCTCGGCGCTACCGACGGGCGAGGTACGGGGAACGGTTTCCAGCAGCCGTTCGAGCGTGGAGCCGTCCATGCCCGAGAGATGCGCTTTGATGGCCTCAATGCTGTCGCCAAGCGCAGCAAGTAATTGTGCCGCTATTTGCATCTAACCCATTGTCCAAGCCGGTGACGGACGCGACACCACGATATAGTCGCGACCGAAAACGAAGGTCTCAGAATCGATCAAAATCGAACGAAATACCTTCGGCGGTGTCAGGGCCATAGTGCCCCTGTTCAATTTCGCATTTCTCTACCTGAACGGAAGCACGCTTTTCCTGAGTCTGGCTAACCTTGATTGAAATACGCCAGACGAAAGGTGCAGATTGAGACGATTCGCGCAGAAATGTGCAGTCGATGCAGCTGCATGAGACACTGCCCCGGACAAACGCCGCCCTCCGCCTTCGGTGAGCCTGTCACGACGGCGCCGCGGCTATGCCGGCCTTGGCCGCGGAATAGGCGGCCTCGCCTTCATTGGACACGTAAGGTCGGGTCACCGGACGGATCGGCCGGGTTCCTGCGTCTCGCCGTGGCATGTTTCGGTAGAGAGCGAATGGGCCGGTACAGCCGGCCCATTCCCAATCAATCCTCCGCAACGGGTGCCGGGATCTCATCCGGCAGGGTTTGCCGTCCGACCCGGTCGGCAACGAGCATCGAAAGCATCATCTCGACAAGGCCGTTGGCAGCCCCCTTCTCGCCACCGGCAGAGCCGATCTGGATCTGCGGCACGAGCGGCAGCCTGCCATTCTCGATCGCCTCGGCGAAGCGCATGAGAACCTGCGAGTTGAGCTGATAGTCCGGGCCGCCGAAGGCCGCGACCTTCTTCTCGGTGGCCTCGGCCTCCGCCAGACCGATAGCGCGCACCTTCTCGGCCTCCGCAAAACCAGTCGCCTTGATGCGTTCGGCATCGGCAAGCGCGACAGCCTTGATCATGTCGGCCTCGCCCTGGCCGGCGAGGCGCACCTTCTCGGCCTCTGCCTTGGCAGTGACCTGAATGGTTTCCGCCTCCTGGCGGGTGCGGGCGAGTTGCGCCTTGCCCTCGTTCTCACTGATCTCGATGGTAAGGGCCGACGTCGTGATCTTGGCTTGCTGTTCGGCGAGCGCCTCTTTCTCACGCAACGTGCGTTCCTGAGTGGCCGCCCTCTCCTGCAATTTATAGGTCTCGACCTTTTCGACTGCGATCTGGCGCTCGCGCAGCTGGATCAGTATCTGCTCGATGCTGTTCTGGCCATTGGCAGCACGGGGCGTGCCAATCAACACTTCCTGCAGCTCGAGGCTGTAGGAATTGAATTTTTCGCGCATCTCCTCGCCCGATTTGCGCTGGATATCGCTACGCTCCTGCAGAAGCTGGATCAGCGTCTTTGTCTGGGCGATATTCTTGAAGTAAGCAGAAACCATCGGATCGAGCGTTTGTTCGACCAGCCGCTTGATGTCACCGAAACGCTGCACCACGAGCGGCGCCTTCATATAGTCGATATGCACGACGACGGAGAGCGGCAGCACAGGCTCGAACGCATCCTTGGTGATCAAAGACACCTCCGACAGGTTCTCATCCAGCCTGTGTTCGCCAAACTGCTCCTTCGTCCATTTGAGCACAAAGTTGGTGGTCGGCACGGTGATGATATTGCCGGCATAGGTGTTGAACGCATACTTGCCTGGCAGCAGCGGCGTCGACCAGACACCGCGTGAGCCGACTTCGACCAACTCGCCGTGACGGTATGCCTGACCGGATAGGTCCGTGCCGTGGCGGCCGTTATAAGAGACGACGACACCCACAGTGCCGACGTCGATGACTGTCTTTCCGGCCAGTTCGACGGTCGCGAAAATGCGGTTGAGGAAGTAGCTGCCGTCGGCCAGCACCTGCAACTGCCGGCCACGGTAGCCACCGGCATTGAGAAACTTCTCCGGGTCCTGGAAATTGTTGTGAAAGTTCGGGTCGTTCGGATCGTTGGCCACGGTCGGCGCGATGATCTCGCCGTCCGGCAGGGCCGGACCGTCATGGATGGTGACGATACCGATCATGTCCTCGGCATTGTGGATGACGACCGGCTCAAAGCCGCCCCGCTCCGAGATCATGCTCGACATATTGGCAAAAAGGCTTTGTTCCGAAGCGCTCAGATTGACGGCATAGGTCGACTGGGCGGTGAGCACGATGAATTGTGCGAGATTGATGGCATAGGTGCCTTCACGCAAAATCTTGCGCTGCGGTCCTTTCTGTCCGCCTTTTTCGAGAAAGCCGCGCACATCCTGGAAATCATCGGCCTCTGTGTTGGAAGCAAGTGTCTGCGTCGGAGGCAGCGGCTTGCCATCACGGGCAAAGACGTAGCCGATCTGGCCCTGCGGTATGGTAACGAGATTGGCGCGATGCATCGAATATTGGAACGGCATGAAGAAATGCAGGCCGCCGCGCACAACTTCCGGCTGGTAGCCTGCCTCACGATTCAGCGCAATGAAGCCATCCCTGACGGAGCCGCGAAAGCTCCATAGTTTTTCCAAGATGCCGAGCCTGTCATTCGGGATGTAGCGAACCATGCCGCTCCGCCAGAACAGGATCGCCAGCACGATAACCGGCACGGCGATCTCGATCGCCGTCCATTTCATCGGGCCGAGATATTCTAGGGCTTCCATCTCTTGTTTCCTATGGGCGCTCGGGTTCGTTCACCCGACGGCCACCCGGCTGGTGTTGGTCATTTAAGCGGGGAGATTGCGCACCGACGCGCTCGACGCACTAGGCGCGTGTCGAACGTTTGGGCTGCTCGTTGTATCGGAAAATGACCGCGCTTCCCGAGTCCCCCATGAGGGAGCGTGGCCGACAGCGATGTTACATCGGTTTTGCCTTGATAGACATAACGACAAACAACGTAGGGATCGCGCCTCCAGGTTTAAAGATATTCCGTGCGAAAATCGTATAAATCACAGAAACGGCATCTCGCGGTACACTACGGGCTCACTCCAGATGAATACCGCGAGAAAAGTCAGAATACCCGATGGTTGCGCCGAACTACAGAGGCTCAAAGATCTTCGCTCGCGAAGGCGGCGGAGCCCGGACCCAAACCGTAGCCGAACCCTCCGCCAAAGAGCTCATGCCAAGCACAAATCTAGGTTAAGGCAAGATTTGGGAGCGCCTGACCTCGGGCCCTCTGGTTATTTTGACGCTTTAGACTGAACGCCACCCAGAAGAGTGCCTCCTAGATAGTCTCACGATGTAGCGCCCTCCCGCTACCGTCTCCTTACATTTTTGGCTTTCGCGCTCAGGATTATCCCTTGCGTTCCTGCAGGATGTTGCCGCCGTCCACGACCAGAACGGCGCCGTTGACGTAGCTCGCCGCGTCGGATGCCAGGAACAGCACAGTGGCCGCCACTTCCGCGGGGCTGCCGGCGCGGCCAAGCGGCGTGTTGCGCGCGGCGACCAGCTCCTCGGGCGTCGAAGCGCCCGTCGCGATCCAGCCAGGCGCCACGGCGTTGACGGTGACGCCGCTGCGGCCGACCTCAAGGGCGAGCGCATGCGTCAGCCCGATCATGCCGGCCTTGGCCGCCGAATAGGCGGCCTCGCCTTCATTGGACACGTAAGGCCCCGTCACCGAGGCCATGTTGACGACGCGCCCATGGCCTCGCCGCACCATGCCGGCCAGAAATCCGCGCGTGCTCAAAAAGGCGGTTTTCAGGCTGACGTCGATGCCGCGGTCCCATTCGATTTCGCTGAGGTCGAGAAACCGCCGCTGCAATGCCGGCTGGGCGACGGTGCCCATCCCGGCATTGTTGACGAGGATGTCGATTTCGCCGGCGTCGGAGCATAGGCGCTCGACATCGCCCGAAAGCGTCAGGTCGGCCACCACAGCGCGGACGTCCAGCCCATCCGCCCGCAATTCCTCCGCTCGCTGCTCGACCCGTGCGGAAGAAGCGGTGAGGGTGACCGAAAGACCGGCCTCGCCCAGCGCCCGCGCGATCGCCATGCCGATGCCGTCAGCGGCGCCCGCGCCGGTCACCAGAGCCTTGCGGGATTTGCGAAACACGATCATTTGCTCTCCAGAGTGCGGATGCCGGCATGCCGGCGCGGGCAATCATAACCGCGATGAAACCGATCCCACGCGGGTTCAATAGCCGGCGCTGACGCCGAAATCGATCGAAAGCGCGGCCCCGGTGATCGGCGCCGCGCCCGGTTGGCAAAGGTAGTGAATGAAGGACGCAATCTCCTCCACCTGGATGAACCTTGCTTTGTCCCCTTGCGGATAGTGCCCCAGGAGCCGGCGCTTGTAGCCGTCGGGATCGTCCGCCCCATAGGTCTTGGCCTGATATTCGATCATCGGCGTTGCCGTGTCGCCGGGACAGACTGCGTTGACCCTGATGCCTTGCGGCGCGAGTTCCAGGGCGAGAGCCTTGGTCAAAAGCACCAGCCCGCCCTTCGAGGCGCAATAGACGGCCGCCCCATTGTTGCCGACGATGCCGGCGTCGGAGGCGATGTTGACGATCACGCCTTGCGCCGTCGACAGATGCGGGATGGCCGCCGAGATCAGGAAGAACGCGCCCTTGAGGTTGACGTCCAGCACCAGGTTCCACTGGTCCTCCTCGACCTCGTTCGCTGGCCCCTCGAGCCAGACCCCTGCGGCGTTGACGAGAATGTCGATCGCGCCGCCCCAGTCCCTGGCCTTGCCCACCACGCCGCGGCAGGCGGCGACTGAGCGGATGTCGAGCGGCAAGCCGATAGCGTCGGCCCCGGTCGCGGCAATCCGCGCCACGGCGGCGTCGAGCTTGGGGCCGGCAAGATCGGCGAGCGCGATCCGCTCGCCGTCGGCGGCGAAACGCAGCCCGGTCGCCAAACCCATTCCCCCGGCGCCGCCGGCGATGAGGACCGTCCTTCCAGCCATTCGACAACCTCCGCGAAACGCAGCCCGACAAAGGCAACCACGTCATTGAGCCATGTCGCATGGACCAGCGAGGCAAAACAATGATCTCAGCGCGCGATCAGCCCAGCTCGAGCGTCGTGACGCCGAAAACCGTCGAGGGGGCGTCGCCGGGCTTGCCGCCCTTGTACATGCGTGTCGTCGTGAAGCCCGCAACCATGCCGGCGGCCTGAAGCATGGCGGTGAATTGAACCTGGCCGGCCGGCACGTCGATATGCAATTCCTCGCCGGCGGTTGCGTCCGAGAGGTCCGCCACCATTGCCAGGGCGAGCTGCGTCCTGTCGGCGAACAGCGGCCCGACCTTGAAACCCTCCCGGCACCGGCGCGCCACGGCATAACCGGCGATACGGTCGGATCCGGCTGAGAGCAGCGCAATCCTGGGCTGCCGCAGCCACTCGCCAAGGAAGACCTCGCGCGGCGCCGGGAAGCACTGGCGGTCGTAGGCAAATATCCCGGCCACGTCGGCGGCCGTCACCGGCCTTATCTTGCCGCCCCCAGACAAGCCGACGGGGCGGCCGCTGTGGCGGACGGTCTCATAGGCTGGCACGAAGCCCATGCGCCGGTAGTTGGCCCGCTGCTCGGCCACCCCGTCGAGACCGATGATGCGGTTGCCGAGGCGCGCCATGCCCGCGTTCCAGACCGCCTTGCCGTGACCTTCGCCACGCCGGTCGGGCCGACAAATATAGAGGCCGATGAAGCCGAAGCCCGAGCCGTATGCGACGGCCGAAATGCCCGCCACCATCTCGCTGCCGACGAAGGCGCCGATGAATCCATCCGGATCGGCCGCTCGAAACGCCGTGGCATCGTCCATCCCCGGATTCCAGCCCTCCCTCGCCGCCCAGTCGACAAGCGTCTCCACTTCGCTGGCGGTCAGGGTCCTGATTGATCTCGGCATCGTTTCACTCTGTGGCAAAGGCCGCACCATGCTCGGCCATCGATCGCCACGATAGGCCGCCATCCGCGGGCTGCAAAGGCCGCGCCGAGTATCGATATCGGCGCACTATCGACCAGCGCCGGGCTGCCCGGCCAATGCCGGCGCGCAAATGTCGGCGACCGTTCCGACGGCACGGCAGAATGTGGCATCATCGAAGCGTGGATCCTCGACGATCGCCTGCGGGTCGGCGCCAGGAGCGGCCCCTGAGAAGACGACCGGCAGCGGAGCGCCGTTGCCTCGGGCTGCAAAATTATGGCCTACCGTGCTTGCGACCTCGGTTGTCGGCACGACCCCGCTCGCCTGTACCACCAGATTCGCACCGACATAGCTCAGATCGTAGTTCGCCGAGGCACTCAGGCTGCCTTGCTCGATGGCATAGCTGCCAGGGCCGCTTGCGGTGGTCGCTTCGGTCGAAAGCGCTCCGGTGAGCGTATCGCCGGCGGCAAGGCCCAGCCCGCCGATGCTGTAGGTAAGCGGGGGATTGGCAGCACCTTGCGGCCGGCTCTTGGCATCGGCCGTGACGATAATGGCCCGCTTGGCGATGCTGAAATCGGCGCCGACGAAGGTGATGTCGTAGTTGGAATTTGCGGCACCCGTCAGCATACCCTGGCCGATGACGTAGCTACCGGCGTTCTCACCCGTTTCGCGATCGAGATCGCCGACCAGCGCAACGCCGCTACCGAGGTCGCTATAGGTGTAGCTGTAGGACGACGGGTCGGCGTTGCCGTAGATCTTGCCCTGGCCGGCCGTCGCCGCCACCGTCACGGCCCGTTTGCCGATGGTGAAGTTGTCGTCCTCGAACGTGATGTCATAGTTCGAATTGTTGGCATCGGTCAGTGTGCCCCGCCCGATCGCATAATCGCCGACATTTTCGCCGGCTGCCCGATCGAGCGTGCCGAAAAGCACCACCCCGCTGCCGAGGCTGCTGTAAGTGTAGCCGTAGGACGACGGATCGCTATCGCCATAGGTCTTGCCCTGCCCGGCATTCACCGTCACCGTCACGGCCCGCTTGCCAATGGTGAAGTTGTCGCCCTCGAACGTAATGTCGTAATTCGAATTGTTGGCGTCGGTCAGCATGCCCTGATCGATGGCGTAATTGCCGGCATTCTCGCCCGCCATACGGTCGAGCGCGCCGACCAAAGCGACGCCGTTGCCGAGGCTGCTGTAGGTGTAGCCGTAGGACGACGGATCGCTATCGCCATAGGTCTTGCCCTGCCCGGCATTCACCGTCACCGTCACGGCCCGCTTGGCGATATCGAAGTCGGCGCCACCTTCAAAAGTGATGTCGTAGTTCGAGTTGTTGGCGTTGGTCAGCGTGCCTTGGCCGACGGCATAGTTGCCGACATTCTCACCGGAAGCCCGATCGAGCGAGCCGACAAGCGCCTCGCCGCTGCCAAGGTCGGAAACCGAATAGGTCAGGGTCGGATCGGTATCACCATAGGCCTTGCCCTGATCGGCATTGACCGTGACGGTGATGCCCCGCTTGCCGATGGTGAAATCTGCGCCGACGAATGTTATGTCGTAGTTCGAATTGTTGGCATTGGTCATCGTGCCTTGGTCGATGGTGTAGCTGCCGACGTCCTCGCCGGCTTCCCGGCCGAGCGAGCCCGCCAGCGCCACGCCGCTGCCGAGGTCCGAAACCGAATAGGTTAATGCAGGATCCGCATCGCCATAAATCTTGTGCTGATCGGCATCGGCCGTGACCGTGACCGTGCGCTTCGCGACGGTGAACAACCCGGCACTGTCGAAGGCGAGCCCATAGCCGTTCAGGACAGTGATATCGCCAGCGCCGACGGTAATCGTGTAAGTCCCAGCTCCGAGCTGCTGAGTGGCAAGCGGATTGGGGGTGGAGAGCGACGGCGCGCCGGTGAAAGTGTCGCCGGCGCTGTCGCCGAGATAGGCATTGGCCGCCCCTGCCCGATAGCCCGACACCGTGTAGGTCAATGTCGGCATGGCGGTATCGCCGTAGGTCTTCGAAGTATTTTGGGAGGTAAACTTCAGCGTCGGCTGGTAGGCAAAGACATAGCGATTGCCGCTCGCGCTTACCGTAGCGCCGGCCGCCGTATTCCAGATCGCCGTGTTGTTGCTGTTGAGATTGCCGAACGTGTTGCCTGTCGGCGCGGCCGCGTAGACCAGCCAGCGTCCGCTGGTCGCGGTCACGGCATCGCTGCCGCGGCTGTTGATGAACTTGCCGCCTGCCGCCAGCACCGGATCGGTACCGCTGACCTTGGCTGCCGCGGCGATCGTCAGGTCGCCGGACGTCTGAAGCTGGACCTGACCCGTCGTACTGGCGCCGGTCGTCGTCACGCCGCGCGCGCTTCCGGCGCTGCCGATGACGAGGCCGCCGAGATTCGCCAGGTTGACCGATCCGGCATTGACGGCGACCGTGCCGACCTGGTTGCCGGCATTGGTCAGGTTGAAAGCGCCCGTGCCGCCAAGCCATAGCGAGCCTGCGCTCAGGCTACTCGTCTGCGTGACCGTGCCGTTCGACGACAGCGCCAGAGTGCCGCTGCCGGTCGACACCGTCTGATCGAGCGCGAATGTCGTCGACGCCGTCTCGATCTGCCAATTGGCAAAGGACAGACTGCCGACATAGGTCGATCCGACGGTCGTCGCTGCAATGTCTTGCAGCGCCGAAAGCGACGTGACCGAGCTGTCGACCTCATCGAGGCGCCAGTTGCCATAGACATTGAGGTTGGCGACATTGCCGCCCGACAGACCCGTCCGGAGCGTCACCGCGTTCTGCGCCCCGGCGGCATCGGGGCCGCCGTCCTGTACGGTATAGACGAGCACGCTGCTGCCGATCGTGCCGTTCGGCGTCGCGATGTAATAGTAGCCGTTGACGCCGGTGGACACCGTGCCGAGGTCGACGCCATTGGCGACCGCCGTGACGAGCCCTGGGTTCTTCACATAGATCGGCTGACGCGTACCTGACGACAGCGGGGTGACGCCGCTATCCTTGTAGGCGATGCCGGAGATCGCCTGCACCCCGTTCGGATAGAAGCTTTTCAGATAAGGGTAGAGGCCGCCCGAACCGCCGCCGAAGGCGGCGCTCAAACCGTTGACGCCGCCGTTCTGGAAGTCGGCGGTGGTAAGACCGATCACGCTGCCCGCGTTGCTGCCGCTGCCAAAGGCGTTGCTCAAGCCCGACGTCGTCATGTCAAAGGCGCCATTGGTGACGGCGCCTATATTGTAGCCGACCAGCCCACCGATCGTTGTCTCGCCATAGGTCCCGCTGGCCGGGCCGGTTGAATAGGCGTCGCTGATCAATCCCATATTCAGGCCGACAAGCCCACCGACAAACCTCGACCCGAGGACCCAGCCATACGAATAAGATTGGCTGATTGTCCCGCCGGTGCCGTTGGAGCCGACAAGCCCGCCAACGCTATTGAAGTCGCGCGCGTTGACGCCGACCGTGGAGAAGGATTGGGTGATCGAGCCATCATTCTGGCCGACCAATCCGCCTGTTATACCGGCGCCATGGATCTGCCCGCTCGCCCACACGCCGGAGATCGAGCCTTTGTTCCAACCGGCGATGGCGCCTGTGAAGCGGGACGCCATGACGGAGGCATCGACAAGCCCGACATTGCGCACCACGCCGCCACCGCCGATATAGCCGAACAGGCCGGCATAGTTTGCCCCGCCCGGTGTCGAGCGCAGGTAGTCGATGGTGTTGCCAAGGCCGTCGAACGTGCCGTTGAAGCCGTTGCCGCCGTTCAGGATGTTGGTGTTGCCGTCGGTGCCGAGCGGGATGAAGGCCTTGACGCCGTTCCAGTTGTAGGTGTCGCTGGCATCGATGGTGTTGGCGAGCGCATAGCGCCCGCTGAGATCACTGTTGATCGCCTGTAGCCCGTTGATGTCGTAGATCAGCGTGTAGCTCTGACTGTTGACCGACAGCGCCTGCGCGCCCGGCGTGCCGGTGAAAGTGGCCGACGCGCCGAGCGCATAGGAGATCGTGTCGCCGGAGCCGCCATCATTGGTGACCAGCGCCAGGCCACCGACGCCGCCGATCGTGGCATTCGCATTGAAGACGATCGAGTGATAGGCGTCGAGCGTCAGCGTGTTGGCGCTCCACGCGATAGGCACGGCAATTGTGATGTCGCCGGCCTGCGAACCGCCACTGCCCGTCGAGATGGTGACGTTGGCGCTCGCGAGCAGGTTCTGCAGCGTCGTGACGTTGATGACGCTGTCATTGGTGTTGGCGCTCATGCTGCCGCCGGTGTTGCCGGCGGCATTGGAGATGGTGACGTTGTAGGGATCGAGCAGCAGGTCGCCCGTGTCGCCGAAGCGTGCGCGCAGATCCGCCGAGCCGGTGAAGTCGAGGCGCTGCTTGCCGGAGACTTCGACGAAGCCGCCATTGCCGCTGATATCGCCGCCACGCGCCGAGATCTTGCCGGCGAAATTCGTCCGCTCGTCCGACCAGACGATGATCGTGCCGCCGTCGCCATTGCCGGTCGCATCGGCGCTGATCGTCGTGTCCTTGTCGATCTCGGTCGTTTCGGCATGCTGCAGCGTGCCGGAGCCCTGCTTGTCGCCGCCGATCCTGACCGCGCCGCCGCCATCCTTGCCCGAGGCATCGACAACAGCGCCCTTGAGCTTCAGCTTGCGGCCGGTGATGGTCACCTTGCCGCCCTTGCCGCCGGCCTTGGCCGAAGCGCCGAGCGTACCGGACACTTCGACCGAGCCGTCGCTGCCGCCAAGCACGATCTCGCCGGACTGCCCGGAGACGGTGCGCGCCTCGACCAGCCCCGACATGTTGACGGCCTGCCGCGCCGCTTCCTTGGCGGCAGCGGCCTTGATCTCGACGCGGCCGCCATTGGCGCTGATCACGCCCGAATTGGAGACCAACGCACCCGTGCCGTCCGCCTTGGTCGGCACCGCCACCTGGAGAAAGCCATCGCCGGAAAGATCGAGCGTCGCCTCCTCGCCGGAGCCCAGCCCGACCTTGCCGAGCGGCACGCTGATGGTGCCGGAATTGTCGACACTGCCGCCGATCAAGGCCGCATAGCCGCCCGGGCCGATCGAGACGGAGCCTTCGTTCGAAACGGCGGCGGAAGCGCCCTTGCCCTTGAACGTGAGCCTTCCGGCCTTGAAGTCCTCGTCGTCGATGTCGAGTGAGGAGCCGACGAAGCCGGCGGCGCTCACCTTGCCGGTCTTGGAGATGGCGATGCCGTTCGGGTTGACCAGGAACACCTGGCCATTGGCGTTGAGCTGGCCGGCAATGGTCGACTTGGTGTTGCCGGTGACGCGGTTGAGCATCACCGAGGACGATGTCGGCTGGTCGATGTCGACGCGTGCGCCGGCGCCGATGGAAAAGCTCTGCCAGTTGACGATGGCCGAATTGGTCGACTGCTTGATCGCAAGCTGCGAGGCAGACGGCTGGGAGATGGTCACGCCGCCCGACGCGACGCTGCCGCCCGTCGGCAGTTCCTGCGCCCTGGCCGAGGTGAAGCCGACAAGCGCCGTCGAGGCGAGCAGCAGCGCCGTCAGCGGCAGGTTCGCGGTGCGAAGAAGGGGAAATGTGTCGCGCATGGTAGGACCTAGAACTGGATGGCGCCGCTCAGCGAGAAGCGATCGCTGATGGGCTGATGATCGTCACGGTGCTGACGGCCCCATTCGAGGGTCAGGCTGGTGTTGGTGGGGTCGATTGCCAAGGCCATGCCGAGCTTGACGCCGAGCCCGTACGAGGCCCCGACGATGCTGGCGCTCTCGAGCGCCGTCGGCATTTCCAGTCTGACTTCGCCGACAGCTCCGAAGATGTAAGGCGAGAACTGGACCACGCCGCCCGTGAAGGGCACGTACCAGGGCGAGGACAGTTCGCCGCGAACCACGTAGCCGGAATCGCCCTGCAGCGCGCCGGCATCGAAGCTCGACAGGCCGGTCGCGCCGGTAAGGCCGATCTGCTCTGACTGCAGCAGCGGCTTGCCGAAGGAGGTCTGCGCGCGGGCGAACAGGTCGAGCCCGACATGCTTGGCAAGCGTCTGGCTGTAGCTGGCCGAGATTTCGAGTTTCTGGAACGTCGCGTCGGCGCCCTGGCGCGACAGCGGCAGGAGCGGCGTGGCGTCGGCTGCCATACGCGCGCCGAGGCCATCGATGCCGAACGATGCCGTGACATTGCCGACGAACACGCCGCCGAGCGGCGTGAACCAGGTGGCGTCGGTGCCGAACCGGATGATGCGCAGCCGGTCCTCGGCGATGGGCAGCGAGACCGGCGTGACGGCATTGAGATAATCGTTCTGCGCGTCGAAGGACAATTGGCTGCTTACCGTCAGCGCTCGGCTGCGGATCCAGGGATAGCGCAGCCGCGCCGAATAGCGCTCGAATTCGCTGCCGAAGCCCAATGAACCGGGCTCGGCGTCCGGATTGGCGCGCGTGCGGCTGGCCTCAAGATTGAGCGTCAGCCCGTCATAGCCGATCGGGACGACGATGCCGGCGGCGGAGTTGCGGTTGCGCGGATGGTCGCTGAACAGGCCCTGGTCGCCGCCATCGGGATATCCACCGGCCCGGAGGTAGACGAGCTCGCCGAGACCGAGCAATGAATTGAAATCGACGCCGACGCCGGTCGACCAGCGCTGCAGCGAAGGCGACAGCGAATTGTCGACGGTGAGCTGCCCGCCGATCGGCCGGTATTTGCCGTCGATGACCAGCACGCTGGCGCCCTTGGTCGAGCCCGCCTTCAGCGTCGAGCGCAGCCTGGCGCCCGGCGTGTCGCCGGCCAGCAGCAGCTTGCGTTCGATCGCGGACAGCTTGATGCCTTTTTTCCCGACCAGCGGCGCCAGCGTCGCGTCGACCCTGCCCCTTATCCGTTCCGGCAGATTGCCAGTGTCGATCTTTTCGAGGAAACCATCGACGACGATCAGCCGCAACGTCGCGCCGTTGGTCAGTTTCTGCGCCGGCAGCACCACCCGCACCAGCACATAGCCGGAGCGCGCGTATTCGGCTTCCAACTGGCGCGCCGCGACGAAGATTTCGGCCGCCGTGACCGTGCGGCGGGAAAGCCCGGCGGTGATCTCGCGCGTTGCATCCGTCATATCGGCAAGGCCGCCCTCGATATGCACCCCGGCAAGCCTGACCTTCAGCTTCTCCGCGCCGGCGGGTGCCTCCAGCCCCTTGCTTTCGGGAATGGAGACACCTGCCGTGTCCGGCCCGGGTGGTGGCCGAAAGGTGGGCGGGGTGATCTGGCTTGCGGTCTGCGCGAAGGCACCGGATGAAAGCCAGAGGCAAGCACAAGCGGCGACAACCACCAGCCTGATGCCGCTATGGCCACACCATCCGGCCGCGCCGGGCCGGGCACCGTGTCGGAGGTTGCGGTTTTCGTCGGCATGGAAGCCGGTTCCGCCCATATGGCTCACGCGGTCACTCTTGATCCGGGACGGAAATCGGGCGCAAAGCGTTGCCACCGCCGATGCCGCGCATCGGGCGCCCAGACCCTGTCCTAGTTTTTTTCCGGGAAAGCGCTCCCCGCAGCCCCGATGGCGCGGAACCTATGCTCGCCTGGCGGGACTCGTCAATTCAACGCAGGGCTGCGGGTCCGACTATTATTGGGACGGGTTCCCGAACCGGTGCAAAGAGTTAGCCGGGAACACACAGCCCAATCGGCGGTTGTTCCAATGGGCAACTGGACACAATCGGCGAAGACTGGGAATCTTCATTTGTCGTTGCTTGGAATCGCATGGAGTGCCGCAGGAAATGCCGCTGAGTGCCGCAGAGATCGCCCGTCATCCGGCAGCGCTTAGCAATGTCCAGGAACAGGCCAAGGCGCTCATCCATATTTATGAAACGAGCCCGCGGCTGGCGGCGGTGTTTGCCACCCAGCAGCGCTGGCTGCTCGCTCATGTCGGCCTGGCTCTGCATTTCCGGCGCGATCCCAACGACCGCCGCACCGAAATGACGATGGCGCGTTTCATCGAGGTCGTGCGCCGCAATTCGGTGGCCAGCCGCAACACCGCCGAAGCCTTCGTCAAGGAGATGCTGCACTACAACATCGCCGAATATATTTCGGCCAGCGGCGACGGACGCGCCCACCCCATGCGGGTCACGGCGGGCACCATCGCCACCTTCACCGGCTGGATTTACGCGCATCTGAGGACACTCGACCGCATAGACGGCGGAACCCGGCTGGCAGCCTTCCTCGACCAGCCCGAAATGCTGCCTGTCTTGCAGCCGTTGATCGCCGACGGATTGCTGGCCAGCAACGGCGTGCGGGAGCCTGGACAAACTTTCTCGTTGTTTATCTGGCTAAATAACGGCGGTATCGTCATGGACTGGCTGATGTCCGGCATCGATCCCGAAGACGTCCATCTCGACACGATCCCGACCGGCGTCATATCGGTCAGCGAGTTCGCGCGCTGGCTGAAACTCTCACGCACCCATCTGGCGCGCAAGCTCCATGATGCCGAGGCGCTCGGCAGCATCGGCTGGGTCGGCCAGCGCGGCCATTCCGTGATGTGGGTTTCGCGGCAGTTCTTCGACGAGTACATGGCCGTCCAGGCAGCCAAGCTCGCCGTCGTCGACGAAGCCTTCGAAGCCTGTCACTCGGCTCTGAAGGATCGCTGACCGTCAAACTCCGCGCTGCGGCGCGCAAAACCGGCGCCCACGCTGGCGGGTGCCGGCCAAAACTGCTATCCGCAACTTGCGAGACTACAGCATCTTTGGGTGGAAGCTGGGAGGGTGCGTGACCTACGAGGACATTGCCGGTCACCCGGCACTGCATGCTTGTGTGCGCGCACAGGCCATGGCGATGCAGCAGGCCTATGAAAGAAACCCGCGGGCATCCTCGGTCTTTGCCACCCAGCAACGCTGGCTGATGGCCCATATCGGCCTTGCCCTGCATTTCCGCAGGGATCCCAGCGACTACCGGAAAGAAATGACGGCGGCGCGTTTTGTCGACGTCACCGTTCAGCACGCGGTGGCAAGCCGGAACACTGCACATGCCTTCATCAAGGAAATGCAGCACTATAATTTCATCGAGGTCGGGCCGGCGGGCGATGACGGCCGCATTCGCCCCTTGCGACTGCCCGCCATGACCTTGGAGCCGTTGATCGGCTGGATTCATATGCATCTGAGCACGCTTGACGCGCTTGACGGCGCGAAGCGGCTGGAAACATTTCAGGCAAGGCCGCAAATGCTGGCCAAGTTGCAGCCGCTGATCGCGGACGGCCTGATTTCCTCGGTGCCGGTGCGCGAGCCGCAACAAACCTTTTCGCTGTTCACCTGGCTCAACAATGGCGGCGTCGTCATGGACTGGCTGATCGCCAGCGTCGACCCGCAAGATGCGGGCCAGGAGCGCATCCCCACCGGCGTGCTGTCGATCGGTGATTTCGCCAAATGGCTGAAGCTGTCGCGCACCCATCTTGCGCGCAAACTTCGCGACGCCGAGACGCTCGGCAGCGTCGGCTGGCTCGGGCAGCGCGGCCATTCCGTCATGTGGATATCGAAGGAATTCTACGGCGAATACATCACCGCGCAGGCGGTCAAGCTCGCCATCATCGACGCGGCTTTCGCCGCCTGCACGACACAGGCGACGGACTGACCGCTTTCCGTTTTCTAATGCATGTCGCCCAGAAGTGTGCAGCGGTTCTGGGACAACGACATGCATCAAAACAAGACCTAAAAGCGCGTCGCCTGAATCCATTTCAGCGCTACGCGCTTTAGAGCGGCAATTCCGGACGGAAAACCGCGACGCACTTTTCCTGGAATTGCTCTATCCGGCCTTCAGGATCGCGGAAAAACGCGGATCGAAGGCCCGGCTGATCGGCTCGGCCGCGGCGCCCACGGCGATCGCCCATGGATCCGTGATGCCGAGTTGCAGGCGCGGCAATCGCCTCCCGGGGCGGTCGGCGATCGACGGCAGCAGCGGATGTATGGCCTGCAGCAAGCGGCCCGCCAACGCCTCGGGTGCGCCGCTGGTGAGGATGACAGTCTGCGGATCGAAGATCGTTTCGATCAGATGCACGCTCCAGCGCAGATCGTGCGCGGCGCCCTCGATCCAGCCCATCACCTTCGCATCCTCGGCGGCGGCCAGAGCGCCTATTTTTTCATAAAGATGCTCATCGGCCGGGTTGAGGCCGAGATGCTGGTACAGCGAGGCGAGCGAGGCACGGTGCTCGAGCGGCGTAGCTCCAGGCCCGGCCGGCGACAGCAGTGCCCTGCCGATCTCGCCGGCGTTGCCGTTGCCGCCATTGTAGAGTTCGCCATTGAGGATCAGCCCGGCAGCGATGCCGTAGCCGACATAAAGGCAGACTGCATGATCGACACCGTGCGCGGCGCCGACGATGCGCTCAGCCGTGGCGCAGGCGGCGGCGTCATTCTGCAGCCCGACACTCAATCCGGTCCCGGCCGTAAGCGTCTCCAGCAACGGGAACTGCTGCCAGGCCGGCATCATCCATTTGTCGTCGGACTCTTTAAGACCGAACGGGCCCGGCATGGCGACGCCAAGCCCGACCAGCCGCCGTTCGGACTGGGCGGAGATGTCCGTCAGTTCGCGTCTCGTATGCGCGATGAGACCCAGGATGGTCTGGACGCCCGGCGACGGCTCGTCGAGGGGCAGGCCGGCCTCGGCACGCGCCACCACGTTGCCGACAAGGTCGACGACCACCACCCGTGTCAGATGCCGGTCGATCTGCAGCCCGATGGCGAAGGCTCCCTCGGGAACCAGCCGGTAGGGCGTGAAGGGCTGCCCCCTGCCCTTGCGCACCGCATCCAGCGCGACAACCAGTCCATCGCGCTCGAGATCCTCGATGATGTTGGAAACCGCCTGCTTGGTAAGCTGTGTAGCCCGCGCCAGGTCGGCGCGCGAAAGCGCGCCGTTGAGCCGCAGCGCCTCGATCATGACGCGGCGGTTATGCGCGCTGGTGCCTTCCTGGTTGGTGCCGCTTTTGGCACGGATCGGGCTGATGTCGTGCACCGTCGTTTCCCCTCTTGACTCCATTAAAGGATTGATCGACTAATTAAGTCAAGCGAATTGACTTAATAGGCGAGACCCTCGCGGCTCTACAAAAAGACGGCAAAGCTTTCGGGCTCAGCCGCACGCCGTTGGGGACGGATCCGGTCAGACGCGATGCGAATTCGAGGAAGCGGCACGGCCTTGGCCGCCCACTCGCAGCTGTCGAAAATGGGAGAAAGACAAATGCTGAAATCGATCGGTAAGACACTTCTGGGCGCAGTGTTCGTCGGCGGACTGTTCGTCCCTCACGCCTTCGCCGAAACCACCTTGAACGCGCTCTTCATGGCGCAGGCCGCCTATAGCGAAGCCGACGTGCGCTCGATGACGGAGGCCTTCACCAAGGCCAATCCGGACATCAAGGTCAATCTCGAATTCGTCCCCTATGAAGGCCTGCACGACAAGACCGTGCTCGCTCAAGGATCGGGCGGCGGCTATGACGTGGTGCTGTTCGACGTCATCTGGCCGGCCGAATATGCGACCAACAAGGTGCTGGTCGACGTATCGTCGAAAATCACCGACGACATGAAGAAGGGCGTGCTGCCGGGCGCCTGGACCACCGTCCAGTACGACGGCAAGTACTACGGCATGCCGTGGATCCTCGACACCAAATACCTGTTCTACAACAAGGAAATCCTGGAAAAGGCCGGCATCAAGGCGCCGCCGAAGACCTGGGAAGAACTTGGCCAGCAGGCCAAGATCATCCAGGACAAGGGCCTTCTGAAGACGCCGGTCGCCTGGAGCTGGTCGCAGGCCGAAGCCGCCGTCTGCGACTACACCACGCTGGTCAGCGCCTATGGCGGCGACTTCCTCAAGGACGGCAAGCCCGACTTCCAGAACGGCGGCGGCCTCTCGGCGCTGAAATACATGGTCGACAGCTACAAGTCGGGCCTCACCAATCCGAATTCCAAGGAATTTTTGGAGGAAGACGTCCGCAAGGTGTTCGAGAACGGCGATGCCGCCTTCGCGCTGAACTGGACCTACATGTACAACATGGCCAACGATCCGAAGGACTCCAAGGTCGCGGGCAAGGTCGGCGTCGTGCCGGCGCCGGGCGTTGCGGGCACCAGCGAGGTCTCGGCCGTCAACGGCTCAATGGGCCTCGGCATCACCGCGGTGTCGAAGCACCAGGACGAAGCCTGGAAATACATCGAGTTCATGACCTCGCAGGCGACGCAGAACCAGTATGCCAAGCTCTCGCTGCCGATCTGGGCCTCGTCCTATGACGATCCGGCCGTCACCAAAGGCCAGGAAGAACTGATCGCCGCCGCCAAGCTCGGTCTCGCCGCGATGTATCCGCGCCCGACCACGCCGAAATATCAGCAGCTGTCGACGGCGCTGCAGCAGGCGATCCAGGAATCGCTGCTCGGCCAGGCGACGCCGGAAGACGCGCTCAAGACGGCTGCGCAAAACAGCGGCCTCTGATCTGGCGTTCCCCGACAAGCGGGCGGCCTCATACACGAGCGCCGCCCGTGCTATTTCTGATCGGATGAAGGAAGAGATGCGCCTCTGATGTCAGGCACCTGGATGACGACTCGCGCGTGGCTGTTGATGCTGCCGCTCCTGGTGATCATGGTCGCAATTATCGGCTGGCCGTTGGTCGATACCGTCAGGCTCTCCTTCACCGACGCCCAACTGGTCGGCACGGCGGGCAATTACGTCGGCTTCGACAACTACACCAGGATGCTGACGAGCTCGAATTTCACCCGCACGCTCTCGACCACCACTTGGTTCGCGGTCGTCTCGGTCGCCGCCGAGATGGTGCTCGGCGTCCTTGCGGCACTTCTGCTCAATCAGGAATTCCGGGGCCGCGCCGTCTTGCGTGGGCTGATGATCCTGCCCTGGGCGCTGCCCACCGTCGTCAACGCGACGCTCTGGCGGCTGATCTACAATCCCGAATATGGCGCGCTCAACGCAGCGCTGACGCAACTCCATCTCATCGACGACTATCGCTCCTGGCTGGGTGAGCCCGGCACGGCGCTTGCGGCGCTGATCGTCGCCGACTGCTGGAAGAATTTTCCGCTTGTGGCACTCATCGCGCTTGCCGCCCTGCAAGCGGTACCGCGCGACATCACCGCCGCGGCGCTCGTCGACGGCGCCGGCCCGTTCAACCGCTTTCGCTTCGTCATCCTGCCCTATCTCGCCGGTCCGCTGATGGTGGCGCTGGTGCTGCGCACCATCGAGGCCTTCAAGGTCTTCGACATCATCTGGGTGATGACCCGCGGCGGCCCGGCCAACAGCACGCGCTCGCTGTCGATCCTCGTCTACCAGGAAGCCTTCTCCTTCCAGCGCGCCGGCTCCGGCGCTTCGCTGGCGCTGATCGTCACCTTGCTCGTTACCGTGCTCGCCGTCGCCTATGCGACGCTGGTGAGGAAGACCGCGGGGAGCGCGACCTGATGGAACGCAAGGGCTCGCTCTTCACCGTTTTCGTCTATGCCTGCGCCCTCCTGCTTGCCGCCGTGATCCTGGCGCCGCTCGCCTGGCTCTTCGTCATGAGCATATCGCCGGCGGCCGATCTCGCCGCCAAGCCGCTGCGCTGGTGGCCGCAGGCGGCCGACTTCTCCCGTTACGCGCAACTTCTGTCGACGGCCGAGAACAGCGCCGGCGCCGCCTTCACCGCCTCGCTGCGCAACAGCCTGGAGGTCGCCGGCATGGCGACGCTTGCCGCTGTTGTCCTTGCCGTGCCGGCCGGCTGGGCCGTCTCGCGCACGCCTTCGGTGGGCTGGTCGCTGTCCATGGTGATCGCCACCTACATGCTGCCGCCGGTGGCGCTCTCGGTGCCGCTTTACATGGGCCTGTCCTGGCTCGGCCTGCTCAACAACGTCTTCGGCCTGGCGCTGATCTATCTGACGATCCTCGCGCCCTTCACGACCTGGCTGATGAAATCGGGTTTTGATTCCATCCCGCGCGAGATCGAGGCCGCGGCGATGATCGACGGTGCCGGCCTGTTCCAGACCTGGCGCATCATCACCTTGCCGCTGGCGGCGCCCGTGGTGGCGACATCGGCGCTGTTTGCCGTGCTGCTTGCCTGGGACGAGTTCTTCTACGCCCTGCTCTTCACCTCGGACCAGCGGGCAAAGACGCTGACGGTCGCCATCGCCGATCTCGCCGGCGGCCGTGTCTCCGACTACGGACTGATCGCCACCGCCGGCGTGCTCGCGGCCTTGCCGCCGGTGCTGATCGGCCTCGTCATGCAACGCGCGCTGATCTCGGGCCTGACCAGCGGCGGGGTGAAAGGGTAATCATGACTGCAGAAAAGAACCGCCCGGCAGGGCTTCTCGCGATCGACCGCGAGATGGCGCGCCAGCATACGGATGCGCTTGCCTCGTTCGAGAGCAATCGAGAGACAGCCGCCAAGGTCGCCGCCTCGATCAGGAAGAACGGCAGGCTCGTCCTGCTCGGCATGGGCGCCTCGCATGCCGTCGCGCGCGCCGTCGAGCCGCTCTATCGCGCGCATGGCATAGACGCCATCGCGCTGCCGCTGTCGGAGCAGCTCGGACAGCCGCTGCCGCTTGACGGCAGGACGGTGATCGTCACCTCGCAGTCCGGCGAGAGCGCCGAGGTGCTGCGCTGGTTTGCCGAGACCGGCGACCGCACGGAGACCTTCGGCCTGACGCTGGAGGCCGGCTCCTTCCTTGGTCGCACCGTGCCTTGCCTCGTCGGCGCCGGCGGCACCGAGCTCGCTTTTGCCGCAACCCGCAGCCTGACCGTGACCTTCGCCCTGCATCTCGCCATCCTGGCCGCGCTCGGCGATGATCCCGCCGCAGCACTTGCCGCGCTCAAAATGCCGGAAACGGTTGCGACCGATGCCGCTCTTGCGGCGCTCGGCACTGTTGCGACCGTGGTCACATCCGGCCGCAGCCTGCAGGGTGTGGCCGAAGCGTTGGCGCTCGGCCTCACCGAACTGTCGCGCCTGCCCTGCTACTCGCTCGAAGGCGGCCAGTTGCGCCACGGGCCGATGGAGATGCTCGGGCCGAAGATCGGCATCGTGCTTTTCCGCGGCAAGGACCCGACCGCCGACCTCGTCACCGCAATGGCCCTGTCCGTCGTCGAAACCGGCGCGCCGCTGATCGTCTTCGACGCCTCGGGCATGTCGCCGGTCGCGGGCGCCGTCACGTTGAGCTTCAAGCCCGCCTCCGGACTGGCGGCGATCTTCGCCATGCTGCCGGTGGCGCAACGCCTGATGATCGCCTTCGCCGATTCCCGCGTCGACAATGCCGGAACGCCGGTGCGCACCACCAAGATCACCCGGAGCGAGTGATGCTGCCGCTCGCGGTGATCGGCAACGTCAATGTCGACCTGATCGTCGGGCCGGTCGCGCCCTGGCCGAAGGCGGGCACGGAGACCGTCGTCGATCACGACGATCTGCGCGTCGGCGGCCAGGCCGGCAACACCGCACTTGCCTGGCAGGCGCTCGGCGTCGACTTCGAGATCGCCGCCAATATCGGTGACGACCAGTTCGGGCGCTGGCTACGCGAAGCCTTCGGGCGCCGCGCGCAAAATTGGCCGGTTCGTCCCGAAGGCACGACATTGTCGGTCGGCATGACCCATCCCGACGGAGAGCGCACCTTCTTCACCACGCGCGGCCACCTGCCCCGGTTCGGACTGGCTGACGTGCTCTCCGTCCTGGACGGCAATCGGCTTTCCGGCGGCTATGCGCTGCTCTGCGGCTCTTTCCTCACCGACGACCTGACGCGCGATTACGACGCCTTCTTCGACTGGGCCGAAGCGCATGGCATCGCCGTCGCGCTCGACACAGGCTGGCCGATCGACGGCTGGACGCAAGCAAACTGCACCGCCGCGCGCGGCTGGCTGTCGCGCTGCGAACTGGCCCTCTTCAACGAAGTCGAGACGACCACGCTGGCCGGCCTGGCAAGTCCGGCGGAAGCGGCGCGCAAGATCCGCGACGGCATGAGGGACGGCGCAACCGTCGTCGTCAAGCGCGGACCGGACGGCGCGATAGCCATCGGCACCGACGGCAAACTCATTGAAGCGGCGGCGCCACGCGTCAGCGTTATCGACACGATCGGCGCCGGCGATGTCTTCAACGCCGCTTTCCTGGCCGCGCTGGCACAGGGCAGGCCGCTCGAGGACTGCCTGTCCGCCGCCATCCTGGTGGCCTCGCGCGCCATATCAACCTTGCCCCGCGACTATGGCGGGCCGATCCAGTTCGAGGATGCCGTCCATGAGCGCGCTTGAAATCCGCGATGTCCGCAAGAATTACGGCAACGTCGAGACGCTGAAAGGCATCGACGTCGCGCTCGAGAACGGCGAGTTCCTGGTGCTGCTCGGCTCGTCGGGCTGCGGCAAGTCCACCTTGCTCAACATCATCGCCGGTCTCGCCGAGGCAACCAGCGGCGACGTGCTGATCGGCGGCCGTTCGGTGCTTGGCATGCATCCGAAGAACCGCGACATCGCCATGGTCTTCCAATCCTACGCGCTCTATCCGAACCTCACCGTCAGCCGCAACATCGGCTTCGGCCTGGAGATGCGCAAGGTTCCCGCCGCCGAGCGCGACAAGGCGGTGCGCGAAGCAGCGAAACTCTTGCAGATCGAGAACCTGCTCGACCGCAAGCCCGGCCAGCTCTCCGGCGGCCAGCGCCAGCGTGTCGCCATCGGCCGGGCGCTGGTGCGCAAGCCGCAGGTCTTCCTGTTCGACGAGCCGCTCTCCAATCTGGACGCCAAGCTGCGCATGGAAATGCGCACCGAATTGAAGCGCCTGCACGAGATGTTGCGCACCACGGTCGTCTACGTCACGCACGACCAGATCGAGGCGATGACGCTGGCGACCCGCATCGCCGTCATGCGTGACGGCCGCATCGAACAGCTCGGCACGCCGCAGGAGATCTATAACCACCCGGCGACGCTCTACGTCGCCGGCTTCGTCGGCGCGCCGGCGATGAACATGCTGGAAGCGGTTGTCGAGGACGGCAGGCTCGCCATCGCCGGCTCGGATGCGCGGCTGGCGCTACCGGAACGCTACGCCAGCGCCGTCCGCAACGGTGCTTCGGTTGTGACCGGCATCAGGCCCGAGGCACTCCGCCTTGGACCGGCCAGCGGCGCCGACATGTCGCTCCCGGTCGAGATCGACGTCGTCGAGCTGACCGGTCCCGAGCAGGTCACCACCGCCAGGATCGGTTCGCAAAGGCTGACGGCAACCTTGCCGCCGCAAGCCCGCGTCGCCAAAGGCCAGCCCTGCGCGTTCGTCTTCGACGCGGACGCGCTTCGCCTGTTCGATCCGGCAACCGGCAAGGCTTTCTGAGCGGCGATATCCCCCGCACGGCAGATGCCGAGGCAATCGAGACAGGCGCCGCAATTCGCGGCGCCTGCTGCCGTCCTTAGTCGATGTCGAACGACACGCCTTGCGCGAGCGGCAGCGCCTTGGAGAAGTTTACCGTGTTGGTGGCGCGGCGCATATAGGCCTTCCAGGCGTCCGAGCCGCTCTCGCGACCGCCGCCGGTTTCCTTCTCGCCGCCGAACGCGCCGCCGATCTCGGCGCCCGAGGTGCCGATATTGACGTTGGCGATGCCGCAGTCCGAACCGTCCACGCCGAGGAACCGCTCCGATTCCTGCAGGTCGCGCGTGAAGATCGACGACGACAGGCCGGCGCCGACCGCGTTGTGCTGCTCGAGCGCCTCGTCGAAATCGGTGTATCTCATCACATAAAGGATCGGCGCGAAGGTCTCCTCCGTCACCGGCGAAACCTGCTTCGGCATCTCGACCAGCGCCGGATGCACATAATAGGCGTCCGGATGGCCGTTTTCGAACCGCGCGCCGCCCGTCACCTTGCCGCCATGGGCGGTGGCTTCCTTGAGCGCCTTCTGCATGCCGTCGAAGGCGGCCTTGTCGATCAGCGGACCGACCAGCGCCTTGCCCTCCAGCGGATTGCCGACCGAAACGGACTGATAGGCCTTCTTCAGCCGCGGCAAGAGCGCGTCATAGACGCTGTCATGCACGAACAGGCGCCGCAGCGTCGTGCAGCGCTGGCCGGCGGTGCCCATGGCGCCGAAGGCGATGGCGCGCAGCGCCATGTCGAGATCGGCGGTGGGCGTGACGATGCCGGCATTGTTGCCGCCGAGCTCCAGCACGGCGCGGGCAAAGCGCTTGGCGAGCCTGGGACCGACCTCGCGGCCCATGCGCGTCGAGCCGGTGGCCGAGACCAGCGGCACTTTCGGATGGTCGACCAGCACCTCGCCGGCGACGCGGTCGCCTATCAGCACCTGCAGCAGTCCTGCCGGCGCGTCCGCGCCGAAACGCCTGGCGGCGCGCTTGAAGATCGCCTCGCAGGCAAGTGCGGTCAGCGGCGTCTTTTCCGAGGGCTTCCACACCACGGCGTCGCCGCAGACGAAGGCGAGCGCCGAATTCCAAGACCAAACAGCAACCGGGAAATTGAAGGCCGAAATCACGCCGACCACGCCCAGCGGATGCCAGGTTTCCATCATGCGATGTCCTGGACGCTCGGTGGCGATGGTGAGGCCATAGAGCTGCCGGGAGAGACCGACGGCGAAATCGCAGATGTCGATCATCTCCTGGACTTCGCCGAGCCCTTCGGACGGGATCTTGCCGACTTCGATCGACACCAGCCGGCCGAGCTCGTCCTTATGCGCGCGCAATTCTTCGCCGAGCAGGCGCACCAGTTCGCCGCGCTTCGGCCCCGGCACCAGTCGCCAGGACTGGAAGGCCTTGTGCGCGGCATCGATGGCCTTGCCGGCATCGGCGGCCGAGATCGATTTCAGCGCCGCGATCTGTTCACCCGTCACCGGGCTGCGCACGATAAGATCGCCTCCTGAAAGCGCATCCTTGGCGACGCCCAGTTTCTCAAGAAGTGCGGCCGTTTCCTTCGCTAGTGTCATTTTTGTCCCTTTCAGATCCCGCCTCGCAGGGCGGAATGAAGCCACGCGCCATATCTTGGACGTGCCGTCGGGCACGACCGGGCGCTTTGATGGCGTGGCATTACTCGTTTCGGGGAAAAACCGCCACCCCGGTATGGTCCAAGGCCGGAGCGCGGAATTGGGCCAGACAGCAAACCACGGCCAAGGCGTGTTGAGATTCAGGTCAGGCCGAGTCGGAGTCGAAGACGGGCGCGAAGCGACCAAACTGGATGGGTTCCGAGAACCGGAGCGGAGCGTACTTCCGGTATGTGAGCACCGGAAGCGCAGGAAGCCGTCATTTGCAGGCCGGCCTCACCTGAATATCAACACGCCTTAGCGCGCTTTCTGGATCGTCGGCTTCTGGGCGCTTTCCTTGATCAGCCGGTCGATATGCATGCGAATATGCGCCGCCTCGGCGGCGGTGTTGGCCAAGGCGATGGCGCGGTCGAAGGCGACACGCGCCTCCTCGTTGCGGCCAAGCTGCATGAGCAGCCCGCCCCTCAGCCCGAAGAAGTGGAAATAGCCCGACAGCCGCTCTTCCAGCGGCTCGATCATGGCAAGCGCCGCTTCGGCACCCTTCACTTTGCTCACCGCGACAGCCCGGTTCAGCGTCACCACCGGCGACGGCTGCATCTGTTCCAGCAGGCCGTAGAGCAGGTCGATCTCGGTCCAGTCGGTGTCCTCGGCGACAGCAGCCCGCGCATGCAGCGCCGCGATCGCCGCCTGCACCTGGTAGGGGCCGGGCTTGCGGTGGCGCAGCGCCTTGTCGACCAGCGCCAGGCCCTCGTCGATCATCTTGCGGCTCCACAGCGAGCGGTCCTGGTCCTCGAGCAGGACGATCTCGCCATTCTCGTCGAACCGTGCCGGCGCCCGGGCATGCTGCAGCAAGAGCAGCGCGGTCAGCCCCATGATCTCCGGCTCGGCCTGGAAGAGCCTGAGCAACAGGCGGGCAAGGCGGATCGCTTCTTCGCACAGCGGCGCCCGTGCCGGCGCCTCGCCGCCATTGGTCGAATAGCCTTCGTTGAAGATCAGATAGACCATCGCCGCGACAGCGGCGAGCCGCTCCGAGCGCTCGACCGCGCCCGGCGTCTCAAACGGCACGCCGGCATCGGCAATGCGCGCCTTGGCGCGGGTGATGCGCTGTTCCATGGCGCTCTCGCCAACCAGGAAGGCGCGCGCGATCTGCTTGACGGTGAGGCCGGAGACGATGCGCAGCGCCACCGCGATCTGCTGCGTCGCCGGCAGATCCGGATGGCAGCAGATGAACAGCAGCCGCAGGATATCGTCGCGGTAATGCGCGCCGTCCAGCCGTTCGGCCATGTCGCTCTCCGCGTCCTCCAGATCGGAAACCTGGTCCTCTTCCGGCATCGGCGCCTGCTTGGCGCGCTTGCGCACGGCGTCGATGCCGCTGTTGCGGCCAACGAAGATCAGCCAGGCCGCCGGATCGCGCGGCGGCCCGTTCTTCGGCCAGTTGTTGAGCGCCCTCAGGCACGCATCCTGGAAAGCCTCTTCCGCGGCGTCGAGGTCGCGGAAGTAGCGCAGCAGCGCGCCCATCGCCTGCGGACGGGCGTTGCTGATCGCGTTGCTTATCCAGGCAAGCTCCGTCATACCGCGACCTTTGTCGGGTTGAAGATCGAAACCGGCCGGATCTCGTAGGAGCCGCCGCTCGGATTGACCTCGGAAAGCTCCCGCGCGAATGCGACGGCTTCGTCGAGATCCTTGCATTCGAGCGTGTAGAAGCCGAGGAACTGTTCCTTGGTCTCGGCGAACGGGCCGTCCAGCACCACCGCCTCGCCCTTGACCTTTCTCAGCGTGGTCGCCGCGGTCGTCGGCAAAAGGCGCGCCACGGGGCCGAGCCGACCCGCCTTGGCGTATTTGTCCTGCACGTTGAGGAGCTTAGCCATGACTTCATCGTCCTGTTCCTTGCTCCAGGAGCAAACGACGTCTTCGGAAGCGTAGCAGAGGATGGCGTAGAGCATGGCAGGTCCTTTCCGTATCAAAGGACGCGACACTAGGGCCCTTCCCGACACAAGGTCGATAAAAAAATTTCCTAGAGCAATTCCAGGAAAAGTGTGAGCGGTTTTCCGTCCGGAATTGCGTCAAAACAAAGAGATAGAGCGGTTCGCCGTTTCTGTGAAACGGTGAAACGCTCTAGGGATCACGGACTTGGCGGTCTCCACGCCTGCCTGTCAGGCGCCGCGCGCCTGCAGCCATCCGAGCACCAGCGATTCTTCCTCGTCGAGGCCGGATATCAGGCGTTTGCGCTTGTTGGCCTCGGCCATTTCGTCAAGCAGGCGCCCTTTGCTCCACGACTCGAACACCATCGGATGGATGTAGCATTTGCGGCAGACCGCCCGCGTGTTGCCCAACCGCTCGGCGACTTTGTCGACGACACTGTTGATCACCCGTTTTTGCTGGGTTTTGCTCTCCGGCAGCTCGGTCTTCGCAAACAGCGACGCCGCATGGATCGTGCCGCCCCAGGTGCGGAAATGCTTTGAGCTGAATTCGGCGCCGGAAGCCTCGCGAATATAGCGGTTGACGTCCTCCGAGCGCACCGGCCGCCGGGCGCCATCTTCACCCAGATATTGGAACAGCTTCTGGCCAGGCAGATCCTGGGCGCCGCGCACGACCTTGGCGATGCGCCGATCGACCAGCTTCAGCTTCCATTCCTTACCCGACTTGCCCTTGAAGGCGAAGCGCAGGCTGGAGCCGGTGATCTCGACATGGCGGTCGCGCAGCGTGGTCAGGCCGAAGCTCTTGTTGTCGCGTGCGTAGGCCGCATTGCCGATCCGGATCATCGTGTTGTCGAGCAACCAGACCACCGAGGCGACGACACGTTCCAGAGGCAGCCCGTGCCGGCGCAGATCCGCATCGATCTGCCGCCTGAGAGCAGGCAGGCTTTCGGCGAAGGCGACGAGGCTTGAATATTTGACGCCGTCGCGTTCCTCGATCCATTGCGGGTGATACCGGTACTGTTTACGGCCGCGCTGATCCCGGCCTGTCGCCTGGATATGGCCGTCCGGGTCGGGCGAGATCCACACATCGGTCCAGGCCGGCGGAATGACGATCGTCTTGATGCGGGCAAGAGTCCTAGCGCTCACTGCCCGCCCGTTCGGACCGGCATAGGAGAATCCCTTGCCTTTTCGCAATCGTCGAACGCCGGGATCGGCGTCGCTGACGTAGCTGAGCGACGCGTGCTCGGCTGAATCTTGCGCACCGTTCCTCCGGGTTTCCTCGTTCCGCGGCGAACGGTCCGAGGACAATTGTGAATGCTGCAACATGCCGGCTCCGCGAAATTGTCGTAGATAAATCCGCGCGCTGATCACTGGTTCCGAAAGAGATTTCAGTCCCGCCGGTTGGCGGATAGATCAGCCATCCAAAGCCCACCGTCATCGGCATGGGCGGGAAGATACTCGCGGCCCTCCGGCACGGCCTCGAGGACCATTCCCGACTCGTCCGCCAGATAGTCGTAGCCGATCTGCTGCAGCCGGTGATCCGGATCGAGACGATTGTAGAGGTCGCGACGCGCCGAACGCCGTTTCGGCTCGATCATCTTCAGATGATAAAGATTGAGACCGCTGTCCTTGAGCCTGAAGTCGATTTCATCGGGAAACCAGGCGCCATGCAAATCCTGCGATCGATATCGATCAGGATGATAGGCGGAAAAAAGCCTGTGTTGCATCTTCTGGCCCCAGGTGCCGTCGACCCGGTAGCTGGCCGGCGTATACATCTCCCGGCAACGAAATCCCCAGGCGATGCGCCTGGACCCGCCGGTCAACCGGCCGATCCGGCCGGCGACGGCATTTTCCAGCCTTTCATCGGGATCCATGGCCAGAACCCAATCGGCGCCCGCCTCATGGGCCGCGGCGATAAGCGCGCGCCGCCTTTGCGGCTCGCTGCTGAAAACCCCTTCCGAGGCGCGGTCGTCATAGGCGATCCAGCCGTCGACGACAGGCTCGAGGTTGGCGATGAGGTCGGGCACGAGATGCTGATCGTAGCGATAGCTGAAGACGGCGACGATCTTGCGCCGCGACCAAGGCCATCGGCCGCGCCGCCGGTGCTGCGGCTTCATCTCGACGGTAATCATTGCCGGCCCTTCGGCGTGCCGACATGCCGGGCCCCGACCGACGCCCCAAGCGATTTGGCGAACAATGCCATCCACACGATCGGCAGCGACAGCCTGGCGAAAGTCCGGTCCCTGCCGGACAGCCCCTCCTTGACCAGCTTGCCGATATTACGCCGGTCGCGGAACACTTTCCGGAACGGGCGCACGGGTTTTCCGGCTTCGACTGACCCTAGATAGGCGCCATAGCGACGCCCGCGGCGATACTGGTCCGCAAGCAACCCGAACAGGCTCGTCTCGTTGCGATGAAGGGTCAGCACCCTCGGTTCCCAGACCGGCCGCAAAGCCTCCGGCAGTCTGGCCATGAATTCGGTGTCTTCTCCCGATATCAGTTGCTCGTCGAACGTCCCGTATCGATCGAACAGCGTCCGCTCGAACGATGCGCCGTAGCGCTGCGCCTTCTCGGCCGGCAAACCGGGCAGGCGTCGCATGGAGGTGACGAGATGCGCCGCGCAGGCGACCAGATTGCGCGGATGACTGTTGAGGATGGCGCTCGCCACAGCCGCGGCGCCTTCCCGATGACGCAGCAGCCGGACTTCGGCCCATCGCGGACAGGCCAGGCAGTCATCCGCGAGAAAGGCGATGAACGGAGCCTGCGTGGCTGCGATGCCCCGGTTCCGAGCGGCGCCGGCAAACAACCGCTCCTTCACTTCGATGACCCTCACATCGATGCCGCCATCGGCAAGAAGCGCCTTGGCGTTCCCGCCGCCGGAATTCACGACCACGATCTCGAGCGGGACACCCTGGTCGAGCACGGACCTCACCGCCGCCACCAGTGCGGCGGGTGCCTGGAAACCTATCACCACGACCGCGAGATCCGGCCTCCCGGCCATCAGGCGCGTTGCAGTTGGGCGGCTGGCGCCGAGAACCGGCGTCGCAGCGCGATCTTCAACCTGTAGCGCATGCACCGCCAGACATCCGCGCCCGCCCTTGGCGCGGCTTCGGCCACGTTGAGGAATCTTGCCGCCATATCGAAATCGCCGCGCGCGTAGTGAACGCGCGCGATCTTCAGGGCGACGAGGCCTTCCCTGGTCTTGAGCGATCGTTCCGCGATGCCGCAGGACCGCAGCCGGCGCAGCGCCAGGCGCCATTCGAGAAAACCCTTGGCAGGTCTGACAGTGAAACGATCGTCGGAGCGCTCCACCGACACGAAATAGATGAAGATGGGCCGTGTGACGACGGCAAGCGAGGCTTTAGCCATCACGCGCGTCCAGAACAGCGTGTCCTCATCATAGGCAAGGCCGGTCGCGAATCTTGTTTCGCCGACAACCCGCCGCGACACCAGCGCGCTGCCGACCGCGATCGACCGTATCCGCCCTTCGAGATAGGCGCAGGCGTTGGCCGGTCCGCTTGCCACGTAGCCGCCCGGCAGCTTGGTCGACCGCTCCTCGCCCTTGACATGGCGGCGGTAGGCGCCGACCACCATGTCGGGCCCCGGTTGCGCGCTCGCCTTGGCCAGCAAGGCGCGCAGGCCGCCTTCGAGATGGAGGTCGTCGGCATCGATCAAATAGATCCAGGGAAAGCCGGCCTGCTCCAGCGCCAGATTCCTGGAACCGCCGGCGTCGCGGCAGCTCGACTTTATGATGCGCAAGGGCAAACCGCAGCGCAAGGCCGCATCCGAGGCGACAGTCGCGGTGGCGTCGGACGACGAATCGTCGACCAGCAGCACCTCGCCGATAACTTCCTTTTCCGACGCCAGCGAAGCGAGCGTTCGGGCGATCGTCCGAGCCGCATCATGTGCCGGAATGATGACGCTTACCGCTTCCAAATCTCTCTCCGCGCCCGCTACGCGATCCGCAAGCGCTCGCCGATCCCCCGTCAATCCCAACGCCCACGATACCGGCCGCATCCGCGCTTGAGAAGCGCTTGTCGGCAATCGGGACTGCCATCACACCTTTTCCACGGCGACCGGAATGACGTCGACCGCCTGCTCGCCGACCTGACCACCGGTCGTCTTCAGCACGCCGACGATCGGTGCCACGTCGGAATAGTCCCGGCCGTATCCGACCGTGATATGATCGTTGCTCGCCCGCATGCCGTTGGTCGGGTCGAACTCCTGCCAGCCGGCATCGCGTCCGCACCAGGCCATGACCCACGCATGCATGGCGTCCGCGCCTTCGAGCCGAGGCTTGCCCTTGGGCGGGATCGTGCGCAGGAAGCCGCTGACATAGCCGGCCGGGATGCCAAGCCCGCGCAGGCCAGCGATCATGATATGCGAGAAGTCCTGGCAGACGCCGCGTTTCAGGGCAAACGCGTCGCTGGCCCGGGTCTGCACGGTCGTCGCCTTGCCGTCATAGGTGAAATCGCGATGGATGCGATTGCACAGATCGACCGCCGTGGCGACGGTTGATCCCGATAAACTGTCCCGCGCATAGGCCGTGATCGCCGCGTCGATGCCGACATGATCGCTGGCGGCGAGGAAATGATGCGGCGCGGACGGCGAGAGCGACCGCACCAGATCGAGCTCCGACCTCAGCCCGTTTATATCGGGCGAGACATCGAGACCCGGCTCGGGCCGCGAGACAGAGACGCGCGCGCTCATTCGGATGTCGAGCGTCTCATGCGCGTCGCGAAAGGCGATCGATGTGACGTTGTTGCCGAAGAAATCGGAAAAATCGGCACGCTCGGCCGGCGGCGGCTGGAAGGATAGCGAGGCGGCGATCACGCGCTGCACGCCGGCGATCGTCTGCGGCATGACGCGCACCTGGTGCCGTCCGCCGCCGGCCGCGGACGCATAGTCGTAATGCAAATGGAGTTTGATGTCGTAGAGCATTAGAGCAATTCCAGCAAAAGTGCGTAGCGGTTAGGCTCGGCGGCTCCGCCGTAGCCTTGCGTCCGGAATTGCGCAAAAACAAAGAGATAGAGCATTGGAGGCGATCCTTTTCGCTGGAAATGCCCTAACCGAAATAGGCTCTGGAGAGGCTGTTGTAGAGATCGCCGATCTGGCCGGCGAAGTCGTCGAGCACCTTGGCGCTCATATCCGACGGCTCCATGACGGCGATTGCCGTGTTGAGCTGCAGGATTTCCTTGGCGGCGGGCGACATATGCCCCTCGCCGCCGATCGAAGGCAGCATGCCGATCTCGGCCTTCAGCCGCTCGAGCTGGAACAGGACCGAACGCGGGTTGAGCGGATCGAGCGCCAGCAGGTCGATCACCGTGCGCCGCCCGGCCTGCACCGGATATTGCCGGCGATGGGTCATGACGCTGTCGCCGATCTCCAGCATCATGTCGAGCGCGCCTTCAGGCGCCCCATTCCGCGTCAGCCGGCTGAGCGTACCGGCGATCTGGATGCCGCGCTCCAGGCGTCGGCCGATCTCCAGGAAGCGCCAGCCCGTGAAGCGGTACATGTTCTCATGCAGCAGGCCGGAAAAGCCCGCGAGCTTGCGCAGCATCACCGTCATGGCCCGCGTCGCGTCGTCTCCGGGCGCGACCGTCTCCGCGAATTTGTGGATGGTCTTCGACAGATCCTTCAGCGCCAGCCAGCCATCGGGAGAGAAACGGTCGCGAATCTGGCCGGCGCTGTAGACCGCGCTGTCCAAAGTCCCGATCAACCCCGGCGGTATCGCCGTTTCGACCTCGATGCCGTACGGCTCCAGATAGTCCCTGATATCGGCGAGCAGCGGCATGTCCGGATCGGACGTCTCGGCAAGCCGCACGTGATAGGCGCGCAGCACGCGCACCGTGTCTTCGGAACGCTCGATATAGCGCCCGAGCCAGGTCAGGTTCTCGGCCGCGCGGCTGGGCAGGCTGCCCGGCATGGTGCGGGTGAAGCCGTCATGTTCCTGCGGCAGCAATGTCTCGCGCTCGACCGGCCTGTCGCTGACCACCCAGACATCCGCCGCCTGGCCGCCGCGCTGCATGGCGATCGCCGTCGGGTCGAGCGAAAAGCCGACGCGGGCGAAGCCGCCGGGCATCACCGTCCAGCCTTCCGGCGTGCGCGCCAGATAGACGCGCAGGCTGGCGGGCCGTGGCTCCAGCAGGCCGCCGACGAACACCGGCGTGGTCGACAACGTCACTGCTTCCTGGCCAACGAAATCGGCGCCGCCAGTCTCGATCCGCGCGACGAGCTCGGCCCGCTCGCCGGCCGAAAGGGACGAGCCGAGCCGGGTCGCGCCATCGTCCTCGAAGGCAAGCCGGGTCGACAGCGCCGGGCCGACCACCATGCGATCGATATTGGCCAGCACATGGGCGCGCTCGGCCTCCTGCCCGCACCACCAGGTGGCGATGCTCGGCAGCTTGAGGTCGTCACCTTGCAGTTCCTGCGCGATCCTGGGCAGGAACGACAGCAAGGCCCGCGTCTCCAGCAAGCCGGAACCCAGCGCATTGACGGCCGAAACGGAGCCGCGCCGGATCGCCTCGACCAAGCCCGGCGTGCCGATCTGCGAGTCCGGCCGGAGCTCCAGCGGATCGGCGAAGGCGGCGTCGAGCCGCCGCCACAGGACGCCGATCGGCAGCAAACCCGAAACGGTGCGCACCACCAGCCTGCCGCCGGATACAGTCAGGTCCTCGCCCTCGAGCAGCATGATGCCGAGATAGCGGGCGATATAGGCGTGCTCGTAATAGGTTTCGTTGAGCGGTCCCGGCGTCAGGATGGCGACCCGGCCGCCCGATTCCCTCGCCATGCCGTTCAGCGCGTCGCGGAAACGGCGGAAGAAGCCGGCGAGCCGATGCACATGCATCTCGCCATAGATGTCCGACAGCGCGCGCGTGGTGGCGACGCGGTTCTCCAGCGCGAAGCCCGCGCCTGACGGCGCCTGGGCGCGATCGCCCAACACCCACCAGCGCCCGTCGGGGCCACGGCCGAGCTCGAAGGCGACCATATGCAGGAAATGCCCGCTGGCCGGCCGGACGCCGGCGACGGGACGCAGATATTCGGGGCTCGCCGCGATCAACGCGGCCGGCAATATCCCCTTCTCGACCAGCCGGTTCGGCCCATAGATGTCGGCCAGGATCGCCTCGAACAGGTCGGCGCGCTGGACGAGGCCGGCGCTGATGTCGGCCCATTCCTTCTCGTCGATCAACAGGGGGACATGCGCGAGCGGCCACTCCCGCTCATTGGCCCCGGCCTGTTCGTAGACGCGGTAGTAGACGCCGGCATCGCGCAGATACTGGTCGGCGCGCGCGAACCGCTGCCCGAGCCGCTCCGCTCCCAGATCGTCGAGCGCGTCGATGAAGAAGCGCCAGGCCGGACGCGGGCTGCCCGCGGCGTCGACCATCTCGTCGACGACGCCTTCGATCGGCCGATAGCGTTCCAGCAGGCTCTGCGCCCGCGGCCCGCCGCCTGCCCGTCTCTGATTCCCCTTGGCCATTGTCGATCAGAGTCTCGCCGGCCGCCTGAGGTCAAGGGTCATGGGGAACTCTTCAGAAGCTTCTTCGTCACGCAGCACATAGCCGCCCGGCGTGTGGCCGCGCGGTTCGAACCGGGCAAGCCGTCGCGCCTCGGCCTCGTTGCCGTTGACCGGGAAGGTGTCGTAATTGCGGCCGCCCGGATGCGCGACATGGTAGACGCAGCCGCCGACGGAGCGGCCCGACCAGCGGTCATAGATGTCGAAGACCAGCGGCGTGTTGACCGGCAGGGCCGGATGCAGGCCCGACGCCGGCTGCCAGGCCTTGAAACGAACGCCGGCCACCGCGACCTCGCGGTTGTCGGTGACTTTCATCGGCACGATGCGGCCGTTGCAGACGATGGCGTGGCGCTCCGCATTGAGGCCTTCGGTCCGTACCTGCAACCGCTCGACGGAAGAATCGACGAAGCGGACCGTGCCGCCGATCGCACCTTGTTCGCCCATCACATGCCAGGGCTCCAGCGCTTGCCTCAGTTCCAGCTTGACGCCGCCATGCTGCACCTCGCCGCAGAACGGGAAGCGGAATTCGAGCTGGGCCGCGAACCATTCGGGGCGGAAGTCGAAGCCGTTCAGCTTCAGGTCCCCCAGCACGTCGAGGAAATCCGCCCATACATAATGCGGCAGCATGAAGCGGTCATGCAGCGACGTGCCCCAGCGCGCGAAACGGCCATCCAGCGGGTTCTTCCAGGCCCGGGCGATGATCGCGCGCACCAGCAACTGCTGAGCGAGCGACATGCGCGCATTGGGCGGCATCTCGAAACCGCGGAACTCGACCAGACCGAGCCGCCCGGTCGGGCCATCCGGCGAGAACAATTTGTCGATGCAGATTTCCGAACGGTGCGTGTTGCCGGTCACGTCGGTGAGGAGATTGCGGAACAGCCGGTCGACCAGCCAGGGCAAAGGTGCCGCCCCCTTGTCCGGATGCGGCACCTGCGCCAGCGCGATCTCCAGCTCGTAAAGTGAATCGTGCCGCGCTTCGTCGAAGCGCGGCGCCTGGCTGGTCGGACCGATGAACAGCCCCGAAAACAGGTAGGACAGCGACGGATGCCGCTGCCATTGCAGCACCAGGCTCTTCAACAAGTCCGGCCGGCGCAGGAACGGGCTATCATTGGGCGTCGCGCCGCCGACCACGACATGATTGCCGCCGCCGGTGCCGGTATGGCGGCCGTCGATCATGAACTTGTCGGTGCCGAGCCGCGATTGCCTTGCTTCCTCATAGATCGCCGTGGTGGTGGCGACGCATTCCTGCCAGTTGGCGGCCGGGTGGATGTTCACCTCGATGACGCCGGGATCCGGCGCGACGCGGATGACGTTGAGGCGCGGATCGTGCGGCGGACCATAGCCCTCGATATGCACCGGCACGCCGATGGCCTTCGCGGCATTCTCCGCCGCCGCCACCAGTTCGAGATAATCTTCCAGCGCCTCGACCGGCGGCATGAACACGCAGAGCCGGCCGTCGCGCGGCTCGACGCTGAGCGCAGTGCGCACCGCGCCGCCGATCTCGGTGATCTCCTGCTCGACCCGGTCCTGCTGTCCAGTCGCCGCCGTGAACGATACCGCTTGCTGGCGGCGCGCCATTTCGTCGGCGCCTTCAAGTTCGGCTGGGGCCGCCATGGGCAAAATCGTCTCCCGCGCCGGCAGCGGACCGCGCGGCACCGACGGATCGACCGGTACGATATAAGGGAATTGCGCCGGCGGCACATAGGGCAGCGTGCCGAGCGGCAGTCGGTAGCCGACCGGCGAGTCGCCCGGCACCAGGAACAGGCGGCCGCGCCGCGTCTTCCATTTCTCCGAGCGCCAGCGCTGTCCGGCGGCCTGGCTGTTCCAGCGCTGCACCGGCAGCACATAGCCAGACGGCTTGGTCAGGCCGCGCGCGAAGACGCGGGCCATGCGGCTGCGTTCTTCCGGATCTTCCAGCTTCGAATTGGACGGGTCGACATTGTCCGGCAGCTTGCCTTCCTTGAGCAGCCACTCGCCGGGATCCTCATAGGCCTCGCTGACCATCGATTGTTCGATACCAAGCCCGTCGGCGATTGCCTTGAGCAGGCTTTCGGCTTGCACCGGCCCGATATCCGCTTTGCCCGTCTCCCGTGCGATCAGCGAAGGATCGCGCCAGACCGGCTCGCCGTCTGTGCGCCAGTAGAGCGAGAAGGTCCAGCGCGGCAGGCTCTCGCCCGGGTACCACTTGCCCTGGCCGTAATGCAGGAAGCCGCCCGGCGCGAAGCGCTCGCGCAGCCGCCGGATGAGCTGGTCGGCCTTGTCGCGCTTGGTCGGGCCGACGGCCGCCGTGTTCCATTCGGCGGATTCGAAATCGTCGATCGACACGAAGGTCGGCTCGCCGCCCATGGTGAGCCGCACATCGCCCTCTCCCAGCGCCGCGTCGACTTTTTCGCCCAGTTGATCGAGCGCCTCCCAGCTTTCGTCGGAGAACGGCTTGGTGATGCGCGGATGCTCGGCGATCCGATCGACCCGCATGTCGAAGCCGAAATCGACATTGGCGAAGCTTGCCATGCCGGAGATCGGTGCGGCATTGCGGAAATGCGGCGTCGCGGCGAGCGGCACATGGCTTTCGCCGGTCAGCAGGCCGGAGGTCGGGTCGAAGCCGATCCAGCCGGCGCCCGGAAGATAGACCTCGCACCAGGCGTGCAGGTCGGTGAAGTCGACGGTGGTTCCAGGCGGTCCGTCGAGCGCCACCAGATCGGGCTTGAGCTGGATCAGGTAGCCGGAGACGAAGCGCGCGGCGATGCCGAGATTTCTGAGGATCTGCACCAGCAGCCAGCTGGAATCCCGGCACGAGCCCTTGGCCGCGGCGAGCGTCTCTTCCGGCGAGAAGACGCCGGTCTCCATGCGCACGATATAGGCGATCTCGCGCTGGAGGCGGGCATTGAGGTCGACCAGGAAATCGACGGTATTCCTTGGGCTGCGGTCGATTGTCGCCAGGAAAGCCGACAACAGCGGACCGGCCGGTTCCGGCGTGCGGTAGATGGCAAGGTCGTCCCTGATCTCTTCGGGATAGTCGAACGGAAACGTCTCGGCCGTAGGCTCGACGAAGAAGTCGAACGGATTGTAGACCGTCATGTCGGCGACGAGGTCGACCTCGATCTTCAATTCACTCACCGGCTCCGGAAAGACGAAGCGGGCGAGGAAGTTGCCGTAGGGATCCTGCTGCAGATTGACGAAGTGGTTTGCCGGCTCGACCTTGAGCGAGTGGCTGAGCACCTTGGTGCGCGAATGCGGCGCCGGCTGCAGCCTGATCACCTGAGGACCGAGCACCACCGGCCGGTCATATTTGTAATGGGTCAGGTGATGAACGGCTGCCAGAATTGCCATGGGGCCCCGGAGTTCGGCGTTTCAGTCGCCGAACCCTGACATAAATGCTGGCCATTCTCCAAGCAGAGATGTTGCGCTGCACCTAATTTATGCAGCGTTGCCGGCTTAGAAGAACGCCTGGATACCGGTCTGCGCCCGTCCCAGGATCAGCGCATGCACGTCATGCGTGCCTTCATAGGTGTTGACCGTCTCCAGGTTCTGCGCGTGGCGCATCACATGGTAGCCGATCTGGATGCCGTTGCCGCCATGCATGTCGCGGGCCTGGCGGGCGATGTCGAGCGCCTTGCCGCAATTGTTGCGCTTGACGATCGAGATCATCTCAGGCGCCATCTTGCCTTCGTCCATCAGCCGGCCGACGCGCAACGAGCCCTGCAGGCCGAGCGCGATCTCGGTCTGCATGTCGGCGAGTTTCTTCTGGAATAGCTGCGTGCCGGCAAGCGGCTTGCCGAACTGTTTTCTGTCGAGGCCATATTGCCGCGCCCGGTGCCAGCAATCCTCGGCGGCGCCCATCGCGCCCCAGGAAATGCCGTAGCGCGCGCGGTTGAGGCAGCCGAACGGACCGCCGAGGCCCCTGGCGTTTGGCAGCAACGCGTCTTCGCCAACCTCGACGCCTTCCATCACCACTTCACCGGTAATCGACGCCCGCAGCGACAACTTGCCGCCGATCTTCGGCGCCGACAGCCCCTTCATGCCCTTTTCCAGCACGAAGCCGCGGATCTCATCCTTGCCGTTGTCGCCCTTCAGCTTCGCCCAGACGACGAAGACGTCGGCGATCGGCGCGTTCGAGATCCACATCTTGGAGCCGGAGAGCTTGTAGCCGTTCGCGGTCTTCTCCGCGCGCGTCTTCATGCCGCCCGGATCGGAGCCGGCATCCGGCTCGGTGAGGCCGAAGCAGCCGATCCATTCGCCCGAGGCGAGCTTCGGCAGGTATTTCTTGCGCTGCGCTTCCGAGCCATAGGCATGGATCGGATACATGACCAGCGAGGACTGCACGCTCATCATCGAGCGGTAGCCCGAGTCGATGCGTTCAACTTCCCGCGCGACCAGGCCGTAGGTCACGTAGCCGGCGCCGAGCCCGCCATATTCTTCCGGAATGGTGATGCCGAGCAGGCCCGCCTCGCCCATCTCGCGGAAGATCGACGGATCGGTCTTCTCGTCGGCATAGGCTTCCTCGATGCGCGGCGCCAGCTTGTCGGCGGCGAAGGCGGCGGCGCCGTCGCGCACCATGCGCTCGTCCTCGGAAAGCTGGTCCTCGATGAGGAAAGGATCGTTCCAGACGAAGGCGTTCTTCTCGGCGGCCATGGCCTCGCTCCCGGTAAAAATCTTGGATTGCCCGGCTTATCCGCCTGCGCCGGCGAAAAATCAAACAAAATTGCATCACGCATCAATGAGCGTTAGTAATAGGTCATGAACGTCCAGCGCCGTCTTTTGCCGAACACCGCCGCGCTCGCCGCCTTCGAGGCGGTGGCGCGCCTCGGCTCCTTCACGGCAGCCGCCCGCGAACTCGATCTGACACAAGGCGCCATCAGCCGGCAGATCGGCCTTCTCGAGGAGCAGTTCGGGCGTCGGCTCTTCGAACGCGACAGCCGCAATGTCCGGCTGTCGACGGCAGGCGAGATCTATGCCGAGGCGGTTCGCTCGGCACTCGGCCAGTTGCGCGATGCCGCGCTCGGATTGATGAGCAATCGGCATAGCGGCGTTCTCAACCTTGCCATTCTGCCGACCTTCGGCACACGCTGGCTGATGCCGCTGATCCCGGATTTCGTCGCCCGCCATCCCGACATCACCATCAACTTCGCCACCCGCATCGGCCGCTTCGACTTTGCCCGCGAGAGGCTGGACGCCGCCATCCATCACGGCATGCCCGACTGGCCGGACGCAGACTGCACGCTTCTGATGCGCGAAACCGTGATGCCCGTGGCTTCACCCGAATTCCTCGCCAACCGCGCCATCGCCACGCCGGCCGATATCAGCCGCCTGCCGCTGCTGCACATGGCGACACGCCCCGGCGCTTGGAGCGAATGGTTCGAGCATCAGGGGCTGGAGGCGCCGACCGGACCCGGCATGCAGTTCGAGCAGTTCGGCACGGTCGCGCAGGCCTGCATGGCGGGGCTCGGCGTCGCGCTGCTGCCGGAAATCCTGATTGCCGGCGAATTGCAGCGCCGCCAGCTGGTGCCGGCGCCGGGCACGCCGATGCAAAGCCGCAGCGCCTATTATCTGGTCGTGCCGCACGACAAGCGTGGCCACCCACCGGTCGCCAGTTTTCGCGACTGGCTGCTGGGTCAGATCGGCAAGGAGCCGGCTGTCCTGGCCTGGTAAGCTACTTGCGCTTCATCGCCTCTGTTTTCGGCTGTAAGCGTCGCGTCATTGCGACTCGCGTTTCGGCAACTTTCGCATCGAGCTTGCTCTTGATCCGGGCGAAAGCCTGATTTCCGTCGACCGAACTGCCACTCGCCATGCCCTCGTCCCTAAGACGCCCCAACTCGTGGACACTCACTTCCTCGAAGCTTGCCATATCGCGCGTCCCTCCAGGCACGGATGGTAGATAACGCTCTACCGATTGCAAGGAACCATTCGAGGCTATTTCCGCTTCATCGCCTCGGCGAGCGCGGCGCCGAATGCGCCCTGCGAAGGCTTTTCCGGCTGGCGCTGTGGTGCCGGCGAACGCGGTGCCGGCTTGCCGCCGCCGGGGTCGCGCTGGCCGCCACGAGGCGGTCCACCCTCACCGCCGTCCTTGCGCATCGACAACCCGATGCGCTTGCGCTTGATGTCGACATCGACGACCCGCACTTTCACCACGTCGCCGGCCTTCACCACCTCATGCGCGTCCTTGATGAAACGGTCGGCCAGTTGCGAGACATGCACCAGCCCGTCCTGGTGCACGCCGATGTCGACGAAGGCGCCGAAGGCCGCGACATTGGTGACGGTGCCTTCGAGCAGCATGCCGGGTTTCAGGTCCTTGATGTCGTCGACGCCCTCGGCAAAGGTCGCCGTCTTGAAACCGGGGCGCGGGTCGCGTCCGGGCTTTTCCAGCTCCGCGATGATGTCGCGCACCGTCGGCAGGCCGAAGCGCTCGTCGACGAAGACGCGCGGGTCGAGCGCCTTGAGCGCGGCGCCGTCGCCCATCAGCGCACGGACATCCCTTCCGCAAGCGGCGACGATCTTCTTGGCTACCCCATAGGCTTCCGGATGCACCGATGACGCATCGAGCGGCTCCGCGCCGTTCGGGATGCGCAGGAAGCCGGCGCTTTGCTCGAAGGCGCGCGGCCCGAGCCGCGCCACCTTGAGTAGGTCCCTGCGGTTGGCAAACGGCCCGGTCGTGTCGCGATGCGCGACGATCGCCTCGGCGAGCGACGGCCCCAACCCCGACACGCGCGCCAAAAGCGGCGCCGAGGCCGTGTTGAGGTCGACGCCGACCGCGTTCACCGCGTCCTCGACCACCGCCTCCAAGGAGCGGCCAAGCCGGTACTGGTCCACATCATGCTGGTACTGGCCGACGCCGATCGACTTCGGCTCGATCTTGACCAGCTCGGCCAACGGATCCTGCAGACGCCGGGCGATCGACACCGCGCCGCGCAGCGAAACATCCAGGCCCGGGAATTCCGCCGCTGCCGTAGCCGAGGCGGAATACACGGAAGCGCCGGCTTCGCTGACGATGACCTTGAGCGGCTTCGGCCCCGCGCCTGCCGGCATATCCGACAGCATGTCGGCAACCAGCTTCTCGGTTTCGCGGCTGCCGGTGCCGTTGCCGATCGAGATCAGCTCGACCTTGTGCTGGCGGATCAGGGCGGCAAGTTCGGCCTGCGTGCCGCGCACGTCGTTCCTGGGCGGGAACGGATAGACGGTCGTGGTCGCCACCAGCTTGCCGGTGCCATCGACCACCGCCACCTTGACGCCGGTGCGGATGCCGGGGTCGAGCCCCATCGTCGGCCGCGAACCGGCGGGCGCGGCCAACAGCAGGTCCTTGAGGTTGCGGGCAAAGACATGGATCGCCTCTTCCTCGGCCCGTTCGCGCAGGTCGCGCATCAGATCGAGCGTAAGATGCAGCGACAGCTTTATCCGCCAGGTCCAGCCGGCCACGTCCATCAGCCATTTGTCGCCCGGCAGCGTGCCGCCGATCGCATACGCATTGGCGATCATGCGCTCGACCGGTTTTACGGGTGAGGCGTCACCGGCATCGACTTCGATGTCCAGGGACAGAACCTCTTCGTTGCGGCCGCGCAGCATGGCCAAGGCGCGGTGGCTGGGCACGCCCGCCCAGCGCTCGACATGGTCGAAATAGTCGGAGAACTTTGCGCCGGCCTCCTGCTTGCCATCGACGACTTTTGCACGCAGGAAGGCGCGTTCCTTCATATAGGCGCGCAGCTTGCCGACCAGATCGGCATTTTCGGCGAACTGCTCCGACAGGATGTCGCGCGCGCCTTCAAGCGCCGCCTTGGCGTCGGCCACCTCTTCGGTGATGTAGGCGAGTGCCAGTTCGGCAGGTACGGCGGAACGATCGGCAAGGATCGCCTCGGCCAGAGGTCCAAGCCCGCGCTCCCTGGCGATCTCGGCCTTGGTGCGGCGTTTCGGCTTGTAAGGGAGATAGATATCCTCGAGCTCGGCCTTGGTGCTTGCGGCGGCGATCTTCGCCTCCAGCTCCTCTGTCAGCTTGCCCTGTTCACGGATCGAGCCAAGAATCGTGTCGCGGCGCGCATCGAGCTCCCGCAAATAGGCCAATCGCTCGGCAAGGTCGCGCAACTGCGTGTCGTCGAGCCCGCCGGTGACTTCCTTGCGGTAACGCGCCACGAACGGGACTGTCGCGCCCTCGTCGAGCAGCCCGATTGCCGCCGCGGCCTGCTCCGGCCGCGCGCCGATCTCGGCCGCGATGATTGCTGCGATGCGCTTGATGTCCGATGCCATGCCGATCCCTGTCGAAAAGAGCGGCGACCATAGGCCCGGAGAACCGTTACGCCAACCGCGCCGGTTTCATCAGGCGCCGAAGGTCCACAGAAAACAGCCCTTGGAACCAATCTCGGGTCGGCTCAGACCATGCCGCTCAGCGCATCCAGGAACGCCACAACATCGTCATCCAGCTTCTCATCCACCGGCTCCGGCTGCGACGACATCTTGGCGACGACCACTTCCGCCTTCGCATTGACGTAGAGCCACTGGCCGTGGATGCCGATGCCGCAAAAGGCGCCGCTGTCATGGCCGGTCTGGTACCATTTGTTGCGGTAGCGCCCCTTCGGGAACAGGAACGCCATGGTGCCCCGCTGCCAGGCTTCATGGCTGCCGCCGGTGGCGACCGTGTCGCGCACCCAGGCTTCCGGGACGATGCGGCGGCCATTCGCCGTGCCGCCCTGCCGCATCATCTCGCCGATGCGGGCAAGATCGCGCGGCGTCATCGACATGCCGCCGGCGGTGCGCGCCGTGCCTTCCATGTCGACCGTCACCGACATTTCGCTTGCGGCACCGAGCGGCTGCCACAGTTTTTCGCTGAGCAATTGGCTGACGCGCTTGCCCGAGGCACGCTCGACCAGGATGCCGAGCATATCGGAATTGGGCGAACGGTAGCGATAGGTCTGGCCATGCGGCTCGGCAAGGCGCTGGATGGTCATCAGGAATGCCGTGAGGCTCTCCGATCCGCCGCCGGGGTTCCACAGCGTCGAGCGGCGGTAGCGGGCGAACGCGCTCTCCGGATCGAGATAGGCTTCCTCGAAATCGAGGCTGACCGTCATGTCGAGCACGTTGCGCACGCTCGCATCGCCATAGGCCGAGCTCTTGCCTTCGGGAATGTATTGCGTCACCGGCGCGCCGGGGTCGAACACCCCTTCGCCCTCCAATATGCCTGCGAGGATCGCCGTCACCGACTTGCTGATCGAAAAGATGATGTGGCGGGCTCCAAACGGCATATGCGGCGCCAACCAGTCGCCAACCAGCTTGCCCGCCTTCAGGATCGTCAGCCCATCGGTGTCGGAACGCTTCAGGAAGCTCTCGACGGTTTCGCTACCGCCGGCGAGCGAGACCTTCTCCTCGAGCAAAGCGCCGAGCGACTTCGCCTGCTCCTCGCCGCCGGGCGCCGCCGCGACATGCGCGCTCGGCACCAACTCGCCGACATTCTGGAAGGACCATCGGTTGAACGGCGCCAGCCGCCAGGTTTCGAGCCGCACATCCTTGCGGGCAAAACCATATTGAGCCTCGAACGCGGTCTTGCCGCTCATGATACTCTCCCGGATTCTGCTTGCGGCTTCAGCCCAGCGCGGCGGCGATGGCATGCACCGCCTTCTGCGTCGCCACCGAATAGGCGGCGTTGAGGAAATCCGGATAGGTCGAAAGCTTCACCACGACCATCCTGTTTTCCCAGCTCATATGGATCAATTGGCCGAATACGCCGCGGCACATCAGCGACCGTGAACGCGAATCCTCGATCCAGAACTGGTTGCGATAGCTGCCGTCCGGAAGGCTCGGGCTGAAATTCGGCCCGTGCTTGCCGCTGCGCGTCGCCTCGATCCAGTCGGCCGGGACCACGCCGCCGCCATTGTCGAGTATCAGTTGTCCGAAGCGGCCATAGTCGCGCAGCGTCGCGTTGAAGCCGCCATCGGCCAGCGCGTAGCCGGCGCTGTCTACTGTAAAGCAGGCGCTTTCGTCAGCGCCGAGCTTTTGCCAGAGCTCTTCGGAGACGAGCTGCGCCAGGCGCTTGCCGCTCACCCGTTCCATGACGAAGGCGAGCACGTCGGTCTCGATCGAGCGGTATTCGAACGCCGCGCCATGCGGGCGCACTCGGTCCTTCAGCCGCAGGATCAGCTCGAACAGGTGCGACGGCCACGCAAAATCCGGATCGCTGCCCGGCGGGACTGGCTTCCAGCCAGTCGCGACATCGACCTGTCCGATCTCCGAATAGCGATCGGTATATTCCTCGGAGAAGCGCACGCCCGTCGTCATGTCGAGCACATGCTGCACGGTGGCGCCGGCCCAGCCGGTCTCGCCGAGCTCCGGCAGATAGTCGGTGACCAGCTTGCCCGGATCGATCAGGCCGCGCCCGACCAGGATGCCGCACACCGATCCGGTGATCGATTTCGCCATCGACTGCGACAGGTGCAGTGTGCGCTCATCCATGCCGTTGAAATAGCGCTCATAGGCTATCCTGCCGTCCTTCAGCACCAGGAAGCCGTCGGCATAGGTTTCGTCGAGCAAGCCGGCGAGCGTCGTCGGTGCTCCATTGCTGTCCACGACAGCCAAGCCATCGAGGTCAACCTCGTTGCGCTCCAGGCGATGGCGATGGCCGTTACCGCGCCAGACTTCGACCGTCGGCAGGAATTCGCGCATGTGCTGGAAGGCCCAGCGGTTCCACGGCGGCCGGTCCCAATCGAGCTTCGGCGGCACAAGGCTGGGTGGCGAGCCCTGCATGATCGGCGGCCGCGGATCGGAGTTGCGGTACGATGTCATCAGATCCTCCCTAATGCATGTCGCCCAAAAGTGCGCGGCGGTTTTGGGAAACGACATGCACAGAAACAGTCACACGAAGGGGAGGCCGGAGCCTCCCCTCCTGTCATGCCTGCCTGCGAAACTACTTGCGCAGGTTGGTCCAGATCTTGTTGTAGATCTCCACCACGTCCGGCGGGCACGGCGGCACGAATTCCGGCGTCGGCGAGCCGGCCGGAGGGCTGATTTCCGGCGAGTTGGCGAATTCCGGGGCCAGGAATTTGTGGCTGCCGGCGATGCCATTGTCATAGCCGGCGAACTCCGAGATCAGCGCCGCGTTCTCGGGCGCCATGACGAAGTCCTGGAACAGCTTGGCGTTGTCGAGGTTCTTGGCGCCCTTCAGCACCGCGACATTGTCCATCCAGCCTTCGATGCCTTCCTTCGGATAGGCATATTTGATCGCCGGTATCTTCTGGCGCGAGCGATAGCTGGCGCCGTTCCACTGCTCCGACACGATGACGTCGCCGGAGGTGATCTTGGTGATGGTGTCGTAGCTGAAGGTCTTCCACGATGGCTTGGCGGCCATCAGTATGTCGTTGACCTTCTTCAGATTGGCCTTGTCGGCGCCGCAGCGCGGCACACCGGCATAACGCTCGGCCGCATGCAGGACGCTGTTGACGTCGTCGAGCACGTTGATCTGGCCCTTGAGCTCATCCGGCGGATTGAACAGGATGGCATAACTGTTGATGTCGCCCTTGAACTTGTCGGTGTTGACCGAGAACGCCGTCGTGCCGAACTGCCAGGGCGCGGTGTAGTGGCGGCCCTTGTCCCAATAAACGTCCACGAAGCGCGGATCGATGTTCTTGCCGTTCGGCATCGCGTTGGGCTCGGTCTTTTCGAGCAGGCCCTCTTCGACCATGATCTTCACGGTGTAGTCCGACGGCACGACGATGTCGTAGCCGGAATTGCCGGCGCGCACCTTGGACAGCATGGTTTCGTTGGAATCGTAGTCGTCCAGCGTCACCTTGATGTTGTACTGCTTCTGGAACTTATCGATCAGCTTCGGGTTGGTGTAATCGCCCCAGTTGTAGATATGCAGTTCGCCGTCGGCGAGCGCCGGCACTGCCCATAAAAGCACGGCCGCGGAAACGGCCGCCATCAGTTTTCCAGACATTTATGTTCTCCTTGCCTTCCCATTGTTGTGTTTGGAGCTCATTTGGCGCGTCGCCGCGCGATCAGGAACGAGATCGAGACGAACAGGATCGACACCATGAGCAGGATGGTGGAGATGGCGTTGATCTCCGGCGTCATCGGGCGCCGGATCTGGTTCCAGATGTAGAGGGGCAGCGTCGTCTGGCCAGGGCCGGCGACCAGCTGCGTGATGGTGAAATCGTCGAAGGAAACAATGAAGGCGAGTGCCCCACCCGACATGATGCCGGGAACCAGCAGCGGCAGCGTGATGCGCCTGAAGGCATTCCACGGCGTCGCGTAAAGGTCCGCCGCCGCATATTCGAGCGTCAGATCCATATCCTCCAGCCGCGCCCGGATCGGCATATAGGCGAAGGGGATGCAGAACACGGTGTGGGCGAGGATAAGGTTGCCGATGCCGAAATTCAGCCCGAACGCGCCGGCGATCAGCGCGAAGAAGGAAAGCGTCGCCACTGCCGTGATGATCTCGGGCACCATCAGCGGCAGGTTGATCACCATGAAAGCCGCCGCAAGCCCGCGCCACGGCTTCACGCGTGTCATGCCGATCGCTGCAAGCGTCGCGCAGATGGTCGAGACGATCGTCGCGGTCACCGAGATGATCAGCGTGTTGCGTGCCGCGGCATGGAATTCCTCGTTGAGGAACGCGCTGCCGTACCAGTTGAGCGTGACGCCTTCCCAATGTGTGACCAGCGATCCGCTGTTCAGCGAGAAGATCATCAGGATCAGCACCGGCACATAGAGCACCAAAAGGCAGATGATGGCGATCGAACGGAAGCCCGGCTGGTCCTTGATGTCCATGATGCGGGGCTCAGCCATGCTGCACCTTGCCCGACGTGTTGCGGACATAGAAGAACAGCGCCACCAGCACCGCCGCCATCAGGATCAGCGCTTGCGCGCAGCCGAGCGGCCAGTTGCGGCCCGAGCCGAACTGCTGCGCGATGAGATCGCCGATCATCAGGTGGACGCCACCGCCAAGGATCAGCGGTGTCACATAGGCGCCGAGCGCCGGGATGAAGACGAGCAGGCAGCCGGCGATGATGCCGGGCTTGGACATCGGGATGATCACCCGCCACAGCACCTGCCGGCGCGTCGCGTAAAGATCATACGCGGCTTCGACCAGCCGGAAGTCGAGTTTCTCCAGGCTCGAATAGAGCGGCAGCACCATGAACGGCAGGAAGGCGTAGAGCAGGCCGAGTTGGATGGCGAAGTTGGTGTAGAGCATGGTGATCGGCTTATCGATCACACCCAAGCCGATCAGCGCGTCGTTGATCAGGCCTTCGTCGCGGATGATGAACATGATCGCCAGCGTGCGCACCAGAAGGTTCGACCAGAACGGGATGGTGATAAGGAGCACCCACCAGTTGCGTTGCGCCGGCGGCCGGGTGGCCATGAAATAGGCGGTCGGGAAACCGAGCAGCAGGCAGATGATCGTCGTCACCACCGCGAACAGGAACGAGCGCAGATAGATGATCAGGAAGTCCGGCGTGAACTGCAGCGTGTCGTCGAAGATGTCGCGCTGGAACAGGAAATTCAGATAGGCGTCGGTCGAGAAGTGCCATTGCACGCCGCCATAGGGCGCGGCGACGAGGAAAGAATAGACGCAGATGATGATGAGCGGCAGCACGCCGAAGATGCCGATGATGATGAGCGCCGGCAGCGACAGCAGCCTGTTGCGTCGCGCGCTGGTCTTCACCGCCTGGACTTCGAACAGCGCGGCCTTGGAGATCGTGGTCGGGGAGAGCGCGGCTGTCGTCATCAGTCTTTCAGGACGCGGGCGGCGTCCTCCTCGAACTGGATGCCGACCTTCGCGCCGGTCGCGTAGGTCACCGGCGACGAGCGGCTGTTCTGATGGCGCACGATGAAGTTCTCGCCGCCGCCATCCAGCTTCACATGATAGTGTGTGTCAGTGCCGAAATAGACGATATTGGCGAGCGTTCCGGCAATCGTGCCTTTGGCCGGGTCTGGCACCAGGTCGGCATGCTCGGGACGCACCACGAGCGTCACCTCGCCGGTCGGTTCGAAGCCTTCCGGATAGCCGGCGGCGATCGTCGCATTGCTGGCGAACTTGACCCTCGCCACGCCTGCCTGCTTCGACACCACCGTGCCCGGGAGGAAGTTGGTCTCGCCGATGAAGTCGGCGACGAAACGTTCGGCCGGCCGGTCGTAGATGTCGCGCGGCGTGCCGACCTGTAGGATCTTGCCGGCCGACATGACCGCGATGCGGTCGGACATGGTCAGCGCTTCTTCCTGGTCATGGGTGACGAAGATGAAGGTGATGCCGGTTTCGTTCTGCAGCCGCTTCAATTCGATCTGCATTTCCTTGCGCAGCTTGTAGTCCAGCGCCGACAAAGGCTCGTCGAGCAAAAGCACCTTCGGCTGCGGCGCCAGCGCGCGGGCCAGCGCCACGCGCTGCTGCTGGCCGCCCGAGATCTGACTGGTGCTGCGCGCCTTCAGCGCCTCCATCTTGACCAGCTTCAGCATCTGGGCGACGCGCGCCTCGATCTCGGCTTTCGGCTTGCCGAGCATTTCCAGTCCGAAACCGATGTTCTGCGCCACCGTCATGTGCGGGAAGAGCGCGTAGCTCTGGAAGACGGTGTTGACCGGACGTTTGAAGGGCGGCAGCGGCGCGATGTCCTGGCCGTGCAGCAATATCTCTCCGCCGGTCGGGAAATCGAAGCCGGCAATCAATCTCAGCAGCGTCGTCTTTCCGCATCCGGACGGGCCGAGCAAAGTGAAAAACTCGTTTTCTCGGATCGACACCGACACCGTGTCGAGAGCGGCTACCTGATTTTCGCCGGCACCAAAGACCTTGCGAACACCGCGAACTTCGATCGCGTTCTTACCCGGTTGTTCCGGCACGATTACCCCATTGAGAGAGCCTGCTCTTGTCGGCAGGTGTGTTCCTGTTTGATTGTCACCACAAGCTGGTCGGCTTGGCAACTGCGGAGCAGTGACTCGATCCGAGCCCCTATTCAATTAAGCAATTCCTATGCCATCGTTAGGCTTGGTAAGTGATCTTCCCCCCGCAGATGGTGGTCACCGGGCGCACGGTGTGCAGCGCTTCCGGCGCGGTCGCCTCGATGTCAGCCGACAAAACGACGATATCGCCCAGATACCCGGTCTTCAGGCGACCCTTGCGATCTTCCATGAACTCCGCGTAGGCGCCCTCGACCGTGTAGCCCTCGATTGCTTCCTGCAACGAAAAGCTCTGGTCCGGCATGCCTTCTGCCCAAGGTTTGCGCATGACTGCCGCCTGGATGGACAGGATCGGATCGATCGGCGAAACCGGCCAGTCGGACGCGAACACCACGCGCGCGCCGGCGTTTTTCAACGTGCGCCAGGCATAGCTCAGCGCCCACTTGTCACGGCCGATGCGCGAGATCGTCGGCTCCATCGGGAAGTTCAGCGCGCCCGGCGGATGCGCCGGCTGCATCGAGGCGAGCACGCCGAGTTCGGCGAAGCGCGGCACGTCGGAGGCCGTTGTCACCTCGATGTGCTCGACGCGGTGCCGGCTGTCGCGCCTGCCGTTTTTCTTCTGCGCCGCTTCGTAGCCGTCGAGCACCGCCCGCACGGCGCCATCGCCGATCGAATGCACGGCGATCTGCAGGCCGCGCCTGTCGGCTTCGACCGCCACTTCGGCGAAATGCTCCGGCGAAAACAGCGGCTCGCCGCGCCATCCGGGCCGGTCGGCATAGTCGTCGACCATCACCGCCGTCCAGGAATCCAGCACCCCGTCATAGAAGACCTTGACCATGCCGGACGTCAGCCATTCGGAATTGTAGGTCGCGGCCATCCGCGAGGCTTTTTCCAGCATGTCCAGCTTCATGAAGTTCTTGAAGTGGAACGGGATTTTGGTGCGGCAGAGAAGCCGCCCCTCTTCTTCCAGCCCGGCCAGCAGCTCGAGCTGGTAGAGATTGCCGTCCATGTTCTGGATCGAGGTGATGCCGTGCTTGGCGCACCATTGCAGGCCGCGATGCATCAGGTCGCGATCGGCGGCCAGTTCCTCCGCCGAAGGATAGGGATCCGGCTCGGCGCCCTCGAGGCCGAGCCGCGTGCGGTTTGCGCCGAAATGGTCGAGCAGCGGACCGAAGGCCTCGCCCTCGCGCAGCTCGCCGGCGGCAAGCCCGTCGGCGCCCATGACGATCTCGTTGCCCTGTCCGACCTCTCTGCCATTGAGCAGCCCGGCCTCTTCCAGCGCCTTGGTGTTCGCCCACATCGTGTGGTGGTCCGAAGCCGACATGGCGAAGGCCCGGTCGGGAATGATACGGTCGAGATCGTGTCGCGTCACCGGCTCCGGCAGGATCGCGTAGTCGACGCCGGCGCCGATCAGGAGCCTGACGTCCGGGCGCCTGGCCGCGAAATCCTGGATCGCGTCGCGCAGCGCGTCGAAGCCGTGCACGCCCGCCAGATGCAGGTTGTCGAGCTCGGCCGCGCCGCCGAACAGATGCATATGCGCTTCGATGAAGCCCGGCAGGACGGATCCACCATGGGCGTCGACGACCTTTGTCGCCGGTCTCTTGAGTTCTTCGATGGAAGCGCGGCTGCCGATGGCAATGATGACGCCGTCCTTGACGGCAACAGCCTCGGCGGTGGGATTGTCATCATCCATGGTCAGCACTCGGCCGTTGACGACCACCAGATCCGCACCACCATCCGCAACCGACATCGCGACTCCACATTTTGCTGAGGGACCGGCAACGCCACGTCCAACGGGCAGCCGCTCCACCGGGGGCGACGCCATGGGACAAAAGTCGATGCCGATGCGCCGTCTTCGAAATTCCCCTTGTTATCGTGGAAGACAGCGTGGATAAAGAATGCGACTGTTTATTCGCGTTTGTCAACAGCCGGAATTTGGAATGTATAGTGGACTGCACCGCGCGCCGATGGTGAGGCCGGGCGGGGAACGGGGGCAACGAACAGTGAAGCGCAGTCTCGACCGCAAGACCAAGATAGCGCTCGAACCGCGCAAGCAGCCGCGGCAGCAACGGTCAAGCAAGGTGGTCGACAGGATTCTCGACGCGGCGCTGATCCTGACGCGCGAGCAAGGAACCAGAACGCCAACGACACTCGCCATCGCGCAGCGCGCGGGCCTGTCGGTCGGTTCGGTTTATCAGTACTTTCCCAACAAGGAGGCCATTCTTCTGGATCTGGCCCGGCGCTGGCTGTCGTCTTTTCCCAAGGTCATCCAGAAGCGCATCGACGTCCCACGGCCAACCAACCGTGACGAGTTTCGGCGCGAGGTGCGCAAGCTCTTCATCGACACGTCCAGGCTCTATCTCGACAACGCCACGTTGATGCCGGTGATCGAGGCCATATCCGGCAATGCCGACCTGAGGCCGATCCAGGACGAATATGACAAGGAGATCATCGCCCTCTACGCCGCGTGGCTGCAGCATGTGAATCCGGCTCTCGAAGCCAAGATCGCCAGCCGGCTCGGCGTGCTGATGATGGAAGTCGGCCATGTCTGCCGGCTTGTCGGGCTGAAGAGGGATCGCAGGACATTCGACCTCATCGAGGACGATGTGGAAGCCATGTGGCTCGCTCTGGTGACCCCCCATCTCAATCTCGACTGAATTTTCGCACCTCCAACCGATTTCGCACTTCCAGGGGAATTTCTATGAAAACTGTCTATTCGCCGCTTCACGCCGGCCATTCAGGCCAGATGGAACTGGTCACGTCGGCGATCGTGCCGGGCTTCGAGAAGCCGTCGCGGGCTGAATTCATCAGGGCGCGGGTGGAGAGCGAGAAGCTCGGGCCGATCATCGGGCCGGTCGAGCACGACCTCGCCGCCGCCAAGCGCGTGCATGAAGCCCACTACATCGATTTCCTGCCGACGGTCTGGCCGGAATGGGTTGCTGCCGGTTTCACAGGCTCGGCCATGGGCTTCACCTGGCCGACGCGCGGCCTGCGCGGCGACGTGCCGCCGAAGCGGATCGATGCCTTGCTCGGCTATTATTCCTTCGACGCCGGCGCCACTTTCGTCGAAGGCACCTGGGCGGCGATCAAGTCCTCCTATGACGTCGCGCTGACCGCCGCCGCCCTGGTCAAGGGCGGCGAGCCCACCGCCTTCGCGCTTTGCCGCCCGCCCGGCCACCACGCGGGTGCTGCCTTCATGGGCGGCTATTGCTTCATCAACAACGCCGCCGTCGTCGCGCAGTGGTATCGCGACCAGGGCGCCAAACGCGTCTCGATCCTCGATGTCGACTACCATCACGGCAACGGCACGCAGGAGATCTTCTATCGCCGCGGCGACATCCAGGTCCTCAACCTGCATGGCGATCCGATGGTCGAGTATCCGTTCTTCCTCGGCCATGCCGACGAGCGCGGCGAAGGCGAAGGCGAAGGCTTCAACATCAACTACCCGATGCCCTTCGGCACCAACTGGGACGGCTGGAGCGCATCGCTGGAGGACGCCTGCGCCAAGCTCGCGGCCTACGCCCCCGACGTCGTCATCGTCTCGCTCGGCGTCGACACCTTCGAGAAGGACCCGATCAGCCAGTTCAAGCTGAAGAGCGAGGACTATCCCAAGATCGGCCGCCGCATCGCCAGCCTCGGCCTGCCGACGCTGTTCGTCATGGAAGGCGGCTACGCCGTCGAAGAGATCGGCATCAACGCCGTTGGCGTGCTGACCGGTTTCGAGGATCGCTGAACCAATCCCATTCAGGGACATACGCCCTCGGACGCAACCGGGGGCGTTTTTTTTGCGCCCCGCCGCGGAATCATCGGCTCAATTCGACTTTGAAATCACCGCCAAGTAACGCGAAGACCGGCTGCTGAGTCGCAAAGCGAGTCCACCGGATTCGATTTTGTCAAATCGCGTTTGATGTCGGATTCATCTGCGGGTAGATTAGACCCGAATCAGCCGGTCCATGGGGGGCGCGGCGACCACCCAAAGTCTCAAGTTCCGGCGCCAGGCCGGTACCAGACGCGGACGGTTTCGCGTTCCCTGGAGGGATTCGGCGCGGTTGGGCGCCGTTCGCGCCCGTGGGTGTGTCTTCGTAAACGTGACGCGTTTCGGGTCCGGCTGTTGGCTTCGCCAACACCGGGCACAAGGATCGATTCCGGCAAGAATCCAAGAATTAAAATGAGCAGTCCCGCCGCGCTTCTCCAACCCGACACTTCAGGCTCGCGCCTGACGTCGCGCGGCGATCTCACCTCCTTCTTCATGCAGCTTGCCGCCGATATCGGCGCCGACAGCTACATGCTGGTCGCCATCGTGCATGACCAGGACCGCAACGATGCGCGCATCGTCTCCTCCAACTGGATCTTCGATGCCATCGAGCTGATCGGCAAAAGGCTGATTGCCAATCTGGCGCTGGGTCCCTTGACCGTGGCGCCGGGCATACGCCCGAAGCCGTTGGTGGCGGCGCACGCGCCTGACGCCGGCGCGTTGCTGACCGGTGAGGAAGCCCGCCTGCTCGACGTGCTCGGCCACGCTGAAATCTATTCGCTGAAGTTGAATGTTGGCCGGCAGCGCCTGTTCGTGCTGTTCTCGGCCGCCGAGGCGGGCAGGATCGACCTGACCGCCCTGATGAAGGCGCAGCTCAAATGCTGTTATGCGCTTTCCAGCATTCCGCAGCTGATCGCGGCGGCATCGATGCAGGATCCGCTGTCGGACCGCGAGCGCGAATGCCTCTTCTGGGTCTCGGAAGGTAAGACCACCGATGAGGTGGCCGTCATCCTCGGTGTCTCGTCGAACACCGTCAACAGCTACATCACGCACGCCATCCAGAAGTTCGCGGCCAGCAACCGCGCGATGGCGATCGCGACCGCGATCAGGAGCGGCATCATTTGAAGCACGCACAGGTCAGAGAGGCGGCAGCCGCCCTTTTCAACGATCAGCGCAATCCGTTTGGCGCCTTCTCGCTCGGCTCGGAGACCCATCACGCGGTCACCATTCCGGATGCCGTGCGGCGTTGCCGCTGGATCGCCGTCGATATCAACGCCTCGGCCTTCGGGCTCTATTTCGTCAGCCCCTCGCCCGAGCGCGCGCGACTGGTCGCGTGTTTCGATTCCGACTATCCCGGCACCGCGGTCGCGACCAAGTTCATCTCCGGCGCCAATGGCGAGGATATGGTGCGCCACAGCCGTCTCTCGACGGCGCCGCGCTGGTGGGCCGACGACGGCACCGCCGGGTCGCGACAGGTCTTTCAGTCGCTCGCCTGGGCCGAGCCGACCGCGCCGCTGGCGCCCGGCACCAACGGCATCGCCCTTCCGGTGCACGCCGATCGCGGTCAATGTGGGCTAGTCGTCTTCCTGGGCTCCGAGATCGCATTGTCCAACGAAACGCTTTGCGAGATCCACGCCCGCTCCTTCGCGCTTTTCGCGGCGGTCGCCCGCATCCGCCCCGGCGACGCCGGCAAAACGCGTTCGATCTCCAAGCGCGAGCTCGAATGCCTCAAGCTGACGGCCAACGGCAACACCAGCGAGGAGATCGCCAAGCTCCTCAAGCTCTCGGTACATACCGCCAACCAATATCTCACCCAGTCGACGCAGAAGCTCAACGCGGTCAACCGCAACCAGGCGGTCGCCAAAGCGTTGCGGCTCGGCCTGATCGAATAGCCGCGCCAATGCATGCCGCGGTTTTGAGGGACACGCATCAAAACCAAGGCTTAAACCAGGTCGCGTGAAAAAGGATTCACGCGACCTGCTTTAAGTTTTTGATTTTAAGCATGTCTTTGTCCCGAAACCGGACCCACTTTCGGGAGACATGCTTTAAAGCGCGTCGCCTGAATCCGTCTCAGCGCGCGGCGCTTTGAGCGCGCCATAGCGAGGTTCGGGACGACTGCAATCAAAAGGCGAGCGGCTCGGTCCTGCGGATGCGAGCCTCTTCGATCGCGTCCTCGAGCAAGGCCGTGTTGTGCTCGGGCGTCTCGCCGGGCTTCTCGAACGAGACATAGTTGACCACCACGGACGCCTCGTGCTCGGTCAGCGTCAGCTGGAAATAGACCGTCACGCCGCGTGGCCGCAGCTCGAGATCGAGCACGATGCGCGGGCTGCCGCTCCAGTCGACATGCGCCTCCGCGCCATGGCCGAGCCGCAGCGTGCCTGGCCGGAAGTAAAGCTCGGCCGCCGAATCCACCAGATCCGACAGGCAGGCGAGATGCTCGAGCCGGATGAAGGCGATATAGTCGGCAACGTCGATGAGCCTCAATTCACCCACAACGGGCTCGATGGCGCTGGCGACGATAAGCTCGCGGGAGTTGGCGTGTGGTTGCCGGTCCATGGATTAGCGGCGTCCGTTCATTGGGTTGCTTTGCGCGCGGCCTTTTTCGAGTAGACGATCCGCACCAACTCGGCGACCGCCTGGTAGAATTGCGACGGGATCACGCTATCAACCGAAACTTGCTTGTACATGGAGCGCGCGAGCGCCACGTCCTCGAAGATCGGGATGTTGTTCTCCTTGGCGATCTCGCGGATCTTGAGCGCTACCAGGTCCTGTCCCTTGGCCAGCACGATCGGCGCGGAATCTTCCTCGCGCACATATTTCAGCGCGATCGAATAGTGCGTCGGATTGGCGATCACCAGCGTCGCGCGCGGCACGGCCGTCATCATGCGTCTGCGCGCCCGGTCGCGCGCCAGCGAGCGCAGCCGCGACTTGACGATCGGATCGCCTTCCGACTGCTTCAGCTCGTCCTTGACTTCCTGCTTGGTCATACGCAGGTCGCGCCGCCAGTGGAAACGCGACCAGACGATGTCGATCACCGCGATCAGCCCCATGACGAAGACGATCGCCACAAGAATGTCGACGAAGATGCCGCGTATGACCATGCCGAACGAGACCGGGTTGGTGATCATGCCGGCAAGCAGCTTGCGATGATCTTCCGAGAGCGTGAAGCTCAGCACCGCGATGGCGAAGCCGAGCTTGGCAAGCGACTTCAGGAATTCGACCCAGCCCTGCGCGCCGAACATCCGGCTCCAGCCCTTGGCGATCGAGATGCGCGACAGCTGCGGCCTGATCCGTTCGCCGACGATTTGCGGCATGTTCTGGAAGACCGAGGCGCCGATGCCGGCAACCGTCAGCAGCACCAAGAGGCTGACCACGGCGCGGCCGATCTCGGTCATCACCTGCTTGTAGAGCGAGATGACGTCGGTCTCGGTGTCCATCGGCCAGGCTTCCGGCTTTTCCAGGAACGTCGACAGGAACATGCCGAGATCGACGATCGCGTCCTTGGCGTAGAAGACGGCGAAAACCAGTATGGCGAGGAAGGACGCAAAGATCGCGGTCTCACGCGAATGGGGCAGCTTGCCCTGTTCGATCGTGTCGCGGATCTTCTTTTCTGTGGCTTCCTCGGTTTTGGAATCCTTGTCGACCGCTTCAGCCATGGCGCTCTGACCGGGTCGGTATCGTCAGGCGGCTTCGGCGGGGGCGGTCTGCGTCGAAGGCAGCTCGAAAGCTCCTTCGCGCGACAGCCGGATGGCAGCGACCGATATGCTCTTGCGCGCCGCCATGATGTCGGCAAGCGCAATGCCTTCCGATCCCTGTCCAAGCTCGGACTCGATCATGCGGCGAGAGCGTGCGCCGATCGCCGACAGCGCCGATTCGGCGAGTTCCGGCGGCGCGCCGCGCAGCGCCAGCGTGACGAGTTCGGTCGATAGCCCGTCGAACAGCAGAACCCGGGCTTTCTGCGGCAGTAGCGGCAGGTCGTCGAAGGCGAACAGCCGTGACTTGACGCCGGCGAGATCGGGCGTGTTGGCGTTCTCCAGGTCCTGCATGAGTTCGTCCAGCTCCGGCTTCGCCATTTCGTTGAGCATGCTGGCAACGCGTTCCTGGCCGGCGGACGTGTCCCTGCTGGCCTTCTGCGACAGCACGCTCACGCGCAACTGGTTCTCGACGATCCGGGACGCCGCGTCCGGGATGTTGGCCATCGTCACCATGCGTTTGGTGATCTGGCTGCGCATCGGCTTTTCCATCGTGAGCAGCACGTTTGCGGCTGTCTGCGGCGCGAGCTTCGAAAGCACCATGGCGGACGTTTGCGGATGCTCGCCGGCAAGGAAGCCGCCAAGCCGCGCCGGCTCGAGCTTCTCGAGGTCCGGCCATATCGGCGGAGGTCCTTCCGGGACCGGCTCGAACTTCTTTTCGCCCATGATGGCGCTCATCTCCTCCGGCGACAGAGATTCGTTGAGGATCGTGTCCATCCGGTCGGCTGAATCGAGCAGGCCGGCGCCCTCGGTGAACTCGGCTTCGAACTCGGCGACGATGCGCTCCAGATCGGCCTGCGGAATGGTGCGCAAGAGACGCGCGCCCTCGATCAGCGCCTTCAGCTCGTCCTGTTTGAAGAATTTGAGCAGGCGGCTGGCCGCGGGCTTGCCCATGGCCACCAATATGGCCGCCGCCTTTTGCGGACGTGTGAGCGCCAATGCCGTCGTCATGCGTGTTGCCCTCGCTGCCGGTTGGTCCGCACGCCGGCCATTCTCAGGCGCTCTTCGTCGCGGCGATGATTTCGGTGAGCCGGATGCCGAAACGCGTCGGATCGCTTTCCAGCACCGTGATCTCGCCGCGCGCGATCTTGCGGCCGTTGACCACGACGTCGACCGGCTCGCCGATGCGGCGGTTGAGCGCGACGGTGGAACCCTTTTGCAGCGCCATCAGCTCCGACACCGGCATCTCGGTGCTGCCCAGGATGATCTGAACATCGACCGGAATGGTCATGATGATGGAGGAATTGGCGCCCGACTGGAGGGCGGCATCCGGGCGCTTTTCCTCTTCCCGCAGCACGCCGCGCAGTTCCTCGATCGCGCGGTCGAGCTGTTCGTCGGGCTGATCGGGTTCGGCTTCCACCTTGGTTTTTGCCATCTGTCGTCTCCATGAATCCCAGGCCCGGCGTCAGCCCGGCAGCAGTCCGTCGATGAAATCCTGCCCGGCATCATGCGGATGGCTGATGCGGACGGTGTAGTTCTGCCCCAGCTTGCCGAACTCGCAGACAAACAGTGTCTTGTCGCGGGCGCTGAGCCTGGCGTTGATCTGCGCATTCTCCTCGAATTCGATCACCTGGCCGGGCTCGAATGCGGCGAGGTCGCCGAGCGTCAGCCGGGCAAGCGGCATCGTCGCTTCGAGCCGGACGGTCGAGCGCATCACCTCTTCGGAGAAGCGGGCCCGCCAGTCGAATTCCGTGGCCTCGCCCCCCTCGCCCGTGGCGGCCTCGCCGCTGCGCGCGGAAAGCAGCAGGCGCTGCGGGATCATCACCGTGAGCGTGCCGCTGTCGGACGGCGTCGACAGGCCATAGACGATGCGCACGGCGGCGCCGTCGCGCAGCACGCGCCGCCTCGCATCGTTGCCGGACATTGCTTTCGGCACCGGTAGGCGCAGGTCGAGCGAACGTTTGCCGGATCCGTTGAGTGCCGTCGCGACCTCCTGGAACACGGTGGTCGCGACATCGGCCTCGATCTGCGACAGGTCGCGCTCGATCGGCGCCACCGGCTGGTCGGGATCGCCGCCGAACAGTGCGCTCACCATCACGGCGACCGCTTGCGCATCCATCACCAGCGTCATGGCGTCGGCCGAAGCCGGCGACGAGACGACGCTCAGTGCAAAGGCGTCGCCGGCGCGCGAACGGGCCTCGGGAACGCGGCCGACCTCCACCACTTGGAGATCCACGCTCACCGGCGCGCCGAGCTCGCCTGCAAGCGCCTTCTGCAGCACCGGCAGCGCTCGCTCGGCCATGCCGCGGCCGGCGCCGATCACCTGCGCCGCCTCGCCGCTGTCGCCGACGAGCCGCTCGATGATCAACTCCCGGGTTTGCGAAGGACTGCCCGGACTTGTCATGACGGCAGGCGGCCCTGTCTCAGATGCTGCATGCTCAGGCCGCCTTCTTCTCGGCGATGCCGGCGTTCATGGTGCTCTGCTCGACAGCATCGATCGTCGGACGCTCGTAGGAGGAAATGGTCTTGCGGCCGAACTCGATCGCCACCTGCGGCAAAGCGCCGTTCATATACGCAAGCAGCGTCTGCTTGACGATGATGTAGAGGCGGTTCTTCTTTTCGCGCACCGTCTTGATCTTGGTGGCGACCGGACCGACCACCGCATAGGACAGGAAGATGCCGAGGAAGGTTCCGACAAGTGCCGCGCCGATCAGGCCGCCGAGGATTTCCGGCGACTGGTCCAGCGCGCCCATCGCCTTCACCACGCCGAGCACCGCCGCCACGATGCCCAGCGCCGGCAGGCCGTCGCCGACCGCGACCATTGCGTGATAGGCTTTCAGCTTGTCGGTGCGGATCGTCTGGATCTCTTCGTCCATCAGTGCTTCGATCTCATGCGAGCGGGCATTGCCGATGATGATGATGCGGCAATAGTCGCAGATGAAATTCGTCAGGTCGTGGTTCTTCAGCACGGTCGGAAAGGCCTGGAAGATGGCCGACTCTTCCGGATTGTCGATATGCGCCTCGACCTCGCTGCGCGACTTCGAGCGTAATTCGCGCATCAGGCTGTGCAGGACGCCCAGCGTCTCGAGGTAGTCGCGCTCCTTCGGCACCGCCTGCTTGAAGGCCTCGAGAATGCCCTTGCCGGTGTCCTTGACCGTCTTCATCGGATTGGCGACGAGGAAGGTCCCGAGCGCGGCGCCGCAGATGACCACCGCTTCCCAAGGCTGCAGCAGCACATGCAGATGCCCGCCCATGGCCATGAAGCCGCCGAGAACGCAGCCGAGCGTCACCACAAGTCCGATCAGAATGCCCACGACAGGTCCTTCCGCATGTCACGTCGTGGATCAGGGATAGTCCCCGTGCCTTGTGTGAGGCTTGAATCGAAGGCAGCGAACGCGATTCAGCTTCGCGCAAGGAAGTGACGCTATTGTGCAGGGATAGCTTCGGCCGGAGGCGTGTCCTTGCTCAGTACCTACACCAGCTACCAGTTGATCGCCAAAGACATCAACAAATCGATCACCCAGGTCGAGCAACAGCCGACGGTCGATCGCGATACGCAATATTATCTGGCCAATATCGGCAAGGTTAAATCGATCGACGATTTCGTAAACAATGACCGCCTGTTCAAATATGCCATGAAGGCTTACGGACTGGAGGACATGGACTATGCCAAGGCCTTCATGGTCAAGGCGCTGAAGGAAGGCGTCTCCAACACCGACAGCTTCGCCAACAAGCTGACCGACAAGCGCTACGCCCAGTTCGTCGCTGCCTTCAACTTCGCGGCCGACGGCGCCAATGCGACGGTCTACAACCCGACACAGCAGCAAGTTACAGCGAACTACGCTGCACAGGCCGAGATCGCCGGCCTCGATCCGAATTCGGACTATGTGAAAGGCGAGACGACCTACTATCTCGCCAACATCACCAAGGTGAAGTCGATCGACGATCTGATGTCGAACGGTCGGCTCTATACTTACGCGCTGGCCGCGTTCGGCCTGGATTCGGCCACCGAGAACAAGGACCTGATCAAGTCCGTCCTGCAAGGCGGCGTGAAGGATCCCAAAAGCGTCGCCAACCAGCAAACCAACAAGGCCTATGCCGGCCTCGCCGCTGCTTTCAACTTCGCGCAGTACGGCGACACGACCACCACTCGCGTTGCGGCGCAGCAGCCGACCGTCGACATGTATCTGCGCCAGACATTGGAAGAGAATGCCGGCCAGAGCAACGAAGGCGTCCGGCTGGCGCTCTATTTCCAGCGCAAGGCGCCCGACATCACCAGCTGGTACGACGTGCTGGCCGACACCGCTTTGGCCAGCGTGGTGCGCAGCGCGCTCGGCCTGCCCGATTCCTTCGCCACCGCCGACGTCGACAAGCAGGCGCAGTTGTTCGGGCAGAAGCTCGACATCAAGGACTTCACCGACCCGGCCAAGCTCAGCAAGTTCCTGACCCGCTTCACCAGCATGTACGAGATCGCCCATCCGACCTCGACGGCCGTGACGTCGGTCAGCGTGCTCTTCGCGCAGCCGACCACCGTCGGCATCTCTACCGATCTGATGATGGCCATGCAGCAGTTGAAGTTCTGAGAAGATCATGCAGGACAGCCTTTACGTCGCCCTTTCCTCCCAGATCGCGCTCGAGCGTCGTCTCGACACCATCGCCGATAACGTCGCCAACGCCTCGACCATCGGCTTTCGCGCCACCGGCGTGAAGTTCGAGGACGTGGTCTCGGGCACCGGGCCGAAGTCGGTCTCCTTCGCCTCCTCCGGCAAGACCTATCTGTCCGGTGCGCATGGCGCGCTGACCGAAACCGGCAACCCGTTCGACTTCGCCATCCAGGGCAACGCCTGGTTCGCCATCGACACGCCAGCCGGCACGGTGATGACGCGCGACGGCCGTTTCTCCATGAACGAGAACGGTGAACTGATGTCGATCGAAGGCTATCCGGTGCTGGACAGCGGCGGCGCCCCGATCCAGCTCGATCCGCGCAACGGCCCGCCCAAGGCAGGCGCCGACGGCTCGCTCAGGCAGAACGACCAGTTGGTCGGAGCCCTCGGCCTCTACGATTTCGACCCCGGCGAGAATTTCGTCCGCTATGGCAATTCGGGCATCGTTCCGGCGCGCACGCCCGAACCTGTCACCGATCGCTCGGACGTCGGCGTCGCGCAAGGGTTTCTGGAAGAGTCGAACGTCAACCCGGTGCTGGAAATGACCCGGCTGATCCAGGTGCAGCGCGCTTTCGAGAACACGGCGGCGCTGATGCGGCAGACCGATTCCTCCACCGACGACGCGATCAAGACGCTCGGCTCGAAGTGACGGCATGACGACCGGCTCGTCCCTGTTGCGCGCTTCGGAGAGCCCGGCGGATACCGGGCACACGGACAGGCTGGCCGCGCTCGAACGCGTCTGGCGGCGGTTCGACGATCCGCAGGCGCTGCTTGCGCGCGGCGGCCGCGTCGCCGAGATATCGCCGACGCACTACAAGGTCCGCGGCCTGTCCGGGATTGCCAGGCTAGGCGACATCGTCGAGCAGCGCGGCAAGGCCGGCACACGCCGCGGCGAGATCGTCAAGATCGGCAGCGACGAGGTGGTGGTCGCGCCATTCGAGCGCAGCGCCGATGCCGGTATCGGCGACGCCGTCTTTCGCCGCGGCCCGCTCGCCGTCACGCCGCATGTCTCGTGGCGCGGGCGCGCCATCGATGCCTTGACCCGCGTCATTGACGGCGGACCGCCGCTGATCAGGCCGAATGCCGCCGAGGTCGCGCATGCCGCGACGCCGGGCGCCCTGGCGCGCCAGCGCGTCGGCACCGGCTTCCTCACCGGCGTCAGGGTGATAGACATCTTCACTCCGCTCTGCTTCGGCCAGCGGCTCGGCATCTTCGCCGGTTCCGGCGTCGGCAAGTCGACGCTGCTTGCGATGCTGGCCGGCGCCGAGGCTTTCGATACGGTGGTCGTGGCACTGATCGGCGAGCGCGGCCGCGAGGTGCGCGAATTCCTCGAGGACACGATCGGCGCCGAGAGCATGGCCAAGACCGTCGCCGTCGTCGCCACCAGCGACGAAAGCGCCATGATGCGCCGCCGCGCGCCCGACACCGCCATGTGCGTGGCCGAGCATTTCCGCGACCAAGGCCATCGCGTGCTCTTGGTGCTGGATTCCATCACCCGGTTCGCGCATGCGCTGCGCGAGGTGGCGACCGGAACCGGCGAGCCGCCGGTCGCGCGCGGCTATCCGGCCTCGGTCTTCACCGACCTGCCGAAGCTGCTCGAACGCGCCGGGCCTGGAGCCGAGGGCCCCGGAGTCAAGGGAAGGGGTTCGATCACCGCCATCATTTCCGTGCTGGTCGACGGCGACGACCACAATGATCCCGTCGCCGACTCGGTGCGCGGCATCCTCGACGGCCATGTCGTGCTCGACCGCTCGCTTGCCGAGCAGGGCCGTTATCCGCCGGTCAATCCGCTGTCGTCGATCTCCCGCCTCGCCGACAAGGCCTGGAGCGCCGAGCAGCGCATGCTGGTGACAAGGCTGAAATCGATGATCGCGCGCTTCGAGGACACGCGCGACATCCGTCTGCTGGGCGCTTATCAAAGCGGTGCCGATGCCGAGCTCGACAACGCGGTGCGCCAGGTGCCGGTGATCTACCAGGCGCTCACGCAATCGCCGAGGGACCGCGCATCGGCCGATCCGTTCGCCGACCTCGCCCGCCATCTCAAGGGGAAGCTGAATGGCGATCAAGGAGACTGAGCTCCAATACACCGAGCGCATGTTGCGCGACATGCTTGCCGAGGCCGAGGCGGCGGAAAGAGCCGAGGCCGACGCGGCAAGGCTTGCCAAGGATAGGGCCGCCCGCGCGAGGACGGAGAAGGCAACAGCGCTTCTGACCAAAGCCGACAGGCCGCATCCACCACGGACTTCCACCGCCGACGTTGCACAGGCTAGCCGCGATTCCTTGCTCGACGGCCTCTTTCCCCGGACCGAATGGCCGGAGCCGCCGAAAGCCCAGTTCCCGCGCCTGGCCGACAAGAGCGCCGATCGCCGCAGCGATTTCGTCATCGCCGCGCTTGGGATCACGCTCGGCCTGATCTGCGCGTTGTTCCCCTGGTATATCTTCTTCAATCAGGAGCAGTTCGGCGTTCAGGCGATCAAGTTCGGCGGCAGCGGCAGCAATTCTGGACGCGCGGGCGGTGGCGTCGTGGCCGAACGCAGCGGGCCACTGACGGCCAAGGACGTACCCAACGCCGATATCGACCTGTTCGCCACCGGAACGGTGCAGGACGACCCCGCGCCGCCGCCCGGCGACCAGCCCTTCCCGGCCGCCGCTTCGGAATTCAAGATGGTCCATATCGCCAACGGTCGCGCCATGATCGAGGACGATACCGGTCTGTGGATCGTCCAGCGTGGCTCTGTCCTGCCCGATTCCAGCCGCGTCGCCTCGATCGAGCAGCGCGGCGGCAAGTGGGTGATCGTCACCAGCGCCGACAAGGTGATCCAGCTCTCCAGGTAACGGCGCCGGGTCGCGTGACCCATCCCGCGCAAGGTCCGCGCAAGACTGGCCGCCTAGTCTTGTGCGTAATTGCCCGGGAGATTCCCATGGAACCCGTAAATCTTTTCGATCTTGCCACGCGGCAGTCGCAATGGCTGGCCGTGCGTCAGTCGGCGATTGCCTCCAACATCGCCAACGCCAACACGCCGGGCTACACGGCCAATGACGTCGAGCCCTTCGAAAAGGTCCTCGACCGGACCGCGGTGACGCTTGCCGCCACGCAGACCGGCCACCTTGGCGCCGAAACGGCCAATGCCGGCTTCAACGTCAAGCCGGAAGACGCTGACGGCGCGATCATGCCTTCGAAGAACACCGTGGTTGTCGAGCAGGAATTGATGAAGGCCGGCGAGGTCCGCCGCTCCTTCGAGCTCAACACGGCGATCGTCAAAGCCTTCCATTCGATGATGACAATGGTGGTGAAGAGCTGATCATGGACGCCCTTACTGCAGCCCTCAAAGTCGCGGCATCCGGTCTTGGCGCCCAGTCGGAGCGCCTGCGCGTGGTCTCGGAAAACCTCGCCAACGCCCAGTCGACCGGCAGCACGCCGGGCGCCGACCCCTATCGCCGCAAGACGATCACCTTCCAGTCCGAGGTCGACCGCGCGACCGGCGGCTCGCTGGTGGAAGTCAGCGCGATCTCCCGCGACCCTTCGGACTTCCCGATCGAATTCCAACCCGGCAATGAAGCCGCCGACAGCAAAGGGTACGTCAAGATGCCCAACGTCAACACGTTGGTCGAAATGGCCGACATGAGCGAGGCGAACCGCTCCTATGAAGCCAACCTGCAGGTCATCAAGCAGGCTCGCGATCTGATTTCCATGACCATCGACCTGATGAGGAACCAGTAATGATCGGCGGTATCGGGGCAATACAATTCAAAACGGCGGTTGACGGGGCGGAGTCGGCCTCACCCAACCTGCTGCAGGGCGGCATCGGAACGCAGGCCAGCGAAGGCCTCGGCAGCACCTTCGCCGACGTCCTCAGCCAGGCGGCGACGAAGACCGTCAACACGCTGCAGGGCGCCGAGCAGATGTCGATACAGGCGCTCAAGGGCGATGCCGACACGCGCCAGGTCGTCGATGCGGTGATGAGCGCCCAGCAGGCGCTGCAGACCACCATCGCCATCCGCGACAAGGTCGTCTCGGCCTATCTCGAAATCAGCCGCATGAGTATCTAGGACCATGAAAGCCCTTGCCATCGCCGCCACCGGCATGAACGCCCAGCAGACCAACCTGGAAGTCATCGCCAACAACATCGCCAATATCAACACCACCGGCTACAAGCGGGCGCGGGCCGAATTCTCCGACCTGCTCTACCAGGTCGACCGCACGCAGGGCGTGCCCAACCGCTCCAACACCTCGCTGGTGCCGGAAGGCGTCTCGATCGGCCTCGGCGTCAAGACGACGGCGGTGCGCAACGTCCACACGCAAGGTGAATTGGCCAGCACCGGCAACAGTTTCGACCTGGCGTTGACCGGCAGGGGCTGGTTCCAGATCGAGGGCGCCGACGGCGGCACGCTCTACAGCCGCGCCGGCGCTTTCAACACCAATGCCACCGGGCAGCTCGTGACGGTCGACGGCGCCAATGTCATTCCGGCCATCACCGTGCCTACCAACGCCGTCGAGGTGATCGTCAACAAGACCGGCCAGGTTTTTGCCCGCCTGGACGGTCAGACTAACCTCCAGCTTCTCGGACAGCTCCAGATCGCCAACTTCGCCAACGAGGCGGGCCTGGCGCCGCTCGGCGACAACCTCTTCCAGGAAACGGCTGCGTCTGGCCCGGCCAATGTCGGCGTCCCCGGCGATCCCGGCTTCGCCACGATCCAGCAGGGCTATCTCGAATCCTCCAACGTCGATCCGGTCAAGGAAATCACCGAGCTGATCTCCGCCCAGCGCGCCTATGAAATGAACTCCAAGGTCATCCAGGCCGCCGACGACATGGCCTCGGTGGTCTCCAAGAACATCAGGTAACGGACGATGGCCGGGCCGATCTCCTCCGCACTGCGTCGCGCCGCGCTGGCCACGGTCCTGGTGGCCGCGGGCACGCCGGCTTTCGCGCAGGACGCGACCGGCCAGTCGGCGAACCAGATCGCCGCCGGCCAGGCCGTCGGCGAGGCCGTGCTGATCCCCAACAGGGTCATCTATCCCGGCGAGACCATCGAGCCCGCCTCGCTCAAGCAGGTGACGCTGATCCCCGGCAAGCACAAGCCGGACGGCATGGCGACGCGTACCGAGGAACTCCAGGGCAAGGTCGCCAAGCGCACGCTCCTGCCCGGCCGCTACATCCCGGTCAGCGCCATCCGCGACGCCTGGCTGGTCGAGCAGGGCGCTTCCGTGCAGGTCTATTTCACCGCCGGCGCGCTCACCATTTCGGCCGCCGGCGTCACGCTGCAGCCAGGTGCTGCCGGCGACCAGATCAAGATCCGCAACATCGACAGCGGCAAGATCATCTCGGGCACGGTGATGGCCGACGGCACCATCCAGATCGGCGCTTCGTGATGCGCGTGCTTGCCCTCCTGCTGAGCGCGGCCATCGGTCTTCAGCCGGCATTGGCGGATGGGCTGACGCCCAAGGCCAAGCGCGAGCTCGCGCAGAAGAACGGCGGCGTCTACGACGATCCGGAATACGACCCGACAACGACGCAGCGCATGTTCCGGGTCTCGACCGGGCCAAGCACGCTGCCGCCCGGCCAGGTCGCCGCGCGCATCAAGGACATCGCGCAGCTGCAGAGCGCGCGCGACAACCAGCTGGTCGGCTACGGCCTGGTCATCGGCCTTGCCGGAACCGGCGACAGCCTGCGCAACTCGCCCTTCACCGAACAGTCGATCCGCGCCATGCTTGAGAATCTCGGCATCGCCACCGAGGGTGGCAGCGCGCGCGCCAAGAACGTGGCCGCCGTCATCGTCACCGCCAACATGCCGCCCTTCGTCCAGTCGGGCGCCCGCATCGACATCGATGTCTCCTCGATGGGCGACGCCACCTCGCTTGCCGGCGGCACGCTGGTGATGACGCCGCTGAAGGCGGCCGATGGCGAGATCTATGCCGTCGGGCAAGGCTCCGTGATCGTCGGTGGCTTCACCGCCCAAGGCCAGGCCCAGCAGTTGACGCAAGGCGTGCCGACCGCCGGCCGCGTGCCGAATGGCGCCATCGTCGAGCGCGCCGTGCCGGCTGAATTCGACGATCAGGGCGTGCTGACGCTGCAACTGCGCAATCCCGATTTCTCGACCGCCATCCGCATCGCCGACGCCATCAACGACTACACCTCGCAGCGCTTCGGCATGCGCGTCGCCGCCGAGCGCGATGCCCGCACCGTGCAGATCAGACGACCGAAGAACGTCTCCGCCGCGCGTTTCTATGCCGAGATCGAAAATCTGGTCGTCGAATCGGACGCCCCTGCCCGTGTCGTCATCGACGAGCGCACCGGCACCATCGTCATCGGCAACAATGTCAGGATCTCGCGCGTGGCGATCAGCCATGGCACGCTCACCGTGCGCATCACCGAAGCGCCAAGGGTGGTCCAGCCGGAACCCTTCTCCAGGGGCCAGACCGCGGTCGAGCCTTTCACCGCCATCCAGGCGAGCCGGCCCGACGCGCGCGTCGCGGTGCTCGACGGCCCCGATCTCGAAACGCTTGTCTCCGGCCTCAACCGCCTCGGCGTGAAGCCCGACGGCATCATCGCCATCCTGCAGGGCATCAAATCGGCCGGCGCCCTTCAGGCCGACCTGGTTCTCCAATAGGCACGCCGATGAACGCGCTCTTCTCCTCAAAACCGCATCGTCACCTGAGCCTCTGCGCCGCCGGGGCGATCGTTGCTCTGCTGGGTGCGGCCGTCGCCCGCGCCGACGAGGTGCGCCAGATATTGCCCGGTGGACAGGCGCCACTTCAGCCGGCCCAGCTCAAGCGCGAGACCGTGCCGGTTCAGCCGGCCGCGCTTGCGGACGGGACGGCGCCTGACGAAAGCGAGGTACAGCGCTTCTGCTCCAACATCGCGGATGCCGCGCGCGACCGCCGCTACGCTCTTCAGGCCGAGGAATTGAAGCAGCTACAAGCCGGCATCGACGAGCGCATGAAAGCGCTTGAAGCAAAGCGGGCCGAATACGAGGAATGGCTGAAGCGCCGCGAAGTGTTCCTGGCGCGCGCCGAGGACGGCGTCGTCAAGATCTATGCCGGCATGAAGCCCGATGCCGCCGCCGAACGTCTGGCGATGGTGAATGCCGAGCTCGCGGCGGCCATCCTGATGAAGCTGGACTCGCGCAAGGCCGGCGTCATCCTGAACGAAATGGACCAGAAGGCGGCGGCGACGCTCACCGGCATCATGGCCAGCGCGGCGCGAAGGGTTGATCCGTCATGAAGTTGAAACTGCTCGCCCTGGTCGCCCTCGCCACCCTGACCGGCTGCGGCACCGATCTCAGGGAGATCAACAGGGAACCCGCTCTGTCGCCGGTCGGTTCCGGCATCAGTGACGGCGGCCCGGGCCCGTACAGCTACCCCGAGCCGCCTGCCTCGCGGCCGAAGAAATTCTCGCTGTGGGACGATCGCCAGAGCCGGCTCTTCACCGATCCGCGCGCGCTGCGCGCCGGCGACATCCTGACCGTCAACATCAAGCTCAACGACAGGGCCAATTTCAAGAACCAGAACGACCGCAGCCGCACCGCCGCGCGCAAGCTCGGCTACGACATCAATCTCGGCTGGGAAAAGGCAAGCACCAGCGGCAAGGGCGACGCCGGCTTGAGTTCCAGCACCGAGACCAATGCCGACGGCGAGATCAAGCGCTCGGAGGACCTCGCCCTCAACGTCGCCGCCGTCGTTACCGAGGTGCTGCCCAACGGCAATCTGATGATCAGGGGCTCGCAGGAGGTTCGCGTCAACTACGAGCTTCGGGTGCTGACCATCGCCGGCATGGTTCGTCCGTCCGACATCGGCGCCGAAAACACCATCCCCTATGAGCGCATCGCCGAGGCGCGCATCTCCTATGGCGGTCGAGGCCGTGTGAGCGAGGTCCAGCAGCCGGCCTATGGCCAGCAGGTCCTCGACCAGGTTCTTCCCTTCTAGGCCCGGGAGAGCGCTGCCATGGCGAATGTCGAGCAGGTCCAGCCCAAGAAGGGACCTTCCCTGGTGATCCAACTCGCCATGCTGTTGGCCATGACCGGCGCGGCCGTCGGCATGGGCTGGCTTTCCGGCGGCTATCTCAAGCAAGGCGAAACGCCGGCGCCGGTGCCCGTGGCGCCGGAAAATGCCGGCACCGCTGAAAAAACCGCCGAAGGCGGCAAGGCGGTCGCCGGGCCGACACTGGTTCCGCTGGCGGCGATCACCACCAATCTCGCCTCACCGTCGGACGTCTGGATCCGGCTGGAGGCGTCGCTGCTCTACGATGCTCCCCAGCCGCCGGAAATGGCCGAGCAGATCCAGCAGGACCTGCTCGCCTATGTGCGCACACTCAAGCTGCATCAGATCGAAGGCGCCAGCGGCTACCAGCATCTCAAGGCCGATCTCGAGGAGCGCGCGGCGCTGCGCAGCGGCGGCCACGTCAAACAGGTTCTCGTCAGGACGATGCTGCTCGAATGAGAAAGTTCCTTATAGCGACCGCGCTTATCGTCGTCACCACGTCCGTCGCTGCCGCCCAGCAGCTCGATCTTGGCGGCATCGGCAAGGCCGACGGCACGACCGTCGGCTATCTGATCCAGATGTTCGGCCTGCTCACCGTGCTTTCGGTGGCGCCAGGCCTTTTGATCATGGTGACGAGCTTCACCCGCTTCGTCATCGCCTTCTCGATCCTGCGCGCCGGCATCGGCCTGCAATCGACGCCGGCCAACCTGATCCTGATCTCGCTGTCGCTGTTCATGACCTTCTATGTCATGGCGCCGACCTTCGACCAGGCCTGGAACACCGGCGTCAAGCCGTTGATGGACAACCAGATCACGCAGGCCGAGGCGTTCGAGAAGATTTCCGGCCCGTTCCGCGATTTCATGCTGCACAATGTGCGCGACAAGGATTTCGACCTCTTCGCCGACCTCGCCCGCGAGCGTGGCCAGACCGTCTCGCGCGAGACCGTCGACCTGCGCATCCTGGTGCCGGCCTTCATGATCTCGGAGATCCGGCGCGGCTTCGAGATCGGCTTCCTCATCGTCCTGCCGTTCCTCGTCATCGACCTCATCGTCGCCACCGTCACCATGGCCATGGGCATGATGATGCTGCCGCCGACAGTGGTGTCGCTGCCGTTCAAGATCCTGTTCTTCGTGCTGATCGACGGCTGGAACCTTCTGGTCGGCAGCCTGGTGCGATCCTTCACCTGATCGTTTCCCCCGGACCACGCGAAAGCGTGCGCAAAGTCTCGACCGCTTGAGCAAAGTGCGCGCAAGTCTTCCTGACATTATTTTCGATTAACCGTCCCATTTAGGTCTTTGGTAGGGACTTCCCGCCATAGTCGCTCGCAGATGGCGGGTGACCCAGTTGAGCGGTCATTGGCATGATGCCGCACCGTCATACCGGACATGCCGGTATGTCAAAAAAATCCGTGTAAAAATAAGGTACGAGTACCATGGCCAGTATCATGACCAACAGCGCTGCGTTGACCGCGCTGCAGAGCCTCAACAATACCCAGAACCAGCTCCAGACCACCCAGACCCGCATCTCGACGGGTTATCGCGTCTCCCAGGCTTCCGACAACGCCGCTTACTGGTCGATCGCCACCACGATGCGCTCCGACAACCAGGCCATGTCCACCGTTTCGGACGCGCTCGGCCTCGGCGCCTCGAAGGTCGACACCGCCTACACCGGCATGAGCAGCGCGATCACCACGATCAACCAGATCCAGCAGAAGCTGACCGCCTCCTACGGCCAGACGGATGCTTCGAAGGAAAAGACGCAGGTTGAAATCAAAGCTCTTCAGGACCAGCTGAAGGCCTATGCCGACGGCGCCACCTTCTCCGGCACCAACATGCTGTCGGTGTCGACGGCCTCGGGTACCGCTGCCGACGTCAAGATCGTTTCGGCCTTCAACCGCGACGCCACGGGTGCGGTTTCAATCTCGACGATCGACGTCAACGTGGAAAGCATCAAGCTCTATGACGCGGGCGCTGCCCCGACCTCGAAGGGCATTCTCGATGCGGCTCGCCTCGGCACCACCGGCGCTACGACCGCCACGGCACAGAACCCGACCCTGGGCGCCGCTCCCGTAGCCGGCGATACTTATTCGGTTTCCAGCCTGTCCATCTTCACGGGCACCACCGCCGCCAGCGACGCTCAGATCTCGCAGATGATGAACGTCGTCGACGCAGCGCTGAAGGACATGACGACCGCCGCCACCAAGCTCGGCGCCGCCAAGAGCTCGATCGACCTGCAGAAGACCTTCACCTCGAGCCTGATGGACTCCATCGACCGCGGCGTCGGCCAGCTCGTCGATGCCGACATGAACAAGGAATCGACCCGCCTCCAGGCGCTGCAGGTTCAGCAGCAGCTCGGCGTCCAGGCGCTGTCGATCGCCAACGGCTCGTCGCAGTCGATCCTGTCGCTCTTCCGCGGCTGATCGCTCTATATTGACAAGGCCAAAGCATCGGGCCGCGCCAAAAGCGCGGCCCGATTTGCGTTTGCTCAAGGCTCGCGCAACCCTCGTTCCTTAACCTCTCGGAAGCCTACTTTTAACAGGCCATTAACCATATCGCGCTAGGTATGGTTAACCAATCACTTAGGTTGTCGAATCGGCCCGACCGGCACGATCGCAACCGATGGACAGGCCGAACCGGCCTGTGTGGCATGCCGGCTTTTGAGAAGGAGCGAGTTTCTTGGCGAGCATCATGACGAACGCTGCGGCGTTGACTGCACTTCAAAGCCTCAACGCCACCAACAAATCGCTCCAGCAGACACAGGCCAGAATCTCGACCGGCTACCGGGTCTCCGAGGCCGCCGACAACGCCGCCTACTGGTCTATCGCCACCACGATGCGTTCCGACAACTCGGCCCTGTCGACCGTGCAGGACGCGCTCGGACTCGGCGCCTCGAAGGTCGACACCGCCTACACCGGCATGAACAACGTCATTTCGACGATCGGCCAGATCAAGACCAAGCTGCTGTCGAGTGTCGGCCAGTCGGATGCCAACAAGGCTAAGACGCAGACCGAAATCACCGCGCTACAGGCGCAGATGAAGTCGTTTGCCGATGCCGCCACCTTCTCCGGCTCGAATTTCCTTTCGGTGACGTCCAAGCAGGTCGCGGCCGCCAATGACGGCGTCCAGTCCGACGCCAAGATCGTCTCCTCGTTCAACCGCTCGTCGTCCGGCGCCATTTCGCTCGGAACGATCGACATCAATATCGAAAGCACCAAGCTGTTCGACAACGGCCTCTCCACCGACGTCAAGAACCAGGGCATTCTCGATCGCAAGACTTCGATCTACTCCACGGCGGCGGACCAGTCGGCGTATGACGCCGCCTATGCTACCGCCATCGCCGGCGGCGCCACCGACATCGCCGCCAACATTACAGCCCAGGGCGCTGTGTCAGGCACGCCCGTCAAGATCGACAACGTCTCCGCCTTCAATCTCGACATCACGGCAACGGGCGTGACCGACGACATCATCACGCAAATGGTCACCAAGATCGACCATGTCATGAGTCAGCTTACCGACGCCGCCACCGTGCTCGGCGCAGCCAAGAGCTCGATCGACCTGCAGAAGACCTTCACGCAGAGCCTGATGGACTCCATCGACCGCGGCGTCGGCCAACTCGTCGATGCCGACATGAACAAGGAATCGACGCGCCTCCAGGCGCTGCAGGTCCAGCAGCAGCTCGGCATACAATCCCTGTCGATCGCCAACGGCTCCTCGCAGTCGATCCTGCAGCTGTTCAAGAACGGCTAAGCCGCCGGATTATTCCGACCAGCGAAGGGCCGCGCCTGAGGCGCGGCCGTTTTTTCGTTGCTCGACAAGACGCCGGTTCGACATTTTGGCGGCTCTCCGGCGGCACACCTATCATCCTCGCACAAGCTTCGCGGTCTAGTCTTCCGGCGGACAGTCATGCTGGGAGCGGTTGAATCGTGCCGGAACAGATCCAGAGCGTCATCGCGAATTTGAAGAGCTTCGGCGTGCGGCGTCTGGCGCTGATGGGCGGCATCGCTGCCCTGGTGATGGCCGTCATCGGCATCGCTTCCGTCTATCTCAACCGGCCGGCCTATGAGACGCTCTATGTCGGCCTCGATCGTTCCGACGTTAACCAGATCGGCCTGGTGCTGGCCGACGCCGGCATCGGCTTCGATGTCGGCTCCGATGGAACCTCCGTGCTGGTGCCGGCCGGCACCACCGCGCAGGCGCGCATGCTGCTTGCCGAGAAGGGACTGCCGACCAGCACCAATGCCGGTTACGAGCTGTTCGACAATGTCGGCTCGCTCGGCCTCACCTCCTTCATGCAGCAGATCACCCGCGTGCGCGCGCTGGAAGGCGAGATCGCGCGCACCATCCAGTCGATTTCCGGCGTCAAGGCGGCGCGCGTCCACATCGTCATGTCCGAGCGCGCCAATTTCCGCCGCGACGAGCAGCAGCCCTCCGCCTCGGTGGTCATCCGCTATGCCGGCAACGATGCCGAGAAGAGCGCCATGTCGATCCGCCACCTCGTCGCCGCGGCCGTTCCCGGCCTCTCGGCCGACAAGGTGACCGTGCTCGATTCCAACGGCAACCTTTTGGCCGCCGGCGACGACCCGTCCAATACGAGCGCCGCGCGCACGCTCGGCGTCGAGCAGACGGTCGAGGCGCAGATCGGCGACAACATCCGCCGCGCGCTCACCCCTTATCTCGGCCCGGACAATTTCCGCGCCAGCGTCAAGGCCGACGTCAACACCGACACGCGCCAGACCGAGGAGACGATCTTCGATCCGAACTCACGCGTCGAGCGTTCGGTGCAGTCGGTGAAGACCAACGAGGCCAGCAACCAGAAGCAGGCCTCGACCCCGACCAGCGTCGAGCAGAACCTGCCCGAGACACAGACCACCACCACCGAGGGACCGCAATCCACCTCGCAGAACGACCGCAAGGAAGAGATCACCAACTACGAGATCAATTCGAAGAAGATCGCGACCGTTTCGAACGGTTACACGGTCAACAAGATGTCGATCGCGGTCGTCGTCAACCAGGATCGCCTCAAGACCATCCTCGGCAAGGACGCCACCCCGGAGCAGATCGCCAAGCGCGTCGCCGAGATCCAGAAGATGGTCGCCTCGGCGACCGGCTTCGACGACAAGCGCGGCGACATCATCGACGTGTCGGCGGTCGAGTTCATCAACGGCCTCGACGGCGAGCCGATCGATCAGCCTGGCATCCTCGCCTCGATCGGCACCCATGCCGGCACGCTGATCAATGCCGGCGCCTTCATCGTCGTCGTTTTCCTGGTGGCCTTCTTCGGCCTGAAGCCGATGGCCTCCGCGCTGACGGCGTCGGCGAAGCCCGCGGCCATTGCCGGCCCGAGCTTCGACGACGTGCAGCGTTCCTTGCCGACGCCCGATGCGCCCGTCGCGGCGATCACCGCCGAGACCCCGGCCGGCGCCCTGCCCGGCGCGCGCGCCGGCGCAACCCCGCTCGACGACCTGCGCCAGAAGATCCGGCCGGCGCCGCAGGAGCGGCTTGCCCGCATGGTCGACCTCAACGAGGAGCGCACCGCCCAGATCCTGCGCAAATGGGCTGCTGCTCCGGAAGCCGTGGGTTAGGCCGTGGCCTCGGCGCTCTTCGATCTCCTGCCCGATTTTGGTTCGCGGACCCCGCGTGCCAGCCAGCCGCCGTCCGCACGCGCCGCAGAGCATTTGCCTGCCGCCGCGCCGGCGCCGCAGGCCGATATCGGCGCGCTGATCGCCGAGGCGGTGGCCGACGCGGAGGCGACGCTCGAGGCACGCCTTGCGCTCTCCCATCAGGCTGCGCTCGACGCCGAGCGTCAGGCCAGCGACGATGCGGCGAAAGCTTTCCTTGAAAGCTTCGGCGGCGATCTCGGCGCTGCCGTCGCCACGCGCATCAAGGCCATGGAGCAGCGCGTTGCCGAGCTTGCCGGCGCGACCGTCGCGCGCATCCTCGGCGGCCTTCTCAGCGACGATCTGCAGCAACGCTCGCTCCAGGCGCTTTCGCGCACCATCGGCGCCGCTGTCGCCGACAGCGAGGCCGTGCGGATCGGTGTCCGCGGGCCGCTCTCGCTGTTCGAGCCGCTGAAGGCGGCCCTCGGATCCCGCGCCGCCAATCTCGACTTCACCGAGGCGCCGGGCTTCGACCTGACCGTCACCATTGACGAGACGGTGTTCGAAACGCGTATCGCCGAGTGGTCGGCGTCTTTGTCGGAGGTCCTGACATGAGCGCCGTCGACCATGCCGACCCCCGGCACGAAATCATCATCGTCAAGCGCAATCACGACGGTCATGACGAGGATCACCATGGTGGCGTGTGGAAGATCGCCTTCGCCGACTTCATGACGGCGATGATGTGCTTCTTCCTCGTCATGTGGCTGATCAACGCCGCCAACGAGCAGACCAAGGCAGCCGTCGCCAGCTATTTCAATCCGGTCGAGCTGATCGACCGCAACTCCAGCCGCAAGGGCCTGGAGGACCTCGGCGATGGCCCCAGCAAGGTGGGGCTGACCGCGGACAACCCGCAGCAGGGCGCGACCAAGGCGGGCGACAACGGCAAGGGCGGCGCCGGTTCCTCCGAACGCCGACAGACGAAGGACGGGGCCCAGGACGCCCAGCTCTCCGACGAGAAGCTGTTTGCCGACCCCTATGCGGTGCTGGCGGAGATCGCCGCCGATACGGGCGTGATGCAGAACGTCAGCGCCAAGGGCGAAGGCGGTGCCCAGACATCCGGTCCGGCAACAGGCGCCTCCGGCGGCGAATCCTACCGCGATCCGTTCGCGCCGGATTTCTGGTCGCAACAAGTGGCTGCGCCTGATGCCGAGGCTACCGCCGAGCGCGCCAAGATCGACGGCGATCCGGTCAAACCCGGCGACAAGGTCGCCATCGTCGCGGTGCCGAGGGTGAAGGCCGTTCCGGCTGCTCCCCCGCTGACGGCCGCGCCGCTGGAACCGCTGGCGGCTACGGAAAAGACCGACGCCAAGAACGGGCCAAAGGTCGCGCTAGGCGAGGCCGAGAAGCCGTCGGCCAAAGGGAACAAGACCGAGAAAGCGCAAGACGCGAAAGCTGAAGTCGACAAGCGCGAGGCTGCAGCGGCCGACACCAAGGCCGAAACGGCGAAGGCGGAAAAGACCGAAGCCGAGCAGGCCGCCGACAAAGGTGATAAGGCGCCGAGCAAAGCCGCTCTTCAGGAAGCGGCGGATATCAAGAAAGAACTCGCCAAGGCATTTCTGCCGGGCGAAAAGCTCGCCGCCGGCGTCTCGGTCGAAGCCACCGACAAGGGTGTCGTCATTTCGATCACCGACCAGCTCGATTTCGGCATGTTCGAGATCGGCTCGGCCATGCCGCGGCGCGAGCTGGTGCAGGCGATGGAAAAGATCGGCCAGATCATCAACGAGAAGAAGGGCACAATCACCATCAGCGGCCACACCGATGCGCGGCCGTTCCGTAGCGACGCCTACGACAACTGGCGGCTGTCCACCGCACGCGCCCATTCGGCATACTACATGCTGGTGCGCGGCGGCGTCGACGAAAGCCGCATCACCGAGGTTGCGGGCTTCGCCGACCGGCAGCCCAAGATCGCGTCCGATCCGATGGCCGCCGCGAACCGGCGCATCGAAATCCTGATGGCGGCCGGCGGATGAGGGGCAAAGCCGTCATCGGCCGTGCAATGGAGCACTTCACCGTTTCGTCGAAACGGCGGGCCGCTCCATCTTTTTGCCTTGGCGCAATTTCGAACGGAAAACCGCGCCACACTTTTCCTGGAATGGCGCTGGCGCTGGCGCTGTTCGCCGCGGGGCCGTCGCCGGCCTTCGCGCAGGATGCCCTGCAGCCCTATCAACTGGTGCGTTCGCTGCAGCTGATCCAGGATCGCATTGCCGGCGGCGATCATGCCGCGCTGCCGATGCAGGCAAAACTCCTCGAAATGATCGATGCCCGGATGCGCGACGCCAATGCCGAGGATTTCAAGGAGCCCAAGAACTTTCGCGCCTTGCTGGTCTACGGAATGAGCGGCGGCAATCCGGTGACGGTCGCGGCGGCGGCTTCGCGGGCGGTGACCGACCCGCAAAGCCTGGCTATCGCCAAAGGCGTCGTCGCCTATCTGAGCGGGCAGCCGGCCGAAGCGATCGAGATGCTGAAGCCGATCGATCCGATGAGCATGCCCGCCGACCTCGGCGCCTTCCTGGCGCTGGTCAAGGGTTCGCTTCTTGCGGCCGATGACCCGGCGGCAGCGCTTGCGTTCCTCGACGAGGCGCGCTTGCTCAGCCCCGGCACGCTGGTCGAGGAAGCGGCGCTTCGCCGCTCCGTAACCATCGCGGCCGCGCAGGGCGACGCCGCCCGTTTCGCGCTGGCTTCGACCCAGTATGTCGCGTCCTACCTCTACTCGCCCTACGCCAGCCAGTTCGCCGATGCCTTTGTTTCCGGCGTCATCACGCTGCACATGGCGATCAGCCAGGACAAGATCGCCGACATCACCTCGATGATGGATCCCGAGCGCGAGAAAGTGATCTACCTGCGCATCGCGCGCCGTGCCGCGATCGACGGGATGACCGAGCTCTCGGCCTTCGCCTCGGCCAAGGCGGAACTGGGCCGCAACGGCAACGGCAACCAGGACGACCCGCGCACCCAGCTCTATTCGAGCCTCTCCACCATGACATCGGCCAATGTCGATGAAGTGCGCGCCAAGCTCGGCAAGATCGATCGCGGCAAGCTCTCGCAAAGCGACCGCAACCTGCTCGATGCCGCGCAAGCTGTCGCGGGCGAGGTGATGGCGCCTGTCAAAGCGGCCGCCAATGCCAAAGCCGCATCGAAAACCGTTGCAAAAAGTGACGAGGCGAAATCAGCGACCGAGGCCTCGGCCGACCCGGCCAATGCGGACTTGCCGCCGGTGGAAGGAGCGATGCCCGACCAGCCAGCGGTCGCGGCAAGCAATCCAGCGGTCGCGGCGGCAAGCGACCACGTAAAAGACACGCCCGCGGCTTCGCCGCCCGCCGTCACGCAGCCAGCGCAAGCATCGGCTGAGACGCCGGCGTCGGCGCCAGCATCGACTGACGCCGCGCCGGTGGTGCAGGCATCCGCGCCGGCGACGCCGGATTCGCAAGACCCTGTCGATGCGGCGGTAACGAGCACGCGTCGTCAGCTAGACCAGATCGACCAGCTACTCGGAGCAGCCCCCAAATGACCAGCGTCAACCAGACCCTGCCGGGCTTTGCTTCGACCCAGCCCCGGCAGCACGCCGCCGGCGGTAAAGACAAGGATCAGAATTTCGGGGACCTCGTGAACGGGACGGAAAAGTCCGATCGGCCGCAGGACAGGCACGCGACCGGACCGGTGATGCCGGACGCGCATCCGGCAAGGCGCTCGGCGGCCAATGCCGGCAGGCAGGAGCCGGACCAGGACCCGCAGGAAGGGAAGACCGGCTCGCAGAAAGCAACCACGGGAAAGTCCGCGAAGACCACCGCCCAGGCCAATCAGGCGAAGCCGACGACGGACAAGGATACTACGGCGCAAACCGACGAGTCCGCGCCGCTGCAGGACCGCTTGCCGTTGCTGATGGCGCTGAGCGACATGAGACATTTCGCGCAATCGTCGGGCACGGGCGGCAAGGATTCCGCCAACGGTGAAGAACCTGTGGGCGACCGCGGATCGCTGGAGCTGCGGCTGCGCCCAGGCAAGCGCGCGGCGACCGACAATTCCCTGGAGCCGCAGTCGCGGTCCGCCCGTTCGACGACGGCGGAAGAGTCCGGGCCCGATTTCGGGCAGAAGCCGGTGAAGTCGCAAATGGCTCCCGATGTGCCGGGCCGCCATGACGCCAATGCCTTGCCGGTGCAGGGGAACGAGCCGACGGCCGATAGCCCGTTGCCCCTGCAAGGCTGGCGGCCGGCTTCCGCCTCCAAGGCCTCGCAGTCGACCGCGCAGCAGGCACCGGCCAAACCATCCTCCTCCCCCACACGCATGGAAGTCGTCAGCCAGCAGAGCTTCCCGGCGCCGGCGCAAAACCCGATCGGCCAGACGGCATCGGCGCTGGTTGAAGCGCTTGCCTCCGACAAGGGCGTTCAGCAGGCCTTTGCAAGCGCCCCGGCAGGCTTGCAGACGACCAATTCTGTTGCCGTTCCGACACATGTGCTGAAGATCGAGCTCCACCCTTCGGAGCTCGGATCGGTCACCGCCAGCCTGCGGCTCTCGGGGGAGCAACTTTCGATTGAGATGAAGCCCGAGACGCACGAGGCATACCGCCGTCTCACCGTCGACAGCGACGCCATCGTCAAGTCGATGCGAAGCCTCGGCTTTGACGTCGACAAGATCACCATCCTGCAACCTTCGATAGCAGCGCATGCGGCCAGCCGCGCCGACGCAAACAGCGCCATGCCCATGTCGACAGGCCGCGACCAGCCTTCGTTCCAGCCCGGGAACTCGGGCGGCAACAACGAGGGCGGCGGCCGGCAACCGGGAAGGAACGATGGCAATGGCGCACAGGAATTCGGTCGTGCCGCTTCGCCTCTTCGCGAGCGTGCTGACGACGATATGTATATCTAGTTTCGCCGCCAGCGCGGCCAGCGCCGCCGCCAATCCCTGCGAGCCCGAGATCCTGCGCGCCGCCGATCGCTACGGCGTGCCGGCCGGCATCCTCTATGCGGTCGGCCTGACCGAAACCGGGAAGAAGGGCAGCCTTCACCCTAATGCCTTGAATATAGAAGGAAAAGCTCTCTTTCCCCGCAGCCGCGGTGAAGCGCTCGCCGCATTCGAGAATGCGCGTCGCGAGGGCAAGACGCTGATCGATCTCGGCTGCATGCAGATCAACCATCGCTATCACGGCGCGCAGTTCCGCAGCGTCGAGGATATGCTCGACCCGCATCAGAATGTCGACTATGCGGCGCGCTTCCTGGTGAGCCTGCATGCCAGGCATATGACCTGGTCGATGGCCGTCGCCCGCTATCACGCCGGCCCCGACAACGACCCGGCGCAGAAGGTCTATGTCTGCCGTGTCATCGCCAACATGGTCGCCACCGGCTTCGGCAAATGGACGCCGAACGCCAGCGTCTTCTGCAATCAGTAATTGCAGTCCTCGAACGCCGACCGACCTTCGCCGCCTATCCGCCAGCCCCAATATTCATCGATCAAAAGTGGGGGCAAATACACCTGCTGCAACCGCTTTTATTACGGCTCTCAAAAAAACTCCCAAGAAAATAGCTACAAGAAATGATGGTTTTTCAGGATTCGTCGAGCCGGGTACCCCTTTCCGCACGGGGCAAATGAATTGATTCGGAGGGCGGGCCGATGATCGTGATCGTTGACGAGCGGGAGCTCGTGACAGACGGCTACTCTTCACTTTTCGATCGCGAGGGCGTGGCCACGGCCGGCTTTGCGCCGGGCGAATTCGGCGAATGGGTAAGTTCCGCCGCCGACACCGATCTCAGATCCGTCAGGGCCTTTCTCATCGGCGACTGCCGCGACGGCGCGATATCGCCGCGCCAGATCCGCGACCGCACCGGCGCGCCGGTAATCGCGCTCAGCGAACAGCACTCGCTCGAACATACGCTGCGGCTGTTCGAAAGCGGCGTCGACGACGTCGTCCGCAAGCCTGTCCATATCCGCGAAATTCTCGCCCGCATAACCGCCATCCGCCGTCGCGGCTCCGAAGAAGCCGCCTACACCGAAGTCGGGTCGATGCGCATCTTCATGGACGGCCGCGATCCGGAGATCGACGGCGAGCCGCTGCCGCTGCCGCGGCGTGAGCGGCGCATCCTGGAATATCTGGCCAGCAACCGCGGCCGGCGCGTAACCAAGACGCAGGTCTTCAACGCCATCTACGGCATCTTCGACGAGGAGGTCGAGGAGAACGTGGTTGAGAGCCACATCTCGAAGCTGCGCAAGAAGCTGCGCGAGAAGCTTGGTCGCGACCCGATCGATTCCAAGAGGTTCCTCGGCTACCGGCTTGTGTTTTGATGGCCGCCCGCGCCAGCCTCGCGCAAGACACGAGGCATAGTTTTATGGCCTCCTACCCAGGCACTGCGGAGATCGATCGATGAGCCTCTACGGAATGATGCGAACCGGCGTTTCCGGTATGAACGCGCAGGCCAACCGCCTCTCCGCGGTGGCCGACAACATCGCCAACTCGGACACCACCGGCTACAAGCGCTCTTCGGCCGAGTTCTCGTCCCTGATCATGCCCAACACCGGAGGCGCCTATAATTCGGGTGGCGTGACGACGACGATCCGCTCCGCCGTCAGCACGCAGGGCGTCATGACCTACACCACCTCGGTGTCCGACCTTGCCGTCAACGGCGACGGCTTCTTCGTGGTTCAGGACGCCGCCGGCACGCCCTATCTTACCCGCGCCGGCTCCTTCGTTCCGGATGCGCAGGGCCGGCTGGTCAATGCCGCGGGCTACCAGCTCATGGCCTACAGCTACGCCAATGGCGATCCTGCGGCGACCGCCAACGGCTTCGAAGGCCTCGTGCCGGTGCAGATCTCCGACCAGCAGATGACGGCGACGCCGAGCACCGAAGGCACCTTCAGCGGCAACCTGCCCGCGGGCGCCACGCCGCCTGCCGGCCCGCTGCCGTCCAGCAACAGCGCGACCGCCGAATACACGTCGAAAACCTCGCTGGTCGCCTACGACAATCTCGGCAACAAGAAGCTGCTCGACGTCTACTTTACCAACACCGGCGCCGGCACCTGGGAGGTTTCGGTCTTCGATCAGTCGAAGGCAACGCCGGGCACTTCCTTCCCCTATACCGGCGGCGCGCTGGCATCGACGAACCTCACCTTCGACACCACCACGGGCAAGCTCACCGGCGCGACGAACAGCATCTCCTTCACCGTGCCGGGGGGCTCGACGCTGAACCTCGATCTCTCCAAGGTGACCCAGCTCGGCACGGGCTTCACCGTCGCCGACGCCAAGGTCAACGGCAATGCGCCGAGCTCCATCCAGAAGGTCCAGATCGGCCAGGACGGCATCATCTACGCGCAGTTCGCGGACGGCTCGACCAAGGCGCTGTACAAGATCCCGCTGGCCGACGTTCAGAGCTCCGACAACCTCACCGCCATGCCCGGCAACGTCTATGTGCAGAGCACTGACTCCGGCGCCGTGCACATCGGCTTTGCCAATGAGGGCAAGCTCGGCTCCATCGTCTCCGGGGCGCTTGAAAACTCCAACGTCGATATCGCCGAGGAACTGACCAACATGATTGCGGCGCAGCGCAGCTACACCGCCAATTCCAAGGTCTTCCAAACCGGCTCGGACCTGATGGACGTCCTCGTCAACCTGAAGAGATAAACGACGGGCGCCGCCCGTGAAAGATCAGCATGTCGCTTTCCTCCGCACTAAGCATTGCCCAGTCGGCGCTCCTGGCCACGTCCAAGCAGACCAGCGTCGTATCGCGCAATGTGGCCGACGCGTCGAACCCGGACTATACCCGCCGCATCGCCGTTGTGACCAGCACGGCGCCCGGCGCCCGGTCGGTGGAGATCCAGCGCACCGCGAACGACCTCCTGTTCCGGCAGAACCTTTCGGCGCTGTCGGCATGGAGCGGGCAGAGCGCGCTTTACAACGGCATGGATCAGCTCGATCTGTCGGTCAACGGGGTCGACAACGCGTCGTCCCCCTCGACGGCAATCGCAAACCTGCAGAAGGCCCTGCAGCTCTACGCCACGACGCCGTCGAACCAGAACCTCGGCACAAGCGTCATCGACGCCGCCAAGCAGGTGGTGAATTCTCTGAACAGCGGCACCAAGGCGATCCAGGACTTCCGCACCCAGGCCGACAGCCAGATCGCCACTGCCGTCGACGATCTCAACTCGCTGCTCAGCCAGTTCCAGGACGCCAACAAGGCGGTCATTTCGGGCACCCGTTCCGGCACGGACGTGTCCGACGCGCTCGATCAGCGCGACGCTATTCTGAAGAAGATATCGGAATATGTCCCGGTCTCGACCTTCACGCGCGGCGACAACGACATGGTCATCACCACGAAGGACGGCTCGACGCTGTTCGAGACGGTACCGCGCTCGGTGACCTTCACGCCGTCGGCCGGCTATTCGGCCGGCACGCCCGGCAACACCATCTACATCGACAACGTGCCGGTCTCTGCCGGTACGGGCGATAACACCACCACCGACGGCAAGCTTGCGGGCCTGCTGAAGCTGCGCGACGGCGTCGCCTCGACCATGCAGAGCCAGCTCGACGAGATCGCGCGCGGCCTTGTCACTGCATTTGCCGAAACCGCGCCATCGCAGCCCAATGCGGCCGGACTGTTCACATGGTCCGGCGCACCGGCAATTCCGGCCGCCGGCACCTTGGTCGACGGCCTCGCCGGCACGATCAGCGTCAACGCCGCCTTCGATCCGAGCGCGGGCGGCAACCCGGCCCTGTTGCGCGACGGCGGCGCCAACGGCGCGGCCTATGTCGTCAACACGGGCGGCGCATCCTATTCGGACCTCCTGATCAGCTACTCCAACAAGCTCGATCAGCCGATGGCCTTCGACAGCTCGGCCGGCATCACCGTCAGTTCCGGCGTCTCCGACTACGCGGCCAATGCCATCGGCTGGTTCGAAGGCGTGCGCCAACAGGCCTCGACCAATGCCGACAGCAAGCAGGCGCTGGCCGCGCGCACGGCCGAGGCGCTGTCCAACGACACCGGCGTCAATGTCGACCAGGAAATGTCCCTGCTTCTCGACCTCGAGCACACCTATCAAGCCTCGGCGCATATGATGAAAACGGTCAGCGACATGCTGGATTCTCTGATGGCCGCGGTGGGATAATCCATGAAAGCGACAGGCGTTTCCTCAGCTGCCATCTCCAACGCGCTGCGTTACCAGCAAGCGAAGATGCAGGCCGACCTCGTGAAGGCGACCAAGGAATCGCAGACCGGGACGGTCGCCGATGTCGGCCTGGCGCTTGGCAGCCGCACGACCCAGGCCGTCACCTTCCAGCGCGATCTCGACCGGCTGAACGGCATCGTCGATTCCAACGCGCTCGTCACCGCGCGCCTGACATCGACCCAGAATTCGCTCGGGCAAATCGCCGACACCGCGCAGAGCTTCCTGTCGGCGCTGACCAGCGGCGTGTCGGGCGACTCCTCGACCAGCATCCTGCGGACCGCCGGCGCCTCGGCGCTGCAGCAGATGACCGGCATCCTGAACACCAGCGTCAACGGCGAATATCTGTTTGCCGGCACCAACACCGACGTCAAGCCGATCGACGATTTCAACGCCGCCGGCTCGCCGGCCAAGGCCGCCTTCGATGCCGCCTTTTCGAGCTATTTCGGCTTCGCCCAGACCGACCCGGCGGCGGCGAACATCACCGCCGCGCAGATGGACGACTTCATCACCACCAAGGTCGAGCCGCAATTCCTGGGCGCCGGCTGGCAGGCCAACTGGTCGAGTGCCACCGACGACCAGATCACCAGCCGCATCTCGCTCAACGAAACCACCCAGACCTCGGTCAGCGCCAACGAGCAGGGCATCCGCAAGCTCGCCATGGCGTCTGCCTTGGTCAGCAGCCTGCTGACCGGCAACATCAGCGAAGCCGCCCAGAACGCCGTGGTCGACCGGGCCCAGGCGCTGGTCGGCGAAGCCATCGGCGGCATCACCCAGATACGGGCCGAGACGGGCATCGCGCAGCAACGCGTGTCCGACGCCAGCGATCGCATGAAGACCCAGGTCGACCTCTTCGAGAAGCATATCGTCGATCTCGAAGGCGTCGATCCGGCGCAAGCCGCCACCCGCGTCGCCGACCTGACGCAGCATATCGAGACCTCCTTCGCCTTGACCGCGCGTCTGCAGCAGCTCAGCCTGCTGAACTATCTGACTTGAACACGTAAACCGGAACGCCAGAGCGCCGACGATGTATCAATTCTCCTACGCCGACATCCAGACCGACTCCGTCGCCGACGCCAAGGACCGGGAGCGGCAATTGCTCACCCGTTCGATCGACATGCTGGCCGCGGCGGCCGCCGTCGGCACCGAGTCGATGGAAGCGGTCGAGGCGCTGCACTTCACCAACCGCGTCTGGACCACCTTCGTCGAGGATCTCGGCTCCAGCGACAACGCTTTGCCTAAGGAACTGCGCGCCAACCTGATCTCCATCGGCCTGTGGCTGCTGCGCGAGACGGAAGACATCCGCCAGGGCCGCACCAACAATTTCGAAGGGCTGATCGAGGTCTCCCAGATCATCCGGGACGGCATCCAATGACCAACACGCTGAAGATCTCGCTGAAGCCCAACGAGAAGATCTATATCAACGGCGCGGTCATCCGCGTCGACCGCAAGGTCACCCTTGAATTGATGAACGACGTGCAGTTCCTGCTCGAAAGCCACGTCATCCAGGCCGATCAGGCCTCGACGCCGCTGAAGCAGCTATATTTCATCGTGCAGATCATGCTGATCAATCCGGCAGGGGCCGTGGAAGCTCGCGACATGTTCCGCCGCTCGCTGCCGATGCTGATCGCAAGCTTCGACAACCAGGACATCTGCAAGGGCCTGAAGCAGATCGACCGCATGGTCGGCGAGGATGAGATCTACGAGGCGCTGAAAGCGATCCGTGCGCTCTATCCGCTCGAGCGCAAGGCGCTCGAAGACAATGACGACATCCCGCAAGCGCCGCGCGCATTGGCTGTAGGAGCATAACATGACCGTGGACATGACCACGACGATCCCGGTTGGCGCCAACCAGGCCAGCCAGCAGACCTCGAAGACGGCGGTCGACTACCAGTCGTTCCTGAAGCTGCTCATCGCCGAGATGAAGAACCAGGATCCGACCAAGCCGATGGATTCCACGCAATATGTCGCCCAGCTCGCCACCTTCTCGCAGGTCGAGCAATCGGTGCAGACCAACACCAAGCTCGACCAGATCATGTCGTCATCGGCACTGTCGCAGGCCGACGCGATTATCGGCCGCAACATCACATCGGCCGACGGCAAGACCAGCGGAACGGTGGCTTCAGTGACGCTGTCCAGCAGCGGCCTGATCGCCGTGCTGCAGGACGGCACCAAGGTGCCCGTCGGCGCGGGCGTGTCGATCAAGCCAGCCGCCTAGCCGATTTCTCCATAGGGGCAAGCCATGAACGAGGCCGACGCCCTCGATATCGTCCAGTATGCGGTGTGGACGGTGCTTACCGCTTCCGCCCCCGTGGTGCTGGTGGCGATGGTCGTCGGCATCGGTATCGCGCTCATCCAGGCGCTGACCCAGATCCAGGAAATCACGCTCACCTTCGTGCCGAAGATCGTCGCCATCATGCTCGTGGTGGCGCTGACCGGCCCGTTCATCGGCAGCCAGATCTCGGCCTTCACCAACGTCATCTTCGAGCGCATCGAACACGGTTTCTGACGCGAAGCTGCGGCAAGCGCCTGGCGGCCTGTTCGCAAGTCGCCAGATCGCTTGCGGCGGCGTTTCTTGCAGCTAGATTGTAGACGCGCCGGCATCGGCCGGTGCCTTGTCCTAAGCGATCTTCAGGAAGCGATGCATCAGGCAAGAACGGCCGGCGGGCCATGTGCGGAATAGCCGGCGTCTGGCGAAAGCGCGATCCGATCGGCAGCGGCGATCGCCGCGACGTCGTGCGCATGATGCAGGCATTGGCGCATCGCGGCCCCGACGATCACGGCAACTGGAACAACGCCCGCCTGGCGCTTGGCCACCGCCGGCTGACCATCATCGATCCATCGCCCGCCGCGCGCGAGCCGATGCTGACCGCGTCCGGCGACGGCGTGCTGTGCTACAATGGCGAGGTCTATAATTTTCGCGCGTTGCGCAAGACGCTGGAGGCGGAAGGCCTGACGTTCCGGACGGTGTCCGACACTGAGGTGGTGCTCCAGGCCCTGCATCACTGGGGTCCGCAAAAGGCGGTGCCGCTGTTCGACGGCATGTTCTCCTTCGCCTATTTCGATGCCCGCGACGGCGCCTTGTGGCTCGCCAGGGACAGGCTGGGCATCAAGCCAATGTCGGTCGCCGAAACCGGCGACCGCGTGCTGTTCGCCTCCGAGGACAAGGCGATCCTCGCCTGCCATGATTTTGCGCGCAGGATGGACAGGCGCGAACTGACGCTGCGGCTCGCCTGGCAGAGCCGCGATTCGAGCTACAGCGTTTTCGACGGCATCGAGCGGCTGCCGCCAGCAGGTCTGTGGAAGATCACCGGGGATGGCATCGACAAGCGCCGCTTCTGGCATGTCCTCGACATCCTTGAGACCGGGCGCATTGTCGGCGACAGGACCTCTGATGCGGAACACGCGACGACGCTCCAGACGCTGCTCGAGCAAAGTGTCGAGCTGCATTGCATCGCCGATGCCAGCCTTGCCACTGCCTGCAGCGGCGGCGTCGATTCCGGCCTGATCACCGCGCTTGCCAAACGCTTCAGGCCCGAGCTGCACGGCTATGTCGTCGACCCGAAGCTCGGCCGCAGCGAAGCGCAGGACGCCGAGCGCACCGGTCGCCATGTCGGCGTCAACCTGCGCCGGGTGCCGTTCGACAAGGACCGGTTCCTCGAGCTCTGGCCGCGCGCGGTCTGGCACCTTGAAACCGACGGCTGGCATGCCAGCCACGCCGCGCTGCTGGCGCTCGCCGAACAGTGCCGCGCCGACGGCGTCAAGGTGCTGCTCACCGGCGAGGGCTCCGACGAACTCTTCGGCGGCTACAAATGGCAGGCGTCGACGATGAGGCTCTGGCGCCAGTCCTGGCTGCAGCGCCTGTTCCGCTCGAAGACCAGGCGCGACCGCAAATTCGCCGAACTGCGCCGTGCTCCGTTCCGCAACTCGATCGGTCGCGGCTCGCCGACGGACCGCACCATGGCGCTCAGAGCCCTGTCGCCGGAGCTGAATTTCCTGCAGACAAAGCTGTTCGACAGGCTGGACGGCGTCGCGCCGCCCAGCGATCGCGCCTTCCTGGCGAGCTGTCTCTACGACCTCTACTCGCATCTGCAGGACCTGCTGCACCGGCACGACCGGTTGAGCATGGCGGCGTCCGTCGAGCTCCGGGTGCCGTTCCTCGAGAACCGGCTGATCGACTTCGCCCTTCATCTGCCGCGCAGGCAGAAATACCGCGGCGGAACCGGCAAGTGGCTGCTGAAAAAGGTCGCCGAGCGCCATCTGCCGCGCGAAAACATTCGCGCCGCGAAGAACGGCTTCGAGATGGCCGAGGCTTTTTCAGCCGGCACTCAAGGCTTGCTGCGCGGCGGTCTGCTGCGCGACGCGATGAAATGGTCTTCTTCCGAATTGGACGACCTGATCGACATGGCAAGGAGCCAGGAAACGTCGCGCCTGCGTCTCGTCGGCATGGAAATGCTGCTCAGGCTTTACATGGGCGGCGAGACGACAGGCGAGCTGACCGAGACCCTGCACGCCGAGACGAGAAGCGCAAAATAACCGAAAGTTGGTCCAGACCGACCAGATGCTTGGTTTAAAGCCTCGCCGACGCATTTTCGCCTTTGCCTTCCTGTTGTTGGACCGCACTCTTTGGCGAGTCGCTTGCCCTTCCGAGTGTGGCGAGCCTGTATAAGCGGACGAAGGCGCAACCATGATCGACGACGAGCCGGAAAGCGAACGCGTCTCCGCGCTGGCGCCGTTCCGGCACGGCATCTTCCGCGCCGTCTGGTCGGCCAGCCTGGTGTCGAATTTCGGCGGCCTGATCCAGGGCGTGGGCGCCGCCTGGATGATGACCACGATCGCCACCTCGCCCTACCAGGTGGCGCTGGTCCAGGCCTCCACCACCTTGCCGATCATGCTGTTCGCGCTCGTCGCCGGCGCCATCGCCGACAGCTTCAACCGCCGCAAGGTGATGCTGGTGGCGCAGAGCTTCATGCTGGTCGTCTCGGCGCTGCTGACCTTGTTCACCTGGCAAGGCTGGATGACGCCGTGGACGCTGCTTGCCTTCACCTTCCTGATCGACAGCGGCACGGCGCTGAACAGCCCCTCATGGCAGGCTTCGGTCGGCGACATGGTGCCGCGCGCCAAGGTGCCGGCGGCGGTCGCGCTCAATTCGCTGGGCTTCAACATCACCCGCAGCGTCGGCCCGGCCATCGGCGGCGTCATCGTCGCGGCGGCAGGCGCTGCGGCCGCCTTTGCCGCCAACGCCGTCAGCTATATCGGCCTGATCGTCGTGCTCGCCCGCTGGAAGCCGGCGCTGCCCGAGCAGACCCTGCCGCGCGAGTCGCTGGGCGCGGCGATGGGCGCCGGCCTGCGCTATGTCGCCATGTCGCCCAACATCGCCAAGGTGCTGGTCCGCGGTTCCGCCTTCGGCTTCAGCGCCGGCGCGGTGCTGGCGCTGCTGCCGCTGGTGGCGCGCGACGTCGTCAAGGGCGATGCGCTGACCTACGGCATCATGCTCGGCGCCTTTGGCATCGGCGCGGTCGGCGGCGCGCTGATCAGCGTGCGGCTCAGGCAGCTGCTGTCGAGCGAGGTGATGGTGCGCATGGCCTTTAGCGGCTTCGCGCTATGCGCCTTCAACGCCGCCGTCAGTCACAATGCCTGGCAGACATCGGCAGGCCTGCTCATCGGCGGCGCCTGCTGGGTGATCGCGCTCTCGCATTTCAACGTCACGGTGCAGATGTCGACGCCGCGCTGGGTGGTCGGACGCGTGCTGTCGATCTACCAGACGGCGACCTTCGGCGGCATTGCGCTGGGCAGCTGGATCTGGGGCGTCGTCGCCGACGCGCATGGCGCCGAGACCGCGCTGGTCGCCGCGGCGATGGCGATGCTCGCCGGCGGCGCCATCGGCTTCGTCCTGCCGCTGCCGCGGCAGACGGTGCTCAACCTCGATCCGCTCAACCGTTTCAAGGAGCCTATGCTGGCACTCGATTTGAAGCCGCGCAGCGGCCCGATCGCCATCATGATCGAATACATCATCCGCGAGGACGACGTGCCGGAATTCCTGGCGACCATGGCAGAGCGCGGCCGCATCCGCCGCCGCGACGGCGCCCGCAACTGGACTTTAGCCCGCGACCTCGAAAATCCCGGCATCTGGATCGAGCACTACCACACGCCCACCTGGGTCGAGTATATCCGCCACAACCGGCGTGCCACCCATGCCGACGCCGTGGTCGGCGAACGCATCCGCGCGCTGCACAGTGGCGAGAACCCGCCGCGCGTGCGCCGCATGATCGAGCGTCCGACCACCGCCGGCACGACGCTTGTCTCGCCCAAAGGCCCGATCGATCACTGATCGCACGTCGTCCGAGGCATGCAGCGCTTCCGGCAAACGGCCTGCGCCGAGGGGTCAAGGATCAGTCGGCGCTCTGGATCATGTAGAGCTTGCGGGTGGTCTCGTGGATACGCCACTCGCCCTTCCATCCCTGCGGCAGGACGAGAAGGTCGCCCGGCCCCAATTCACGCATCTCGCCATCGGCGCGGCTCACCGCGACGCGGCCGGAGATGATGTGGCATATCTCCGACGAGTTCGTGCGGTCGGCGGTGAAGCGTCCAGGCGTGCATTCCCAGATGCCTATGTCGATGCTCCCGTCCGGCGATTGGAAGAACGACCGCGCGGCCTCCAGTTGATCCCCTTCGAAAGAGGTCGGCTTCGGTGAAAAGGCGCCGATGTCGGCCTTGGCGAGGTCGTGGAAAGTCGAGAGATCGATCAAGATAGGCTCCAGTGTCAGTGGCCTGTGAGGCTGTCGGCCAAAGCGGCAAGTTTCGAAGTGTGGTTGAGCCCGGTGGCCTCGCGGTTATCGGCGATGCGGTAGAGCTGGTACATCGAATGCACGCCGAGCCAACGGAACGGCTCGGGCTCCCAGGGCCTGACCTTGCGGTTGACCCAGGGTAGCCGCGTCAGTTCGGTGTTCTCGCCAAGCACGAGATCGGTCAGCGTGCGCCCCGACAGGTTGGAGCTCGACACGCCGAGCCCGACATAGCCACCAGCCCAGCCGATGCGCGTCGCGGGATCGAGGCCGACCGTCGTGCACCAGTCGCGCGGCACGCCGAGCACGCCGCACCAGGCGTGGTCGATGCGGCATCCGGTTGTCTGCGGCAAAAGCGTCGTCAGGATCGTGTGCAGCTGGTCGATCGTCGCCTGCTGCGTCTGCCCGTTGACGTCGGTGCGCGAGCCGTAGCGATAGGGCACGCCGCGCCCGCCCATGGTGATGCGCCCCTCGCGCGTGCGCTGGGCATAGCAATAGGCATGCGCGGCATTGCCGAGCAGCTCGTGCCCCTCCCAGCCGATCTTGCGCCAGAGTTCTTCGGACAGCGGCTCGGTGACGATCTGCGCGCTGTTGAGCGCGAGCCAGGTCCGCTCTTCCCCCGGGATGCCGGCCGTGAAGCCCTCCGTGGCGCGGATGATGGTTTCGGCCCGCACCGTGCCGCGATCCGTGGTCACGACGCCCTTGGCAATGGCCGTGACCGTCGTCTTCTCGTAGATCGAGACACCGAGACGCTCGACCGCCAACGCCAGCCCGCGCACCAGCTTGGCCGGCTGCACGCGCGCCTGTCCATGGATGACGAAGCCGCCCATGACATTCCGGATGTTGATGCGCGCTCGCGTGGTGTCGGCGTCGAGCGCCTCGATGCGTTCGGGATCGGCGTCCCAGGAGCGGATCGTCTCGCACTCCTCGCGCACGCGTTCCAGCTGCGCCGGATTGGTGGCGACCGTCAGATTGTCGACGCGGCGGATGTCGGCGTCGATGCCTTCCTCCGTCGCCACCCGGATCACCTCGTCGACGCAGCCGGCCATTGCCTTCTGCATGGCGGTGACGCCTTGCCGCGTCGAGGTCTTGAGATACTTCTCGCGCGACCAGCCGAAGCCGCCCGACAGCCAGCCGCCATTGCGCCCCGAGGCGCCGAAGCCGGCGAACTCCCGCTCGACGAGCACGATGCGCAGCGAGGGCCTGGCCTTCTTCAGATAGTAGGCCGTCCACAGTCCGGTATAGCCGGCGCCGACGATCGCGACATCCGCCTCGATGTCGCCAGGCAAAGACGGACGCGGGGCCGGGATATGACCCAGATCCGCGTACCAGAACGAGATATCGCCGTTACGCTTGACTTGCATGGGATGGTTTCCGCCAAAGCAATTCCAGGAAAAGTGCGAAACGGTTTTCCGTCCGGAGTTGCGTTAAAACTAAGATGGTCAGGTGAGCGTCGTGTCGGCCGTGCTGTCGTCGGGCAGGAGCTTCGCGTCAGCGCCGTCGAAGCAAAGCTCGACCTTATCGCCGAGGCCGAAGCTGTCGCCAGCGAGCGGCGAGCGCACGATCGCGGTCGAGCCGTCGCCGAGCCTCACTTCGTATTTCGAGCCCGAGCCGAGATAGATCGCCTCGGCGATCGTTCCCGATAGTCGATTCGCGCCGGCGGCATCCTGTCCCGGCCGGCGGAGGGCAAGTTTTTCCGGCCGCAGCAGCATCACCGGATTGGCCTCGCCGTTGAGACGGCGCGGCGTGGTGACCATCTCGCCGGCGACGCTCAGAGCCGTGCTGGTGCCATCATTTTTCGCCTCGCCGCGCAGCACGGTGGAATCGCCGATGAAGCGGCCGACGAACAGCGTCGCCGGCTCGTCATAGAGCTGGCGGCCGGTGCCGATCTGCTCGATGCGCCCGCGATTGAAGACGGCGATCCGGTCCGACAGAACCAAGGCCTCCTCCTGGTCGTGCGTGACATAGACGAAGGTGGTGCCGAGCTCGCGGTGGATGCGCTTGATCTCGAGCTGCAGCCATTCGCGCAGCTTCTTGTCGAGCGCGCCGAGCGGCTCATCCATCAGGAGCAGCGGCGGATCGAAGACGATGGCGCGAGCCAACGCCACGCGCTGCTGCTGGCCGCCGGACAATTCGCTCGGATAGCGATGCGCGAAATCGCCCATCTTGACCATGTCGAGCGCCTTTGCGACGCGCGCCTTGCGCTCGTCCTGATTGATGCCGCGCAATGTCAGCGGATAGGCGACGTTGCGGCCGACCGTCATATGCGGGAACAGCGCGTAGTGCTGGAAGACGACGCCGATATTGCGCCTGTGCGCCGGCACGCCGACGACGCTTTTTCCCCCGACCGAGAGCTTGCCGCTGGTCACGTCGGTAAAGCCGGCGATCACACTGAGCGTCGTCGTCTTGCCCGAGCCGCTCGGCCCCAGGAGCGTCATGAACTCGCCGGGTTCGATCCTGAGCGAGACACCGTCCAGCGCCTTGAAGGCGCCATAGGCCTTGCTGACCGTGTCGAGATCGATCGCGGCGCCCCGATTTTCGGGTCTCGGGTTCATAGGCGTCCCTTCCGCTCGCGGCCAAGGAGGAGCATGCCGCCGCCGATCAGGATCGTGGTGGCGAACAACAGGATGGTGCCGACGGCCGCGACCGTCGGGTCGGCATCGCGCGTGATCGAGGAATAGATCTGCACCGGCAATGTCTTGAGATAAGGGTTTGTGATGAACAGCGACACCACGATCTCGTCGAACGAGGTGGCGAAGGCGAACAGCAGGCCCGACAGGATGCCGGGCAGGATCAGCGGCAGCGTCACCGTTCGGAACGTGGTCAGCGCACCGGCGCCAAGGCTTGCCGCCGCGGTCTCGAGCCGCCTGTCGAACACTTCGAGATTGGCAGAGACGGCGATCAGCACGAAGGGCAGTGCCAGGATGGTATGCGCAAGCACGAAGCCGGTCAGCGTTCCGACAAGCTGCGCATCGAGATAGACGGCATAGATGCCGATGGCCAGGACCACGCCCGGCACGACCATCGGCGTCAGCATCAACATGCGCAAGAGATTGGCCGGCCGCGCCTTCATGCGATCGAGGCCGAAGGCGGCGAGCGTGCCGAGCACCGTCGCCAGCACCGCCACCAGCGAGGCGACCTTGAGCGAGTTGAGGAAGCTGGTCGACCATTCCGGGTTGGTGGCGAAGTTCTGGTACCACTGCCAGGAAAAGCCCTGCGGCGGAAAGGCGAGCGACTTGTTCTGGTTGAACGACATCGGCACGACGACCAGCGTCGGCGCCACCAGCCATATCGCCACCAGCAGGCAGACAAGCCCAAGGATGACGCGCGTGAGCGGCTTCATCTCCATCAGCGTCGTCCCGCTTCCCGATGCCTCGACCGCATCACAGGAGCCGCAAGCGAGAGCAGCACGAAGGTCGCGACCAGCAGCACCACGCCCATCGCGCCGCCACGCCCCCATTGCAGCAGGCTCAGCACCTGCGTCTGCACCAGCGTCGACAGCATGGTCGAGCGCGGCCCGCCGAGCAGCGCCGGTGTGATGTAGAAGCCCAGCGCCAGGATGAACACGATGATCGCGCCGGCATAGACGCCTGGCAGCGACAGCGGCAGATAGACGGTGAAGAATGCGCGCGACGGCCGCGCGCCGAGACTCCGCGCCGCCTGCACCAGCCTGAGATCGATCCCCTTCATCACCGAGTAGAGTGGCAGGATCATGAAGGGCAAGAGCACCTGCGCCATGCCGATCACCACGCCTGTCTGGGTGCGGATCAGCCGGACGCCGTCGAACCCGGCCGATCTCAGCAGCGAATTGATGACCCCGGAATCCTGCAGCAGGATCACCCAGGAGAGCGTGCGCACCACGCCGCTCACCCAGAACGGGATCAAGACGCAGAGTATGAGAGCAAGCCGCACGCGCGGCCCGACGGCGGTCATCAGATAGGCGTAAGGATAGGCGCAGAGCACGCAGACCACAGTCACCCAGGCCGAGATCGAAAAAGTGCGCTGGAGCACCGTCAGGTTGACCGGCGCACCGAAGAACCAGGTGTAGTTCTGCAGGCCCCATTGCGGCTCCGACAGGCTGCGTAGCACGATGGTGATCAGCGGATAGCCGATCACCGCGGCCAGCAGCACGAGCGCCGGCAGCGCGAGCGCGTACGGCCGCCATGCCCAACCCACCCGTTGCGGGGCGGAAGGCGTCGTCGGTTCGAGCGCGCTCACGGGGTTGCCTCTCCTTCAGCCGGTCAGTTGCCGGCCATCAGCGCGGACCATTTCTCCTGCGCCACCGCGAAGTTCGGCACCCAGAACTTGAAATTCTGCTTGTAGCCCTGCTTCTGGCGGTCCGGCGTGTTGGTCAGGAAGGCCGCGACGGAATCGTCTACCTTGGGCTGCGCCTCGCTGTTGATCGGCGTGTAGGATGTCTTCTCCGCAAGAACCTCCTGTGACTGCTTGCCGAGATAGGCATTGATGAGCGCGTAGGACGCGTCCGTATCCTTGACGCCAACCGGGATGGTCATCTGGTCCATCACCACCAGCCAGTCCTGCCAGGCGGGCGCGTACTTTGCGCCGTTCTTGACCGCGGTCATGGCGCGACCGGTCCACATCATCAGCATGTCGGCCTCGCCGGATTCGGCGAGCTGCTGCGATTCAGCACCGGTCTTCCAGAAGATGGTGTCGGGACCGAGCTTGCGGACCATGTCGATGGCCTTGTCGATATCGGCCACGGTCATCGCCTTCGGATCGCCGCCGGCGACCTTGAAGGCCTGTTCCAGCAGGCCGCCGGTCGGGCTGCCTGAACCGTCGATGCCGCGCACGCCCGGGAACTTTTCGGTGTCGAAGAAGTCCGCCCAGCTCTTGGGCGGGTTATCCTTGTACTTCTCCTTGTTGTACATCAGGACGACGCCGTAATTCATCGCCGGCACCGAGCATTCGCCGACCTGGCCTTCCGGGATTTTCGAGACGTCGAGCTTCGTCAGATCGAGCTTCTGGAACAGCTTGCCGCAATAGACGTAGGGCGGCAGGTCGTCGGTATCGACGACGTCCCAGGTGACGTTGCCGGACTCGACCTGCGCCTGCAGCTTGGCGATCTCGGTCGGACCGTCATTGAGCAGCTTGACGCCGGACTTGTCGACGAACTCCTTCAGCGCCGCCGCCTGGCCGTCCTGGTAGATGCCGCCATAGGAGACGAAGGTCAGGGTCTTGCCTTTGAGCGATCCCTCCTTCACCTCGCCCGCCACGGGCTTGTCCTGCGCGAAAGCCGCGCCGGTCAGAACGCCAAGCGCCAAGACGGCACTGATGCCATATGTCGATTTCAGCATAACGATAACTCTCCCATTCATACCCGCGTTTGATCGGTTACCTGGCGGCGGGCGGTTTCCAGGTCGTGTATTGGTCGAGCTCGGCGCGCGCCGAGGTCGGCGGCGCGATGATCCACATCACTTCGGCCCGGCCGCTGCCGATGTTCTCCGTGCGATGCGGGGTGGAGGTGGTGTATTCGACGCTGTCGCCCTCTTCGAGGACATGGCGCGCCTCGCCGAGCGAGACCTCGACGACGCCGCGCAGCACGATCAGCATCTCATGCGCGTCGCCATGCGTGTATTGGCCGGAGCCGGTCGAGCCGCCGATCTCGAACTCCCCGACATAGACTTCCATGTCGCTCAGCGGCGGCCGCGAAAGCAGCATCTTGCGGCAGCCGTCGCTGGGCGGCAGGCTTGGCCGCTCGCTGCGCCTGAGCACGCCATGGTGATTTTGAGCCGTGCTCTCCGCAAACAGCAGCGCGACGCTTACCCCGAGCGCCGAAGCCATCTGATTGAGCGACGCCGTGCTGGCGCCGGTCAGGCCGCGCTCGAGCTGGCTGATGAAGCTGGCGCTGGTGCCGGTCGCCTCGGCGAGGTCGCGCAGGGAAAGCCTGCGGGCAAGGCGAAGGCTCTTCAGCCGCATGCCGAGCACCTCTTGGGCGGCTGTCGCGACCGAACCGTTCTTGGTCCCGATCGGAGCCTGGCCTTTATCGGAAGCCTTGGGCATCTCGTTGTTCTCCACTGCACATTTTGTACAGTGACACTGTACAAATAGCAAGCGGGGAGAATCCGTCGCTGCGGCTGTGTCCTCCCAACATCGTCATTCTATGGCGGAGCGCGAAGCGAAGCGCGCAGACCATAGAATCCATGCCGTTACCTGTGAGCTTCGCAGCGGCGCAAAAAGCCTCTGTCTTGCGCCGCTTTTACTACTCGCCCGAGGACACGGCATGGATTCTATGGTCTGCGCGTCCGCTTCGCTCCCGCTCCGCCCGTGGATGACGAAGTTTGGGCGCCTCGGCTAATCTCCGGGGTGGCGATGCGCCAAAACTACCCCTCGCCCGACAGGTCGCGCCGCGCCTTGTCGAGTTCTTCGGCATAACGGCGCATCAGATGGCTTTCGGTGAGCAGGCCAAGCACGATGCGTTCGTCGAAGTCCTCGACCACCGCCAGTTCTTCGGCCCCGGTGCGCTGGAAGGTCTCGGCGGCGGTCTGGACATTCATCGACGGCACCAGCACCGCGTCCTTGAACTGGGCGAGCGCGCTGACCGGCGTATCGCCATCGGAGGGATCGCTGTGCAGCTCCGGCACCAGCAGCATGCCGACATATTGGTCGGCCTGTTCGACGGCGATGACGCGCTGCCCGGAACCGAGCGGTATCTCCTTGCGGAATTCGGAGAGCGTGGTCGAGGCGGGAATGGTGCGGACGTCCTTGCGCATCATCGAGCCGACGGTGAGGCTGCGCATCCAGCCGACGTCATGGGCGCTGCGGATCGTCTCGCCGCGCAGGTGGAAACGCCAGGTCGAGAAGGAGTAGCCGAAGGTCTCGCGGACCAGGATCGCCGACATGATCGAAGCGGCCAGCACCACGCCGGTGAGCGTCAGGTCGCGGGTGGATTCCAGCGCCAGGAACGTCATGGTCAGCGGGCCGCCGACGACGCCCACCGCAAGCGAGGTCATGCCAACCACGGCGGCGACCGCGGGGTCGATGCCGATCGAGGGCGCGGTCATCGCCATGACGCCGGCAAAGACCTTGCCCAGCAAGGCTCCCAGGAACAGCGAAGCGAAGAACAGGCCGCCGCGGAAGCCGGAGCCGAGCGAGATGGCGGAGGCCGCCAGCTTCATCACGAAGACGCTCGCCACCACCGGCAGCGTGTAATTCATGGCGAACTCGCGATGCAGCGCGCCATGGCCGCTGGAGAGCACCTGCGGCGTGACCAGCCCGAGCAGGCCGACAAAGATGCCGCCGATGAAGGGCCTGACCGACGCGTCGATCGACAGCCGCACAAAGAGCTGCTCGACGATGCTCACCAGATGCATGATGGCGATCGAGGCGGCCCCGCCGAGCAGTCCGAGCAGCATGAACGGCACGTATTCACTGGCTGTCAGATTCGGCAGGCCTGAGAGTTCCAGCGGGAACGGCACGCCGCCGAACATTTCCGCCGTCAGCGAAGCGGCGATCGCCGCCGTCATCACCGGCGCCACATTGGCGACGGAATAAATGCCGATGACCAGCTCGAACCCGTAGAACGCGCCGGTCAGCGGCGCGTCGAAGGCGGCCGAGATCGCGCCGGCCGCGCCGCAGCCGACCAGCATGCGGACGTCGTTGCGGCGCAGCCGGAACGCGCGCGCAAGTCGGGAAGCAATGCCGGAGCCGATCTGCGTATAGCCGGCTTCCAATCCAACCGAGCCGCCGAAGCCGCTGGAGATCATCGTCTGCGCCACGATGATGAAGGTGTCGGTGAGCGACATGCGCCCGCCATAGAGGGCGTTCGCCTCGATCGGGTCGACCGGCGTGCGGAACTTGCGCTTTCTGAGCCAGATGACGGAAAGGCCGAGCAGCAGGCCGCCGATCGCCGGGAACATCGCCTGCACCGGGTCGGCGAGCGAGAACATCGCCGAAAGCCGGCCGCCGGGCTGCACGTCGAACAGCAGCCAGTGCATGCCTTGCACCAGCGCGCTCATGCCGGTGACCAGCGCGCCCGCGATGACGCCGACCATGCCGGCCATCAGCACGATCACGATGCCGCGCGCCTCGAGCACGGGGATCGAACTGATCAGCACCGCGCGAAGCCGGCGGGCGTAGACTTGTGGGTCGTTTCTGGCAGGCAACGGAACGGCTCGCCGGTATGCGAAGGATAAACAGCTGCCGTGCCTGATACGCGCGGCGGCCTTGCGTGGCAATCGCAATGCCGACCGCTTATGGCGCCATTTTGGCGTTGCGCGAATTAGCGTAATGCATGTCGCCTAGAAGTGTGCAGCGGTTCTGGGACAACGACATGCATACAGCAAAGGAAGGCTCCCCGCCGCGATAAAGGCGATAGATTTAGTTGGGTAACGGAATGGTCAGCGGTCCGCAGTCGTCCCCCGCGACGAAGATCGCCAGCAGCTCGGCCGGCTCGGTGGCGCTGGCGTTCTCGGCGAAGGAATGGATCGCGCCGGGCGCTTCGAACCAGGTCTGGCCCATTGTGTAGGTGACGGCCGGCCCGCCTTCCATCTGCGAACGCAGCGCTCCCTTGATGACGAAAGCCGTCACGGAGCCCGGGTGGCGATGTCGCGGCGTGTAGGCGTTGGGCGGGAATTCGACCAGCGCCGTGGTGATCGAATGCCCAGGCACATTCGGCAGCCTTTCGCAGGAGAGCGGCCTGACTGTGGTGGTCGGACGCGCCGCCGCCCCTTCCCCGGCATCGGCCCCCATCATGTCGATATGCGCGTCCATTCCACCAGCGATGGTGGTTGCCCTGTTGCTCTGGACTACGGCCATGCCAAGCAACCCCGAAGCGATGGCGGCGACGCCGAGCAGCGCGAGGCTTCTCGAAGAAACATCTTCGATCATGACGGCAACTCCGTTCATCCGGCCAGGCGAAAGCCGGCGTGCCAGCCGAGCTCGCGGACGGCTTTGTCGGTCGTGATATGGCCGTTCGGCTCCGCGACATTGAAGGCGCCCTGTGCGCCCCGCTCGACGGCAAGCAAGGCCGCGTAAGCGGCGGCGTCGACATGCACCGCCGGGTCCGCGGCAACTTCCACGCCGGTGCCTGGACCGTAGAGGTGGCCGTAGCGCAGCACGATGCCGGTGATCGGCGAGGCGCCGAGCACATGCCTTTCCAATGCAATGACGCCGCCGACGCTGACGGCACGACCGCCTTCCGCGCCGCCGTCCAACGCGTCGGTCTCGGCATGCGGCTCAGGCCCCGGCGCGTAGGCCCAGGCGATGCTCTGCGCGATCAGCCGCCTTGCGCCGACCACCTTCGCCGCCTCGACGAGGTTGCGGGTTCCTTCATCGCGGATGTGGGCGTTGCGCGCGGTTGCCTCGGCCATTTTCGATGGGTCGAGCCCGGCCGGCAGGTCTGTGAGCTGGTGGATGACGATCTCCGGCTTCGCCGCCAGGACAGCCGCGCGCAACCCGTTCGCATCGAACACATCGACCACCACCGGATCGGCGCCGAGCGCTCCAAGATCTTCGGCTTTTGCCGCCTGGCGCGTCGTCGCCGTCACCTCATGGCCGGCCGCCGCCAGCTGCGGCACCAGCCGGCGACCGATCGCGCCCGAGGCGCCCGCGAGAAAAATGCGATGGCCCATCGTCTTTCGCTCCTTGCTGTGATAATATCAGAGTACGAATAACATATAAGAGCACTGATACCATGCGCAAGGGGAATTCGTCCATTCCGTCCGCCGGTGAAGGCAAGCGCGGCGAGCAAGGCTATCTGGGCTACCTGCTGCGCCAGGCGGCCGGCGCCTATCGCCTTAAGGTGGAGCGGGCGCTGGATGAATTCGGCGTGACGCAGGCGCAGTTCGCGGCGCTCACCATGATCTCGGCCTATCCCGGCCTGTCCAATGCCGACCTGGCCCGGCTCGCCGTGCTGACGCCGCAGACGGTGAGCGTGATCGTCGGCAATCTGGAAAAAGCCGGCTCCCTCATCCGTCGGCCGCATGCCGTCCACGGCCGCATCCAGCATCTCGACCTCTCGGACAGCGGTCGCGCCTTGCTGAAGAAATGCCGGGAACGCGTCTACAAGCTCGAAGGCGAGCTGACCGCCGGCCTCTCCGCGGAGAAGGAGCGCGCGGTGCGGCGCTGGCTGGTCGCCGTCGCGACCGCGGACATGGCTCAGACTTGAGAGGCGACGCTTTCAGGTCGGCGCGCCGCCGCCCGTCTCGTAAAGCGTGAGCTGGCGGTCGCCGATGCCGAGCTCCGCCCAGCTCGCGCGCCATTTCGCGATATGCGCCGACTTGAAATGCGCTTCGAGCGCGGCGCGGTCGCTCCAGGCTTCCGAAACATGGATGAGCCCGGCGTCCAGCACATCCTGCGCGTAGGAATAGCCGAGACAGCCCGGCTCGGCGCGGCTCGCCAGGATCATGCGTTGCATCACAGGCTTCGCCTGTTCGAGCCTGTCTGGCGGCAGCCGGATCGTGCCGATGATCAGGAGCATCTGCCTTCCTTTCGCAAGACCGTGTCCAGGTCCCGTAGCCACTCTCCCACCTTCGCGCAAGCTTGGGGGGTTACGGTCGAGGGCCTGCCCCTGTGCGTGGCGGGTCTTGATTTGGGGACGATATGGCGATCAGCGAAACACTCCCGTCGGGCCTTGTGGTCAAGAACGGCCGCGACGTCTTCTTCGCGCTGGGCATCGTCTTCATCCTGGCTGTGCTGTTCCTGCCGATCCCGGCCTTCCTAATCGATATCGGCCTCGCCTTCTCGATCGCGCTCTCGGTGCTGATCCTGATGGTGGCGCTGTGGATCCAGCGGCCGCTCGACTTCTCGTCCTTCCCGACCGTGCTGCTGATCGCCACGATGCTGCGCCTGTCGCTCAACATCGCCACCACGCGCATGATCCTGTCGCACGGCAATGAGGGCACGCATGCCGCCGGCTATGTCATCTCGGGCTTCTCCAAGCTGGTGATGTCGAGCGACTTCGTCATCGGCCTCATCGTCTTCATGATCCTGATCGTGGTGAACTTCATCGTCATCACCAAGGGCGCGACCCGTATCGCCGAAGTCGGCGCGCGCTTCACCCTCGACGCCATCCCCGGCAAGCAGATGTCGATCGACGCCGACCTTTCCGCCGGCATGATCGATGAGAAGACGGCGCAGCTGCGCCGTCGCGAGCTGGAAGAGGAATCCTCCTTCTTCGGCTCGATGGACGGTGCCTCGAAATTCGTGCGCGGCGACGCCATCGCCGGCCTGATCATCACCGCCATCAACATCGTCGGCGGTATCGCCATCGGCTACCTGCGCCACGGCATGGGCCTCGGCCAGGCGGCCGACGTCTTCATCAAGCTGTCGGTCGGCGACGGTCTCGTCACACAGATCCCTGCCCTCATCGTCTCGCTCGCCGCCGGCATGCTCGTCTCCAAGGGCGGCACGCGCGGCTCGGCCAACCAGGCGATATTCGGCCAGCTCGGCGCGCATCCGCGCGCGCTCTATGTCGCCTCCTCGCTGCTGGTCATCCTCGGCCTGATGCCCGGCCTGCCGCTGTTCCCCTTCTTCGCGCTTGCCGGCGGCATGGCCAGCCTCGGCTACATCATCCCGCTGCGACAGAACCGCGAGCACGCCGCTGCCGAAGCCCTGAAGACGCAGGAGAAGGCGAACAAGGTCGAGGAGGAGAAGAACTCGGTCAAGGCCTCGCTGGTCACCGCCGAGATCGAGCTTCTGATCGGCAAGCAGCTTTCGACCAGGTTGATGGTGGCGCACCAGGAACTGGTGTTCCGTATGTCGAAGATGCGCAAGAAATTCGCCCAGCAATATGGCTTCGTTGTGCCGGAGGTGCGCGTCGCCGACGACTTCGCCATCCCGCCGAAGAGCTACCAGATCAAGGTGCACGGGACGGTCGTCGCCGAATACCAGATGCGCGTCGGCGAGATCATGGTGCTGCTCGGCACGCGCGGCGTGCCGGAGATCCCCGGCGAGGAAATCCGCGAGCCGGCCTTCGGCATGCGTGCCTATTCGGTGCTCGAAACCTTCGCCGAGGACCTGAAGCGCGAGAACTTCACATTCGCCGACAACATGTCGGTGCTGCTCACCCATCTCTCCGAGGTGATCCGCAACAATCTGCCACAGCTCCTGTCCTACAAGGACATGAAGGCGCTGCTGGAGCGGCTCGACCCTGAGTACCGCAAGCTCGCCGACGAGATATGCACCTCGCACATCTCCTATCCCGGCCTGCAGGCGGTGCTGAAGCTGCTGCTCGCCGAGCGCGTCTCGATCCGCAACCTGCATCTGATCATCGAGGCCATCGCCGAGATCGCGCCGCATGTGCGCCGCACCGAGCAGATCGTCGAGCATGTGCGCATCCGCATGGCGCAGCAGATCTGTGGCGACCTCTCCGAAGGCGGCACGCTCAAGGTGCTGCGGCTCGGCAACCGCTGGGACCTCGCCTTCCACCAGAGCCTCAAGCGCGACGCCAAGGGCGAGGTGCGCGAATTCGACATCGATCCGCGCCAGCTCGAGGAATTCGGCCAGGACGCCACCAAGGCGATCCGCAAGCATCTCGAGGCCGGCGAGCGCTTCGTGCTCGTCACCGCGCCCGACGCGCGCCCCTATGTGCGCATGATCATCGAGCGGCTGTTCACGACGCTGCCGGTGCTCAGCCATGTCGAGATCGCCAAGGGCGTCGAGATCAAGGTGCTCGGAACCATCTCGTGAACGCGCTCTCGCAAGGCGTCGTCATCGCCGCCTTCCTCGCCTTCTGCCGCATCGGCGCCTGCTTCATGCTGATGCCGGGCCTGTCGAGCGCCCGCGTGCCGCTGCAGATCAGGCTGTTCGTCTCGCTCGCAGCGACCGGCGGCCTGCTCGCTTTCCTGTGGGACCGCATCTACCCGTTCGTCGATCCGCGCCCACAGGTCCTGGCGCCGATGATCGTCTCCGAGTTGCTGGTCGGCGGCCTGATCGGCGCCATGACGAGGCTCTACATGGAGGCGCTGCGCTTCATGGGCTCCGCCATCGCCATGCTGATCGGCTATGGCGGCTCGGGCGGACCGGCGATCGAGGAACCGGAACCGCAGGCGGCCCTTGCCGCCATCATCTCGTTCTCGGCGCTGCTTCTGCTCTTCGTCTTCGACTTCGACCATGAGATCGTCAAGGCGCTGGTCGCCTCCTATCAGGTCGCCCCGGTCAACGTGTTCTTCAACCCACAGGCGGCGCTGGTCGACGTCACCGACACCGTGTCGGACGCCTTCTTCCTGGTCATCCGCCTCGGCAGCCCTTTCATCGCCTATGCCATCCTGGTCAATCTGACGATCGGCTTCGTCAACAAGCTGACGCCGCAGATCCCGGTCTATTTCATCTCGCTGCCCTTCGTCATCGCCGGCGGCATGATCATCTTCTATTTCGCCGTCGGCACGCTGCTGTCGCTGTTCGTCGACGGCTTCGTCGACCTCACGCTGGCGAGATAGCCATGACCACGCGAAAAGACCGCCTGAAGAAACTGGTCAAGGTGCAGGAGCAGTTGAAGGCGCTGCACGAGACCCGCCACGCCGGCTTCCTCGCCGCCGCCGTCAAGGCCGAGGCGGAGGCCAGGGACCTGATCGAGCATTTCGAGACCGACGCTTCGCTGGGCTCCCTCTTTCCGGAAATCTATCATCGCCGCATCACCGGGGCGCTGGAACGCCAGAAAAAGAGCCTGGAAGATGCCAAGCAGGAAGCCGCGCTCATCGCCACCGCGACGGCGCGCACCAACATGGTCGAGCGCGCCTACAAGGACGTGCGTCGCCGCGACGAGCGCGAGCGCTCCGACCGCGAGCGGCTCGATCTCATCACGCAGAAGCGTTGGGAAGAGTGAGTGCAACGCGCCTCAGCGCTTCAGGCGTTGAGTTCGTCAGCTGCGGCGATCACTTCGGAAACGATCTCATAGACGTTTGCCGGCTCTGTCCGATGATTGACGAAGCAGGCACGCAGCGCAAAGTGACCGTTGATGCTGGCATTGGAGAGATACACGCGCCCACGTGCAATCACGCGCTGCAGGATGGCTTCGTTGCTTTTGACGCGATGGCGGAAGCACACGGCGCTAAGAGGCACCGGCGCGAGCAGTTCGAGTTCAGGACGTGCCCTGACAGCATCGGCGAGTAGCTGTGCGTGCAGCAGATCGCGCGAGATGGCCTCTCGATAGGCTTCGCGTCCGTGGTATTGCAGGGACAGCCAGAGCTTGAGGGCGCGAAACCGGCGGGAAAGCTCGATCGATTCCTCGAAGAAGGCGAACGCTTCGCCGGGGTCTTGGTTGAAGACCCTGACATAATCTCCGCTGTGGGAGAAGGTCTTCCGCGCGGCGTCGCGATCGCGATAAAGCAGGCAACCGCAGTCGATGGGTTGGTAGAGCCACTTGTGCGCGTCGAGGGAAATGGAGTCGGCCAGGTTCAGTCCTTCGAATTTTTCCGGGACCGCCAGCGCTGCCAAGACGCCGAAAGCACCGTCGACATGGAGCCAAATTCCTTCGGACTTCGCGATTTCCGCGATTTGCCGCAATGGATCGATTGCTCCGGTGGCCACCGCGCCCACACTGGCCACGATAGCCACCGGGGTGTTCCCGAACTTCCGGTCGCTGGCGATGGCGGCTTCGAGAGCATCGGTCCGCAAACGAAAATCCGCGTCGACCGGGATCAGCCGAAGATTGCTGCGGCCCAGGCCCAGCAGCGCAATGGCCTTGGGAATCGACATATGCACTTGTTCGGATGCGTAGACCACACCCGGTCGAGCCCCCTCCTCGTTGGCGGCCAGCGCCTTCTCCCGCGCGATCGCCAACCCCATCAGGTTGGCCATTGAACCGCCGCCGCACAGACTTCCGGCAAAACCGCCGCAGCCGATCGCCTCAGCGAGCCATCCGATCACCGCGCGCTCGATGGTGATTGCGGCGGGAGCTGAACGCCAGGACGTAGTGTTCTGGTTGAAAACCGATGTGAGAAAATCGCCGACGGCCCCCACCGGTTCACCAGAGCCGGCGACGTAGCCGAAGAAGCGGCCAGTGCATGGGCGGACGTGTTCGGCAATCACTCTGACGTCGTCCAGAACTTTGCTCCCTCGCCCCTCATCCGACCATGGCCGGTCGAAGAGGCGCGCCGTCTCAGACCCGCTGGTCGAGGGATAGGATGGCCGCTCCTCCAGCGAAGCCCAGTACTCGGCGGCGAAATTTGTGGCCTCCGACATGAAAGCCAGCAATTCGCGGTTGGAAATTTCGAGCGCGCGCATGAACATCCCCGCCCAAAGCTCAAGGCGCAGGTTAGGTCGTTAGCCCGGCTGCGACAAGGCTTAGGCTATGCCGGCACATCTCCAGATCAAACGATGGCAGGCGTGTCGCGCTTCAGAATTGTGTCGAGAAACTCGCCTTGAAGGCATTCTCCATCGCGCCGGAAGCGAATTGGCCGTCATAGCTGAAGCCGAGGCGCCGCCGAGGTCGACATCGACGCCGGCCTGCAGCGCCACCGCGTCGCGTGCGATCGGCACGCCGAACACGGTGAAGCCGTCGCCGCCGTCGAACGAAAGCCGCGCCGCCGGCGCATCCGCGAAGGCATGGCGCCAGCCGAGGCGCGCGCCTCGAAGCTCGTGCCGACGACGACGATCTTCTGCGAGACCCGCGCGCCAAGCGTGGTGAATGTGGCGTCGCTGCTGAAGCCGCCCGAAGACAGGGCCGCCGCGCCGCCGTCCTCGGCGAAGCCGTCGGTCGACAGATGGACATAGGCGAGATTGGCGAACGGATCGAGCTTGAGCGCGCCGAGATCGAAGGGGCGCGACGCCTCGCCGAACGCCTGCAGCGTGCTTGCGCCGTAGCTGGCACTCAGCTCATCGCTGAAGCCGACAAAGGCCGGGCTGCGGCTGGTGTCGATGTCGTGATGGCTGTAGCCGGCGCCGAACTTCAAGCGGACGCTGTCGATGGCGCCGCCGCCATAAGCGCCAAGATGCACGCTGGCGATGTCGGCGGAGGACGCTCGGTCGTCGATATCGGGCGAGGTGACGCTGATCCCGCCGAGGAAGCCGAGCGTCCAGCCGTCGCCGACGGCGGCGTCGATACCGGCGAAGAAGGCGCCCGTGTTGGCGTCGGCATCGGCGGCGTTGCCGTCGCTGTCGAGCGAGCGGGCAAGCCCGGCGCCCTGCATCCAGAACCCCCTGGCGCCGGGCTCGGCGACAGTGGCGGGCACATATGGACAGATGCGGACAATTCAGGACACGAGGACGCGCCGCACATCGCCACGGTCCGGTTCGGCTCGTGGATCGGCCTGCCGCGGCGCGATTTGACGGTGTAACGACGAATCGTCGCTGCTCTTTCGCCGGCTGCCGATCACGCCGCCGTCATCATCCGATATCGCAAGCCTGCCACAAGCTTGTTCAGTCATTGTGCAGATAACAAAACCGGCAAAGGGCGGACTTTCTTGGCCATTTCCCCACCCAGCGACATCGTCATGGACGTTGCCCGCGCAGCGGAGCCGGCCGATATCGAGGCCGCGCGGGCAGCACTCCTTAAGCGCGCGGGTGGTGCGCCAGGTGCATTCTCTGTCGATCCCTCTGTAACGGTCGATGCCGGCTCCATTCTCTCGCGCGCCTCGGCCGACAAGGCGGAAGCCGCCAATCCGGCGAAGAAGTTCCAGCGCTTCGAGGCGATGGTGCTGACGACCTTCATCCAGAACATGATGCCCAAGGACACCGAGGGCGTTTACGGCAAGGGCCTGGCGGGCGACATGTGGAAGTCGCAGCTCGCCGAAAAGGTGGCCGATGTCATGGCCGCGCATGGCGGCATCGGCATCGCCAAATCGATGCTTGCCGACCACTATCTCGACGGCAAGCACAAGGTGCCGGTCGGCCCTGTTGCCGGCGGACCGCAGAAGACCGAGATCGACCAGCAGACCCGGCTTTCGACCTCGATGATCGAGGAGCTTGAGCGCAAAGCCGCACGGTCGATGACCGGCGACGACACAACCATAAAGACGGACATCAAGATCTAGGGACCTACATGGCCGACCAAACGGACCTTTCCAACCTTCCCGTACGCACCAACGCAATGGAGGCGCCCGCCGCCGCACGACCCGGCAACCTCGCCGCCATCATCGGCCGCATCGAAGAAGTCGTGGACGAGGAGACCGCCGGCATCCGCAGCGGAACGACGTATGACCTCAAGGCCTCGAACGCCCGCAAGAGCCGGTACCTCTACGAGCTGAACCGCGCCTTGAAGGGCGCCAACGAGATCGAATTCCTCGAGCAGCATAAAGAAGGCCTGCTGCGGCTGCGCCAGAAGCTGGCGAAGAACGAAGCGGCGATCCTTGCCCATCTCAACGCGGTCAACGAGGTCGCCACGCTTTTGAGGAACGCCATCCAGCGGGCCGATGCCGACGGCACCTATTCGGTTGGGGAGTTCGGAATGGCACGGGCCTGATCGAGATGATCGAGGCGCAAGGACGGACCGGGTGATTAAGTTTATCGCCGCCGCGCTGTGGATCTGCGCCGTGACGCTCGGCGCGGTCTTCTATTCCTTCCAGGCGGCCGGCCAGCGCGGCGCGGCCGAACCGCCGAAGCCGATGCTGGGCGGCCTCGACTACGTCAAGACCGACATGATCTCGGTGCCGCTGCTGCGCGACGGCACGATCGACGGCTATTTCCTCACCAAGCTGGTCTACACGGTCGAGCCGGAACAGATAAAGAAGCTGTCGGTCCCGGCGCAGGCGCTGATGACGGACCAGGTCTATTCCTATCTCTATTCCAACCCGCAGATCGATTTCACCAAGAAGGAATCGATCGATCTCGACGCCTTTCGCAAGTCGATCCGCGACACCATCAACGCTCGGGTTGGCGTCGAGCTCGTGCACGAGGTGCTGATCGACCAGGTCAACTTCCTCTCCAAGGACGATATCCGCGACAACGCGCTCCGCCGCCGCAGGGGTGCCGGCGAGACCGCTTCAGCCATGACCAAGGCTTTCAAGGCCGAGCCGGAGCACTGATTGTCCGGCCAAGGTTCGGCGTGGATGCCCGAACTCCGCTTACCCGTGATGCGAGATGACGCATGTCGCTTGCGTTGACGTTAACGTCAACTCGAAGCTATATGCGCCGGTGACAGGCAACCGCGCGCAGGCGTGGCGCGCCTACCTCGCCCAGCGGCCAAGCGCCGGTGCGCGTCAACGCAACCAACGAGGAGAACCGCCATGGGCGTTCAGGAGATTGCCGACAAGATCAAGTCGCGCGTGGCAAGCGCCGGCTTCGAGCATTCCGTCAAGTTCGACACCGGCAGCGATGGCGTCATCGTCATCGACGGCGCGAGCGTCTCGACCATCGACGCGCCGACCGACTGCACCGTGAAGCTGTCGCTCGACGATCTGGATTCGCTGATTGCCGGCGACCTCAACCCGACCATGGCCTTCATGGCCGGCAAGCTGAAGGTCGAAGGCGACATGACCGTCGCCATGGCGCTCAGCCAGCTGCTCGGCTGACCTTTCGCAAAACAGCAACGCCGCCCGATGGGCGGTGTTGCTGTTTTGTCGAACCTAGAGCAATTCCAGGAAAAGTGCGTAGCGGTTGGGCTCGGCGACTTCGCCGTAGCCTTCCGTCCGGAATTGCGTGAGACAAAGGCTTCAGGCGACGAAGCCCGGCGCCTGCCCCTTGAGCTTGCGGCCGGCGGCCTTGATCGTGCCATTGGCGCCATCCATCGCGCCGTCCTTCAGCTCCAGCGCCAGAAGCCGGTGCCGCTCATAGGGGCCGGGCATGGCGAGCGCTCCGGTGCGGTCGGCCGAGAAGCCGAACCGCCCGTAATAGGGCGCATCGCCGACGAGCAGGATCGCGCCGTGGCCGAGCCGCGCGGCTTCGGCAACCGCATGCCGCATCAGCGCCGAGCCGATGCCGCCGCTCTTCAATCCCTGCTCGACCGCGAGCGGGCCGAGCAGAAGCGCCGCCGGACCGCCCTCGCCCAGCCTCACATCCCACAGCCGCACCGTGCCGACGACCGCGCCTGAGACATCGCGGGCGACAAAGGCCAGGCCTTCCGAGGGCCGGCGGCCGCGCCGCAGCTTCTCGGACGACTTCTTTCTGCGTTTCGGCCCCATGGCGCGGTCGAGCAGCGCTTCGCGCGCCGCGACGTCGCCTGCGCCTTCGCCAAGGATGACGAAGGCCGGCGCCTGGGCGGCCCCCTCGTCCGGCGCGCCGCGCGAGCCAGCCTGTGCCCGGAGGGCAAGGGAGGGCGCAAACGCATTTTCAGGCGAAGTGGAAACCGGTTCGCCGTAAGAAAATGCGCCAAAGAGCACTGCCGTCGAGCCATTCTCCCCCGCGGGGAAAAGCTCAGCCGACGGTCCGGACGAGGGGGCAATTTCGGTGGCCGCAATGGCCGATTTGATCAGGTATTCCATGTCCGCGATCCTTCACGAGCGGAGATCTGTCCCACAAGCGAGCCAGGGCGGGCGACATGATCGCCCGCGCCGGATGATCTGAGCGGTCCTTGCGAACCGGTCAGATCACGTAGGATCGGAGAGGCTCGAAGCCGTTGAAGGCGACCGCCGAGTAGGTGGTCGTGTAGGCGCCGGTGCCTTCGATCAGCACCTCGTCGCCGATGGTCAGCGACAAGGGCAGCGGATAGGGCGTCTTCTCGTACATCACGTCGGCCGAATCGCAGGTCGGGCCGGCGAGCACGCAGGGCGCGGTCTCCGAGCCGTCATGGCGGGTGACCAGCGGATAGCGGATCGCCTCGTCCATGGTCTCGGCGAGACCGCCGAACTTGCCGATGTCGAGGAACACCCAGCGCACATTGTCGTTGTCGGCCTTCTTCGAGATCAGCACGACTTCCGACTTGATGACGCCGGCATTGCCGACCATGCCGCGGCCCGGCTCGATGATCGTCTCGGGCAGCGCGTTGCCGAAATGCTTTCGCAGCGCCGAGAAGATCGCCTGGCCATAGGCCTGGGCCACCGGCACGTCCTTCAGGTAACGGGTCGGGAAACCACCGCCCATATTGACCATCTTGAGCACGATGCCTTCCTCGGCGAGCGTCGCGAACACCTTCTTGGCGTCGCCCAGCGCGCGGTCCCAGGCCGTCAGGTCGGTCTGCTGCGAGCCGACATGGAACGACACGCCATAGGCGTCGAGGCCGAGGCCCTTGGCATGGCGCAGCACGTCGACGGCCATCGCCGGCACGCAGCCGAACTTGCGCGACAGCGGCCACTCGGCGCCTTCGCCGTCGGTCAGCACGCGGCAGAACACGCGCGAGCCGGGGGCGACGCGGGCGATCTTCTCGACCTCCTCGACGCAGTCGACGGCGAACAGGCGGATGCCGAGCTGGTAGGCGCGTGCGATGTCACGCTCCTTCTTGATGGTGTTGCCGAAGGAGATGCGATCGGCCGGCGCGCCGGCATCCATCGCCATCTCGACCTCGGCAACCGATGCGGTGTCGAAGGACGAGCCCATCGCAGCAAGCAGGCGCAGGATTTCCGGCGCCGGGTTTGCTTTCACCGCATAGTAGATCTTGGAATCGGGCAACGCCTTCTCGAAGGCGCGGAAATTGTCGCGCACGACATCGAGGTCGACGACGAGGCAGGGACCGTTCGGACGTCGGGTGGCGAGGAAGTCAAGGATGCGCTGGGTGGCCATCGGGGTCTCTCCATCACGCCTTTCGGCGCGCACAAGGGTGCGGACGCGGGCTGTCGGCCTCGCGAACACGCGGTCAAACAAAGGCGGGACAGAAATTCCATGGAACCAGCCGGTGGAGACCCCGGAACCATGAAACGCCGTCTCGCGGCGATGAACCTAGCCTTGCCCGGCTTCGGTTCGCTTTGTCTGCCTTGGCTTGGATTGGGAGAACCCCGTTCCGCACTGCCGGCAATGAAGGTGTGCCTCTTCAGTAACCCCGGTCTTTGGACAACCGGCAGAGAACCAGAAAGGCCCGCACCGTCGTTGCTTCAAGGTGTCCTCGGTCTTGTGGTTGGCCACTGACCGACTGGAGGGGTTGGCTCCAGTTACCTTACCGATTGCCCTCACCATTCGAGGATCGGCGGACACCCACAGGCACGTGCGACTTTGGGCAAGCGCGATATAGGAGCGAAGGGTTTCACAATCAATAAAAATCGTAAGCCCAGGTTGTAAAATTTCTGGCATCGAACAATGTTTGTCGCACCGTATCCGGAAATCGAACGATGCCAGGAACTCAAGGACCGCTGAACGCCTTCCTCGATCTGCGCCAAATGCCTGTAGCGAATGCGGAATTGGGCCCGCTCGCCGGCCTGCGCCTGGCCGTCAAGGATATCTATGACGTCGCCGGCTACCGCACCGGCTGCGGCAATCCGCAGAAATTCGAGGAGGCGCATGCCGCCTCGCGCACGGCCGAGGCGGTGCAGACGATCCTCGATGCCGGTGCGCGATTCGTCGGCAAGACCCAGACCGACGAGTTGGCCTTCTCGCTGTTCGGCCAGAACGTGCATTTCCCCTACCCGGTCAATCCCGCCGCGCCCGAGCGCGTCACCGGCGGCTCTTCCTCCGGCTCGGCGGCCGCGGTTGCCGGCGGGCTGGCGAACATCGCCACCGGCTCCGACACCGGCGGCTCGATCCGCGCGCCGGCGAGCTTCTGCGGCCTGATCGGACTGCGCACCACCCATGGCCGCATTCCGCTCGACGGCGCGATGAAGCTGGCATCGAGCTTCGACACCTTCGGCTGGTTCGCCGACGACATCGAGACCTATGAGACGGTCGGCAAACTTCTGCTCGGCCGCGATCCGCACCAGCACCCGCTCAACCGCCCGCTGTCGATCCGCTGGCTGGACGCCTTTGTCATGGGTCCGGCGGAAGCCGCCGAATATCAGCGCATGAAGGCGCTGGCCGCCGCCGTCATCGGCCAGCCCGCGGAGACCGAATACGCCTTCGCCTCGTTCCCCGACGAGCTTTACTGGTGCTTTCGCCGCCTGCAGGCCTTCGAGGCCTGGCGCGAGCATGGTCCCTGGATCTCGGCCGGCGGCCGCCTCAGCCCAGGCGTCGAGGAGCGTTTCGGCTTCGGCCGCACCATCGATGCCAAGGTGGCCGCCACCGAGGCAGCGCGGCGGCTGGCGTTCCGGGCCGAGTTCGCGGCGCTGCTCGGCAACAACGGCTTCCTGGTCCTGCCCACCGTTCCCGGCGCGGCGCCACTCGCCGCCGGCACACCGGAACAGTTCCAGGCCTATCGCGAAAGGGCGCTGCATCTGTTGTGCCTCTCCGGTCTTTCGGGCTTTCCGCAGATTACCTTGCCGATCGGCGCGATAGACGGCGCGCCCTTCGGCCTTTCGCTGCTCGGCCCTTCCGGCAGCGACGTTGCCCTGATACGGCTCGGCCGCAAGATTCTCGACGCGGCACGAAAGGTCTGACCATGGACACATTGACGCGCATGCGCGCCTTCATCGACGTGGTCGAGGCGGAAGGCTTTTCGGCCGCAGGGCGCAAGATCGGCCGCTCCAAGGCGCTGCTGTCGAAATATGTGCGCGAGCTGGAGGACGAGCTCGGCGCGCTGCTGCTCAACCGCACGACGCGCCAGTTCTCGCTGACCGAAGCCGGCCACACCTATTATCAGCGCGCCTCCGAGATCGTGCGCGAGGTCGACAGCCTCGCCGAGGCGGTGCGCCAGTCTTCCGGCGACGTTCGCGGCAGGATCAAGCTGTCGGCCGCCCGCACCTTCGCCGATGCGCCGATCGGTCAGTCGCTGGTCGACTTCGCCAGGCAGCATCCCGACATCGTGCTCGACATCCATCTCGACGACCGGTTCGTCGACTTAGTCGAGGAAGGTTTCGATCTTGCCGTGCGCATCTCGCGGCTGGAGAACTCCTCGCTCATCGCCAGGCGGCTGGCGCCGTTCTCGGTCAGGCTTTGCGCGTCGCCGGAGCTGATCGCCAAGCACGGCAAGCCCACGCGGCCGCAGGATCTCGCCAACATGCCCTGCCTCGTCGACACCAACGGCCGCTCGCTGGCCAACTGGCGCTTCAAGGGCGAAGGCGAAGACTCCGTGAGCGTCGCCGTATCGGGCCCGATCGAGGTCAACAGCCCGATTGTGGCAAGAGCCGCAGCACTTTCCGGCCTGGGCTTCGCCATGCTGCCGGATTTCATCGCCGCCCCCGACGTCGCGTCCGGCAAGTTGGTCACCGCGCTCGACGACCGCATCCTGGCGGGCACCGGCATCTTCGCCGTCTACCCGCACCGGCGCTATCTGCCGGCCAAGGTGCGGGTGTTCGTCGACTTCCTGGCGCAGTGGTTCAAGACGCGCGATACGGGAGCCTGAGCAGGCGTCCCAATTTCGCCCCCTTTATGCTAACTCTCGGGCTCGCCCTCGAAGTCAATGGAATCGCGGCACGGAATGCATCTGAAACGGCAAGCCACCATGCTGGCTTCGGCCCTCGCGGCCACGTTCGCCTCGGTCGAGCAGGCCGAAGTGCACCCGCATGTATTTGCCGAAGCCCGGCTCGACGTCATCCTCAGCCAGGATCACCAAAGTGTGACGGCGCTGCGCCACCTTTGGCGCTTCGACGACCTGTTTTCAAGTACAGTGATGATGGAGTTCGACAAGAACTCCGATCTGAAACTTGACGATAAAGAGCTCAAGGAAGTGGCCGACACCGTCCATTCCTCGCTGGCCGAGTTCAACTACTTCCAGCTCGTCACCCAGGACGGTAAGGACGTGCCGATGGTGCCGCCGCCGCATCTGATGGCGAACTTCGACAACGACCAGCTGATCATCCTGTTCGAGTCGCAGCCGAAGGCACCGATCAAGCTGACGGGCAAGATCGACATCGGCGTCTACGATCCGACCTTCTACACGGCGATCGACTTCACCGACGACGCCAACCTCACCGTCGAAGGCCTGCCCTCGACCTGCACCAAGAAGGTCGTCCGGCCCGATCCGGACGAGGCGATCAAGGAAAACCAGAAGACCCTGACGGACGCGTTCTTCAACGATCCGACAGGCACCGACATGAGCAAGATCTTCGCCACCAAGCTCGAGTTGAACTGCTCGCCGGAAGGATGATTTGGTGATGAAACCGTCGCTGCGCGTAAGCAGGTTCCGCAAAAGTGTCCCACGGTTTTGCGATCGGAACCTGCGACAAGCAAGGGAATCTAAGCGGATATTCGTGGGGCATCCCACGAATATCCGCTTAGCGCTCGGCCTTTTGGCCACCACCCTGGTGATCACTCATTTGCCCGTCGTCGCGCACGCGCAAAGCTCGCTCGGCATCGGCACCAATGACGGCATGGCGCCGACCACCACCGGCCCGTTCGCCCACATCCTGATGTGGATCAATCTCAGGCAGCAGGAATTCTACCATTCGCTGGCGGCCGCGATGAAGGCGATGCGCCAGGACGGCAGCAAGCTCTGGCTGCTGATCGGGCTTTCCTTCGCCTATGGCATCTTCCACGCTGCCGGACCCGGCCACGGCAAGGCGGTGATCTCCTCCTACATGGTGGCCAACGAGGTGGCGCTGAGACGCGGCATCCTGCTCTCCTTCGTCTCGGCGCTGCTGCAGGGTCTGACGGCAGTGGTCGTCATGATGCTTGCCTATTTCGTGCTGCGGGGCACCGCGATCTCGATGACCGACGCGGCCTGGTTCCTCGAAATCTCCAGCTTTGTGCTGGTCACCTTGTTCGGTGCCTGGCTGCTGTGGCGCAAGCTCGGTCCGTCGGTGCTGCGCCTGTTCGGCAGAGCCCCTGCCTACAGCCTGTCGGCGGCCCATGCCGGCCATTCGCATGGCGGGCATGCGGGCCACTCGCATGCTCACGCGCATTCGCATGCGGGCCATTCGCACGCACATGCGCACGCCGCGCATTCCCTGCATGTGCATGACGATCATGATCATCATGACCATGCGCACGCCCACGATCATGGCGCGCATGAGCACCATCATCACGCCGCGCACGAGCACGCCCACCACGACCATGGCCCGGGCGAAGTCTGCGAGACCTGCGGCCATTCGCATGCGCCGGACCCGGCAATGCTGTCGGGCGACCGCTTCGACTGGAAGACGGCCTGGTCGGCGGTCGCCGCCGTCGGCATCCGCCCCTGTTCCGGCGCGCTGATCGTGCTGAGCTTCGCGCTGCTCAACGGACTGTGGGTAGGTGGGCTGCTGTCGGTGCTGGCGATGTCGATCGGCACCGCGATCACGGTGTCGGCGCTGGCGACGATCGCCGTGACGGCCAAGAACTGGGCAGTCTATTTCGCCGGCGACGGACGCATCGGCAACCGCATCCACTCGATCGTCGAGATCGGCGGCGCCGCCTTCATTTTCATCGTCGGCCTGCTGCTTCTGTCGGCCAGCCTGTCGGGCGGCGTCTGAAACCTATCAGGCGATCTTGCCGCCCAGTTCGTCCTCGATATGAGCACGGATGATGTCGTCGAAATTCTTCTCGGCGGCAAAGCCGAGTTCCCTCGCCCGCCTGGCTTCGAACCGTGTCGGCCAGCCTTTGACGATCGCCCAGATGACCTCGTCGGGCTGCTCGCGGATCCGCTTCGCGACCTCGGCGCCGGCGATGCGCTCCAGCGCCTCGATCTGCTCGCCGACGGTGACGGCGACACCAGGCATTGTCAGGTTGCGGCGCGGACCGACCTTGTCGCCATCGATCTCGGCCGCATGGATGAGGAAATTCACCGCCGAGCGCGGGCTGGCATGGGTGTGCAGCACCGAGCGCGGCACCGGCAGGATCGCTTCCTGGCCGGCGAGCGGCTCGCGGATGATGCCGGAGAAGAAACTCGACGCCGCCTTGTTCGGCTTGCCAGGGCGCACGCAGATCGTCGGCAGCCGGATGCCGATGCCGTCGAAGAAGCCGCGCCGCGTATAGTCGGCGAGCAGCGCCTCGCTCATCTGCTTCTGCGTGCCGTATGAGGTGAGCGGCGTCGGATGGAATTCGTCCGGAATGACGTCCGGGAACGGCGCGCCGAACACGGCGATCGACGAGGTGAAGATGAGGCGCGGCGCGAACGCCGCCAGCCGCACGGCGTCGAACAGGGCGCGCGTGCCGTCGAGATTGACGCGGTAGCCGAGGTCGAAATTGGCCTCCGCCTCGCCAGACACGATGCCGGCCAGATGGAAGATCACATCCGGGCGCGGAGCCACGAGAGCCGCCATGGCCCCGGGTTCGGAAAGATCGCCGGTGTGGATCGACACATCGACACCCGCGAGCGCCGGCGCCTGCGGCGCCACGATGTCATGCAGGTCGAGCGCCGTTATCTTTTGCCCGCGCAGCGTCCCGTCCTTGGCCAGCCGGGCAATCAGCTTGCGGCCCACCATGCCGGCGGCACCGGTGATCAGAATTCTCATCTTCAGAGACCTTTCTTGCGCTGGCTGCGTCCGCGCAGCCACAGGACGACGAACAGCCCGACCATGAAGATCGCGGCGATGATGGCCGCCAGAACCGTCGATACCTTGCCAGCGGCCAGCATGATGGCCGGCAGGAAATAGGCGGCGAGGCCGAACACAAGCAGTATCACGGCGGCGGCGATCGCCGCGTTGCGGGTGTCACGATCCATCAACTGGCATTCTTCGTTTCGAGGCTGTTCGGCTTTGTCATCACGCAGCGATCAGTGATAGTGCCGGCGATCGCGCGGCGCATCGTGCGCGTGGTCATGATCGTGATCGTGATGGCGGTCGTGCTCGTCATGGCTGTCCGCGCATTGGCCAAATTCGGGTTCGACAGTGGCATGCTCGATGCCATGCTTGGCTGCAAGCCGTTTCTTGATGGCGCTCACCGCCATATGCGCGTCGACGCCGTCGTTGAGGCAAGCATGCAACGTCGCCATGTTGGAGGTGCCGTCGAGCGACCAGACATGCATATGGTGCACCTCGCGCACCCCCTTGACCGCGCCTTCGATATCCTTGGCGATCACATCGCGGTCGAGGCTTGCCGGCACGCCTTCGAGCAGCACATGCGCGGCCTCGCGCATCAGCGACCATGCCGTCGACAGGATGAGCAGCGAAACCAGCACCGACAGGATGGGATCGATCGGCGTCCAGCCTGTCACCAGGATGATGATCGCGGCGACGATTGCCGCGGCCGACCCCAGCAGGTCGCCCAGCACATGCAGGATGGCGCCGCGCATGTTGAGGCTCTCGCGATCGCCGCCATGCAGTACGAAGAACGAGGCGATGTTGACCAGAAGGCCGGCGACCGCCACCACCAGCATCGGTCCGCCCAGCACCGGCGACGGGTGCAACAGCCGTCCCCAGGCTTCGTAGACGATCCACAGCGCGATGACGAAGATGGCGATGCCGTTGGTGTAGGCGACCAGCGTTTTCACCCGGCCGAAGCCATAGGTGAGACGACCGGTGGCGGGCCGCCCGGCGAGATGGAAGGCGTACCAGGCTAGGCCGAGCGCAATCGAATCGGCAAGCATATGGCCGGCATCCGCGAGCAGCGCCAGTGAGCCGGTGAGCAGACCGCCAAGCGCCTCAGCGACCATGAAGCCGCCGGTCAGGCAAGCCGCGATCAGCACCCGTTTCTTGTCGGTCGAGCCATGCACATGCCCGGCGCCATGGCTATGACCGGCGGAACCGTGATCATGTGAACCGTGGTCATGCGCCATCGCCAAACTCCCTGTCACGCTCCGAATTCGGCGCGGAAATCCTCGAGGCGCCTCTTCTGGCCGCCTTCGCCATCGAAGTTTGCCGGATCGAGCCAGCCCTCATAGGCCTGGCGCAAGGCCGGCCATTCCTTGTCGATGATCGAATACCACGCCGTATCGCGGTTTTCACCCTTGACCACAAGATGCTGGCGGAAGATGCCTTCGAACCTGAAACCGAAGCGCTCGGCGGCGCGTTTCGAGGGCTCGTTGCGGTTGTTGCACTTCCACTCGTAGCGGCGGTAGCCGAGATCGTCGAAGAGATATTTCGCAAACAGGAACTGCGCCTCGGTCGCCGCCGGCTTGCGCGAGATCAGCGGCCCCCAATAGATGTTGCCGATTTCCCCGACGCCGTTGGCGGCGTCGATGCGCATCAGCGTCTGGCGCCCGGCGATCTTGCCGCTCGCCTTGTCGATGACGGTGAAGAACAGCGGATCCTCGCTGGCTTCGGCCTTGTCGAGCCAGGGCTGGAAGGCGGCGCGGGTTTCCGGCGGGTAATCGGGCAGCCAGGCGAAACGTCCGCCGACATCCGAGACGGAGGAGGCCTCGTAAAGGCCGTCGCCATGCTTGGCGGCGCTCAGCGGCTCGAGCCTGACGGTGCGTCCCTCGATTGCCTTGCGTTCCGGCCGCGGGCGCGGCTGCCAATTCTTCAGATCTTCCGACACCTGCCACTCCAATCCGTTGACTTTTACCGGCGGACGGTCACAAAAACGCTCGCTCACAGAAAGAACCACAGGGACGGGAAAAATGCTCCACACGATCGCGGCCTTCGACCGTCTCGGCGAGGAAAATGCCTTCGCGGTGCTGGCGAGGGCCACCGCGCTGGCCCATCAGGGCCGCGACATCGTCAACCTCGGCATCGGCCAGCCCGACTTCAAGACGCCGCAGCACATCGTTGAGGCGGCGATCAAGGCGCTGCGCGACGGCCACCATGGCTACACGCCGGCCAACGGGCTTTTGGCCACCCGCGAGGCGGTTGTGCGCCGCACGCTGACCACCACCGGCCTCGAGGTGTCGCCCGAGAATGTGATGATCCTGCCGGGCGGCAAGCCGACGATGTTTGCCGCGATCCTGATGTTCGGCGAGGCGGGCGCCGAGATCCTCTATCCCGATCCCGGCTTTCCGATCTATCGCTCGATGATCGAGTTCACCGGCGCCACTCCGGTGCCGGTGCCGATCCGCGAGGAAAACGGCTTTGCCTTCTCGGCGGAGGAGACGCTGGCGCTGATCACGCCGAAGACCAGGCTGCTCATCCTCAACTCGCCCGCCAATCCGACCGGTGGCGTCACCCCGCGCAGCGAGATCGAGAAGCTGGTCAAGGGCCTGGAGAAGCACCCTCAGGTCGCCATCATGTCGGACGAGATCTACGACGTCATGACCTATGACGGCGAGACGCACTTTTCGCTGCTCAACTTTCCCCAAATCCGCGACAGGCTGATCGTGCTCAACGGCTGGTCGAAGACCTGGGCGATGACCGGCTGGCGCATGGGCTGGTCGATCTGGCCGAACGGCGACAAGGGCGCGCATCTCTACGACAAGGTGCGCAAGCTGGCGGTGAACTGCTGGTCCTGCGTCAACGCGCCGAGCCAGTTTGCCGGCATCGCCGCGATCGACGGCCCGCAGGACGATGTCGAGAAGATGATGCGCGCTTTCGACAACCGCCGCAGGATCGTGGTCGAGGGGCTGAACGCGCTCCCCGGCATTTCCTGCATCACGCCGAAGGGCGCCTTCTATGCCTTCCCCAACGTCTCGAAGACCGGCTGGAAGGCCAAGAAGCTTGCATCGGCGCTGTTGGAGGATGCCGGCGTGGCGCTCATCGGCGGCCCCGATTTCGGCGTGCTCGGCGAAGGCTATATCCGGCTTTCCTACGCCAATTCCGAGGAAAATATCCTGCGCGCACTGGAACGGATCGAGGCGTTCCTGAAGAAGTGACCCCCATCCTCCGGGTGAGGGAACTCGCGTTCATCCGCGCCCGACAAACGGCATCTTCGTCGCCATCACCGTCATGAACAGCACGTTGGCGTCGAGCGGCAGGCTCGCCATGTGCAGCACCGCATCGGCGACGCGCTGCACATCCATCACCGCTTCGGCGGCGATCGAGCCATTGGCCTGCGGCACGCCGACCGTCATCGGCTGCGCCATCTCGGTCAGCGCGTTGCCGATGTCGATCTGGCCGCAGGCGATATCGAAGGGCCGGCCGTCGAGCGCCAGCGTCTTGGTGAGCCCGGTGATCGCATGCTTGGTCGCCGTATAGGGAACCGAGCCCGGGCGCGGCGCATAGGCCGACACCGAGCCGTTGTTGATGATGCGACCGCCCATCGGCTTCTGCCGGCGCATGGCGCCGAAGGCCGCGCGCGCACACAGGAACGAGCCGGTGAGGTTGACGCCGACGACGTCGTTCCAGACCTCGACCGGGATCTCGTCGATCATCGTCGACTTGTAGCCCATGCCGGCATTGTTGAAGAGCAGGTCGACGCGGCCGAAGGCTTCGAGCACGGTCTCGAACATGTCGTCCACCTGGTCGGCCTTGCCGATGTCGCAGGCGACGGCCAATGCCTTGGCTTGCGTCTTCCCGGCTTCCGCGATCGCCTCTTCCAGCACCGTCTTGCGGCGGCCGCAGAACACCGTGTTCCAGCCTGCCTTGAGCAGCGCCGTCGCCACGCTCTTGCCGATGCCAGTGCCGGCGCCGGTAACGATGGCGGTCTTCTCTGCTATGGCTGTCATCGCCGTCCTCCTCCCGGTCATGGATGGAAAGACGTGGCATCGCAAATGCCGGGGATCATGGCAAGCCGCTATTGGCGGATAAGGACATGCCAACAAAAAGGGCGGCCATTAGCGACCGCCCCGATCTGAACCGCGCTTGGGAGGAGGAAAAGCCGGTCCGACTGCTTAGAATGATGCGCTTGCTGGGTTAACGAGAAGTTAACGGCAACCGCACCCGCTAACCCTGCTCACCAGGGCGAGCTTCCCGCAGGCACCTTGGCCGCCGAAACCGTCGCTTCGACATGATCGACCAGGGCGTCCGGCAAACCGAGCCGGCCGGCAAGCAGGTCGAGATAGCCGCGCTCGGCGCGCGTGTCGGGATCGATGGTCAGCCGCGAGGCGGTGTAGAGCTCGAGCTTCTGCGCATCGGTCTTGGCGCCGGCGACCAGCGTGTCGAGATCGAGCGGGCTTTCCAGCTCGGCGAGCAGGAACTTTTCCGCTTCGGCGCCGATGCCGGCGAGCTTGAGCTTGTCGGCGATCTTCTTGCGCTCGTCGTCGTCGACATGCCCGTCGGCCTTCGCCGCCGAGATCATCGCCCTGACCAGCGTCAGCGTGAACTCGGCCTCGCCCTGCGGCGCCTGCGAGGGGTGGAAGGCGGTGTCGGCGGGCGGCGGCAGCAGTTCCGGCTCGCTTGCGGTCGGCGCCTGCGCCGGCTCCTTGCCGGCCTTGTAGTTCTGATAGGCCTTGTAGGCGAGGCCGCCGATCGCAGCCAGGCCGCCGAGCTTGACGGCCGCGCCCGTTACCTGCCGGCCGGTGCCGGTGCCGAGCAGCACGGCGGCAAGCGCGCCGGCTGCCAGCGGATTGTCCTTCGCCATCTGCACCGCCTGCCCGGCCTTGTCGCGGACGGTCGAGCCGGTCCCAGGGATTTGCGAGCCGAGAAGATCGTCGAGCAGCTTCTTGGGGTCGAGCATCAATGCCTCCAGAATTGGCCCGGCCGAATGCGCGCGGGCAAGGTTTCGGACGGGCAAGAGGTAGGCTCCGCACCCCGACATTACAATGACGGCGGACACTTCGCCGCCTGACGAAGGCAGCTGGCCGGTCTCCTCCATGTGTCGAAACGGCGGAGGGCTTCAGCTAGGATCGCGCCAATTTCGGAAAGGAGCGATTGGATGACGAGTGCAGAAACCCGTGAGCCGGCGCGCGATCCGCAGGATCTCGAGCGTCTGCTGATCGATCGGCAATGGGCCGGCGACATCGAGGGCATGCTGGCGCTGTTCGAGCCCGACGCCGTCGTCGACAGCGGCGATGACGGGCCGGTTCGCGGCCGGCACGCCATCCGCGCGCTGTTCGAACAGGGCATCGCCGCGGGTCGCAAATTCCAGCGCGGCGAGCAGCGCCCTGCCCTCGTCAACGGCGACCTGGCGCTGACGTCGACGAAGCTTCCCGACGGCAGCATAACCAGCGAGGTCGCCCGCCGTCAGAGCGACGGAACATGGCTTTGGGCGATCGATCGTTATTCGGTGGAGTTCTAACTGCCTATATGGCGCTTGCCGCCGCGCGCTTGCGCCAGCTCCACCTGGCGATGGCGTTCGGCATAGCGTTCTCGATCCTCGTCGGAGCGCATTTCAAAACAATGCGGGCATGAAACGCCGATCGCGTATTTCGACGACAGCCGGTCCTCGACCGTCAGCGGGTGCCGACAGGCGCGGCAGAGCTCCGCTTCACCCTCGGCCAGGCCATGCGAGACGGACACCCGCTCGTCGAAGACGAAACATTCGCCTTGCCACAGGCTCTCATCGGCAGGGACGTCTTCCAGGTATTTCAGGATGCCGCCCTTGAGATGGAAGACGTTTTTGAGGCCGAGCGACTTCACATAGGCCGTTGCCTTCTCGCAGCGAATGCCGCCGGTGCAGAACATCGCCACCTTGCGGCCTTCAAGCTCTTCACGGTGCTGCTCGATCCAGGCGGGGAACTCGCGAAAGCTGGTGGTCTTGGGATCGACCGCGCCCTTGAAGGTGCCGAGCGAAACCTCATAGGCGTTGCGCGTGTCGATCACCAAGGTATCCGCATCGGAAATCAGCGCGTTCCAGTCGGCCGGCGCGACATAGGTGCCCGCGCTCGCCGCCGGATCGATGTCCTCGACGCCCATGGTCACGATCTCGCGCTTCAACCGTACCTTCATGCGGTGGAACGGCATTTCGGCGGCGCTGCTGTATTTGACGTCCAGCCCGGCAAGGCCTTCGATGGCCTGCAGATGGTCGACGAGAGCGGCAATCGCCCCTTCGCTGCCGGCGACGGTGCCGTTGATGCCTTCATGCGCCAGAAGCAGCGTGCCCTTGATGCCGCGCCCGCAACAGAAGGCCGCGAGTGGCGCGCGCAGGGCCTCGTATCCGTCGAGCCGGGCAAACTTATAGAGCGCGGCGACGCAGACGGGCTGAATTTCCTTGGCTATTGTCATGGCAATGCCACTAGACCGTGGTGAAAGCCGTTTCAAGGCAGACGACGCCGGCACATCACGACGTGACATCACGACACGCCGCCCTTCGTGGACTTGGCATATCCCTTCTGCTAATCGGTTTAAAGTGATCGAAATGGAGACCAGCACATGACCAGCAAGACCGAAAAGCTCCTGTCGCTTCTCAATGGTCAGCCGGTTATCCCGGTGCTTAAAATCGCCAATGTTGCCGATGCCGTACCACTTGCTCGCGCGCTTTCGCTCGGCGGCCTGCCGGCGATCGAGATCACGCTGCGCACCGCCGACGCCCTGGAAGCGATCCGCCGCGTTGCCGCCGAAGTCGAGGACGCGGTCGTCGGCGCCGGCACCATCCTCGACGCCAGGCAGTTCGACGAGGCAGCCCGCGCCGGCTCGAAATTCATCGTCAGCCCCGGCATCACCAGCCAGCTTCTCGACGCGGCCAAGGACAGTCCCGTGCCGCTGCTGCCCGGCGCCATCACGCCCGGCGAGATCATGGCCGCGCGCGAAGCCGGCTTGCGCTTCCTGAAGTTCTTCCCGGCCGAGCAGTCCGGCGGCATCGCTTCGCTGAAGGCTTTCGCCTCGCCGCTGGCGGATGTGAAGTTCTGCCCGACCGGCGGCATAACCGCCAAGAACGCCGCCGATTATCTGAGCCTGCCCAACGTGATCTGCGTCGGCGGCTCCTGGGTCGCGCCCGACGATCTCATCAAGGCCGGCAAGTGGGACGAGATCGAAGCGCTGGCGCGTGAGGCGAGCAAGCTCAAGAAGTAATCGGCGCCTTCACCAGGGCAGCGAGAGCGTTCTCGTCGAAGCATCGGTCGGTGCGTCGCCCCCGCGCCGCCAAGCGGCAGCCTTTCCCGTTTCACGACCCTGTGTGATCGCGTGCTGGTGGTGGAATCCGTATTCGCCGACTGGTTCCCGCTCATGGATTCGAACCACGATTCACGCCTTCAAAGGGCGCTGTCCTACCATTAGACGAAGCGGGAAGATGGGGTGGTCAACCAGGCAGCGGCGCATGCCATGAAAGACAAAAGCCGCGCTGGCGGGCCAACGCGGCTTTGCGATGGCCACGCTGGCTCGCCTATTTCGTTTGGAAGCGCGCGACCGAGAGGAACTTCACCGCGTTGCCGGTGAAACGGCTTGCGTCCGGCACCTGGCCATCCGCCTGGAAACCGGCCGTATACACTTCGCTCGGCGGCGTGTGCACGATGTTGTAGGCGTAGCGCGGCGCCGTCGTCGGGTCGGAAACCGAAGCAATGTTGACGCCGCTGCCCAGCGCCCAGCGCGCGGCTTGCGGCGGCGGCGCCACCACCATGGCCTTGGGCCCGGGCTTCAGATCGTGAGCGGACGCCCTGCCTTCCTTGGCCGTCGTCTTCACACTGCCGCCGATCGCCTTCGCGGGATCGGTCCCGGCCGGAAGCGCGGCGATGGCCTGGCGCGGCGAGGCCGCATCGACGCCCGACGGATCGTTGAACGCGGAGCGCGGCTCGGGTTCGGTCAGCGACGCGAGCTGGTATTCGGCGCCGGCGCCGCCGGCCTCGACGGTCGCATTGGCCTGTTCGAGAACGGCTTTGACCTCATCCTGCTTGCCGGGCTGCGGCCGTGCGGTCGGCAGCACTGAGAACGCATCGGTCGCGCTCTTGTCCTGCGAAGCGGTTTCGGCCAGCGCCAGAAGCACGTTCTTGTCCTTCGACGCCAGTTCCGCCGGCGTCGAGTGGTCGGGACGCCAAGTCGGCAGCGGGATGTTGTTGACCGCCACCTGCGCCGGATCCGTGCTCGCGGCCTCCGCGGCGCTGGCTGTGCCGAACGGAACCTTGTCCGGCACGGGCGCCTGGGCCGTCGCAACCGCCTGCTCCGTCGTCGTAGAGGCATCCGCCGTGGCGAACGGCACGTTCTGCGGCGTCTGCTGGCCGACATCGACCTTGGGACGCGGCGCGAAGTCGGGCAGCGGGATTTCCTTCGGCGGCAGCGCGGCGATGATCGTCTCCGGCGTATCCTGCTGCGGCTGTTGCGAATCGTCGGCGCTGTCATCCGCGTTCTGCGGAATGTTGGCGCGCTTGGCATCCTTCGGCGAAACGATCGCGATGCCCGGCAGGTTGCTGCTGCGGGCCGTGGCAGCGCTGGCGACCTGAACCTGCTTCACAGCTTTCTGCTGAGGCGCCGGAGCGCTTTCATCGGCCGCGTCATCGGCTTCGTCGGCGCCGCCGCCGAACAAGGCGGCAAGCAATCCGCCGGAGCGCTTGGTCGAGCCACCGGCGCTGGCCAGTTCGATATTGGGCGTGCCGGCGCCCTTGCGCGCCTGATACGCTGCCACTGCTTGCTCATAGCCGGGCAGCGGGCGTCCGTCGCTCGGCACATGCAGCGTCTTGCCGTTCGGGAACAGGCTGACCAGTTCCTGGCGGCTGATGCCCGGCCAGTGGCGCACATTGCCGACATCCATATGGACGAAGGGCGAACCGGAGGTCGGGTAATAGCCGACGCCGCCGCCCTGCATCTTGAGGCCGATGTTGCGCAGCTTCTTCAGCGGCACGCCTGGGATGTAGAAGTCCATCGCCTTGCCCAGCATGTGCTGGCTCTTCTCGGCGACGCCGCGGCTGCGCGAACGCAGCAGCGCATTGGTCGACGGCGAGCGGTAGCCGCAGACGACCTGAATATAGTCGGTAGCGCCGCTTTCGCGATAGGCTTCCCAGACCAGGTCGAGCAGCCGCGGATCCATCTTGGTCGGCTCGTTGCGGCGCCAGTCGCGCAGAATGATATTGATCTTGCGCAGGCCTTCCGCATCGTAGCGGCCATTGCGCTTGTAGACGATCTCGGCCTTCTCATGCGTGTGCAGATGGTAGAGCTTGAGCGTACGGACTTCTGCCCTCGCGCCCGACGTCGCAGCGGACAGAAACCCGACGGCCAAAATCACAAACGTCAGCCACCTCGGCCAGACGCTCATGTGAAAATGCCGCCCGTTTTTGTGTCGTTCGACTTTGTTCAAATCAAATGGCTTTCAGGCTGCCGTTTGTCCCCGGATTTGACCAAACGGATGCGTCGCTTTCACATCCGAATATCGATCCTAATGGTTAATCATCGTTTATTGAAGCCGAAATGCGGTAACACCGTGGCGATATCCCGTCAAAAATGATGCACAGCATTTCGTGGTAAACCGCTGGTTTAGATCATGAATCCGGCCTCGGCCAGAACACGATCTGTTACCGTTAGCGTTAATGTGTGATCCCCGGCAACGCCAACCGCTGAAAACCCTGCGTTTTCACGTCAAAAGCGACAATTTGACTCGGATTTTAGGCGAGCAAGCTGGTTCGAGGCTTGCCCGTCACGAGGCAAGCCGGTCGACGCGACCAGCTTCGGGATCAATGCCATATTCCTTCAACTTGCGGTAGAGCGTCGAGCGGCCGATGCCCAACCGGCGGGCGACTTCGCTCATCTGGCCGTTATAATGGTCGATCGCGAGCTTGATCATTTCGAGCTCGACATCGGCCAGCGCCCGCACATTGCCGCGCTCGTCGAGCGCACGGAGCGTCCCGAAACGCGGCTGCGGCCTTGCTGGCGCCTGGCCATCGGGCAAGCCGGCCTCCGTTGCATCGGCGATAGTCTCATCCGGTTGCCGGGACGCGTCCGCGGTCGTTTCGGCGACGACGGATGCCGGTTCCGTTCCGAGATTTACCGTTCCTTCCACCTGCGCCCGGATCTGCGGGAACTCCTCCTCGGTCAGCACATCGCCCTCGGCAAGCACCGAGGCCCTGAAGACCGCATTCTCCAGCTGGCGGATATTGCCCGGCCAGTCATAGGCCTGCAGCATCGCGAGCGCTGTCGCCGATATGCCGGCAAGGCGGCGGCGCGGATCGGTCGGAGCGACCTTTTCCATGAAATGCCGGACCAGATAGGGAATGTCGTCGCGGCGGTCGCGCAGCGGCGGCACGAAGATCGGGTAGACGTTCAGCCGGTAGAACAGGTCCTCGCGGAACTTGCCGTCCTTGACCTGCTGCAGGAGGTTCCGGTGCGTGGCCGAGATCAGGCGGATATCGACCTTGACGGTCGAGCGGCCGCCGACCGGATCGACCTCGCCTTCTTGCACGGCGCGCAGCAGCTTGACCTGGACGTCGAGCGGCAGGTCGCCGATCTCGTCGAGGAACAGCGTGCCGGAATTCGCCTCGACGAATTTGCCGGTGTGCTTGTCGGTGGCGCCGGTAAAGGAACCCTTCTCGTGGCCGAACAGGATCGATTCGACGAGATTGTCCGGGATGGCGCCGCAATTGACGGTGACGAACGGCTTCGAGCGGCGATCGCCGCTGCCTTGGATGGCGCGTGCCACCAGTTCCTTGCCGACGCCGGATTCGCCCTCGATCAGGATCGGGATGTTGGAGGCCGCCGCTTTCTGCCCAAGGCGTATCACCCGGTCCATTGCCGGGCTGCGCGTGATCATGTCCTTGAAGGTGAGATGGCCACCGCCGCGGCGCCGCGACGCGCGCTTCATCTCGTCCTCGACAGCCTCCACCTTGAGCGCGTTGGAGATCGCGGTCTGCAACCTGTCGGGCGACGCCGGCTTGACGACGAAGTCGAAGGCGCCGTGCCGCATCGCCGAGACGACGGTTTCGATGCCGCCTTGCGCCGTCTGCACGATGACGGGAATGTTGATGGCGCGCTCGCGCATCGCCTTCAGCACGCCGATGCCGTCGAGGCCGGGCATGACGAGATCGAGAATGACGACGGAGACCTCGCGCGCGTTCGGCCCGTCGAGCGCGTCGAGGCCCGCCTCGCCGCTATCCGTGACGATCGCGCTGTGGCCGAACTTGGTCAACGCGGCCTCGACCAGCCGGCGCTGGACCGGATCGTCATCGACTATGAGTATGGAACCTGTCATGACTGTTTGAGTTGTCCGCCCGAGAAAATCCCCATGGATCATCTTGGCACAGGGTTCTAAATAAGGTTTCAAAAAACCCGGTGAACGAATTCCTTAGGATTTGACCGGCTTCTCCTTTCCCTTTGATTCTGGCCCCTTGGTTCAAAGAAGGTATCGTTGATGCGCATGATGTTTGGTCGGCGGCTTGCGGCGCCAACGTCCGGCCAGGGCGCGGCGGGGCTTGGCGACCTGCCGGAGTGGAATCTCGCCGATCTCTATGCCGGCATGGAAGCGCCCGAGCTGAAGCGCGATATCGCCAGGGCGGCCAGCGACGCCATCGCCTTCGAGACCCGCTGGAAAGGCACCCTTGCCGCGGAAGCCGAGCGCGGCGCCGCCGGCCGGCTGGGCGAGGCGCTCGAGGCCTATGAGGCGCTCGAGGAACTGATCGGCCGCATCGTTTCGTATGCCGGCCTCGTCTATGCCGGCAACACCGCCGATCCGCAGCGCGCCAAGCTATATGGCGACGTCCAGGAAAAGATGACGGACGCCAGCGCGCATCTCCTGTTCTTCGCGCTCGAGCTCAACCTGATCGACGATGCGGCAATTGAGGGCGCTCTATCCGCCGACAAGGCGTTTGGCCACTACCGGCCCTGGGTGCTCGACCTCAGGAAGGACAAGCCCTACCAGCTCGAGGATCGCGTCGAGCAGCTGTTTCACGAAAAGTCGGTCACCGGGCGCGGCGCCTGGAACCGCCTGTTCGACGAGACGATGACCGACCTGCGCTTCGAGATCGACGGCGAGGAGCTGACGCTCGAGCCGGCGCTGAACCGGCTGCAGGATTCGAATGGCGAGGTGCGCCGCCGCGCCTCCGAGGCGCTGGCCGCCACGTTCCGCAAGAACCTGCGCACCTTCACGCTCATCACCAACACCTTAGCCAAGGACAAGGAAATCTCCGACCGCTGGCGCGGCTTCCAGGATATTGCCGACTCGCGCCACCTCGCCAACCGTGTCGAGCGCGACGTGGTCGACGCGCTGGCCGCGGCCGTGCGCGAGGCCTATCCGCGGCTGTCGCACCGCTATTACGCGATGAAGGCGCGCTGGCTCGGCATGGAGGTGATGAACCACTGGGACCGCAACGCGCCGCTGCCGGAAACGCCGCAGGCGGTGATCAGCTGGGACAACGCCAGGGACACGGTGCTCTCCGCCTACCAGCGCTTCTCGCCGGACATGGCCGAAATCGCCCGCGGCTTTTTCGACCGCAGATGGATCGACGCGCCGGTGCGGCCAGGCAAGTCGCCCGGCGCCTTCGCCCATCCGACGGTGCCGTCGGCGCATCCTTACGTGCTGCTCAACTACATGGGCAAACCGCGCGATGTGATGACGCTGGCGCATGAACTCGGCCATGGCGTGCACCAGGTGCTGGCCGCCGGCCAGGGCGCGCTGATGGCCTCGACGCCGCTGACGCTGGCCGAAACCGCCTCCGTCTTCGGCGAGATGCTGACCTTCCGCTCGCTGCTCGAGCAGACCGGCGACAAGCGCGAGCGTAAGGCCATGCTCGCCCAGAAGGTCGAGGACATGATCAACACCGTCGTGCGCCAGATCGCCTTCTACGAGTTCGAGCGCAAGGTGCATGCCGAGCGCAAAAACGGCGAGCTGACCTCGGACAGGCTCGGCGAATTCTGGCTGGAGGTGCAGGCCGAGAGCCTGGGGCCGGCGATCAAGCTGCGCGAGGGATACGAGGTCTTCTGGACCTATATCCCGCATTTCATCCACTCACCCTTCTACGTCTATGCCTATGCCTTCGGCGATTGCCTGGTGAATTCGCTCTATGCCGTCTACCAGAATGCCGAGCGCGGATTTCAGGAGAAGTATTTCGAGATGCTGCGCGCAGGCGGCACGAAGCATCACTCCGAGCTTCTGGCGCCCTTCGGCCTCGACGCCACCGATCCCGCTTTCTGGCAGATCGGCCTTGGCATCATCGGTTCGCTTATCGACGAATTGGAAGCGCTCGATAGTTGACGACAACTACGGCGCAGGCATCGGCCGCAATAGTTTAGCCGGGATGCATATTAGCAAGGGTCTATTCTTGCCCTAAATAGCTGTTCTTGAATAACTCTCCGCGGCATTTTTCAACTGGCTTTCGACAAGCCATGTGATAGCGTCCGGCCTCAAGCTCAGCCGGACGCATAGCGAAGGCCAGAGATGGCCGGCCGCGACGCTACGGCGAATGCGATGATGGCCGTCGGCCCGGACAAGGCCGAACGCCGATGGCTCGATTGAAGCCGGCGGTTCCGCCGACCACGGAACCTTTGACGATCCTTGGCGTGGGCTCGCCTTTCCGGGCCTCGGCCGACAGATCGGACTGGAGAGGGAAATGACTTTCTTCTACATGCTCCTGGCGTTCGTTGTGGGTATCCTGGTTGGCTGGTTCATCTGGGGTCGCCTGCGCGGCGAGCTCGACAGTCTGCGTGGCGATCTCGACCGCACGCGAAGCGAGCGCGACAGGCTGCGTGCCGATGGCGATCGGTTGAAGGGCGAGCTCGATGCCTGCGGCCGTGCCCGCGCCGATCTCGAAAGCCGGCTGCGCGACGCGCCTTCCGCCAAAGCAGCCACGCCGGCGTCAGCGGCGTTGATGTCGACGCCGGCGACCGCGACATCGGCAGCGACAAAGGCAGTTCCAGCGAGGCCGGCCGCCGCAAGGAAGCCGGCGGCAGCGAAGACCGCGGCGGCGAAGCCGGCGGCCAAGTCCGCCGCGCCCAGGAAGGCGGCAGCGCCCGCGGCCAAGAAAGCCGCCGCGCCGCAGGCCGCGGCCGGCAAGGCCGACAATCTGCGCCGCCTCATCGGCATCGGCCCGGTCAACGAAAGACTGCTCAAGGGCCTGGGCGTCACCACCTATGCCCAGATCGCCGCCTGGACCGCCGCCGACGTCAAGCGCATTGAAGACGTGCTCAATTTCGACGGCCGCATCGCGCGCGAAAAGTGGATCGAACAGGCGAAATTGCTGGCCGCCGGCAACGAGGCCGAATTCGCCCGCCAGTTCCCGACGGCCGGAACCGCAAGCAACACCTGAGCAACCAGCCTGGTTGGCAGCAAGGCGGCGTCCTCATGGGCGCCGTCTTTGTTTTGGGCCAGCGACCTTTGCGCCGCCCGACGCCGCTCCCTCGATTGCGCCACGCCGGGCCCCCATATAGAGCGGTCGACTTGGAGCAATTTCAGGAAAAGTGTGTAGCGGTTTTCCGTTCGAAATTGCGCCAAACAAAGAGATTATCCGCATCCGAGGCTCATGTCCCTGCCCGCAGCCATTTTCCGCAACGACGCGACCGCTCGGCAGCTGGTCTTCGAGCGACCGCGCGAGATCATCGTCGCGCAGGACGCCGAAGGGTTCATGCCCGCGCTGGAAAGGGCGCAGGCCGCCTCGGACTCGGGCAAGTGGCTGGCAGGCTATTTCTCCTACGAAGCCGGTTACCTGCTCGAGCCGAAACTGGTGCCGTTGCTGCCCGACAGTCGCCGCGCGCCGCTGGTCTGCCTTGGCGTCTTCGACGCGCCTGTCGAGCAGGCGGTGCCGCAAAACGCGGGGGCTGCCAGCAACGGCCCGATCTTCGATGCAAGGGCAACATGGTCAGCCGAGGACTATGCCCGCCGCTTCGCGCGCCTTCACAACCACATCCGCAAGGGCGATTGCTACCAGGGCAACCTCACCTTCCCGGTCCGGGCGCATTGGTCCGGCGATCCGCTCGCCGCCTTCGACGCGCTGACCGAACGCCAGCCGGTCAAATATGGCGCGCTGGTCTCGCTCGGCGACCCGATCGTGCTCTCGCGCTCGCCCGAATTGTTCTTCGAGATCGATGACGACGGCATGATCGAAACGCACCCGATGAAGGGCACCGCGCCACGCGGCGCGACCAAGGCCGAGGATGCGCGGCTGAAGGCCTTCCTGCGCAACGACGAGAAGAACCAGGCCGAGAACCGGATGATCGTCGACCTTTTGCGCAACGATATCTCGCTGATCAGCGAAGTCGGCACGCTGGAGGTGCCGGAACTGTTCCGTATCGAAACTTATCCGACGGTGCACCAGATGGTGAGCCGTGTGCGGGCCCGGCTTTTGCCCGACATCGGCATCCGCCAGGTCTTCGCCGCGCTCTTCCCTTGCGGCTCGATCACCGGCGCGCCGAAAATCCGTGCCATGGAAATCCTGCATGAGCTGGAAGACGCCCCGCGTGACGTCTATTGCGGCGCCATCGGCTGGATCGCGCCCGGCGGCAGGATGCGGTTTTCGGTAGCGATCCGCACCATCTCGCTCTTTGCCGACGGCGAGGCCGTCTACAATGTCGGCGGCGGCGTCGTCTTCGATTCGACCGCCGAGGAGGAGTATCGGGAGTGTCTGTTGAAAGCGCGCTTCGCGACGGGAACGGCGCCGGCTTCGAACTGATCGAGACCATGCGCTGGGAGCCTGGTTCCGGCTTCCTGCGCTTCGAGCGCCACCTTGCGAGGCTTTATGCCTCCGCCGCCGAACTCGGCTTCGCCTGCGATCCCGGGCGGATCGGCGAAGTGCTGTCGAGCACCGTTGGCGGGCACGGACTTGCATTGCGCGTGCGCCTTGCCTTGCAGCGCAATGGCGAAGCGACGGCTGCGGCTCAAGCCTACGAACCACTGCCGGCGGACAAGGTCTGGCGGCTTCAGCTGGCGCGCGTCCGGCTCGATTCCGGCGACACGCTGCTGCGCCACAAGACAAGCCGACGCCAGGTCTACACCCAGGCACGCGCTGAATATCTCGCAACCCGCGCCGACGAGGTGCTGCTGGCCAACGAGCGCGGCGAGCTCTGCGAGGGCACAATCACCAATCTCTTCGCCGATTTCGGCGACGGCCCGCTCGCCACCCCCCGCCTCGACTGCGGCCTTTTGCCTGGAATATTGCGTGGCCAGCTTCTGGACGAAGGCCGCGCCGTGGAAGCGATTTACAGCTTCGACGATCTGAAGGCGGCGAAGGCGATCTTCGTCGGCAATTCGCTGCGCGGGCTGATCCCGGCCCAACTGGGCTGACACCTTGAGCGGTGCACTGATTGAAGCAAGGAATGACCATTCGCCAGCCGACCCACACGCCCTATGACGGATCCTCGAAACTCTTCGCCATCGGGCTGAAGCCGCTCGACTTCGATCGCTGGATCGAGGTCGATGAATTGCTGTTGCCGCATCTGGCCGAAAAGCAGCGGCTTTACAGGGAGATCCCGCAAAAGGTCTTTGTCGAGGAAGACGGCACACGCGGCGCTCAGCGCGAAGTGCTCGACCTGCTCGCCGCCCATCTCGAGGCCGCGCATTCCGGCATGCACCGCCGCGACGGAGCCGATGTCGGGCCGATCGGTTTCGAGGGGACGATCGACAGGCTGCCTCCTGCCCTGCGCGAGGCGCCGCTGGCACCGGCTTCGCTGCTCGTCCAGGAAGACCTGATCCTGATGCGCCGCGACGAGCGCGGCTGGCGGCTCGCCGCCGGCTCTCTCTGTTTCCCTTCGTCCTGGTCGCTGCAGGAAAAATTCGGCAAGCCGCTGCAGGAGATCCACGCACCGGTGCCTGGATTCGGACCCGGCACGCGGCCGGCCGAGCTCATCAACCGCATGTTCGACGGCCTGCAGGGCCAGGCGGTCGAGCGCTTCAACTGGTCGATCCAGGCGGATGACAGGCTCTATCATCCGCTCTCCAATGTCGAGCGCATCGACCGCGCCACCAACCGCCCGAGCCGCTTCCCCGACGGCGATGTCGACGCCCATGCCTTCATCCGCGTCGAGCGCCAGACGCTGCGCAAGCTGCCCGTTTCGCGCGACATCCTGTTCACCATCCGCATCCATCTCGATCCGCTCAAGGTGCTGGCACGGCATCCGGACCGGGCGACGCTGGCTGCATCCTTCGTGGAGCAGCTCAACGCGCTCGACCAAGCCCAGCTCGACTACAAGGGCCTGACCGCCGACCGCGACCGGCTGGTTGCATTCCTCGGCGGCATGGCCGGGACGGCTTAACCACGCCGCCAAGCCGGCTTGACCGGCGGTTGGCGCTTTTCGCTGGTTTATGACATTGATCTGTGGTGTAGCGCTTGCCCGTCGGGCGAAAAATGCCCGTTTTGCGCGTGTTTGAAGGAGTGTGCGAAAAAATGGCGAATGAAAACTGGCCCGTTTACGGTGAAATCACCGGTCCTGTCGTGATGATCGGCTTCGGCTCGATCGGGCGGGGAACGCTGCCGCTGATCGAGCGCCATTTCAAGTTCGACAAGTCACGCATGACGGTCGTCGACCCGCGCGACACCGACCGCAAGCTGCTCGACGAGCGCGGCATCACCTTCGTCCAGGACGCGGTGACCGAGAAGAATTACAAGAAGCTGCTGACGCCGCTTCTGACCAATGGCGGCGGCCAGGGCTTTTGCGTCAACCTGTCGGTCGACACCGGCTCGGTGGACCTGATGAAATTGTGCCGCAAGCTCGGCGTGCTCTACATCGACACCGTCGTCGAGCCGTGGCTTGGCTTCTATTTCGACGCCGAGGCCGACAATGCCAGCCGCACCAACTATGCGCTGCGCGAAGCGATGATCAAGGAAAAGCAGGACAAGCCCGGCGGCCCGACGGCGGTCTCCACCTGCGGCGCCAATCCCGGCATGGTCTCGTGGTTCGTCAAGAAGGCGCTGGTCAACCTCGCCACCGATCTCGGTCTCGAGTTTTCGGAGCCCGCGCAGGAAGACCGCGAGGCCTGGGCCAGGCTGATGAAGAAGGCCGGCGTCAAGGGCATCCATATCGCCGAGCGCGACACCCAGCGCACCAAGAAGCCGAAGCAGATGAACGTGTTCTGGAACACCTGGTCGGTCGAAGGCTTCATCTCGGAGGGCCTGCAGCCGGCCGAGTTGGGCTGGGGCACGCATGAAAACTGGATGCCGAAGAACGGCAGGAAGCACAAGCACGGCTCCAAGGCTGCGATCTATCTGGAGCAGCCCGGCGCCAATACGCGCGTGCGCAGCTGGTGCCCGACGCCCGGCGCGCAATACGGCCTCCTGGTGACGCATAACGAGGCGATCTCGATCGCCGACTTCTTCACCGTGCGCTCGAAGAAGGGCAAGCTTCAATACCGCCCGACCTGCCACTACGCCTACCATCCCTGCAACGACGCCTTGCTGTCGCTGGACGAGATGTTCGGCGCCGCCGGCAAGCCGCAGCCGGTCCACCACGTGCTCGATGAGAACGAGCTGGTCGACGGCGTCGACGAACTCGGCGTGCTGCTCTACGGCCATGACAAGAACGCCTACTGGTACGGCTCGCAGCTGTCGCTGGCCGAGGCGCGCAAGCTCGCCCCCTATCAGAACGCCACCGGCATGCAGGTCACCTCGGCGGTGCTCGCCGGCATGGTCTGGGCGCTGGAGAACCCGACGGCCGGCATCGTCGAGGCCGACGAGATGGACTATCGGCGCTGCCTCGAAGTGCAGTCGCCTTATCTCGGGCCGGTCAGGGGCTACTACACCGACTGGACTCCTCTGGATAATCGCCCGGGCCTGTTCCCGGAGGATCTGGACAAGGACGACCCGTGGCAGTTCCGCAACATTCTGGTCCGATAGCGGTTCGGCAGGCATGTCTCTGCGCCTTGCAATCGCCCGGAAATCGGGCGATTGAAGTGGTGCGGCCTAGAGCGACGTGCGTCCATCCGGACGCACAAAGTACGCTCTAGCACTTTGAATGAACGCATCGTGCTTTCCGAAAATCGGAAACTCGATTTTCGGGCCGGTGCGAGAGGAGAGGATTTTCAAAATGACCATTGCGCGCAAACTGCTTTCGGCAGGCGCCGCGGCAAGCCTTCTGGCTGCGGCCGCCTGCACTACCACCGGTCCCTCGGACCAGCCTTCTATGGGAGCGGCGCCGAAGGGCGTCGAGGGCAACTGGATCGACGCCAAGGGCACCGGCCTGTCGACCTTCGCGGCTGGCAGCTTCACCACCGTCGCCACCGATACCGGTCAGAAGCTGTCGGAAGGCAGCTACACCATGACTGGGGCGACCTCGGTCGAGATCCACGGCACCTCGCTGATCCGACAGACGCCGGTCAGCTTCAACTGCCTGATGGTCTCCACCAGCCAGCTCAACTGCACCAGCTCCAGCGGCCAGAACTTCGTTCTGACGCGCCGGGCTTGAGGCAGCCGATTCGATCGACAGGGACGGTGGCGCAAGCCGCCGTCCCTTTTTTGTGCCGGCAAACATCTCCCTGATTTGTGCTTGCATCGGCCGGAACCCGATGTGAACATGACCCGAGGCTGACTGTTATTTTCCAGTCAAGCGAAGGCATTAAGCACCTTTGAAGTCAGCTTATCCGGGAGACGAAGATGAAGAAGATTGCCGCGATCCTAGCCCTGTCCGCCTCGACGCTCGGCCTGTCGGCTGGTGTATCTTTTGCCGACTACACGCTGAACATCCTGCATTTCAACGATTGGCACAGCCGCATCGAAGGCAACAACAAATACGAGTCGACCTGTTCCGCCGACGAAGAGACCAAGGGCGAATGCATCGGTGGCGCCGGCCGGCTGATCACGGCGATCGCTGAGCAGCGCAAGAAGCTCGAAGGCCAGAACGTGCTGCTGCTCAATGCCGGCGACAGCTTCCAGGGATCGCTGTTCTACACCACCTACAAGGGTGCCGTGGAAGAGGAATTCCTCAATCAGATCAAGCCCGACGCGGTGACGCTCGGCAACCACGAATTCGACGACGGCGAGACGGCACTGGTGCCTTACCTCGACAAGGCGAAGTTCCCGATCGTCAGCGCCAATGTCATGCCCAACGACAAGTCCGGCGCCGCGGGCAAGATCAAGCCTTCGATCGTCGTCGAGGTCGGCGGCCAGAAGATCGGCATCGTCGGTGCCGTCACCAACGACACGCCGGAGCTCGCCTCGCCCGGCCCCAATATCGCCATCGCGGATGACGTCAAGTCGATCACGGCGGAGATCGAAAAGCTCAAGGCGCAGGGCGTCAACAAGATCATCGCGGTCACCCATATCGGCTACAGGCGCGAGCGCGACGTCATCGCCAAGATCCCGGGCATCGACGTGGTGGTCGGCGGCCACAGCCACACGCTCCTGTCGAACACCGATCCGAAGGCCGAGGGACCGTACCCGACGATGGTCGACAACCCCGACGGCCACAAGGTGCCGGTGGTGCAGGCGGCGTCCTATTCGAAATATCTCGGCGAGTTCAAGGTCGTGTTCGACGACAACGGCAACGTCAAGGAAGCCAGCGGCGCCCCGATCTATCTCGACAAGTCGATCACCCCCGATCCGGCCGTGCTTGCCCGCATCAAGGAACTCGGGGCGCCGATCGAGGCGTTGAAGAACAAGGAGGTGGCCGCGACCACCAAGCCGATCGACGGCAGCCGCGAGAATTGCCGCGCCCGCGAATGCGAGATGGGCAATCTCGTCTCCGACGCCATTCTCGACCGCACCAAGGGCCAGGGCGTCGAAATCGTCATCTCGAACGGCGGCGGCCTGCGCGCTTCGATCGACCAGGGCACGGTGACCATGGGCGAGGTGCTGACCGTGCTGCCCTTCCAGAACACGCTGGCCACCTTCAAGATCTCGGGCAAGGACCTTGTCGCCGGCCTCGAAAGCGGCCTCAGCCAGATCGAGGACGGCGCCGGCCGTTTCCCGCAGGTCGCCGGCATCAAATACTCCTTCGACAAGTCGGTCGCGCCCAATGCCGGCCGCGTCAAATCGGTCGAGGTGATGGAGAACGGCGCCTGGACGCCGATCAATCCCGACAAGCAGTACCTGGTCGCCACCAACAACTATGTCCGCCAGGGCGGCGACGGCTACAAGGTCTTCGCCGAGAAGGCGACGGACGCCTATGATTACGGTCCCGGCCTCGAGCAGGTGGTGGCCGACTATCTCGGCGCCCACCAGCCCTACACGCCGAAGCTCGACGGACGTATCACCGAGATCGCGGCGACGACCGCGGCGGCTGAGCCGGCAAAACCAGCCGAGGCGGCGCCTGCCGCGACAGCGCCCGCACCGGCAGCAGAACCGGCAAAGCCGGCTGAGGCCGCACCGGCAGCAAGCGAACCGGCAATGCCGGCTTTGCCTTCCGGTTCTAGCGACATCTCCGGCACGCCGCCGGCCGTTCCGGCTGAGACCGCGCCCGCGGCGCCGGCCGCCGAACCGGCAAAGCCCGCCGAAACCGCCCCGGCAGCTCCTGCAGCCGAGCCGGCCAAGCCGGCGCAGGCAACGCCGGCCGAAGCGAAACCGGCCGAGACCAGTCACACCATCGCCGCCGGCGATACCTATTGGGACCTGGCCAAGAAAGCCTATGGCGACGCCACCAAATGGAAGCTCATCTCCGAAGCCAACAAGGATTATAAGCCGCGTCGCCTGCCGCTCGGCGCGACGCTGACCATTCCGCCGGCCGCGAAGTAACCACATCGAGCCGGGGCCGTCACACCCGTCCGGGCAACCGGGCGGGTGTTCCTTTTTCGGGTCCTAACGGGATAAGGTGCGGCCAGACGCAGCATTGAAAACCGGCAGGGCATCGCTAGTTTCCGCGGCGCTACCGGAGACGATTGATGACGATTGCCAGCCCAACCAATGCCGATGCCGCGAAGACAATCGGTCCATTGCCCGCCGGCCACCCGGCCGTCAAACAGGGTAAAATTGGCGTCATGCTGATCAATCTCGGCACGCCGGACGGAATCGAGTTCGCGCCGATGTGGCGCTATCTCAGGGAATTCCTCTCCGACCCGCGCGTCATCGAGCTCAACAAGGCGATCTGGTACCCGATCCTCTACGGACTGGTGCTGACCACAAGGCCGAAGAAGTCCGGCGCCAACTACGCCCGTATCTGGAACCGGGAGATGAACGAGTCGCCGCTGCGCACCTTTACCCGCGCTCAAGGCGAGAAACTCGCCAAGGCGCTCACCGACCTGCCGAATGTCGTGGTCGACTGGGCGATGCGCTACGGCAACCCTTCGACGGCAAGTGTCGCACGCCGTCTGGTCGAGCAGGGGTGCGACCGCATCCTGTCCTTCCCGCTATATCCTCAATATTCGGCAACGACGACGGCGACCGCGAACGACCAACTGTTCCGCGCGCTTATGGAGATCAGAAACGCGCCAGCGATCCGCAGCGTGCCGCCTTACTACGATGAGCCGGTCTATATCGAAGCTCTCGCTCATTCGATCGAGCGGCATCTTGGCACGTTGGACTTCAAGCCTGAGGTTGTGATCGCATCCTATCACGGCATCCCAAAACCTTATTTCGAGAAGGGCGATCCCTACCATTGCCACTGCCTGAAGACGACCAGGCTGCTGCGGACAAGGCTCGGCTGGGACGAGAACAAGCTCATCACCACCTTCCAGTCGCGATTCGGCGCGCAGGAGTGGCTGCAGCCCTATACCGACGTCACCGTCGAGAAGCTGGCCAAGGACGGCGTGAAATCGATCGCCATCGTCAATCCGGGCTTTTCCGTCGACTGCATCGAGACGCTGGACGAGATCGGCCGCGAGGCGGCCGAAACCTTCCATCACGCCGGCGGCAAGAACTTCGCTCATATCCCCTGTCTGAACGACAGCGCGGAAGGCATGGCGGTGGTCGAGACGCTGGTGCGGCGCGAGCTTTCCGGCTGGGTGTGACGGGTTTCACCGGTTATGCATGTCGCCCAGAAGTGTGCAGCGGTTCTGGGACAACGACATGCATCAAGACAAAGAGATAAAGCGCGTCGACTGAGTCCGTTTCAGCGCGGCGCGCTTTAGCTCGAAACCGGTGCGCAAAACCCGCCGCTAACCAATATTAGCGATCACCTGATTGTAACGCCGCGGAAACACACTTAAGTGATTTCGTGAGGTCGCCGCCTTTTGAGGGAGAAACGAAATGGGCTTTAGCGGTTTCGATATTGCCATCATTGTTCTTGTCTTCCTGGTCATCATCCTTCTTTTCAAAGGCATCAAGACGGTGCCGCAAGGTTATAATTACACGGTGGAGCGCTTCGGCCGGTACACCAAGACGCTGACGCCTGGCCTGAACATCATCAACCCCATCTTCGAGCGCGTCGGCGCCAAGATGAACATGATGGAGCAGGTGCTCGATGTGCCGACGCAGGAGATCATCACCCGCGACAACGCCATCGTCGGTGTCGACGGCATCGCCTTCTATCAGATCCTCAATGCCGCGCAGGCCGCTTATCAGGTGGCCGGACTGCAGAACGCCATCCTCAACCTCACCATGACCAACATCCGTACCGTCATGGGCTCGATGGACCTCGATGAACTTCTCTCCAACCGCGACGCGATCAACGAGCGTTTGCTGCGCGTCGTCGACGAGGCGGCGCATCCCTGGGGCATCAAGATCACCCGCGTCGAGATCAAGGACATCAACCCGCCGGCCAACCTTATCGAATCGATGGGCCGGCAGATGACCGCCGAACGCAACAAGCGCGCCCAGATCCTGGCCGCCGAAGGCCTCAAGCAGTCGCAGATCCTCGAGGCCGAGGGCCGCAGGGAAGCAGCTTTCCGCGACGCCGAGGCGCGCGAGCGCTCCGCCGAAGCGGAGGCCAAGGCGACGCAGGTCGTGTCGGAAGCCATCGCCAAGGGCGACGTCCAGGCGCTCAACTACTTCATCGCCCAGAAATACACCGAGGCGCTGACCAGGATCGGCTCGGCTACGAACAGCAAGATCGTGCTAATGCCGCTGGAGGCCTCGTCGCTCATCGGCACGCTGGGTGGCATCGGCGAGATCGCCAAGGAAGTGTTCAAGAACGACGGCAGCACCGGCACGCAACGGCAGACGGCGCGCCCGCCGGTGGTTCGCCCGAACGACAACTGATGTCTGCGGCATAGGTGGGCATTATGATAGACCGTATCGTTTCCGAACTCGGCCCGTGGAACTGGATGGTTCTGGGCTTCGTGCTCCTGGTGATGGAGATCGTTGCGCCGGGCGTCTTCATGCTGTGGATCGGCATCGCCGCGCTCATCGTCGGCGCCGTGTCGCTGGCGATCTGGGACGCGGCTTTCTGGACCTGGCAGATCCAGGTCCTGGCCTTCCTGGTCTTGTCGCTGATCTCGGCTTTCGTCGGCAAGAAGCTGATGGCCGGCCGCCACGGCGATGTCGACCAGCCGCTGCTCAACCGGCGCGGCGCGCAGATGGTCGGCAAGCTGGCGACGCTGGCCGAACCGATCAAGAACGGCCGCGGCCGCATCAAGCTCGGCGACACGCTGTGGCGGGTCTCCGGCCCGGATCTTCCGGCCGGCACGCAAGTGCGGGTCGTCAGCGCCGCCGATACCGACCTGGAATTGACTGTAGAGGCCGTCTGATCTTTCTCAGGCTGCGCCGATGCGCAGCAAGTCATGCAGATGGACGAGCCCGACCGGGCGCCCGCTCTCAACCACCATCAGGCTGGTGATGGCGGAGGTGTTGATCGTCTGCAACGCCGTCGCCACCAGCGTGTTCGGACTTGCCGTCTTCGGCTTCTTGGTCATCACCTGATCGACGCTCATGGAAAGAAGGTCGCTGGCGATGTGGCGACGGATGTCGCCGTCGGTGATGATGCCGACCAGCGCGCCGTCGGTGCCGGTGATCGCCACGCAGCCAAAACCCTTTTGCGACAGCTCCAGGATCGCCTCGCGCATGCCGGTGCCCGACGGCACCAGTGGCAGCCTTTCGCCGACATGCATGATTTCGCGCAGTTGGGTCAGGTTGGCGCCGAGCTGCCCGCCCGGGTGGAAGGTGCGGAAATGGTCCGGCGTGAAGCCGCGCGCCTCGAGCAGCGCGATCGCCAGCGCATCGCCCATGACGAGTTGAAGCAGCGTCGACGTGGTCGGCGCCAGCCCGTGCGGACAAGCCTCCGGCACGGTCGGCAGCAGCAGCACCACGTCGGCGGCACGGGCCAGAGCGGAGGTTTCGCCGGAGGTGATGGCAATCAGCGGGATGGAAAAACGCCTGGAATAGGCGACGATGCCCATCAGTTCCTTGGTTTCCCCGGACCATGACATGGCGATGATGGCGTCGTCGCGGCCAATCATGCCGAGATCGCCGTGATTGGCCTCCGCCGAGTGGACGAAAAAGGCTGGCGTGCCGGTCGAGGCAAGCGTGGCGGCGATCTTGGAGCCTATATGGCCGCTCTTGCCGACGCCGGTGACGATGACGCGGCCCTCGATCCGAGAGATCAGGTCGATCGCGGCGGCAAAAGGCTCGGACAGCCCGTTCGCGAGCGCGGCGGCCAGGGCGGCCACACCGGCCTGCTCCGTCGCTATCGTTCTCAGCGCCGATTCGATCGCAGCCTGCCTGTCCGGCTGCTCTCTTTCTGGGGACCCCGCATGCATGGCGCAAGCGATTAGCGCTTTGCCGCGCCCCTGTCCAACAGAATTGCCGCGACCTGCCGTTCCGGGCGGCTCCAGGGCGGCCGTCTCAACCCTCCGTTAACCATCCGCATTTACGGTTCGGTAAGTATGGCGCAACCGCGCCGCGCAAGCAGTGGTGACGATGTCCGGGGGCCAGTCTGAAACGAAAATAGGTCGGAAGGGCATTGCCATTGCAGCACTGCTGCTGACGGCAAGCGCGCTTGCCTTGCTGCGTCCCGCGCCGGCATTTTCGCAGGAAACCGAGCTGCGCGGCGAGGTCTCCGAATCGGCCATACTCGCCGACCAGCAGCGCAAGGCCAGGCAATTGAGGGCGCAAGGGTCGCAGGATCAGAACGCGCCCGCGGCCGCTGCCGCCCAGGATACCACATCAACGAGCTACCAGCCGTCGAGCCCCGGCGCCGTTCCCGATGACGATCAGACGGCGGGCGCGACGGACAGCATCTTCGACCAGCCGCAGGCAACAGACGATCCATTGGCCGCCACGAAGAAGCCGGCAAAACCGCGACGACCCTCGACGGCGAGCCAGCGTGCTCAGGACGCCAAGGCCGGCACCAAGGCGAACACCAAGACCGCCGACAAGAAGAAGGCCAAGAAGAAGCCCGGCGATGCCACCGACGGCACGACCACCGCCACCATCGCCGCCACCGGCAATCAGCCTGATGCTGCAGCGGCCGACGATGACGGCAGCAACCGCCGCGCCGTCACCATCGACAGCGTCGACAAGCAGAAGCTCGACCCGGGCCAGGAGCGCACCGCATCCATCGAAGGCCAGAAGGTCAAGCCGGAGGACGATCCCTTTGCCGCGCCGGGCGTCAAGGTCGGCACCTTTGTCTTCCGGCCGACACTCGAGCAGGGCTTCACGGCGACCTCCAACGCGGATTCCAGCAGCGCCGGCAAATCGGCGGTTCTGTCCGAGACGGCGCTGCGCTTCACCGCGACCTCCGATTGGCGCGAGAATTCAGCCCTGATCACCGGCTATGGCCAGTTCCGCAACAGCGTCTCGGGCGAAAAGATCAACGATGCGCAGGGCCGTATCGAAGGTCAGCTCAATGTCGATCTCGACAACGAGCTGCGCGCCATCGCCAAACTCGGCTATGAAGCGGCACCCGAATCGGCCTCCTCTCCGGATGCGATCGCCGGCGTCACCTCGCAGCCGCTGCGCCAGACCGTGGACGGCAGCCTCGGTCTCGAAAAGAGCGTCGGCAAGATGCGTTACGCGCTGACCGGCGCGGTCTCGCACGATTTTTACGGTGACGCCGATCTTTCGGATGGCACCACGGTCTCGCAGAAGGATCGCGACAATACGCTCTACACCGCTACGCTCCGCACCGGTTACGAGATTTCGCCGGCGCTGACGCCCTTCACGGAAGTCGAGCTCGGCCGCAGGGTCTATGATCAGCGTCTCGACACCGACGATTTCGCCCGCTCCTCGAAGCGGCTCGGAGCGCGCGCCGGCGTCGAGCTCGATATGGGTGAGAAACTTTCGGGCGAATTCTCCGTCGGCTGGTTACGCGAGGCGATCGACGACAGCCGCCTCCCGGCAATCGCCGGGCCGTCCATCAATGCCGACCTCAAATGGTCGCCCGAGCGCGGCACCACGATCGGGCTCACCGGCAAGACCAATGTCGAGACGACCACAACTGCCGGCGAGAGCGGCGATATCCTCTACTCCGGCCGCCTGACCGGCGAGCGCCAGATCCGCGCCAATCTGACGATGAACTCGGCGCTGGGCCTCGACTGGCGCGATTACACCGGCTCCGACGGCCACGACATGATCCTGAGCGCCGAGGCCGGGCTGACCTGGTGGCTGAACCGCTATGCCGGGCTCACCACCAGGGTGAGGACGGAGAAGCTGACCAGCAACCTGCCTGGACGCGACTACACGGCCAACAGCGTCTATCTCGGCCTGAAGGTCCAGCGCTGACGCCTCGTCGTCAACTCCGAAGAATTGATGACGAAGCACGGTTGGCCTTGGCAGCAACCTAAGAAGCCGCGCCGCGGCGCTCCACCGGCCGCACTTCATCCAGCAGCGTGCGGATGACGCCGGCCATGCTCCCGTTCATGTCGCTGCGCCAGAGCGCGAAGGCGACATTGGCCTCGACGAAACCTTCCGGCGAGCCGCAATCGAAGGTGCGCCCCTTGTAGTGATAGCCGTAGAAGGGCTGCTTTTTCTGCAGCTTCAGCATCGCGTCGGTCAGCTGGATCTCGTTGCCGGCGCCGCGTTCCTGGCTTTCCAGGATGCCGAAGATTTCCGGTTGCAGGATGTAGCGGCCGTTGATGAAGAGGTTGGACGGCGCGGTGCCCTGCTTCGGCTTCTCCACCATTTGGGTGATGCGGAAGCCGTGATGTGTGTCCTCACCGCGGCCGACAATACCGTATTTATGCGCCTCCGCCGGGTCGCATTCCTGCACGGCGATGATGTTGTTGCCCGTCTCGGCATAGAGCTCGACCATGTCCTTCATGCAGCTCTTTTCCGACTGCATGATCATGTCCGGCAAAAGCAGTGCGAACGGCTCGTCGCCAACCAGCTCGCGGGCGCACCAGACGGCGTGGCCGAGGCCCATCGGCACCTGCTGGCGCGTGAAGCTGGTCTGTCCCGGCGCTGGCTGCAGCCGCTGCAGGCGGGCGAGCTGGTCGTCCTTGCCGCGCTGGGCGAGCGTGTCATAGAGCTCGAACTGGACGTCGAAATGGTCCTCGATGACCGCCTTGTTGCGCCCGGTCACGAAGATGAAATGCTCGATGCCGGCCTCGCGCGCCTCGTCGACGACATATTGGATGACCGGCCGGTCGACGACGGTCAGCATTTCCTTCGGGATGGCCTTGGTGGCCGGAAGGAACCGCGTGCCGAGGCCGGCGACCGGAAAAACTGCCTTGCGAACGCGCTTCATGCTGACACCCCTGCGTTTCGGCCAATTATCCGCTCGGCGACGCGCTCCGCAATCCCCCCCGAGATTTTCATGCCGGAATTCCATTTTCACGCTGGAATTCATTTTCACGCCGGAATGCTGGATTAACGAGCGAGCGGTGAACGTAGAACTAAAGCCCCGATCCCTTATTTTCGTTCCCGGCGGCACCTATGGTAAACTAAATACTAACCCGGTTCGGCGTTGAATGATCCTTCCTGATCTGACGAAGGAGGAAATGATGTCCGTTCGCAACACCGCAAGGCGCCTGACGGCACTGGCGACCGCCGCCGGCCTCACGCTGGCCTTGCTGATGCCTGCCGGACCCGCTTTCGCCGATGCCGGGTTCCGCCAGTGGGTCGCCGGCTTCCGCGCCACGGCGGTCGCGGGCGGTGTTTCGGGCGCCATCTACGACCAGGCTATGCGAGGCATCGAGCCCGACCCGGTCGTGCTGGAAAAGGCCCGTACCCAGCCGGAGTTCAGCGCGCCCGCCTGGGACTATTTCGACAACCGCGTGCATGACCAGTCGGCCGCCAACGGCCAGGCGATGGCGAAGAAATGGAAGCCGTGGCTCGATCGCATCGAGGCGCGGTTCGGTGTCGACCGCAACATCCTTCTGGCCATCTGGTCGATGGAAACGAACTATGGCGAGATCCTCAAGCGCGACGACATCATGCGCAACGTCATCCGTTCGCTTTCCACGCTGGCCTATGGCGACGCGAAGCGCTCGAAATATGCCCGCACCCAGTTGATCGCTGCCTTGAAGATCCTGCAGACCGGCGACATCGACGAGAGCCATCTGATGGGCTCTTGGGCCGGCGCCATGGGCCAGACCCAGTTCATTCCGACCAGCTATCAGCGCTATGCAGTCGACATGGACGGCAACGGCAAGCGTGATATCTGGAATTCGATCCCCGATGCGCTGGCGACGTCCGCCAATCTTCTCAAGAAGAACGGCTGGCAGGCTGGCAAGACCTGGGGCTATGAAGTGACCATACCAGCCGGCAAGCTGCCCGGCGGAGCAAAGACGATCGCCCAATGGCAGTCGCTCGGCGTCGCCAGGGCCAACGGCAAGCCGTTCAGGAACCTGACCGACAAGGCGACGCTGAAAGTGCCGGACGGCCGGGGCGGCCCAGCCTTCCTGATGATCAGGAATTTCTCGGTCATCAAGGCTTACAACAATGCCGACAAATACGCTTTGGCCGTCGGCCTTCTGGCCGACGAGATCGCCGGCGGCACCGGCCTGGTGCAGGACTGGCAACGGCCTTTCACCAAGCTCAGCTTCGAGGAGCGGCAGGAGCTGCAGAAGCGGCTTTCCGAGCACGGCTATTATGACGGCAAGTTCGACGGCAAGATCGGCGACGGCTCGAAAGCCGCGATCATGGCCTACCAGGCCAAGGTCGGCCTGAACCAGGATGGCTATCCGAGCATGGAAGTGCTCAAATGGCTCCGAAAAAAGTAGAATCCGCGGAAGCGTCAGGCGTCTGTTCAAAAACGGCACGGATGCTGTAGCGCTTCATACCTGCGCGTGGCGTTTGGGCCACGCGCCAAGGGATGGAGAGGTGTTTGGTTTCGGTCGCGCGTATCAGGCAGGGCATTCGCCGGGCGCCGATCCTGATTCTGGCTCTCGCCGTGCTTGTCGTCACCGCGGCAGGCGCCTTCCATGCACCGGCATTCGCGCAGGAGGAAAGCCGCGGCTGGTCGCTGCGCGACCTTCTGTTCCCGCGTCGCAGCGAACGCGTCGAGCCACCGATCGAAATCCAGAAAGCAAGGCCGAAGCCGAAGAAGAAATCCAAGCCGCGTCCGCCGACGGAGCCGGAGACGCCGATCGTCGAGAAGACGAACGACGCCCGGACCGTCCTGGTGGTCGGCGATTTTCTGGCGAGCGGGCTGGCGGAGGGCCTGGACACGGCCTTTGCCGACAACCCTGCCGTCAGGATCGTTTCCCGCGCCAACGGCTCGTCCGGCTTCGTTCGTGACGATGTCTACAATTGGCCAGCCCAGATAAAATCGCTGATCGAAAGCGAAAAACCGGCGGCGGTGATCGTCATGCTGGGTTCCAACGACCGGCAGCAGATGAAGGTCGGCGACGTGCGCGAGCAGCCGCGCTCGGAGAACTGGACCAAGGAATATGAGCGCCGCACCGATGCGCTCGGCAAGGCTATACAGGACGCCAAGGTGCCATTCCTGTGGGTCGGCATGCCGGCTTTTGGTGTGTCGAAGATGAACTCCGACATGCTCGCCTTCAACGACATCTACCATTCGGTCGCTCAAAGCCATGGCGGCGAATTTGTCGACGTATGGGACGGCTTCGTCGATGAGAACGGCGCGTTCGTCACCTCCGGCCCGGACATCAACGGCCAGCCGGTTCGCCTGCGTTCCGACGACGGCATCAACGTCACCAAGGCCGGCAAGCGCAAACTCGCCTTCTACACGGAAAAGCCGTTGGCCAAGATCCTCGGCCTGGCGGCGCCGGGAAGCGTCACCACCGTGTCGGCGCCCGCCGGCGCTCCGGTCGAGGCGCCGAAGCCGGCCGCCGCACCCGTCATCGTCGACCGCACCGCGCCGATGCTGCTCGGCGACCCGTCGCTCGACGGTGGCACCGAACTGCTCGGCGCCGCGCAGCCAGCCAGAGCCGATCCGAACCTGCCGGGTGAAAAACTGGTCATCGAAGGCAAGGCGCCGGCCGCCTCGCCCGGCCGCGCCGACGATTTTTCCTGGCCGCCAAAGACCCAGCCGGCGACCGCGGCCGCTCAGCCGGATACGGCGACCGGGATCAATCGATAGCTGGTGGCAACCAAAACGCCTGCGGCAGGCCGCAGGCGTGGAATTTTCCAAACGGTCTTAGCGCGGCAGCACCGTCGATCCCATCAGCGCCTCGTCGATCGAGCGCGCCGCCTGGCGGCCCTCGCGAATCGCCCAGACCACCAGCGACTGGCCGCGGCGCACGTCGCCAGCGGCATAGAGCTTGTCGACGCTGGTCCTGTAGTCGCGGTCGTTGGCCTCGACATTGTTCGAGCGGCGGCTGTCGGTGACGACCTTGATCTCCCCGTCGAGCTCCTTCATCAGGCTGTCGCTCGCCGGGCCGGCGAAGCCGATGGCGATGAAGGCGAGATCGGCGCGGATGACGAACTCGGTGCCGGCGATCGGCTTGCGCCTGTCATCGACCTCGCAGCAGCGCACACCGGTCAGCTGGCCTTCCTCGCCGATGAACTCTAGCGTCGCCACCTGGAACTCGCGCTCGGCGCCCTCGGCCTGCGAGGAGGACGTGCGCATCTTGGTCGCCCAATAGGGCCATACCGAGAGCTTGTCTTCCTTCTCCGGCGGCTGCGGACGGATGTCGAGCTGGGTCACGCGCACCGCGCCCTGGCGAAAGGCGGTGCCGATGCAGTCGGACGCGGTATCGCCGCCGCCGACGACGACGACATGCTGGCCGCCGGCGATGATCGGGTGCGAGGGCCACGCCACCGACTGGATCGGCTCGCAGCCGACGCGGCGGTTCTGCTGCACCAGGTAAGGCATGGCGTCATAGACGCCGCTGAGGTCGCTGCCCGGAATGCCGGCCGGACGCGGGGTTTCCGAACCGCCGCAATAGAGCACGGCGTCGAATTCGGCGAGCAGGTCGGTCACCTTCATGTCGACGCCGACATTGACGCCGCAATGGAAGGTCACCCCCTCGCCCTGCATCTGCTCGATGCGCCGGTCGATATAGTGCTTCTCGATCTTGAAGTCCGGAATGCCGTAGCGCATCAGTCCGCCGGGACGGCTTTCGCGCTCATAGACATGCACGTCGTGGCCGGCGCGACCGAGCTGCTGCGCCGCCGCCATGCCGGCCGGACCGGAGCCGATGACGGCGACCCGCTTGCCGGTCTTCCGCTCCGGCGGATAGGGCCGGATATGGCCGGTTTCGTAGGCCTTGTCGGCGATCGCCTGCTCGACCGTCTTGATGGCGACCGGAATGTCCTCGAGGTTCAGCGTGCAGGCTTCCTCGCAAGGCGCCGGGCAGATGCGGCCGGTGAATTCCGGGAAATTGTTGGTCGAATGCAGGTTGCGGATCGCATTGTCCCAGTCGCCATTGTAGACGAGGTCGTTCCAATCGGGGATCTGGTTGTGGATCGGACAGCCGGTCGGCCCGTGGCAGAACGGAATGCCGCAATCCATGCAGCGCGCAGCCTGTTTCTCGACCTCCTTGTCCGACATTGGCAGCGTGAATTCGCGGAAATGCCGGATGCGGTCCGAGGCAGGCTGGTACTTGTGCACCTGCCGGTCGATCTCGAGAAAGCCTGTTACCTTGCCCATAGTCCAGTCCCTGCTGTCCGAAGGCACGCTTTTTGTCGCGCACCCGTTAACCCCTTAAGGCTGCCATGGCAACCGCACCTTGTTGGAGCATGACCTTCACCGAAAACCGGTTCCCACTTTTCGGGGTCATGCTCTCGGGGTCAGGATTGTTGGTGAGGATGCCGGCCGGGAAGTCGTCTTCCCGGCCATGCCAAAAACTATTCCGCCGCCACGCTCATGCGCATGCGTTCCATCTCGATCAGCGCGCGGCGGTATTCCACCGGCATGATTTTTCGGAATTTCGGCCTAAAATTCTGCCAGTCGTCGAGGATCTCGCGGCCGCGCACCGAACCGGTGAAATGCACGTGGTTCGAGATCAGCTGGTAGAGCCGTTCCTCGTCATGGCTGGTCATGTCGCCGGAGACGTCGACGCGGCCCTTGTGGTCGAGGTCGCCGCCGTGATGGAGCAGTTTTTCCATCAGGTCGTCCTCTTCCGGGACCGGCTCGAGTTCGACCATCGCCATGTTGCAGCGTTCGGCGAAATCGCCCTTCTCGTCCAGCACATAGGCGACGCCGCCCGACATGCCGGCGGCGAAGTTGCGCCCGGTCTTGCCGATGACGACGACGATGCCGCCGGTCATGTATTCGCAGCCGTGGTCGCCGACGCCTTCGACGACGGTGACGACGCCGGAGTTGCGCACCGCGAAGCGCTCGCCGGCGACGCCGGCGAAATAGGCCTCGCCCTCGGTGGCGCCATAGAGCACCGTGTTGCCGACGATGATCGATTCAGCCGCGACGATTCTAGCCTCTTCCGGCGGGCGGATGACGAGGCGGCCGCCCGACAGGCCCTTGCCGACATAGTCGTTGCCGGCGCCGACCAGATCGAAGGAAACGCCGCGCGCCAGGAAGGCGCCGAAGGACTGCCCCGCCGTGCCGGTGAGCTTGACGGTGATCGTATCGTCGCGCAGCCCCTTGTGCTTGAAGCGCTTGGCGACTTCGCCCGACAGCATGGCGCCGGCGGAGCGGTCGACATTGCGGATCGGCAGCTCGATGGTGACGGGCTGCTTGGCTTCGAGCGCCGGCTTGGCCAGCTCGATCAGCTTGCGGTCGAGCACGTCGTCGATCGGATGCTTCTGCCGCTCGGTCCAGTGCAGCGCCTCATGCGGCGCGTCCGGCTTGAAGAACATCTTCGAGAAGTCGAGCCCACGCGCCTTCCAGTGCTGGATGACGTCGCGCTTTTCCAGAAGATCGCTGTCGCCGATGATCTGGTCGAGATGGGTGTAGCCCATTTCGGCGAGCAGCGCCCGCACCTCTTCCGCCACGTAGAAGAAGAAGTTGATGACATGCTCGGGCGTGCCCTTGAAGCGCTTGCGCAGCACCGGGTCCTGCGTCGCCACGCCCACCGGGCAGGTGTTGAGGTGGCACTTGCGCATCATGATGCAGCCGGCCGCGATCAGCGGCGCGGTCGAGAAGCCGAACTCGTCGGCGCCGAGCAGCGCGCCGATGATGACGTCGCGCCCGGTGCGCAACCCGCCATCGACCTGCAGCGCGACGCGGGAGCGCAGGCCATTGAGCACCAGCGTCTGGTGCGTTTCGGCGAGGCCCATTTCCCACGGACTGCCGGCATGCTTGAGCGAGGTCAGCGGCGAAGCGCCGGTGCCGCCGTCATAGCCGGAGATGGTGATGTGGTCGGCGCGCGCCTTGGCGACACCCGCCGCGACCGTGCCGACGCCGACTTCCGACACCAGCTTGACCGAGACGTCGGCCGCCGGATTGACGTTCTTCAGGTCGTAGATCAGTTGCGCCAGATCCTCGATCGAATAGATGTCGTGATGCGGCGGCGGCGAGATCAGGCCGACGCCGGGCGTCGAGTGCCTGACCTTGGCGATGGTCGCATCGACCTTGTGCCCGGGCAGCTGACCGCCCTCGCCGGGCTTGGCGCCCTGCGCCACCTTGATCTGCATCATATCGGAATTGACGAGGTACTCCGCCGTAACGCCGAAGCGCCCCGAGGCGACCTGCTTGATCGCCGAGCGTTCCGGATTCTTGCCGCCGCCGGGCAGCGGCAGATAGCGGTCGGCCTCTTCGCCGCCCTCGCCGGTGTTGGACTTGCCGCCGATGGCGTTCATGGCGCGCGCCAGCGTGGTATGCGCCTCCCGCGAAATCGAGCCGAACGACATCGCCCCGGTCGAGAAACGCTTGACGATCTCGGCCGCCGGCATGACCTCGTCGATCGAAACCTTCTTGCGCCCCGTCTCGTCCGCCAGCTTGATCTTGAACAGGCCGCGAATGGTCTGGGCGCGCGCGGTCGCGCTGTCGATCTGCGCCGAATAGTCCTTGAACGTGTCCCACGAGCCCTGCCGCACCGCGTGCTGCAGGCTGGCCACCGCGTCGGGCGACCACATATGCGCCTCGCCGCGCATGCGGAACATGTATTCGCCGCCGACCTCGAGGTTGTTGCGCAGCACCGGATCGCTGCCGAAGGCATCGCTGTGGCGGCTGAGCGTCTCGGTGGCGATCTCGTCCAGGCCGACGCCTTCGATCAGCGTCGCGGTGCCAGTGAAATACTGCTGCACGAAGTCCGACTTCAGCCCGATGGCGTCGAAGATCTGCGCGCCGCAATAGGACTGGTAGGTCGAGATGCCCATCTTGGACATCACCTTGAGGATGCCCTTGCCGATCGACTTGATGTAGCGCGAGACCACCTCGTATTCGTCGACTTCTTCCGGCAGCTCGCCACGCTTGTGCATGTCGAGCAGCGTGTCGAAGGCGAGATAGGGGTTGATCGCCTCGGCGCCGTAGCCGGCCAGGCAGCAGAAGTGATGCACTTCGCGCGGCTCGCCGGATTCCACCACAAGCCCGACCGAGGTGCGCAGGCCCTTGCGGATCAGGTGATGGTGCACGGCGGCGGTGGCCAGCAGCGACGGAATGGCAATGCGGTCCGGCCCGACCTGGCGGTCGGACAGGATGATGATGTTATAGCCGCCGGCGACCGCCGCCTCGGCCCGCTCGCAGAGCCGGTCGATGGCGCCCTGCATGCCGGCCGCACCCTCGTTCGAGCCGTAGGTGATGTCGATCGTCTTGGTGTCGAACCGGTCCTCGGTATGGCCGATGGAGCGGATCTTCTCCAGATCGCCATTGGTCAGGATCGGCTGGCGCACTTCGAGCCGCTTGCGGCGCGACGTGCCGACCAGGTCGAAGATGTTCGGCCGCGGGCCGATGAACGACACCAGGCTCATCACCAGCTCCTCGCGGATCGGGTCGATCGGCGGGTTGGTGACCTGGGCGAAGTTCTGCTTGAAATAGGTGTAGAGCAGCTTCGACTTGTCCGACATCGCCGAGATCGGCGTGTCGGTGCCCATCGAGCCCACCGCTTCCTGGCCGGTGGTGGCCATCGGCGCCATCAGAAGCTTGGTGTCTTCCTGCGTGTAGCCGAAGGACTGCTGGCGATCGAGCAGGCTGACATCCTTGCGCAGCGCGCGCGGCTCGACCGGCTTCAGGTCTTCGAGGATGAGCTGCGTGTTGGCGAGCCAGGTCTTGTAGGGGTGCCTGGTCGCGATCTCCGACTTGATCTCCTCATCGGAGACGATGCGGCCCTTGGCGAGATCGATGAGCAGCATGCGGCCGGGCTGCAGCCGCCACTTCTGCACGATCTTTTCCTCCGGCACCGGCAGCACGCCGGCTTCCGAAGCCATGATGACGCGGTCGTCATCGGTGACGATGTAGCGAGCCGGGCGCAGGCCGTTGCGGTCGAGCGTCGCGCCGATCTGGCGACCATCGGTGAAAACCACCGCCGCCGGTCCGTCCCACGGCTCCATGAGCGCCGCGTGGTACTCGTAGAAAGCCTTGCGGTCGGCGTCCATGAGCTTGTTGCCGGCCCAGGCTTCCGGGATCAGCATCATCATGGCGTGGCTGAGCGAATAGCCGCCCTGGAACAGGAACTCGAGCGCATTGTCGAAGCACGCCGTGTCCGACTGTCCCTCATAGGAGATCGGCCAGAGCTTCGAGATGTTGTTGCCGAACAGCTCGGAATCGACCGAGGCCTGGCGCGCCGCCATCCAGTTGTTGTTGCCGCGCACGGTATTGATCTCGCCATTATGCGCGACCATGCGGTAGGGATGCGCCAGCTTCCACGACGGGAAGGTATTGGTCGAGAAGCGCTGGTGGACGAGGATCAGCGCCGTTTCGAAGCGCCTATCCTTGAGGTCCTTGTAATAGGCGCCGACCTGGTAGGCCAGGAACATGCCCTTGTAGACGACGGTGCGCGCCGACAGCGACACGCAATAGGCGCCGATGTCCTTGTTGTCGTTCTCGGCGTAGATGCGGCCCGAGATCACCTTGCGCAGCAGGTAAAGCCGCGCCTCGTACTCTTCGTCGTCCGGAATGTCGGCGGTGCGGCCGATGAACACCTGCCGATGGAACGGCTCCGACGCGACGATGCCCGGCGCCTTCGACAGCGACGAATTGTCGACCGGCACGTCGCGGAAACCGACGAGCGGCAGGCCTTCCGACTGCGCCGATTCGGCGATGATCTCTTCGATATGGGCGCGCAGCGCTGCGTCCTGTGGCATGAACCAGTGGCCGACGCCGTATTGGCCTGCCGGCGGCAGTTCGACGCCCTTGGCGGCCATTTCCTCGCGGAAGAAGCCGTCCGGGATCTGCACCAGCACGCCGGCGCCGTCGCCGACCAGCGGATCGGCGCCGACGGCGCCGCGATGGGTGAGGTTTTCCAGCATCGCCAGACCGTCCTCGACGATCTGGTGCGACTTCACGCCCTTCATGTTGGCGATGAAGCCGACGCCGCAGGCGTCATGCTCGTTGCGCGGATCATAGAGGCCCTGCGCTGCCATGCCGTTGGCAGTTCGCAGTTCTTTGGTCAGGACGGTATTTTTAACGGCTGTCGCTTTCGTCTGCGCGGCCTGGCCGTTGATCGCAGATAGCGTCAGTTCCGTCATCGTCCTATCCTCCGTTCTCCACCTTAGCCCCGACCGTTTCAGGGCGCTGGTTTGCCTCGGGAAGCGAGAATGCTTCCCCTTCATCCTGCTGCACGTCCTGCGAAATCCATCGAACCATACGGCTATACGCCCGGTTCGCATCCGGTATCGTACAGGCCAGAGCCGGGCCGTCTACCCGCCGCTCGCGACAATGGCCGGAATGGCAGCAATGATACGCCAGTCCAGCCTGTTTTGTGCGACAAAATAAGACAGCACTACTGTCCTAAATTTTTTATGGCAGAAATCCGGCGACCACACAAGACCGATTCACAAAAAACTTGGCGGCGCCGCGACACAAAATTTCGTGACAGGCGCCGCAAACGCAAGCTTTGGTCCGGGCCTTTCCGGACCTGCGGCTGGCTTCACCACTTTGCGAAGCGTTGGCCCTTGCGCTTCAACCGCCGAAGCAGTCAAGTCGCGCCGCTTTTGCCAACCATGACATGGACCTCTCGATGTTCTTTGCATCCGACAACTGGGCGGGCGTCCACCCCGACATTTCGGCCAACCTGTCGCGCCATGCCGCGGGCGTTTCGACAGCCTATGGCGACGGCGATCTGGACCGCGCCGTCTATCGCCGCTTCAGCGAGATCTTCGAGCGCGAGGTGCAGGTCTTCTTCGTCGCGACCGGTACGGCGGCTAACGCGCTTTCGATGGCCGCGTTGAACCGCATCGGCGGCATCGCGCTTTGCCATTCCGAAGCGCATATGAATGTCGACGAGTTCGGCGCGATGGGTTTCTACACCGGCGGCGCACGCATGGCGCCGGTGCCGGGACCGCTGGGGCGGATGAACCCGGAGGCTCTCGACCGGGCCATCAAGCGCTATTCGCAGGATCTGGCCCCTGCCGGCCAGCCGATGGCGGTCACCGTCACCCAGGCGACCGAGGTCGGCACGGTCTACAGCGCCGACGACGTCAAGGCCATCGCCGAGGTCAGCCGCCGCCACAAGCTGCCGCTGCACATGGACGGCGCGCGCTTCGCCAATGCGATTGCCGCGACCGGCGTCAGCCCGGCCGAAATGACCTGGAAGAGCGGCGTCGACCTGATCTCCTTCGGCGGCACCAAGAATGGCTGCTGGATGGCCGACGCGGTGGTGATCCTCAATCCGGATGTCGGCAAGGATTCGCGTCTGTTGCGCCAGCGCGCCGGGCAGACCTTCTCCAAGGCCCGCTTCATCTCGGCCCAGTTCGAGGCCTATTTCACCGACGAATTGTGGTTGAGGATGGCGGGCCACGCCAATCAGATGGCAGCACACCTGGCCGAAACGATCGAGGATGCGCCGGCCGGCAGGCTCGCCTGGCTGCCGCAGGCCAACGAGGTGTTCGCCATCCTCAGTCGTGCCACAGCGGAAAAGCTGCAAGCGGCCGGCGCCAAATTCTACGAATGGGGCGTGCCGCAGGGTTTTGACGGGCATCTCGGCGACGACGAAGCGATCTACCGCTTCGTCGCCAGCTTCGCGACCACGACGCAGGAGATCGACCGTCTCGGCCAGTTGCTCGCATGAGTCTATCGCCATGACCAAGCCTTCTCTCGGTTCGACGATGCGGCTGATCCATCCGGCGCCGAATCTGCTCGGCTTCTATGATGGCCGTGTCGATGGCGTTCGCATCTGGTCGCACGAGCCGAATTGGCTCGACGACGGCGCTTACACGCTCGGCATCTGCACCTATGCGATCGTCGATGGATCGCAGGCGCTCGTCTATGACACGCACATCTCCCTGCCCCATGCCCGCCTCATCCGGCGAACCCTTGAGGAGATGGGCGTGACCTCGATACGCGTCGTGCTCAGCCACTGGCATGACGACCATATCGCCGGCAACGAGGTGTTTAAGGATTGCGAGATCATCGCCAACCGCCTCACCGCCTCGGCACTCGAACGCGGCCGGGCCGACATCGAGGGCGGCAATCCACCGATCAAGCCACTGGTGCTGCCCAACAGGATTTTCGAGGACAGCCTTAGCCTGACGGTCGGAGAGATCGCGATCGAACTGCGCCAGGTCGAGATCCACAGCCATGACGGCACGGTGTTGCTGATGCCCAATACCGGCCTGCTTTTGGCAGGCGATACGCTGGAGGACTCCGTCACCTATGTGTCGGAACCGGAGCGTTTGAGCGAACATCTGATCGATCTCGAGCGCATGGCCGGCTGGCAGTTCGATCGGATCCTGCCCAACCATGGTTCCTTCGAGGCAATCGAAGCCGGCGGCTATGACAGAAGCTTCATCGCGGCGACCGAGGCCTATGTCCGAAAGCTGCTTGCCTGCCGGCAAGACCCCAACCTGGCGAAGCAGAATCTAAGGACCTTCGGCGCCGATATTTTCGCCACGACGGCGACGGAATATTTCGCGCCATACGAAGCCGTTCACCGGCAGAACGTCGAAGCTGTTCTTGCCACAAATAGCCAATAGGCTGCGTCGCAGCTAGTTCCTCAACACGGTGATTTTGAAAGATTGCAGGCTTGTCGGGCAAGGCCATCAACGTCCGTTTGGGGTAAGTCGGCGCAAACGCCGGCGATGAGCTGAAGGCTCCTGAACCTCGTCATTCCAGGGCGGAGCAAGGAGCGAAGCGACGCGCGCAGACCCTGGAATCCATGCCGTTACCTGGACCGAAGTGTGCAACGGTGCAGAATTCTGGACCGCCGCGGCGCTTCCAAGTCACGGCATGGATCCTCGGGTCTGCGCGCGTCGCTTCGCTCCTTGCTCCGCCCGTGGATGACGACCGCGATAGGCGTCTCGGCCAATCGCCAAGGCATGGGACCTGCCAATGCATACGAACCAATCGGTCAAAACTTCCGTGTCAAGGAACTAGGCGAGCAAAGGCCGCAGCAACAACTCGACGCCGAGCAGGATGAGAAAAATCAGGAACCAGCGGCGGAAAGTCGCCGGGCTGATTTTCCGGCGCAGCACCTGCCCCAGCCACATGCCGAGCAGGGCCGGCAGTACGGCAAGCGAGGACATCGCCAGATGTCCGGCCTCGAAAGCGCCATGCGAGGCAAGGCCCAGCGCCAGGGCGATCGTCGACACCGTGAAGGAAAGACCGAGCGCCTGGATCAGATCGTCCCGGCTCAAGCCCAGTGCCTGGATATAGGGGACGGCGGGCACCACGAAGACGCCGGTGCCGCCGGTGACAAGGCCAGTGAGGAACCCCACGACCGGCGACGACCAGCGCTCGGCAGGTGCCGGCACCGTCGGCTGCCGCGCGAGCAGGCTGTAGGCGGCATAGACGATCAATGCCGCGCCGAGGCCGGCGGTCGTCCATTTGACATTGTCGCTGGCGAGCAGCCGCGAGCCGGCGGTGGTGCCGATCAGGATGCCTGCCATCATCAGCCACAGCCGGCGCAGGATGGCGGAAAAACTCGGGCCGGCGAAAAGCTGCCAGACATTGGTGATGAAGGAGGGCACGATGAGCAGCGATGCCGCGGTCACCGGCGGCATCATGGTGCCGAGCAATCCCATGGCCAGCGTCGGCAGGCCCATACCGGTCACGCCCTTGACGATCCCAGCGAGCAGGAAAGTGATTGCAACGGTGGCTGTCAGCAGCAGGGAGAAATCGGACATCGCCCTTCATGGTCCGACGCCACATGCTTCAAAAGAGCCAGAGATGCTCGTTGCCGGTGGCACAATAAAAAAGCGGCGCCTCTCGGCGCCGCTTCCGTCTCGGGAGGGAGACGTCGTCCAGGGTGGAGCCGGCCGATTACGCGGCGGCTTTGGCCTCGATCTGCTTGGCCTTGTCCGAAGACTGGGTGATCGCGATCTTGCGTGGCTTCAGCTCCTCGGGAATGTTGCGCTTGAGGTCGACGAAGAGCAGGCCGTTCTTCAGCGTGGCGCCTTCGACCTCGACATGGTCGGCGAGCTGGAAGCGGCGCTCGAAAGCGCGCGAGGCGATGCCGCGATAGAGCAGCTCGGAACCCTCGCCATCGCCCTCTTCCTTGCGCTCGCCCTTGACGGTCAGCACGTTGCGGTGGGCTTCGATTGAAATCTCGTCTTCCGAGAAGCCGGCAACGGCCATCGAGATGCGATAGGCGTTCTCGCCGGTGCGCTCGATGTTATAGGGCGGATAGGTCTGCGCGGTCTCGGGCTGGCCGAGCGAATCGAGCATGGTAAACAGCCGGTCGAAGCCGACGGTCGAACGATAGAGCGGGGAAAAATCAACGTGACGCATGAGGTGTTCTCCTTTTGAGCAACATGGTTTGCGTGTGTGACCGGTGCGAAACCCTCGAAAGGCGTTCCGAATGGGCCAGCGGCCCCAACATCGGCGGCCACAACCTTCATTTGGGAAGCTCAAAAAGCCATTTCAAGGTTTTCTTCGCGGTCGCAATGCGGCCACGTTCATGAACGGCGGATGAACCGCTGTTTCGGCATCCGTTCAGCCTGATGCCGCTAAGGTTCGGTCAAGTTCGAGCAATTCCAGGAAAAGTGTGAAGCGGTTTTCCGTCCGGATTGCGTCAAGACAAAAAGATAAGCGGCGCCTTCCCCCGTGCCGCGACGAGGCCGAACCGGGTGCAACGTCCCTTCCTCCCGGATCGACAGAGGCCGGAAGTGCGCCGCAGGCACTTCCGGCCTTCCCATTTCAAGGCGGCCGCGTAAATCCTCGAAACGCCTTTGCTTTTGCCGCCTGGCCGTCTATCACCATGGCCGACGCCTCGCCCGTCCGGGCAAAGGTCAACCAACGACGCGCCGAATGACGGATCTTTTCCACCTGACCGAAGACAATCCCGCGCCGCAGAATGCCGCGGGCGGCTTCTTCACCACGCGTGACGGCAAGAAGATCCGCTACGGCGTCTTCGCCGCTGTCGCCCGTCCGCTGCAGGGCACGGTGGTTCTGCTGACCGGCCGCAACGAATGCATCGAGAAATATTTCGAGACCATTCGCGATCTCGCCGATCGCGGCTTCGGCGTCGCTGTGCTCGACTGGCGCGGCCAGGGCGATTCCAGCCGCCTGCTGCGCAACCGCCAGCGCGGCTATGTCCGCAGCTTCCGCGACTATACGCGCGACCTCGAGCAGTTCTTCGGGGAGATCGTGCTGCCTGACTGCCGCGGCCCCTATTACATCCTCGCCCACTCCACGGGCGCGGTGATTGCGCTGCTTGCCTCGCCGTCGATGGTCAATCGCGTGCGCCGCATGGTGCTGCTGACGCCCTTCCTCGCCGTGCCCGACCTGCCGGTTTCGATAAGCACGGTGCGCCGCATCTGCGCGGTCTTCTGCGCGCTGGGTCTTGGCTGGCTCTATGCCGCGCTCGGTCCGCGGCCGAAAGTGCCGCCGTCTTTCGAGCTGAACAAGGTGACCTCGGATCCCGCGCGCTATCGGCGCAATGTCGGCATCTACGAGGCCTGGCCGCATCTCGCGCTCGGCGGCCCGACGATCCGCTGGCTGAAGGCCGCCGCGGCGGCAGCGGAAGCCGTCAGCGATCCGGATTTCATGGCAAGGGTCAAGGTGCCGATGCTGATCGTCGCCGCCGGCGCCGACCGGGTGGTCTCGACCAGGGCGGTGGAGGCCTATGCCAGGAAACTGCGCGTCGGCTCGCTGTTGATGATCGACGGCGCCGAGCACGAAATCCTGCAGGAGAAGGACATCTATCGCGAGCAGCTCCTGGCCGCTTTCGACGCCTTCATTCCCGGCACCGGCGACGCTCCCTGATCGCGATCGAAATCCTGCGGCGGCCAGCCCTCGCCGCTGAGCGCATCAGCCGCGCAGCGCCGCCATCGCCGCAGCGTGAAGCTCGGGCGTCGCCGCCGCCACTATGTCGCCGCCCTTCTCCGCCGGTCCGCCTTCGAAAGTGGTGATGACGCCGCCGGCCTTCTCGATGATCGGGATCAGCGCAACGATGTCGTAGGGCTTCAGGCCCGGATCGGCGACGATGTCGATGCTGCCCGCCGCCAGCATGGCGAAGGCGTAGCAGTCGGTGCCGTAGCGGGCGAGTTGCACCTTTGTCTCGAACTGGTCGTAGCGCTTGCGCGCATCGCCCTTGAACAGGGCCGGCGTGGTCGTGAACAGCGTCGCTTGCGCAAGGTCGGTCGTCTTGCGGGTGGCGAGCCTGCGCGGGCCGCCCGGTCCTTCGTAGTGCGAACCGGACGCGTTGGCATAGAACAACTCGCCGGTGAACGGTTGCGACATCATGCCGGCGACCGCATCGCCATCAACGGTCAGCCCGACCAGCGTTCCCCACACCGGCACGCCGGAAATGAAGGCGCGGGTGCCGTCGATCGGATCGATCACCCAGACATGCCGGCTGGTCAGGTTCTGGCTGCCATGCTCCTCGCCGAGGATGCCGTGGTCGGGGTATTCGGCGGAAATCAGCGCCCTGATCGCGCGCTCGGCCTCGCGATCGGCCTCCGTCACCGGATCGAAGCTTCCCGCCTCCTTGTTGGCGACCGCCCCCTGGCTGCGGAAGCGCGGCAAGGTTTCGGCGGCGGCGGCATGTGCGATGCGCCGCATGAAATCGGTGCTGATATCCAAGTCGCTCTCCCCATCGCGGCCTTTGCCGGCCGCTCTTTCTTGCGAACAGGCGCCGAAGACCGGTCAGACGCCCGTCTTCTGTTGCCCGAATGTCACATTTGAGCCGCCGAAGCGGAATTTCCACATCATATTGAATTAAAAAAGCCTGCTGTCGATTGACATTTGTGCGGCGCACAATAATTTTGTCATCGGACAGGTTTTCCTGTCCATGCCCTCCTTGGGCGTTTCCTCCCTAGACTTCGACCGTGTCGTGAAAACGATGCGGTCTTTTTTTCGAGCAATTCCAGGAAAAGTGTGAGGCGGTTTTCCGTCCGGAATTGCGTTTACAAAGAACTCGGCGCGCCGACCGCGCCGTCATTCCGCCGCCAGCGGCAAATCGACGAAATGATGGTCGGGCATCGACATCAGGTCGGCCGAAAAACGGGTCAGGTCGCGGGCCAAGGCGTCGAAGCCGGCCGATTTCTGGAACGTCCGCTCGTCCATGTAAAGCCCGCGATTGACCTCGATTTGCAGCGCATGCAGATGCCGTGCCGGTCTGCCGTAATGCTCGGTGATGAAGCCGCCGGCATAGGGCTTGTTGTGCGCGACCGTGTAGCCCATGCCGACAAGCAGGCTGATCGCCATTTCGGTCAGCGCCGGCGAGGCCGAGATGCCGAACCGGTCGCCGATGATGAAGTCGGGCCGCACGCCATTGTCGCCGACGCGTATGCTGGCCGGCATCGAGTGGCAGTCGATCAGCACGGCATAGCCGAACCTGGCATGCGTCCTTGTCAGGAGCCGCTTCAGCGTCTCGTGATAGGGCTTGTACACCGCTTCGATGCGTCCCACCGCCTCGGCCAGCGGCAGCCGCCCCGGATAGATATCGAGCCCCTCGCCGACCAGCTTCGGCACCGTGCCGAGCCCGCCGGCGACGCGCGCCGAGCGGATGTTGCAGAAGGACGGCACCGGCTCCGCGAACATGCGCGGATCGAGTTCCCACGGCTCACGGTTGACGTCGAGATAAGCGCGCGGAAAGTTCGCCGTCAGCAGCGGTGCGCCGAGCGGCACTGCGCCGCCGAAAAGCTCCTCGACATAGCAGTCCTCCGACCGGCGGATGGCATTGCGGTCGAGCCGCGCCATGGCCAGGAACCGGTCCGGATAGTGGCGGCCGCTATGCGGTGAGTTGAACAGGAAAGGGACGCGCTGTTCGGCGCCCGATCGGATTTCGAAGGGTGGAACGACCGAAAAATCCTCGGCTGCCGTCTTCAATTTGTACGAACCAGGATGAAGCACTGCGTCATGACGTAAAACTGCCACCTTGCGCCTGGCATGTCCAGCATTTCAGGCGGCGAAACCGCGCCCTAAACCGCATGTCGCATGCCCTTCATTCACTTGATGTTTACCGGCTCCATCTCATATACAGGATGGTTAACGGCCTTGCCCGGCGGCAGGCTTGGGGCGGGTGATTCGGACGGGACATGATGGCACGCATTCTGCTGGCGGAAGACGATGACGATATGCGCCGCTTCCTCGTCAAGGCGCTGGAACGCGCCGGCTACCAGGTAAGCGATTTCGACAATGGCGCCAGCGCCTATGAGCGGCTGCGCGAGGAGCCGTTCTCGCTGCTTTTGACCGACATTGTCATGCCGGAAATGGACGGCATAGAGCTCGCCCGCCGCGCCACCGAGATCGACCCGGACCTCAAGGTGATGTTCATCACCGGTTTTGCCGCGGTCGCGCTCAATCCTGATTCCAAGGCACCCAAGGACGCCAAGGTGCTGTCGAAGCCCTTCCATCTGCGCGATCTCGTCAACGAGGTCGAGAAGATGCTGCAGGCCGCCTGAGCCGTCCTTAGGGTGCATCCAGGCCTGCGTCGGCAAGCACTTCGCCGATGCGACAAACGGAAGCCGTCTTTCCACATTCCCGCTATTGACGCGCCGGATCAAAAGTGGTGTATGCGCGGCGTCGGATGGGCGTGTAGCTCAGCGGGAGAGCACTGCATTGACATTGCAGGGGTCACAAGTTCAATCCTTGTCACGCCCACCATCCTTTCAATAACTCAGCCACTTGGTTTGGCATCGCCCCCGGGCAGCACCGTTTAAAGCTGCTACCCGAGATCCCCTTCGAACATCACGAGCACGCGATTCGACGCCTTGAGCGCGAAGCGCATGGCTTCCTCATAGGCCGGGTCGGCATAGCAGGCCTTGGCGACCTCCAGCGAGGGAAATTCCACCAGGACCATGCGCTTGGCATCGCGCGCCTCGACGAGCAGAGGCGGTTGCTTCGTCGTGTTGGCGCGTGCCTGGTACTTTTCGCCGATCGGCTTCCAAAGCCGGCCATATTCGGCCTGCGCTTCCTGGTCCGAGATTTCGGTTCCGACGATGAGCCAGTATCCCTTCACGCTGAAGCGCTCCCTGATGATTGCAGGCCTACACCATGAACTCGCCGCCGTTGATGTGCAACAAATGGCCGGTGACGAACTTGCCCATATCCGATGCGAGATAGAGGCAGGCATTGGCGACGTCCTCGGCTGTCCCCAGCGCCCTTAGCGGCACGGTCGCCTTAACATGCTCGTAGGTTTCCGCGAGGTTGGGGTACCACGCAGCGTTCCTGTCGGTGTCCAGCCATCCGGGGGCAATGCTGTTGGCGGTCACCCCGTCCGGCCCGCATTCCAGCGCCACGGCCTTCGCCAGCCCGTGCATGCCGTGCTTGGCGGCAACGACATGCGCCCTGTTTGCCAGCGGGAAAAGCGCATCTGTGCCGGCCATGTAAAGCAGGCGCCCATACTTCCTTCTGCGCATGTGCGGCAGCACCGCCTGGGTTAGGATGAATGCCGACCCAAGGTTGGTGTTGATCACTTTCTGCCAGTCCTGAACGGTAATCTCCTCGATGCGCTGATGCGGTCTTATCCCCACGCAGGATACCGCGATGTCGACGCCGCCGAGCTCCGCGGCTGCCCTCTCGACCAGAGCGTTCATGGCGATCTCGTCGGTGCCGTCGCAGATAGATGCCAGCGCCTCGACACCGAGGGATCGAGCCTCGTCCGCGACGGCCTCGATCTTGGCCGCGTCGCTGCCGCCAGTTATGACGATGTGCGCCCCGGCTCGAGCGAACGCCAGGGCGGCGGCCTTGCCGATGTTTTGACCGGCCGCTGTGATGACCGCCACCCGCCCCTTCAAGCCGGAAACTTCCATATGCTCACCTGTAGTCACAGTCGCGTTGACGGATCGCGTCCTTTTCGGACCGATCATTTTGCAAGATGAGAACCAAAGCCGAGGCTCCGCGGAGAAGCAAGCCGAAGCGATAGCCAAGCGTGTCGGCAAGCGACTTCGCATTGACCATGGCCAGAAGGCGGCCGCCCAGACCGTCGTCCCTTGTCGCCGCTATGAGCTTCGATCGGGGATCATGCCGAGCCAAGACGGATGTCGCCCTTCTCGACATGTTCGAGGAACCAGGCATAGGTCTGCTTCAGTCCGTCGCGCAGCGCGTATTTCGGCCGCCAGCCGGTCGCGAACAGGCGCGACACATCCATCAGCTTGCGCGGCGTGCCGTCCGGCTTCGTCGGATCGAACACGATCGTGGCGCCGGCGCCGACGACCGATACGACGGCGCCGGCAAGCTCGGCGATGGTGACGTCCTCGCCGCTCCCGACATTGACGTGGCCGTCGCCGGAATAATTCTTCAAAAGCCAGACAAAGGCATCGGCCGCGTCGTCGACATGCAGGAACTCCCGCATCGGACGGCCCGATCCCCACACCTGCAGGGTCTTTTGACCGGTGAGCTTCGCCTCATGCGCCTTGCGCATCAGCGCCGGCACGACATGGCTGCTGTCGAGGTCGAAATTGTCGCCCGGACCGTAGAGATTGGTCGGCATGGCCGAGATGTAGTTGACGCCATATTGCCGCCGGTAGGCCTGGCAAAGTTTCAAGCCGGCTATCTTGGCGACGGCGTACCATTCGTTGGTGGGTTCGAGCGGGCCGGTGAGCAGCGCGTCTTCCGGGATCGGCTGCGGCGCGAGCTTTGGGTAGATGCAGGACGAGCCCAGGAACAGGAGCTTCCGCACCCCGCTGCGGAAGGCAGCCTCGATGACGTTGGTCTGCACGACGAGGTTTTCGTAAAGGAAATCCACCGGGAAGCTGTTGTTGGCCAGGATGCCGCCGACCTTGGCGGCCGCCATGATCACCGCGTCCGGCCGCCGGTCCTCCATCCAGCGGCGCACGCCGGCCTGGTCGAGAAGGTCGAGCTCGCTTCGCGCCACCGTCACGATCTCGCAATTCTCGCCCGCCAGGCGGCGCACCAGCGCCGAGCCGACCATGCCGCGATGGCCGGCGACGAAAATGCGCTTTCCCTTGAGATCGAAGGTCTGATCCATCCGGCAGCCTCCGCCATTGCCGTATTCGTCCGCGCCCGTTTTCGGCAAGCGAATACGATTTACCGGCGGAACGCAAATCCCCCGCGCGGGGGATGACCTCAGATGCCGGCCATCGCCAGCAGGGTCTTCATCCTGGCGACGGCCAGCTCGGGGTCGGCCAGCAGACCGGCCTGGTCGGAGAGGCGGAAGACATCCGCGTAATGGCATATGCCGCGCGCCGACTGCATGCCGCCCACCATGGTGAAGTGGTTCTGATTTCCGTTCAGCCAGGCCATGAACACGATGCCCGCCTTGTAGTATTCCGTCGGCGCCTCGAAGATCTTGCGCGACAGCGGCACTGTCGGCGTCATCAGCACGTCGTAGCCGGCCCTGTTGCCTTCCGCCAGTTTCGCCAGTGCGGCGTTCGCCACGGGGGCGATGGCGTCGAAGATGCCGAGCAGCGCGTGCGAGTGTTTCCTGCCGTCGCCGGCGATCAGCTCGGGGTAGTTGAAGTCGTCGCCGGTGAACATCATCACCCCGTCGGGCAGTCGGTCGCGCAGCAGCACCTCCTTCTCCGCATCGAGCAGCGATATCTTGATGCCTTCGACCTTGTCGGCGTGCCGCTCGATGATGGCCACGACCGTGTCCAGCGCCGCGCCGAAATCGTTGCTGCCCCAGTAGCCCTTGAGCGCCGGATCGAACATGTCGCCCAGCCAGTGCAGGATGACCTTGCCCGATGCCTGGGAGAGCATCCGGTCATAGACGCGGGCATAATCGTCGGGACCTTTTGCCACCGCCGCCAGCGCGCGGCTCGCCATCATGATCGCCTTGCCACCCTCGCCTTCGATGAAGGCGAATTGTTCTTCATAGGCGCGGATGACGTCGTCGAGCGTCTTGGCCGCAGCCGGCGTCAGGTGATCGGTCCCAGCTCCCGATGCGAGGTCGGCGCCCGGCACCGTTTTAGCCTCCGCGATCGAACGCCGGATCAGTTCCTTCGCGCTCGCCCAGTCGAAACCCATGCCGCGCTGGGACGTATCCATGGCCTCGGCGATGCGGAAGCCGAGCCGCCAAAGATGGTGGCGGAACGCCATCGTCCTGTCCCAGTCGACCGCCGGCCGCGACCACGGATTGGTCATGGCGATGGGGTCGGCAACGACATGGGCGGCGGCATAGGCGACGCGCGAAAAACGCGCGCCCTTGATCGCTTCGACTGGTTTGCCGACGAGCCGGTAGCTGACCCGGTCGCCGTTTGCCGCAGGCAAGATGATGTCCATGGAACTCTCCGTTGCGGTCGCTATAAATGGAACGTTCCAATAAATCAAGAAGCTTTATGATCCAAGGCGCCCAAGCCGACCGAGCATAACGTCTCCATCCAGCAGCCCTTGCATTCATTGGGGTTTTGAACCGCTTCAATCAATTTTTCGAATCTCCGCCGGAATCACGATTGACTCTGATTTGGATCAATGATTAGAACGTTCCAATAGATTAGCTCAGAAAATTGGAGGGTATGACGAGGATGGCCAGCCGGGCCAAGGCGACGATCCTGGACATCGCCCGCGAGGCCGGCGTGTCCAAATCGACGGTATCGCTCGTGCTACAGGGCAGCGGGCTGATCCGGCCTGAAACCGCGGTCAAGGTGCGCAAGGCGATCGAGGATGTCGGCTATGTCTACAACCGCGGCGCCGCCAATCTGCGCAAGGCCCATTCCAACGTCATCGGCATGGTGATCAACGATCTCACCAACCCGTTCTTCGCCGAGCTTGCCGTCGGCATGGAACGCGTCTTCCAGGCGGCAGGCATCGTGCCCTTCATCGCCAACACGGCCGAGAACCCGGTGCGCCAGGAAGAGGTGCTGAAGTCGCTGATGGAGCAGGGCGTGGCTGGCCTCATCGTCTCGCCGGCGCGCGGCACCACGCCGGGCGCCTTCCGCCGCATCGAGACGGCCGGCGTGCCGATCGTCTTTGCCATGCGCCGCCTGCCCGACAGCCGCATCCCGGTGATCGCGCCGGACAATCATCGCGGCGCGGTGCTTGCCACCGAGCATCTGATCCGCAGGGGCCATCGCCGCCTGGCCTTCTTCGGCGGCTCATCCGACCTCGTCGTCTATCACGAGCGCCTGGGCGGTTTCCTCGAAGCCTGCAAGACGCTTGGCATCCCGGCCTCCGATCGGCTGATCGTCGAGGGCGAGACCAGCCGCAAGGGCGGCATGGCTTGCCTGGAGACGGCGCTTGCCGCGGCCGAACCGCCGACGGCCGCACTCTGCTTCAACGACGCGGTCGCCTTCGGCGTCATGCTGGCGCTGCGCCGGCGCAATCTGGAAGCGGGAGTGGACTTTGCCGTCGTCGGCTTCGACGACGTCACCGAGGCCGAGCACTATAGTCCGGCGCTGACCAGCGTTGCCGTCGACACAGCGGGCCTCGGCGAGCGCGCGGCCCATGTCATGCTGAAGATGATCCAGTCTCGCACCACGCGCGCCGAGGACCATACCGGCGCCGTCAGCCTGGTCGTGCGGGAAAGCTGCGGACCGGACCGCAACAGCCAAGTGGGAGACGCGGCATGAGCGTGCGATGGGGACTGATCGGCGCCAGCACGATCGCCAGACAATTCATGATCGATGCCATCCGCGCGCAGGCCGATGGCGAGGTCGCTGCCGTGATGAGCTCGAATTCCGAGCGCGCGAAAGCCTATGCCCGCGAGAACGGCATTCCGGCCGCCGTCTCGACCCTCGATGCGCTGCTCGGCGCCGATATCGACGCCGTCTACATCTCGACCACCAATGAATTGCACCTCGAACAGGGGCTTGCCGCGATCAAGGCGGGCAAGCATGTGCTGTGCGAAAAGCCGCTGGCGCTGACCAGCGCCGATGCAAGGAAGATGGTCGCCGCGGCGAAAGCGGCCCGCATCGTCTTCGGCACCAATCATCATTTGCGCAATGCCGGCGCCCACCGTGCCATGCGCGAGGCGATTGCCGCCGGCCGCATCGGCAAGCCGGTCGCGGCGCGCGTCTTCCACTCGGTCTTCCTGCCGGAGAACCTTCAGGGCTGGCGCATCACCAGGCCGGAAGCCGGCGGCGGCGTGGTGCTCGATATCACCGTGCACGATGCCGACACGCTGCGCTTCGTGCTCGGCGACGATCCGGTCGAGATCTCGGCCTTCTCGCAGTCGGCCGGCATGGCCGGCGGCGGGCTGGAGGACGGCGCCATGTGCATCTGGCGCTTCAAGTCCGGCGTCATTGCGCAGTCGCATGAGGGGTTCACGACGAAATTCGCCGGCACCGGCTTCGAGGTGCACGGATCGGAAGGCTCGCTGATCGCCACCGATGTGATGACGCAAAAGCCGGTCGGCTCTGTGCTGCTGCGCACCGCGAGCGGGGAAGAAGAATTGAGCTTCGACCGCGAGGATCTCTACACCCGTTCGCTGCGTCAGTTCCATGCCGCGATCCGCGGCAAAGGCCAGCCCTCCGCCACCGGCGAGGACGGCATCTGGTCGCTGGCCTCTGCCGAGGCGGCTTTGCAGTCGGCGAAGACCGGCAAGACTGTTTCAATCGATCCGAAACTCGGGAGCGGAAATTGAGCAAGGTCGTTTCCGCGGCGCATGCCGCCAGCCTGATCAAGGACGGCATGGTCGTCTCGGTGTCGTCGTCGAGCGGCCTCGGCTGCCCGGACGCCGTGCTTGCCGCGATTGGCGAGCGTTTCGACACCCAAGGCCATCCGAAGGCGATCACCACGCTGCATCCGATCGCCGCCGGCGACATGTACGGCATCAAGGGCATCGACCATCTCGCCAAGCCGGGACTGTTGAAGCGCACGCTCTGCGGCTCCTACCCGTCCGGCCCCTCCTCCGCCGAGCCGCCACGGATCTGGAAGATGATCGGCGACAATTCCGTCGCCGCCTACAACGTGCCTTCGGGCATCCTGTTCGACATGCATCGCGAGGCCGCCGCCAAGCGGCCGGGCGTGCTGACCAAGGTCGGCCTCGACACCTTCGCCGACCCGCGCCACCAGGGCTGTGCCATGAACGCGGCGGCCAGTGAGCCGATCGTTTCGGTACAGCAGTTCGACGGCGAGGAATGGCTCTATTTCCGCGCCATCGTGCCGAACATCTCGATCATCCGCGCCACCACGGCCGACGAGCGCGGCAACCTGACCTATGAGCACGAAGGCGCCTATCTCGGCGGCCTGGAGCAGGCGCTGGCGGCCCGCAACAATGGCGGCATCGTCATCGCGCAGGTGAAGCGCGTCGTCGAGAACGGCACGCTGAAGCCGCATGACGTGCGCGTTCCGGGCGTCCTGGTCGACCATATCGTGGTGGCGCCCGACCAATTGCAGACGACGCAGACACCTTATGACCCGGCGATCTCGGGCGAGATCTTCCGGCCGCTGTCGAGCTTCCGCACGCCGGAGATGAACGTCCAGAAGGTCATCGCGCGCCGCGTCGCCATGGAATTGCGCGACGGCATGGCCGTCAACATCGGGTTCGGCATCTCCGCCAACGTGCCGCGCATCCTTCTCGAGGAAGGCCAGCACGGCAAGGTCACCTGGGTGATCGAGCAGGGCGCGGTCGGTGGCGTGCCGCTGCTCGACTTCAAGTTCGGCTGCGCCTCGAACGCCGAGGCGATCATGCCCTCGCCACACCAGTTCATCTACTTCCAGGCCGGCGGCTTCGACGCCTCGCTGCTCTCCTTCCTGCAGATCGACCGCCATGGCTCGGTCAACGTGTCGAAGCTTTCGGCGCGGTCGCATGTGACGGCCGGCGCGGGCGGCTTCGTCGACATCACGTCGCGGGCGAAGAAGATCGTCTTCTCCGGCTTCTTCAATGCCGGCGCCAAGCTCTCGCTGGCGAACGGCGCCATCCGCATCGACCAGGAAGGCAAGGTCAAGAAGGTGGTCGAGGAGGTCGAGCACATCTCCTTCTCGGGAAAACGCGCTGTCGCCCAGGGACAGGACATCACCTATGTCACCGAGCGCTGCGTGATGAAGCTGACGCCGGACGGGCTAATGGTGACGGAGCTCGCGCCCGGCATCGACCTCGAACGTGACGTGCTGGCGCAGGCAGAGATCCCGCTTGGCGTCGCCAACGACCTCAAGATCACGCATGCGTCGCTTTACCAGGACCGGCCGATCGGCCTGTCGCTCAACGGCGGCGCCTCGCTTGGAGGCGCGCATGGCTGAGCGTCTCGTCGCTTTCGAAAAGGACGGCGCCATCGGCGTCGTCACATTGCGCCGGCCGGAGAAATTCAACGCGCTCGACATCCCGATGCTGCGCGCGCTGGAGACAGCGCTCGACGAGGCGGAGCTGACCGAGGGCGTCCGCGTCGTGCTTCTCCGCGGCGAAGGCAAGGGCTTTTGCGCCGGCGGTGACGTCGAGGCCTGGGGTGCGATGAGCGCCGCCGATTTCCAGGTGCAATGGGTGCGCTACGGCCATCGCGTCTTCGACCGACTGGCCCGGCTCAGACAACCAACCATCGCCGTGCTGTCCGGTCATGCTTTGGGCGGCGGACTGGAACTGGCCGCAGCCTGTGATTTCCGCGTCGCCGAAACCCAGGTGAAGCTCGGCTTCCCCGAAACCTCGATCGGCGTCGTGCCTGGATGGTCTGGCACGCAGCGCGCCGTGCGCCGCTTCGGCGCGCAAATCGTGCGACGCATGGCGCTGGGTGGCGAGATTTTCCTGGCGACAGACGCGCTTGCTCTCGGCGCTGTCGACCGCGTCGTCGAGACCGGCAAGGCGTTCGACGAGGCCAAGGCCTGGGCTGAAAAGATCGCTGAGCGCGGCCCGCTGGCGACCGAGGCCGCCAAGTTGATGATCGGCGTTGCCGAGGGCGAGGAAAACGCCGCCGCGACGGAGGCGCTGGCCAGCGGCTTCATAGCGCTCACGGCCGACCTCAAAGCCGGCGTCGGCGCCTTCAAGGCCAAGCAGAAGCCGGCCTTTTCGAGATCCTAGAGAAGAAACGATGAACGCACCGCTCAACATCTCCATGCCGGTCGAGGCGTCCCAGGCACCGAAGGCCTACAAGCTTTTGATCGACGGCAAGCATGTCGACGCCCGCGACGGCCGTAGCATCGAGCGCGCCAGCCCCGGCCACGGTTTTGTCGTCTCGCGCTATGCCCAGGCGAGCGCTGCGGAAGTGGAAGCCGCGGTGCAGGCCGCGCACAGGGCTTTCGAGATCGGTCCATGGCCGCGCATGAAGGCGTCGGAACGCGCGGCGGTTCTGCTGAAGGCCGCCGACCTGATCGAGACCCGGCTGGAAGAGATCGCGCGCCTCGACGCGCTGGAATCCGGCAAGCCGATCGCCCAGGCGCGCGGCGAGATCGGCGGCGCGGCGGACATCTGGCGCTATGCCGCTTCGCTTGCCCGTACGCTGCACGGCGAAAGTTACGCCAATCTGGGCGACGATATGCTCGGCGTCGTGCTGCGCGAGCCGATCGGCGTCGTCTCGATCATCACGCCGTGGAATTTCCCCTTCCTGATCGTCAGCCAGAAACTGCCTTTCGCGCTCGCCGCGGGCTGCACGGCGGTGGTGAAGCCGAGCGAGATGACGTCGGCCTCGACCTTCGTGCTCGGCGACATCCTGCTCGAGGCTGGATTGCCGGCCGGCGTCGTCAACATCCTCGCCGGCTTCGGCGCCGATGTCGGCGCGCCGATGGTCAGCCATCCGCTGGTCGAGATGGTCTCCTTCACCGGCTCGACCCGTGTCGGCAAGACGACCATGGCCGCCGCTTCCGATTCCTTGAAGAAGGTCTCGATGGAACTCGGCGGCAAGAACGGCCAGATCGTCTTTCCCGACGCCGACCTCGAGGCGGCGGCGGATGCCGCGGTGTTCGGCGGCTTCTTCAACGCCGGCGAATGCTGCAATGCCGGCAGCCGCCTGATCGTGCATGAGGCGATCGCCGACGACTTCCTCAACGCGGTCAAGGCGCTGTCCCGGAAGGTCCGCGTCGGCGATCCGCTCGACGATCGCACCAAGGTCGGCGCGATGATCTCGGCCGACCATATGGAAAAGGTAGCCGGCTATGTGACGGCGGCGGAAACAGACGGCGGCAACGTTTTCGCCGGCGGCGCCAGGCTTGCCTCCAATGCCGGCCAATATCTCGATCCGACCATCATCCGCAACGTCACCGAGGATATGGCGATCGCGCGCGAGGAAGTGTTCGGGCCGGTGCTGTCCGTGCTCACTTTTGAAACGATTGAAAAGGCATTGCGCATTGCCAACAACACGCCCTATGGTCTGTCTGCAGGGGTATGGAGCGCCGGCGTCGACACGTGCATGTCGGTGGCGCGCGGTGTGCGTTCGGGGACGGTTTGGGTGAATACGTTCATGGAAGGTTATCCCGAACTGCCCTTCGGCGGCTACAAGCAGTCCGGTCTGGGACGTGAACTCGGCAAACGCGCCGTCGAGGATTATACCGAGGAAAAGACAATCCAGTTTCATCGCGGCCGGCGCACCGGTTGGTGGGTCGGCTGAGTTGGGAGACCCCGGCGGACACCCGCCGGTTATGTGCATGCAACAAGGGAGGTAGTACATGTTGCGCAAACTGCTTATCGGAACGGCTCTTGCGACGAGCTTTGCGTTCTCGGCGCATGCCGCGGACGTCAAGGAAGTGCAGATGCTGCATTGGTGGACGTCGGGCGGCGAAGCGGCTGCTCTGAACGTGCTGAAGCAGGATCTGGCCAAGGAAGGCTATGCCTGGAAGGACGTGCCGGTAGCCGGCGGCGGCGGCGACGCCGCCATGACCGCGCTGAAGGCTATGGTCGCGGCCGGCAACTATCCGACCGCATCGCAGATGCTTGGCTACACCGTGCTCGACTATGCCGCCGCCGGCGTCATGGGCGACCTGACCGAGACCGCCAAGAAGGAAGGCTGGGACAAGTCGGTTCCGGCGGCGCTGCAGAAGTTCTCCGTCTATGATGGCAAGTGGGTCGCGGCTCCGGTCAACGTCCACTCGGTCAACTGGCTGTGGATCAACAAGGCGGTGATGGACAAGATCGGCGGCACCGAGCCTAAGACCTTCGACGACTTCATCGCTCTGCTCGACAAGGCCAAGGCTGCCGGCGTCACCCCGCTCGCTCTGGGTGGCCAGAACTGGCAGGAAGCCACCATGTTCGACTCCGTCGTGCTGTCGACCGGCGGGCCGGAATTTTACAAGAAGGCGATGAACGATCTCGATGAGGAGTCGCTCAAGTCCGATACGATGAAGAAGTCGTTCGACAACCTCGCCAAGCTCGTCAAATATGTCGACCCGAACTTCTCGGGCCGCGACTGGAACCTTGCCACCGCCATGGTCATCAAGGGCGACGCGCTGGTTCAGGTCATGGGCGACTGGGCCAAGGGCGAGTTCCACGCCGCCAAGAAGACCCCGGGCACCGACTTCCTTTGCTACCGCTTCCCGGGCACCGACGGCTCGGTGATCTACAACTCCGACATGTTCGGCATGTTCAACGTTCCGGACGACCGCAAGGCCGCCCAGATCGCTCTGGCCACCGCCACCCTGTCGAAGAGCTTTCAGTCGGCCTTCAACGTGGTGAAGGGTTCGGTCCCGGCCCGCACCGACGTGCCTGACACCGACTTCGACGCCTGCGGCAAGAAGGGCATCGCAGACCTGAAGAAGGCCAATGACGGCGGCACGCTGTTCGGCTCGCTGGCCCAGGGCTATGGCGCCCCGCCGGCCGTCGCCAACGCCTACAAGGATGTCGTGTCGAAATTCGTCCATGGTCAGATCAAGACCTCCGACGAAGCCGTGACCGAACTGGTCAAGGCGATCGACGACGCCAAGTAAGGTTCACTTGAACCAAATCTCCCCCGCTTCGGCGGGGGAGGTCTCCTGTCGACAAAAGGTGTGGGACAAAACCCTGGTGCGATTTCGCGCTGGGCTGTTTCCGACCAACCGGTACTGGATGAGCCGATGAGCACAGTCGCCGAGACCCAGATCAAGCTGACACCGGAGCACGACGCCCGCCCTGGCGCGTCGGTCCGTTCGCGGCTGCAGGACCTGCTGCCGAAGATCGTATTGGCGCCAAGCTTCGCGGCGACGATCGTCTTCGTCTACGGCTTCATCCTGTGGACGATCTATCTGTCCTTCACCAACTCCAAGACCTTCCCGTCCTACGACATCACCGGCGCCCGGGCCTATCAGCGGCTGTGGCGCTGGACCTTCGAAAGCGACCCGCCGTCGAGCTGGTACACCTCGATCACCAACATGGGCATTTTCGGTTTCCTCTACATCGCCATCTGCCTGGCGCTCGGCCTGTTCCTGGCCATCTTGCTCGACCAGAAGATCCGCGGCGAAGGCGTCTTGAGGCCGATCTATCTCTACCCGATGGCGCTCTCCTTCATCGTCACCGGCGTCGCCTGGAAATGGTTCCTCGACCCCGGCCTCGGCCTCGAGCAGACGCTGCATCAATGGGGCTGGACGAGCTTCCACTTCGACTGGATCAAGAACAAGGATTTCGTCATCTACACGGTGGTCATCGCCGGCGTCTGGCAGGCTTCCGGCTTCATCATGGCGATGTTTTTGGCCGGGCTTCGCGGCATCGACGGCGAGATCATGAAGGCCGCGCAGATCGACGGCGCATCCACCTTCCAGCTCTACCGCCGCATCGTCATTCCGCTGCTCAGGCCCGTGTTTCTGTCGGCCTTCATCGTGCTCGCGCACCTCGCCATCAAGTCCTATGACTTGGTGGTGGCGCTGACCAGCGGCGGCCCCGGCGGCTCGGCCTGGCTGCCCTCCAACTTCATGTATGAGTTCACCTTCAAGCGCAACGAAATGGCGGTCGGCTCGGCAAGCGCGGTGATCATGCTGATGACCATCACGGCCATCATCGTTCCGTATCTCTATTCCGAGCTCAGGGAGAAGTCGCGATGAGCGCCGTCGCTTCACCCGCCCGCCAGGCCTCAAGCGGCGTCCGCGCCAGAACGTTCAACCGCATCGTGATCTACGGGCTGCTCGCGCTGTTCGCGATCTTCTATCTGATGCCGCTCTTCGTCATGCTGGTCACCTCGTTCAAGACCATGGAAGAGATCCAGAACGGCAACATGCTGTCGCTGCCGCATGCGCCGACCTTCGCGCCATGGATAAAGGCGTGGAGCGAAGTTTGCTCGGGCCTGACTTGCGTCGGCATGAAGGGCTACTTCTGGAACTCCATCAAGATGGTCGTGCCGGCGGTGCTGATCTCGACGCTGCTCGGCGCTTTGAACGGTTATGTGCTGACCAAATGGCGCTTCCGCGGCCACACGCTGGTCTTCGCGATGATGCTGTTTGCCTGCTTCATTCCGTTCCAGTCGGTGCTGTTGCCGATGGCAACGATCCTCGGCAGCCTCGGCCGCTTCGGTGTCACCCTGCAGAACGCCACCGGCTTCAACTTCGGCCTCGGCAATTCGACCGTCAATCTCGTCTTCGTCCATGTGGTCTACGGCCTTGGCTTCACCACACTCTTCTTCCGCAACTATTACGAAGCCTTCCCCACCGAGTTGATCAAGGCGGCACAGGTCGACGGCGCCTCCTTCTTCCAGATATTTCGGCGCATCATGCTGCCCAATTCGCTGCCGATCATCGTGGTGACGGTGATCTACCAGTTCACCAACATCTGGAACGACTTCCTGTTCGCCTCCGCCTATGCCGGGTCCGGCGACGTGATGCCGATGACGGTGGCGCTGAACAACGTCGTCAACACTTCGACCGGCGTCGTCGAATACAACGTCAACATGGCGGCGGCGATGATTGCCGCGCTCCCCACCTTGATCGTCTATGTCGTCGCCGGCCGGTATTTCGTGCGCGGGCTGATGGCTGGCGCGGTCAAGGGCTGACCCTGTTTTCTGAAGGAACGATCATGGCTTTTCTGGAAATTGATGGGCTGAAGAAGCGCTTCGGGAATGTCGAGATCCTGAAGGGCATCGATGTCGAGCTCGAAAAGGGCGGCTTCCTCGTGCTGGTCGGCCCGTCCGGCTGCGGCAAGTCCACGCTGCTCAACACCATTGCCGGTCTCGAGAACATCACCGAGGGCGAGATCCGCGTCGAAGGCCGGGCGATCAACGATCTGCATCCTTCGAAGCGCGATATCGCCATGGTCTTCCAGAGCTACGCGCTCTATCCGAACATGACGGTCGCCGGCAACATCGCCTTCGGCATGGAGATGCGCGGCGTGCCTGCCGCCGAGCGTCAGGCGGCGATCGACAAGGTGGCCAAGATCCTGCAGATCGGTCACCTCCTCGGTCGCAAGCCCAGCCAGCTTTCCGGCGGCCAGCGCCAGCGCGTCGCCATGGGCCGGGCGCTGGTGCGCGACCCAAAGCTCTTCCTGTTCGACGAGCCGCTCTCCAACCTCGACGCCAAGCTGCGCGTCGACATGCGCATCGAGATCAAGCGCCTGCACGCGACCACCGGCACGACGATCGTCTATGTCACCCACGACCAGATCGAGGCGATGACGCTGGCGACCAAGATCGCCGTGATGCGCGACGGCGAGGTGCAGCAGTTCGGCACGCCGGCCGAGATCTACAACAACCCGACCAACATCTTCGTCGCCGACTTCATGGGCTCGCCGGCGATGAACCTGATCCCCGCCAGGATCGACGCTAATGGCAGCGGGCTGTCGGTGGTGCTGGAACGCGAAGCCCGCCAGCCGATCACGCTGGCGGTGCCCGGCGCGCCGGCCGGCCTTGCCGCCTTCAAGGACAAGCCGGTGATCTTCGGCGTCCGCCCCGAAGCGCTGACCGATCCGGAAGGCGCCGAGCGCAACGGATCCGAGATCGCCACAGCCGACTGCCACATCGAAGTGGTCGAGCCGGCGGGGTCGGACACTTTCGCCGTCACCAATCTGGGCGGCAAGGGCGTGGTGGCCCGGTTGCGCGCCGATGCAAGGATCCAGCCCAACACCAGCACGCCGCTTGCCTTCAACCTCAGCAAGGCCGTGTTCTTCGACCCGGCGACCGAGAAGCGCATCCTCTGATGCATGTCGCCCAAAAGTGGCTCCGGTTTTGGGGCAACGACATGCATCAAAATAAAGACCCTTAGACCATGGCAAACCCGGATATTGTCATCATCGGCTCCGGCATCGGCGGCGCCACGATCGCCTCCGGCTTGGCCGGCAGCGGCGCGTCGATCCTGATCCTGGAGCGCGGCGAGCCGCTGCCCGCGACGCCGCATGCACGCTCGTCGCGCTCGATCTTCGTCGAAGAGCACTACCGGCCGAAGGAGATGTGGCGCGAGGCCGGAGGCGCCGCCTTCAATCCCGGCAACTATTACTATGTCGGCGGCAATTCGAAATTCTTCGGCGCGGTGCTGATCCGCTACCGCAAGGAGGACTTTTCCGAGCTTGAGCATTTCGGCGGCGTCTCGCCGGCGTGGCCGTTTTCCTATGACGAATTCGAGCCGTGGTACTCGAAGGCCGAACAGCTTTTTCGCGTGCGCGGCTCACTCGGCGAGGACCCGACCGAGCCGTTCCATTCGATCCCCTACCCCTTCAAGCCGGTGCCGGACGAACCGCCGATCGCGCGCGCCCGCGCCGAGCTGAAAAGCCTCGGCCTGCATCCCGCTTCGCTGCCGCTCGGCGTCGACATCGAGACCTGGCTGAAGGAAGGCAAGACCGGCTGGGATGCATTCCCCAACACCGGCCAGGGCAAGATCGACGCCCAGACCGGCCCGCTGACGGCGGCGCTGAAAGATCCAGACATCCGGCTCGAAACCAGCGCCCATGTCGACTGGCTGGAAACCGCGCCGGACGGCAGGTCGATCGCCGCCATTCACTACACCCAGAACGGCGCGCGAAAGACGCTGTCGCCGAAGCTCGTCATCCTGTCCGCCGGCGCGATCAACTCGGCCGCCATCCTGCTGCGCTCGCCGTCGGCGAATGGCCAAGGCCTCGCCAACAGCTCCGACCAGGTCGGGCGCAATTTCATGAACCACAATTCGAGCGCGATGCTGGCGATCGACCCGCGCCGCCGCAACGACAGCGTCTACCAGAAGACGCTGATGCTCAACGATTACTATCTGTCGGACGGCAAGGGCGGCAAGCCGCTCGGCAATGTGCAGCTGCTCGGCAAGATCGACGGCAACATGCTGAAGGCCAATGTGAAGTCGATGCCGAAATTCGTGCTCGACTACATGGCTGGCCACGCCGTCGACTGGTACCTGATGTGCGAGGACCTGCCCGACCCCGAAAGCCGCATCATGGTCGACGGCAAGGACATCGTCATGCAGTGGCGGCGCTCCAACATGCAGTCGCTGGAAGGCCTGACCAGGGTCATGCGCGAGAACCTTCGCGCCTGCGGTTATCCGATCGTGCTGTCACGCCCCTTCGACAAGCGCACCCCCTCGCATCAGTGCGGCACGGTGAAGATGGGCAACGACCCGGCCACCTCGCCGCTCGATCCGCTCTGCCGCGCCTATGACCACCGGAACCTCTACGTCGTCGATGGCGGCTTCCTGCCGACATCGGCCGCGGTCAATCCCGCACTGTCGATCGCAGCGCAAGCGTTGCGCGTCGCCGATCACATCCGCAAGACGGAGCTTGCCGCATGAGCCGCCCGGCAGCCATCGTCACGGGAGGCGCGCGCGGCATCGGGCTCGCCTGCGCCGAGGCGCTGGCCGATGCCGGCTTCGACATCCTTGTTGCCGACCTTGCCGAGAAACCTGCGCACGGACTGGCAGAGAATATCGCGGCACGCGGCGTGAAGTTCGCCTATGCCCGATGCGATATTGCCGACCTTGCCGCCCATCAAAGACTGGTCGACGCCGCGATCGCCGCCTTCGGCCGCATCGACTGCGTGGTCAACAATGCCGGCGTCGGGGCCGTGGTGCGCGGCGACCTGCTGGAGCTGAAGCCGGAGAATTTCGACCGCGCCTTGAACATCAACCTGCGCGGCACGGTGTTCCTAAGCCAGGCCGTCGCCAAGGCCATGCTGGCGACGCCTGCCGGCCCAGCCAGATCGATCATCACCATCACCTCGGTCAGCGCAGCGATGGCCTCGCCGGAGCGTGCGGACTACTGCATTTCCAAGGCCGGTCTTTCGATGTGGGTGAAGAACCTGGCGCTGCGGCTCGCCGCCGAGAACATCGGCGTGTTCGAAGTGCGGCCGGGCATCATCCGCACCGACATGACGGCGGGCGTTTCCGCCAAATATGACGCGCTGATCGAGGGCGGCCTGGTGCCGGCAAAGCGATGGGGCGAGGCCGGCGATATCGGCGCCGTCGTGGCGGCACTTGCCTCCGGAAAATTCGGCTTTTCGACCGGATCGGTCATCGATGTCGACGGCGCGCTCTCGGTGCCACGCTTGTGAGGAACAATGGCTGACTACATCATTGTTGGCGCCGGTCCGGCCGGCTGCGTTCTCGCCAACCGGCTGAGCGAGGATCCATCCAATTCCGTTTTGCTCCTCGAAGCCGGCGGCAAGGACTGGCATCCCTATATCCACATGCCGGCGGGCTTCGCCAAGATGACCAAGGGCATCGCCTCCTGGGGCTGGTCGACCGTGCCGCAGAGAAACATGAAGGACCGCGTCTTCTGGTACACCCAGGCCAAGGTGGTCGGCGGCGGCTCTTCGATCAACGCGCAGATCTACACGCGCGGCAACGCCCGCGACTACGATGCCTGGGAGAAGGAAGAGGGGCTGACCGGCTGGGGCTATCGCGACGTGCTGCCCTATTTCAAGCGCGCCGAAAACAACCAGCGCTTCGCCAACGATTTCCATGGCGACCAGGGTCCGCTCGGAGTGTCGAACCCGATCTCGCCGCTGCCGATCTGCGAAGCTTATTTCCGCGCCGGCCAGGAAATGGGCATCCCGTTCAATCCGGACTTCAATGGCGCCAGCCAGGAAGGCGTCGGCTACTATCAGCTCACCCAGAAGAATGCGCGGCGCTCATCGGCCTCCGTCGCTTATCTGAAGCCGATCGGCGCCCGCAGGAATCTGACGGTCAGGACCGATGTGCTGGTCACCCGGGTCGTCGTCGAGAACGGCCGCGCCATCGGCGTCGAGGTGGTCGACAGACCCGGTGGCGAGAAGACGATCCTGCGCGCCGGACGCGAGGTGATCGTCTCGTCGGGCGCGATCGGCTCGCCTAAGCTCCTCATGCAATCGGGCATCGGCCCGGCCGATCATCTGAAATCGGTTGGCGTGACACCGGTGCATGACCTGCCCGGCGTCGGCTCCAACATGCAGGACCATCTCGACCTGTTCGTGATCGCCGAATGCACCGGCGACCACACCTATGACAATTATGCCAAGCTGCACCGCACCCTCTGGGCCGGGCTGCAATACCTCTTGCTCAAGAAGGGTCCGGTCGCCTCGAGCCTGTTCGAGACCGGCGGCTTCTGGTACGCCGACCCGACGGCCGCCTCGCCCGACATCCAGTTCCACCTCGGTCTCGGCTCCGGCATCGAGGCCGGCGTGGAAAAACTGAAGAATCCGGGGGTCACGTTGAACTCGGCCTTCCTGCGCCCGCGCTCGCGCGGCACGGTGCGATTGAAGAGCGCCGACCCGGCCGACCACCCGCTGATCGATCCCAACTACTGGTCCGATCCTTACGACCGCGACATGTCGATCAAGGGGCTTAGGCTGGCCCGCGAGATCATGCGCCAGAAGGCGTTGCAGCCCTATGTGCTGCGCGAGGTGCTGCCTGGGCCGAACCTGCAAAGCGACGCGGACCTTTTCGACTATGCTTGCCGCACGTCCAAGACCGACCACCACCCGGTCGGTACCTGCCGCATGGGCCATGATGCGATGGCCGTGGTGACGCCCGATCTCAGGCTGCGCGGCATCGACGCCTTACGCGTCTGCGACGCCTCGGTGATGCCGCGCGTGCCTTCCTCCAACACCAATGCGCCAACCATCATGGTCGGTGAAAAAGGCGCCGACCTCATCCTCGGCCGCGAGCCGCTGCCGCCGGCCGTGTTCAAGGGCAACCAGGCGGCGTGAGGCATCAACGATGATCCGGCATTGCGTCTTCGTCCGCTTTCGCGACGACGTTCCTGCAACCGAGCGCGCGGCGATCCATGCCGATCTCGCAGCGCTGCGCACCGTCGTCGACGGCATGGGCAAGGTGCATTTCAGCGCCAATGTCAGTCCCGAACCCTTTGCGCGCGGTTTCGACCATGGCTTCACCATCGACTTTGACGATGCCGCCGCCCGTGACGCCTATCTGGTTCACGAGGCGCATCAGCGCGCAGGCGCCCGCCTGGTCGCCGCGCTCAAGGGCGGCACCGAGGGGCTGATGGTCATCGACCTCGAGCATGATCCCGAAAAGTGAGAATCGGTTTTCGGGAAAGATCATGCTCCACAAAAGAGTTGGATCAGGATGACGTTTCATCCTGATCCAGAAGTGACGCAAATGTGACCGCTCGCCGGCTTAAAACCGGCAGCTGTCCCGTTCTCTTTTGCACCTTATGGAACATATCGTTCCTTGGGGGATGCAAAGGAGGACCGCCTTGAACCTCACCAGCGAACAGAAGAAAACCGTAACCGCATCGTTCCTCGGCTGGACGCTTGATGCTTTTGATTTCTTCCTTCTGACTTTCCTGCTGACCGATATTGCCGCTGAGTTCCAGACCGACGTGCCGGCGGTCTCCAAAGCACTGTTCCTGACCCTGGCGACGCGCTTCATCGGCGCGTTCTTCTTCGGCATGCTTGCCGACAGATACGGCCGCAAGCCCATTCTGATGCTGAATATCGTCAGCTATTCGGTGATCGGCGCCTTGGCCGCCTTCTCGCCAAATCTCGGCATATTCCTGGCGCTGCGCGCTCTGTTTGGCATCGCCATGGGCGGCGAGTGGGGCCTGGGCAGCTCGCTTGCCATGGAATCCATTCCGCCGAGCGCTCGCGGCATGGTCTCGGGCATCCTGCAATGCGGTTATCCGGCCGGCTACCTGCTGGCGGCGGTGGTCTACGGGCTGCTCTATGGCCAGAAGATCGGCGACTTCACCTTCGGCTGGCGCGCCATGTTCCTCTTGAGCTTTCTGCCGGCGCTGATCGTGCTTTTCATCCGCTCGCATGTGCCGGAATCGCCCGCCTTCGCCGAGGCTCGCCAGCACGTGAAGCCAGGATTGCTCGAAACGCTGCAAAAGCACTGGGGCATCGCGCTCTATGCCGTGGTGCTGATGATGTTCTTCAACTTCTTCAGCCATGGCACCCAGGATCTCTATCCCACCTTCCTGAAGAAACAGCATGGCTTTGATCCGCACACGGTGAGCTGGATCACCATCGTCGCCAACATCGGCGCGATTGTCGGCGGACTGGCCTTCGGCGCCCTGTCGGAAAGGATCGGCCGCGTCAATGCCATCACGCTCGCCTGCCTGATCGCCTTGCCGGCGCTGCCGCTATGGGCCTATTCGACCACGCCCTTCATGCTGGCGGTCGGCGCCTTTGTCATGCAGATCGCGGTGCAAGGCGCCTGGGGCGTCATCCCGGTGCATCTCAACGAGCTCTCACCCGGTGCGGTGCGCGCGACCTTACCCGGCTTCATCTATCAGGCCGGCAATCTCGCGGCGTCCTATGGTGGTCCGTATCAGGCGGGCATCGCCGAGGCGCCCGGCAGCAGCTATGGCTACGCGCTGGCGCTGTTCGCCGGCGTGGTCGCCGTCTGCATCATCATCGTCATCCGCTTCAGTCCGGAAAAGCGCGGCCAGGTGATGACCGTGTTGGACCATGAGGTTGGAGCAATTCCGAGAAAAGTGTGAACGGTCACGCTCGGCGACATCGCCGGAGCCTCCGTCTAAATTGGCTCAAAAACAAAGGGATAGGGCGGATCGCCGCTTCAGTGAGACGGGGATCTGCCCTATCCGAGTCTGAGCGCCGCGACGCCGGCGACGATGCCGAGCGCCGCGGCTGCGCGCCAGCCCGTCATCTTTTCGCCCAGCGCCAGCACCGAGATCAGCATGGCGAACAGGATCGAGGTCTCGCGCAGCGACGCCACCGAGGCGATCGGCGCCTTGGTCATAGCCCACATCACGATCCAGTAGGCCGCGCCGCTGAGCGTGCCTGTGAACAGCCCGGCCTTCCAGTCGCGCGCCAGCGTCGGAAGCGACTGGGGTCCGCGAAAGACGATGCAAAGCACGAGCGCCCACGCCGCATCGCAGACGAAGAGCCAGGCCGCGTAGCTTTGCGCGGTTGCCGCAAGCCGCGCGCCACTGCCGTCGGAGAGCGTGTAGCTGGCGATGAAGATCGAGGTGCCGAGCGCAAAACCGACCGCGCGCAGATTGAGCTTCTCCAGATGCGCCCCGCCGCGAAACGACATGACCAGCGTGCCTGCCGACAAAAGCACGATGCCGAGGATGGCGAACGGTGCCGGCACCTCGCCGACCACGACGATGGCGCCGAGCGCCGAGAGCAGCGGCGCGGTGCCGCGCGCAAGCGGATAGGTCTGGGCGAAATCGCCTGCCTTGTAGGCGCCGACCAGGAAGGTGCGATAGCCCATATGGAACAAGACCGAGGCGAGGATGAACGGCCAGACCTCGGCCTTCGGCACCTCGACGAAAGGCAGCACCACCAGCGCCGCGAACCCCATGCCGAGCGTCATCAGCGTGATCGACAGGAAGCGGTCGAGATGGACCTTGACCAAGGCGTTCCAGATCGCGTGCATGGCCGCCGCCGAAAGCACCGCCAGGAAGACGAACAGCGTCATGTCGGTTTCATCGATCTTGTCGAGCCAAAAGGCGTTTCGAGATCGATATCGATCCTGAGCGGGAAATGATCCGAAGCGACCTCACCGATATCGGTCCGGATCGAGCGCACGCGATCGGCCAGCATGCCACCCACGAAGCAATGGTCGAGCCGTCGTTTGGCGAGCCTGCCGTCGATGATCTTTTCGTGCGTATGGAAGTCCAGCCCGGACTCGCTGGCGATTGCCGCGGCATCGACGAATCCGTCGATATAAGCGGCGTCCCGATGGTAGGGCGTGCTACCAACGATACGCCGGTATTCGGCGCTGCCCGGCTCCATGTTGAAGTCGCCCAGCCAGATCGCCGCCAGCGGATTTTCCGGTTCCGGCTGGCCGTTCGACCAGTTGCGCTGCGGCTCGTCGTCGACGCCGCTCCAGGGGCCGCCATCGGACGGCGCGCGGCGATGCTCGGCATTGAGGTAATCGATCTGCTCCAGCCGCTCCTCCGCCGCGATATGGGCAAGATGCAGCGAGAGCACCCGCACTGGCCCTGCCGGCGTGCGGATCATGCATTCGAGTGCCGCGTTGCGGGTGTTGAGCGGCCTTGCCGTGCGCCGCAGCGGCAGCGTGTGCAGCCTCGACCAGACGATCGGCAGCCTCGAAAGGATCATCGTGCCGAACTGCCGCCGGCGATTGACGATGCGGTCGTCGCGCCTCTCGCTGGCATCCATGTCGAAGGCGGGGCCATAGGCCCAGTAATAATCGGGCAGCAGCCCGGACAGGATCGCCGGCTGGTCGTCCTCATTGCTGCGCTGCCAATGCCGCTCGACCTCCTGCAGCGCGATGATGTCGGCGCCGTCCACCAGCCTGGCGGCTCGCGTGAGATCGTAGCGCCCGTCGCTGCCGTAGCCGTACTGGATGTTGTAGCTGATCAGCTTCATTGATTAACCGGCTCACTTCTGACGAAGGCAGTAGCGCCCAGTTGGCAGCGTTGCAATGTGCTGCGAGGCTAAGCGCAATAGTCCAACGGCGACCGGCGAACCGGCGCGCGCTAATAGGTCGTCAGTGGCTGGAAGCTTCCGGCCGGCGATGCCGCCAGTTCCGACCAGTCGATCTCCTCTTCCAGCCGGTGATAGGCTTCGTCGCCGATCGTGCCGTTGCTGCGCAGTTCCTCCAGCCTGTCGCGCTGCCGTTTGATGGCGTAGAGGCGCAGCCGGTCGTATTCCGTCGCGGCTTGCGCGTCCTCGGGATTTTCGGCGATCCGGCGTTGAGCCTCGTACTGCTCCCGCACGACGGCGGCAGCGGCCGATGTCTTGCGGTTCAGCACGTCGAGCGCGGCCTGCATGATGGCGACGCGCGCCTCGGCCACCTCGCGATCGATCGTCGTATCCCGGTCGAAATTGAGCCAGCGCAGCAGCGGCTTCAGGCTCATCCCTTGCAGGACCAGCGTGCCAAGCACGACAGCGAACGCGGCAAGCACGATCGGATCACGCCCGGGAAAATTGGCCGGCAAGGCAATTGCCACCACCAGCGTCACCAGACCGCGCATGCCGCACCAGCCGACCAGCACGGCGCCGCGGAATGTCGGCCTATCCCGCTTCTGCTCATCGCTGTCGAAGCGGGCAAGCCAGCGTATGACCGCGACGTAGCCCATCACCCAGACGAAACGCGCCGCGATGACGACGGCCAGCACAATTGCGGCGAAGAGAAAGGCCTCGCCCTGCCCGTCGCCGGAGAGTCGGCCGACGATCGACCGCGCCTGCAGGCCCATCAGCACGAAGGCCAGCACGTTGAGCACGAACACGGCCGATTCCCAGACCGAATAGGTGCTGACGCGGCGTCTCGCCGACATGCGGCGTGGCCCGGTGCGCGCGATGGTGATGGCATAGACGACGATGGTGATGATGGCGGAAAGGCCGAGCTTGTCGGCAATGATCCAGACGGCGAAGGTTCCGGCGAACTGCACGACAGTGCTGCTTGCCGCATCCTCGATGCGCGTCAGCGTGAGCAGCGACACCCGGCCGAACAGGTAGCCGGCGACAACGCTGCCGACCGTTGCAAGCAGGATGACGGGCACTGCGTCCTTCAGCATGAGCGAGCCGATGGCGGCCGCAACCGATATCCGGTAGATCAACAGCGCCGTGGCGTCGTTGAGCAGGCTCTCGCCCTGCAGGATCGCGGTCAGACGGTGCGGCACCTTGAACTGATTGAGCACAGCACTTGCCGCGACCGCATCCGGCGGCGCTACGATGGCGCCGAGCGCGATCGCCGCCGCGATCGGCAGCCCGGCCATTTTCCAGCCGACGAAGGCAACGACCACAGTGGTGAAGACGACGGCGCCAAGCGCCAGCAGCACAAGCGACAGCCGGTAGCGCTTCAGGTCGCGCAGCGAGGTGTCATAGGCAGCATCGAGCAGCACCGGCGCGATGAACAGCGCCAGCGCCAGTTCCGGATCGATTTCGATCACCGGCGCGCCCGGCACGAAGGCGATCCCGACGCCGGCAAGCGCAAGCAGCGAGGGGTAAGGCACCTCAAGCCATCGCGATACGGCCGTCAGCGCAACGGCAATGAGAAGCAGGATCAGGGTGATCTCGAAAAGCGCCATGGCTCATCGTAGCCATGGAACCAGACGTTGGGCACTGCAAAAGTGAATGGTGAATGGTGAATGGTGAATGGTGAATGGTGAATGGTGAATGGGCATCATCAGAAGATTTGAGCACGTAAAGTGCTCTTTTTCGCTGATTGCCACTCACCATTCACTATTCGCTATTCACTCTTTCTCTAGTGCAGGACCAGCATATCGCCTGACGAAAACGAGATATCCGCCTTGTCGCCGACGACCGGCGGCGGAGTCGTCGAGTTGTTGAAGGTGTCGAGCGACACCGTGTTGCCGCCGATGCCGACGCGCACGCGGATGACCGAGCCGAGGAAATGCACTTCGGCGATCTCGCCCGACAGGCTGGTGTCGTGCCCGGGCTGGCGGGCCAGCGAAATCGCTTCCGGCCGCAACGCCAGCGACAGCGTATCGCCAGACTTCGAGCCGTTGAGCTTGCCCTTGAGCGAGACTTCCTGGGCGTTGACCTGCACCTTGCCCGTAGAGGCGTCGGTGACCTTGCCTTCGAGCACATTGAGCGTGCCGACGAAATTGGCGACGAACTTGGTCGCCGGTCGGTTGTAGATCTCGAACGGCGTGCCGACCTGCTCGGCCTTGCCGCCATACATCACCGCGATGCGGTCGGAGATCGACAGCGCCTCTTCCTGGTCATGCGTGACGAAGATGGTGGTGATGCCGAGCTTCTTCTGGATCGAGCGGATTTCCTCGCGCAGCGACACGCGCACCTTGGCGTCGAGCGCCGACAGCGGCTCGTCGAGCAGAAGCAGTTTGGGTTTCGGGGCAATCGCCCGCGCCAGCGCGATGCGCTGCTGCTGGCCGCCGGACAACTGGTAGGGATAGCGGTCGGCCATCTGCGGCAGCTTGATGATGTCGAGCATCTCGGCGACGCGCCTGTCGCAATCCGCCCTGGGCATGCCGGCGACCTTGAGGCCGAAGGCGATGTTCTGCGCCACGGTCAGGTTCGGGAACAGCGCGTAGGCCTGGAACACCATGCCGACATTGCGCTGGTTGGGCTTCAGCCGGGTGATGTCCTTGCCGGCGACGACGATCTTGCCGGCCGAGGGCTCCTCGAAACCGGCGACCATGCGCAGCACCGTCGTCTTGCCGCAGCCGGACGGGCCGAGGAAGGAGACGAACTCGCCGGGCTCTACATCGAGGTTGAAATCCTGCACCACGGTGTTGGCGCCGTAGGACTTTCGCACATGCTGGATGGACAGGAATGGCTCGGCCATGGCTTTTCTCTCAGGTCAATTCGGTCGGTTCGCCGATTTCGGCGCGAAACGGGACAGGATCTGGATCAGCGACATGCAGCCCCAGGTAATCGCGAAGGCGATGATGGCAAGGGCTGCCGGCTCATAGGCGCGGTTGGCGCCGATGTTCTGCAGATACGGCCCGAACGCCGGACGGTTGAGCAGGCTCGCCATCGTGAATTCGCCGATGACGATGGCGAAGGTCAGGAACGCGCCCGACAGCACCGCGATCAGTACATTGGGCAGAATAACGCGGGTTATGATCGTGGTCCAGCCGGCGCCTAGAATCTGCGCCGCCTCAGTCAGCGTCCTGACGTCGATGGTGCGAAGGCCAGTGTCGACGGCACGGTACATATAAGGCAGCGCCAGCGTCGCATAGCCAATCACCAGCAGGGCGCTGGCGCCCAAGTCGGTGGACAGGAAAGGCAGAGGCGAGTTCGAACCGTACATGCGGATATAGCCGAACACGATGACGATCGCTGGAATGACCAAAGGCAGCAGTGTGATGAACTCGACGATCGGCCTGATTTGAGGCAGGCGCAGACGGATCCAGTAGGCAGCCGGCACCACGACCAGCACACCGAGGACGATGGTGAAGATCGCAGCGATGACCGAATACAGGAACGTCGCCTGGAAGCGTGGGTCGCCGAGCACGACCTGATAGGCGTCGAAGGAATGGACACCGCGCCGCATGCGCATCGAAAACTCGAATGTCGCGAGCAGCGGAATGAAGAAATAGGCCGTGCCTATACCGAAGACGACCCAGGCCCAGAATTTGCCCGACTTCATTTCAGCCACCTCTCGGAGCGGGTCCGGAACCAGATGTAGAAGACATTCGCCAGCCCGGTAATGACGATCATGCCGAAGGCGATCGCATAGCCGAGCTGCGGGTTGTGCAGCACGTCGCCATTGATCTGCGAGTAGAGCTTGATGGGCACGATGTTGAGCTGCGGGCCGGAGAACGCATAGGCGGTCGCGATGGCGCCGAAGGCATTGGCGAACAACAGGATGACGGTGCCGAGGAAGCTCGGGAACAACACCGGTATCACCACCATCCGCCAGTACTGCCACTGGGTGGCGCCAAGCGTGGCCGCGGCCTCGTTCCATTCCTTCTTCAAGCCGTCGATCGCCGGCACGATGATGACCACCATCAGTGGGATCTGGAAGAACAGATAGACCACGATAAGGCCCCATGTGGTGAGGAAGTTGAACCCCATCGCATAGATGTTCAGATTGAATATGTCGCGCAGCAGCACGGTCACGATGCCAACGCGGCCCAGCGTCGCGATAAAGGCGAAGGCCAGCGGCAAGCCGGCAAAATTGGAGGCAACGCCGGAGAAGGTCAGCGTCGCGGAACGGACCCAGCTGGGCAGGCCGCCGCGCACGATGGCGATCGCTATCGCGAGCCCGGCGAACGCGCCGATGATGGCCGACCAGAAGCTGATCTTGATCGAAACCCAGTAGGAATTGCTGATCGAAGGATCGCTCACCAGCTGCAGGATGTTGTCCAGCGTGAACCCGCCTTCGCCGGTCTCGAACGCGCCGATGACGAGATAGATCGTCGGCAGGATCAGGAACATCAGCACAAAAACGAAGAAAGGCGCGACGCCAATCCACTGCGTCGGCAGCCGAAAGGCCGTTGCCTGACTTGGCGGCGCGGATTTGGTGGCAATCGACTGATTTGAAAGCGAGAGATCGGTCATGCGCCGGCACCGTCTTCGAGAGAAAGCCGGGCGGCCGTTTGGCCGCCCGGTGCATTTCAAGTCTTACTTGACGTTGGCGCCGACGGTGGCGTCCCAGTTCTTGCTGATGACTTCCTTGGCCTTGGCCTGCTCATCGAGCGTCGGGAACACGGCCGCGGCATAGGACTCGGCCGGCGGCAGCTTGGCCAGCACGTCCGCCGGGATCTTGCCGTTCTTGGCGAGGTCGTTGAAGCGGATCGGGTGGCAGTAGCCCTTCAGCCAGCCGATCTGGCCTTCGTCGGAGTAGAGATACTCCAACCACAGCTTGGCGGCATTCGGATGCGGCGCGAAGGCGCTGATCGCCTGCACGTAGACACCGGCGACGACGCCCGTCTTCGGCACGATGACGTCGACCGGCGGGTTGCCCTTCAGCGTGTCGCGGCCGGCGAGCGCGTTGTAGTCCCAGGTGATCAGGATCGGCGTCTGGCCCTGCGCCAGCGTCGCGGACTTGCCGACGACCGGAACGAAATTGCCGGCGGCATTGAGCTTCTTGAAGAAGTCGAGACCGGCGGTGCCGGCGGCTTCGCCAGCGGCCGCACCCGTCGAAAGGCCGGCGGCATAGACGCCCTGGATGGCCTGGTTCGAAGCACGCGGATCACCGGCGAGCGCGACGGTGTTGGCGAATTCCGGCTTCAGCAGGTCGGCCCAATCGGCCGGCGATTGCTTGACCAGATCCTTGTTCACTTCGAAGGAAAGCACGCCGTAGTAGTCGCCTGTCCAGGCGCCGTCGGCATCCTTGGCGCTGTCCGGGATCGAGTCCCAGGTCGACACCTTGTAAGGCATCAGCAGGCCGTCTTTCTTGGCGGTCGGGCCGAAGGAGAGGCCGACGTCGATCACGTCAGGCGCCTGCGGGCCCTTGTTGTCCTTGTTGGCTTTGATCGCCTCGACCTCGTCGCCCGAACCGGCGTCCGGGTTGAGTTCGTTGACCTTGATTTCCGGATATTTAGCCTTGAAAGCGTCGATCACTGCCCCGTAGCCGCACCAGTCATGCGGGAGCGCGATGACAGTGAGCTGGCCTTCCGCCTTCGCGGCCTTGACGAGATCGTCCATCGAAGCGGCGGACGAAATCACCGTCGACGCGAAGAGCGTCGCGGCCGAGAGGGAAAGCACTTTCCCCGTGAACTTGAACATGTGTTCTCTCCGTTGAACTGGCGCGCTTAAGCGCCTGCGATGCGGGTATCGTTTTCGTGTGACAGCCAGATGAAGGCTTTTTGAAACCCGAGCCCCGCGGCCAAAAAAGTTAACTCTTTTTAACAGACTGTAGCAATTAGCCCGCACTTAATTTTCCGGCTAATGGTTAGTCACCTTGCCTTTTGCCCTCTCCCTCCCGCTCTGGAACGCCCCTTCATTCAACTCTTCGGCATTGAAAGCCGGCTCTCAGACGGAGCCGGCGATCGCATTTTCGAGCAGCGTCAGCGCCGCTTTCTTGGTGAGCTTGACCGGATTGCCGCCGGCGGTGGGGTCGACCACCGCCATGTCGGCGATCAGGCCTTTTCGCTTCTTGTCCATGTCGAGGCCCTTGATCAGGCCGGGCAACGCATGCGGCACCTTAAGCTCCTTGCGCAATTTGATGATCGCCTTGGCGAAGCCGTCGAAGCCGCCCTTGATACCGCAATAGGCTGCGAGCCGGGCGATGCGCTCCTCGACGCTCTCCCTGTTGAAGGCGAGCACATAGGGCATGAACACGGCATTGGTCATGCCGTGATGGGTGTCGTAGAGCGCGCCGATCGGATGCGACAGCGAATGGATTGCTCCGAGCCCTTTCTGGAAGGCGGCGGCGCCCATGGCGGCGGCGCTCATCATATGGGCGCGGGCAACGAGATCCTTGCCGTTGGCGAAAGCCTTGGGCAGGTTCTCGAACACCAGCCGGATGCCTTCCACCGCGATGCCGTCGGCCATCGGATGGTAGCCCGGCGCGCAATAGGCCTCGAGGCAATGCGCCAGCGCGTCCATGCCGGTGCCGGCGGTGATGAAGGCCGGCATGCCGACCGACAGCTCCGGATCGGCAATGACGATCGCCGGCAGAAGCTTCGGATGGAAGATGACCTTCTTGGTGTGGGTCGCCTCATTGGTGATGACGCCGGCGCGGCCGACCTCGGAGCCGGTTCCCGCCGTGGTCGGCACGGCGATGATCGGCGCGATCGCGTCCGAGTTGGCCCTGGTCCACCAGTCGCCGACGTCCTCGAAATCCCATACGGGCCGTGTCTGCCCGGCCTGGAAGGCGATCAGCTTGCCGAGGTCGAGCGCCGAGCCGCCGCCGAAGGCGATGACGCCGTCATGCTTGCCCTTCTTGAACACGGCGATGCCGGCGGTGAGGTTGGACTCGACCGGGTTCGGCTTCACCTCCGAAAACACGCCATAGGGAACCTTGGCGTCGTCGAGGATTTTCAGCGTCGAGGCGACGACCGGAAGTTTCGCCAGGCCCGGGTCGGTGACGAAGAGCGGGCGCTTGATGCCCGTGGCAGCCAGTACGTCCGGCAGTTCCTTGATACGCCCGGCGCCGAAGCGGACGGTGGTGGGGTAGTTCCATTTGGAGATCAGCTTGGACATGTCTTGTCTTTCAAAAAGTCAGATTGCTTCGCGCAGGTGATAGGATTTTGGCCGGGTCAGATTGTCGTAGCCGATGGCCGAAAGGGCTGCGCCCTTGCCGGTGTCCTTGACGCCGGTCCAGACCAGCGCCGGGTCGAGATAGTCGCAGCGGTTCATGAATACCGTGCCGGTTTCGACGCGGTCGCCGATGGCCGCCGCGCGGTCGGTGTCGCGGGTCCAGATAGACACCGTCAGCCCATAGGGGCTGTCGTTCATCAGCGCGATCGCCTCCTCGTCGTTGCGCACCTTCATGATGCCGACGATCGGCCCAAAACTTTCCTCGCGCATGACGCTCATCTGGTGATCGACTTCGGTCAGCACCTCTGGCGCCAGATAGGGCGAGCCGGCTCTGTCGTTCTCGACCTTCATGTCGATATGCGCCCTGGCGCCCTTGCGCAGTGCCTCGGCCTTCTGCTCGCGGATCAGGTCGGCGAAGCGCGCCTGCGCCATCGGCCCCATGGTGGTCGCCTGCTCCAGCGGATTGCCGACGACATAGTTCCTGGTCTCGGCGACAAAGCCCTCGACGAATTCGTCATAGACCTTCTCATGCACATAGACGCGCTCGATGCCGCAGCAGCACTGGCCGGAATTGAAGAAAGCGCCATCGACCAGATTGGCGACCGCATGGTCCATCTTGGCGTCGGGCAGCACATAGGCCGGGTCCTTGCCGCCGAGCTCGAGGCCGAGCGTCATGAAAGTGCCGGCCGCGGCCTTCTCGATGGCGCGGCCACCGCCTACCGAGCCGGTGAAGTTGACATGATCGATCTTGCCGGAGCCGAGCAGCTTCTCGGTCTGGGCGTGGTTCATGACCAGGTTCTGGAACAGCCCCTTGGGCAGGCCGGCCTTGTCGAATGCTTGCTGGAAGCGCTCGCCGACCAGCAACGTCTGCGCGGCATGCTTGAGGATGACGGCACTGCCCGCCATCAAGGCCGGCACGATGGTGTTGACCGCGGTGAGATAGGGATAGTTCCAAGGCGCGATCACCAGCACGACGCCGAGCGGCACCTTCTTTACATAGCGGCGGAAGCCGTCCTTCGGATTGGAGGCCAGGACCGGCTTCAGCGCGGCTTCGGCGATCTCGACCATGTAGCTGGTGCGTTCCTTGACGCCGCCGAACTCGCCGCCATAGCGCACCGGCCGCCCCATCTGCCAGGCGATCTCGGGCACGATCTCGTCGGCCATGGCGACCAGCGCCTCGAGCATCGCCAGCATGTATCTGCCGCGCTCGACGACCGGCGTCTCGGCCCATTTCTCCTGCGCCGCCCTGGCGCGCTCGACCGCCGCGTTGATCGCCTGGTCGGTCGCGACCGGCCGCTCGGCATAGATCGAGCCGTCGATGGGGGATTTGAGTTTTACCGTTTCCAAGAAGACGTCTCCAATCAACAAGGTACTGTTTTGACGAAGCCCGCCGCGCCATAGGCGAGGATGGCGCGATCGCGGGTGATGATTTCCAGGTTCCTCGAACGGGCCGTCGCTATGATGATCCGGTCCGTCGGGTCATTGTGAACGGCGCCGGGCAGAAACGACGATTCGACCAAGAGCTCGCTGTCGATCCCCTCGACGCTGGTGGCACCGGCTTTCACGAACCCTTCGAACCATGCAAGCGGCGACTTGATGAACGGAAGCCGGCCCTTGGAGACGAGCATTCCGATTTCCCAGGCCGACATGACCGAAACAGCGATCACGCCACCGTTCTTTCGCGTGCTGGCCACCTTATCAACGGCCGCTCTTGCGACCGGCTGTTCGGTCGACAGCCACAGCATGAAGCACGTGTCCAGCAATATCCCATCAGTCGTCATACACTTTGCCCCAGTCCGGATCCGCAGGGGCGGTGTAGTCGACGTCGGGAAGAAGCGTGAGAGTCCCGGCCATGCATCCAAACAGCGGATCGCCGCCCCGAGGCGGCACGATATAGTCTTGGCTCTTGCCGCTCATGTCCGGTGCGTTCTTGAAACCCACCTTATCCTCCATGAAGCCTGACCGGCGCCCCGAACCTCCTTCCCCGGCTTGCCCGCCTGCCGTTCCTTGCGGAGAACGCCGAAACACCAGTTTTTCGCCGGCGATATTGACCGACTCCGTCTGGAAGCCCGCGGCCAGCCACTCCTTGGTCATCGGATTGTTGCTGGGATTGTTGCTCCACCAAGCGGGATACTGCTTGGACGCCGGTAACCTTTCACCCAGCAGCTTCTCGATGTCGCTGAACGACATCGGGACCCGCTCACCGGCTTGAGCCATAAGATACGAACGCAAAGGCGAGTATTTTCCCATTTTTTACGCTCCCGAACCTAACTAAGCTGGAACTACAGCTTTAGTTAGGTTCAGTCAACGCCTATTACAGCTTTAGTATCGCTCGAACCCTCTGTGCAGTTCCCAATCCGTGATGCGGCGGTCGTATTCGAACTGCTCCCAGCGGGCGGTGTGCACATAGTGCTCAATCACGTCGTCGCCGAAGGCCTGCTTCAGCATTTTCGACTTGGCCAGCGTCTCGGTGGCGTCGCGCAATGTCTTCGGGATCTCAGGCAGGCGCGAGGCCTGATAGGCGTCGCCGACGAACGGCTTCTGCAACTCAAGCTTCTCGTCGATGCCGGCGAGGCCGGACGCGATCAGGGCGGCGAAGGCGAGATACGGATTGAGATCGGCGCCGCCGATGCGGCATTCCATGCGGATGCCCTTGGTGCCCTCGCCGCAGAGCCGGAAGCCGGCGGTACGGTTGTCCTCGCTCCACATGATCTTGGTCGGCGCGAAGGTGCCCGCCTGGAAGCGCTTGTAGGAATTGATGTAGGGCGCCAGGAACCAGGTGAATTCCTTGGCGTATTTGAGCTGGCCGGCGGCCCATTGCTGGCCGAGGCTCGACAGCGTCCAGTCGGCTTGTCTGTCGAAGAATAGCGGCGTCTTGCCGTCGGCGCTCCACAGCGAATTGTGGATGTGGCTGGAATTGCCGGCGAGGCCGTAATTGTACTTGGCCATGAAGGAGATGGCCTTGCCCTCGGAATCGGCGATCTCCTTGGCGCCGTTCTTCAGGATGACGTGGCGGTCGGCCATGTCGAGCGCCTCGGCATAGCGCACATTGATCTCTTCCTGGCCCGGTCCCCACTCGCCCTTGGAGTTCTCGATCGGAATGCCGGCAGCTTCCATCTCGTTGCGAAGCCGGCGCATGACGCCTTCTTCCTTGCTGGTGATGCCGATCTGGTAATCGCCGATATAGGGCGACGCGCTATCGAGCCCCTGCCAGTGCTTCTTGCGCGCCGAATCGTAGGTTTCGCTGAACAGGTAGAATTCGAGCTCGGAGGCGAAATAGCCGATATAGCCGCGCTCCTGCAGGCGCTTGACCTGCTTCTTCAGGATCGCGCGGGGGGAGTGTGCCAAATCGTCATGCGTGTGATGGTCGAGCACGTCGCAGATGACCAGCGCCGTCTTTTCCAGCCACGGAATGCGACGCAGCGTCGACAGGTCAGGCTTCATGACGAAGTCGCCATAGCCCTTCGACCAGCTTGCCGCCTTGTAGCCCGGCACCGGCTCCATATCGATGTCGCAGGCCAAGAGATAGTTGCAGCCATGCGTCTCGCCATGCGCGGAATCGACGAAATACTGGGCCAGGAAGCGTTTTCCCGCGAGCCGGCCCTGCATATCGACGATGCAGGCCAGCACCGTGTCGATCTCGCCGTTCGAGACCGCTTTCTTCAACTGATCGAACGAGAAATTTCCGGCCATTCCTTTGGCACTCCAGTGCTTGTCTTTTCGGGCTTGTCAGATGAGGAACATTAAGAAAACCATGGCCGGCGCGATGCCGGCCATGGCTCGATGGTCGATTTCACTGACCGGTTTCGCCTACTGCCACTTCGGCTGCCGCAATTTCCGCCTGACGACGAGCAATATCGGCGCCGATCGGCGGGCCCTTGAACCGCCGGGATTCGAGGCCGAACCACAGCACCGCGAGAAGGATGATCAAACCGATGGCATAGTTGATCAAGATATCGAAGGGCGGTTGGATACCGGCATACATCAGGACCAGAACGCCAAGGACGGTGATAATGGCGAACGGCTTTGACCACATGCCCAGACGGAACGGACCGAATTCGGTCCAGGTCTTGCCTTCCGCAAGAAGGCCAGCCGCCACCGGCATCGCATAAGACACATAGAGGAACAGGGCGCAGCCGGCCGCCAACGCTGCGAAAGCCGGCGAGTAAAGCGTGGCGGCGATCGACAGCACGACGCCGAGCCAGATGGCCGGGACGGGCGTGCGCCAGGTCGGCGAAACCTGCTTCCACAGTGACGACCCCGGTAGGCCTCCGTCGCGCGAAAAGGCGAAGATCATGCGTGAGGTCGACGTGAGCCCGGCCAGCGCGCACAGATAGTTCGACAGCACGATTGAGATGCCGAGCAGGTCTTTCAACCAGGTCGGCGCCGGCAGGTTGTTGAACAGGTTGAACCAGGCATTGCCGCCGTCCTTTGCGGTCGCCGCCAGATCTGGGCTGGCCAGCACGAAGGAGACGGCCATGACGAAGCCGAAGATGAGCGACCACAGCACTGCATGGATCATGCCTCTCGGCACCGCGACGCGGGCGTTGTGGGTTTCCTCGGCGGTATGCGCCGAGGCGTCGAAGCCGGTGATCGTATAGAGCGGATAGAGAAGGCCGATCAGGAAGGCCACGAACGCGGTTCGGGCCGTCGGAACATAGCCGCCGCCCAGATCGCCGGTCGTGTTGACGAAAGTCGTCAACCGCGAAAGATCGAAGCCATGCGCGCCCCAGATCAGGAAGGTCAGCGTCAGCACCACCGCGACGACGAGGATGAGATAGCCGGAAAAGTCGGTCAGCCTCGTCGTCGTCTTGATGCCTAGATGATTGAACAGGCCTTGGGTGACGGTAATGATGACGACCGCCGCCGTCTGTTGCCAGAAGCCCCAGGTCGAGGTGTCCAGGCCGAGGATCGGACCAGCGACCAGCCCTTGGAACAACAGATAGACACCGACATTGACCGAAGCGACGACGAAGATCAGGCCGAGCAGATTGATCCAGGCCGTGGCCCAGCCCCAGCCGCGCCCACCGAGAATCGAGGACCAGTGGTATAAACCGCCGGCGGTAGGATAGGCCGAGCCGATCTGGCCGAGCGAAGCGGCGACGACAAGGGCGAACAGGCCACCTACGAGCCAGCCGATGGTCGCCTCAAAACCGCTGCCGGTGGCCATGGCCAGCGGGAACGATGTGATGCCGCCAGCCAGGATGCAAATGATCGAAAAGGAAATGGCAAAGTTGGAGAAGCCGCCCATGCGGCGCGCCAATTCCTGGGCGTAACCCATGCTGTGAAGGATTTTTACGTCCTCCGACTTGTGATCCGGTGTTGTCATGTTGGAAGTCCCCTATTGGTTTTTAGCTGGCCGATTGTACTGACTTTCCCATTGTGCGTTGTCGGGAGCCCCTGGCCTCCTCGGGCTCCAGGTTAGAAAAGATGCCGGTGAGCAGATCCGCCCATTTCCGCTGTCCGGTCTCGCCGGCGATTTCGTCGTTGCGGATTTCGATCATCGCGCAGGGCAGCCCGCGCGAGCGCGCATGCCGTTCCAGCGTGAAATAGACGCGGTCGGCCGGCGAATAGGGTTCGTTGACGCCTACTGTGACGCCGGAGAGCCGCCGCAGCGCCGATATCAGCGGCGCAGCCAGGCGGCGATCCTCGTCATGGATGATGCCGATATGCCATGGCCGGCTTTTGCCCTTGTAGATCGGCGTGAAGGAGTGGACCGACACCAGCCGCGTCTCCTGGCCGCGCGCCAGCCGCCGTTCGACGATTTGGGCAATCGTGTCGTGGAACGGGCGCCAGGCAAGGTCGATGCGCGCTGCGCGCTGCTTGTCGGACAAGCCAGAATTTCCGGGAATGGCTGTCGTTTCGCTGACCGGCGGAACGAGGTCCGGCGCGTCGAGCGGCCGGTTGCAATCGATGACCAGCCGCGACACACGGGTCTCTATTAAGGTCGCGTCCAGCGCCTCGGCCATGCGGAGTGCGACAGGAAGCGCGCCCGGGTCCCAGGCGATATGGCGCGAAAGGTCCGCAGCCGGCAGGCCAAGCGTTCCGAACTCGGCGGGCAGGACGTTGGAAGCGTGGTCGCAGGTGAAGACGAAAGGACTGAGTCCGCCAGGGTTGGTCACCCTTACGGTTTCATACGGTGCAAGGCTGGCGGGCCGTGCTTTCTCCATACTGCCGTCCCCTGGGGAGCGCTGTATCGTATGTTACGTATTTTGCCTCATTGCGTCCCTGTGAATGATTTCATACAGTTTGACCGGCTTTGTCAAACGCGAATTCGGGAAAACGGCGTCGGCGGGCCAACAGGCGGGGGAAAACCATGATTTCCAGCATTGCCGAATTGATCTCGGACCGCATCGGCACGATGCCGGCCGGCGAGCGCCGCGCCGCGCAGACGCTGATTGCCAACTATCCTTTGACCGGGTTGAAGACCGTCGCCGAATTCTCGACCGCGGCCGGCGTGTCCTCGCCGACGATCTTGCGCTTCGTCGCCAGGCTCGGTTTCCAGAACTATCCTGAATTCCAGTCGGCGCTGCAGGATGAGCTGGCGGCGCAATTGCAGTCGCCCGCTTCGCGCACGCTCAATCCCTCCTCGGCCGGCGGCGCCGCCTCGCCGATGCTCGAGGCGACGCTCGACAACATGCGCGAGACCTTCCGGCATCTCACCGACAAGCAGCTCGCCGACATCGCCGCGCGGCTCGCCGAGCGGCGCGGCAAGACCTTCCTCATCGGTGGTCGCTTCACCGATCCGCTGGCGCGCTACATGGCCGCCCACCTGGCCATCATCCAGCCGGACGTCTATCATCTCGCCGGCCAGGAGAGCATCTGGCGCGACCGCCTGATCGACATGGGCAAGCGCGACGTTCTGGTGATCTTCGACATCCGCCGCTACCAGGAAAGTCTCGTCCGCTTTGCCGAGAAGGCGCATCACCGCGGCGTGCAGATCATTCTGTTCACCGACCAGTGGCTTTCGCCGATCGCCCGCTTCGCCCGCCATGTGATCGCCGGGCGCACCGCTGTGCCTTCGGCCTGGGATTCGTCCGCCGCCCTGTTCGTCGTCGTTGAGACGCTGATCGGTGCCGTGACCAGGCAGCTGGAAGCCGCCGGCGCCAAGCGCATCCGCGACCTGGAGAGCTTGCGCTAATGCAGTTGCCCAGAAGCGCGCAACGGTTCCGGGACGACGACATCCATCAAAACTAAAGACCTGAAGCGCGTCGCCCAAAATTCGTTTCAGTGTGACACGCTTTAGCACGTCCGGCTCCCGCGAAAACGCGGCAAGGATCGGGACCGCGGCGGCAATCCGGCTTTACATCGACCATGATCCCGAAAAGTGGGACCCGGTTTTCGGAAAGATCATGGTTGGATCAGGTCCTGACGCGGAGCCGGCCGCGTAGACTATTTCAGCAGCCGGCCCTCGATCGACCAGCGCGCCGCCAGGAAGTTCAGCACAGCCGCCACCACGACGCCGATGATCTTGGCCGGCCACACGCCGACGGTCCCGGCCAGGACGGCGATCGAGAGGCTGGAGACGCCAAGCGAAATCAGCGCTCCCAGCGAGACGAAGCGCAGGAAGGAGTGGTGCAGCCGGATGTTCGGGTCCCGCTCGAACGACCAGAAGCCGTTCGCCACGAAGGAGAAGAGCACGGCGACGAACCAGGCGCCGACATTGGCGGCCAAAGCCGGCACCGCGAGCTTGAGCAGCAGGAAAAAAGCGGCGAGGTCGATGCCGGTGTTGACCAGCCCGACCATGGCGAAGCGGACGATCTTGTTGCCGGTCGAACGCTGCGGCTGGCCGGCGCCGGTCATGCGCGACCGTCCATGACGCGAGTTCCGGCCTTGTCGAGGCTGACGCCGAAATCCTGCGAGGAAAGAACCGTGAACTCGGCCTCACGTGCGCCCTGCATCGGGTCGCGAGCGCGCAACACGTCATCGACATGGCCCGGATGGCACATGAACACCCCTTGTTCTGGCAAGGTGTCGAGCGCGGCGCGCAGCGTCGAAGCGAATTTCTCCGGCTGTCGCCAGTCATAGATGCCGGAAAGCGGCGTCATGAGGCTGAAGCCCGCCCGTTGCATCGCTCTGTTGAAGCCCGCGGCCAGAGTGGCGATCGCCGCGACCTTGGCCGCCGCGTCCAGGCCGGAAAACCCTGGCGCGCCTCGTAGCGCGGGCCTGCGTGCGCTTTCTCCAAAACGCGCGAGCAGCCAATGTCGTACCACGGGAAGGAAATGCACATGCTGGTGCCCGTCGATGTGGTCGGGCGGGCCGGCCAGCGCTTCGGTGAAGCGGTCGTACTGGGCGTCGAGCTCGGCATGAACGTCCCGCTCGTCGATGCGCCCGCGCCGCACCGGCAGCGCAAGCGAGGCAAGTCCGGGCAATTTGCCTTCCGGCGCCAGGCTGGACGAACCGGTCACCGCGATCTGATCGGTGAGGGTGAGGTGCAGCCCGACGGCCGCCCGTTGACGCAACGGCCTGATGCGCGCCGCCGCCTCCTCCCATTCGGGAAAGCCGGTCATGCAACTGGTGCCGGTCAGGCGGCCGCGCTCGATGAGGTCGAGGATCGCGCTCGATACCCCCGGCGCCAGGCCGTAGTCGTCGGCGATCAGGCGGATCGACCTGGTCATTTGTCGGCGGCAACCCGCTCGGCGGCATTGCCATGCAGGACGTCGCGCACGATGTAGACGGGCCGGTCCTTGCTTTCGCTGAGCGTCACCCAGACATACTCGCCGATCAGGCCGAGCAGCGCCAGGTTGAGGCCGCCCAGCAGCACGACGGCGACCATGATGCTGGGGTAGCCAGGCACGGCGATGCCGTAGAACAGCACCTCGAAGAGCACTTTCACGCCATAGGCGAGACCGGCAAATGCCCCCAGCAATCCGATGAGGCTGATGACGCGCAGCGGGATCACGGAGAACGAGGTGAACCCTTCGAGCGAGAACGCGATCAGGTTGAACCTTGTCCATTTCGACGTGCCGCCGGCGCGGTTCTCCGGCGAGTAGAGCACCGCCTTCTGGCGGAAGCCGGCCCAGGCGAACAGGCCCTTGTTGAAACGGCGCTTGTCGCGCACGCTGGTCAAGGCCCGCGCCACCGCGCCGCGCATGACGCGGAAGTCCCCGGCATTCTCGGGAATATCGAAACGCTGGCTGCTGTTGATCAGCTTGTAGAAAAGCCGCGCCAGCTGGCTGCGCCGCCAGCTCCCCTCGCGCCGGTCGTTCTGCGCGTAGACGACATCGATCTCCGGATCCTCGACCAGTTCGCCGATCATCCTCAGGCTGATGTCCATGGAATGCTGGAGGTCGGAGTCCATGATCAGGACCATGTCACCGCGGGAATGATCAAGGCCGGCGAGCACCGCCGCTTCCTTGCCGAAATTGCGGCTGAGCCGCACGATTTCCCAGGAGCCCGACAACGACGCGGCGAATGTCTCGGCACTGCCGTCGCGGCTGCCGTCGTCGACGAGTATCTTGCGGACGGTCATGCCGAAGCGCTCCGCCACGGCCACTTCCAGCCTGTCGAGCAACTCGACGAAGGCGATGGCGGATTCGGCCTCGTTGAAGAAGGGCGCGATGACGTCGAGCATCTCAGCCATGCGCTACAGCTCCGGGGGTCGGCACATTCTGTCGGCCTTGCGTCCAGAACCAGCCGACGAGCAGGCAGGCGATTATGCTGATGCTGATCGGCCGGAACCACAGGTGGAAAAGATCGTGCAGCCGCGGATCGACACTGGTCAGCCCGGTGACGAAGAGGAGCGTTGCCAAAAACCAGCGCATGGCCCCGGCTCCCCTCTCCCGCCACAGCAGGGCGATGCAAAGACCGGCTGGCACCGCCACCATGGCATAGGTGTTCTGCTCGACCCGCGGATTGAAGACGCACATGTAGAACGCCGCAATGAGGAATATGGCCAGTCCGCTGATGTTGGCGTCCAGCCTGCGGTCGAACTGGAGCACCGCCCACAGCGTAAGCAAACCCGCGACGACGCGCACGATCGTCGCCTGGGATTCCGAAAGCGGCATCCCAAACCGCGTGAAAGGCGCCGTGAAGTCGGCCGGAACGAAAGAACCGGTCGGGTCGACCGTCATCGACGTCAGCATGCGGAAGAAATCCTGGTACTGGGCGTTGATGTAGTCCGCGGGCGCAAAACCATAGGGGATGGCGAGCACGAGAAGGACCGCCAGCGCCAGCACCGGTATCAGCCTGGGACGCAGCGCCCCCACCAGAAGCAGCATGATGATCGCGGTCGGCTTGGCGATGATCGCAAGCGTGGCCCAGAAGAAGCTCTCAGCCCGGCGCCCCTCGAGCGCCGACAGCGTGAGAAACCAGCACGCCCCGGTGAGCAGGATCGTCGCCTGGCCGTTGCGAAGCGCTGCCAGCGCCATCGGCAAGGCAAGGAACAGGCCGAAGGACAGCAGCCATGTCTGCTCCTGGCCGCCGATCTTGCGCACCTGACGCATTGCGGCGAAGGTCAGCGCGCCGAAGCCCAGCACGTGCCAAAGAACGCTGCCCAGATGCGGCCCGAGTTTCACCAGGGGAACGTAAAGGGCGGCGAAAGCGGGCGCGTAAAGATACCCCATCGCGGCCTGGACGTGATACAGCGGCTCACGGCTCAGGAAAGCTTCGCTGCCATGTCTGTAGATATGGACCACCGAACGCGTGTCGGGCGACCATAGCGCCAGCCCAAGCACGATCAGAAACGACCCGACCCATAGCCAAAACCCCAAACGGTCGAAAACCGGCTTGGTTACCGTCATAGCGCACCCCGCGTTCCGACCAGGACGGCTTTCCCATCGCCGCCTGGCTTCACCGCCGGCGAGATATCACATCGAAATGGAATAAGACATCCAAGCGTGACTGCTGTCGGCGCGGGGCAAGGGACGGCGCAACAGCGGCATTTTTCCGCCGCTGCCTTGTCGATCACAGCTTTGTGTTCGAGGCTTTGGGCCGCGATCTGAACACCTGCAATCGGCACCCGGGTGCTTACGGCCTGATGAACACCTTTCCGTTGGGCTTGGCGAGCTCGGCCGGAAGCCGCGCCATGGCTGCGTCCAGCGGCACCACCGCCGTGACGTCGGTCGACCAGCGTCCGTCGGAAAAGCGCTTCTGCGCTTCCAGCACCGCCGGGCCCAGCCGGTCGCGGAACTGGCGCATCCATTCGGCCAGCCAGAAACCTTCGACACGCTTGTGCTGGAAGATCAGTTGGCCGGGCTCGCGGATCACCGTCGGCTCGGCGTCGAGCCGGCCGTAGACGATCCAGCGCGCGCGTTTCGGCATGGCGTTGAAGATGGCGGAAGCCAGCGGCCCGGTCACCGCGTCGAGGAAGATGCGCGGCTGCTCTGCCTTCATCGCTTCGCGCAACGCCGCCTCGAAATCTGCCGCCTTCTCGTTGAGCACGTGGGCGGCGCCGAGCTCTTTCAACAGCGGTATCTGCTCGTCGCGACGCACCGTGACGATCGGCCGGAAACCCGCCTCCTTCGCCAACCCGATGATCAGCTTGCAGAGCTGGCTGGCGCCCGCGGTCATGATGAAGGCCTTTTCGCCTTCCTCTCTGACGATGTCGAACATGGCCAAGGCGGTCAGCGGATTGACGATCATCGCGGCGCCGTCCTCGTCGCGCACCGTGTCGATGAGCGGGATGCAGGAAGCCGCCTCGGCAACCGCATAATCCGCCCATGCCCCCCAGTTCGACACGCCGGTGGCGAAGGCGACACGCTTTCCGTCGAGGCTCCTGGCATAGGCGTCGTCTCCGGTGGCGACGACGGTGCCGACGCCTTCGAAACCCGCCGGTCGGCCCTTGACGCGCGGCTGGCCGTACTGGCCCTTGATGAAGGCGATATCGGACGGGTTGATCGAGGCGAGGCTGACCTTGATCAAGGCCTGCGACGGACCGGGCGCCGGCACCGCGATGCTGCCGGGCTGGAGATAGGGCTCCATTGCCTCCAGCGCGGCCGCCGAGGGCGTCCTTGCGTAACCGTCGCCGACAAGCAGCAAGCCCCGCATTTGCGATGGAAGCGTCATGATCGTCAGACCTTTTCCTGCGTGTATTTCCTCAGTTCCGTGCGCGCCACCTGCCGCCGGTGCACAGCATCCGGCCCGTCGGCCAGCCGCAACGTCCTCAGATGCGTCCAGGAGCGGGCGAGCGGTGTATCCTGGCTGATGCCTTGCGCGCCGAACATCTGCACCGCCTCGTCGGTGACCTTCAGCGCGACGCGCGGCGCCACCACCTTGATCTGGCTGATCCAGGGCGCGGCGGCGCGCGCATCTCCCTGGTCGATCATCCAGGCCGCCTTGAGGCAGAGCAGCCTCGCCATCTCGATCTCCATCCGGCATTCGGCGATAATGTCGAAATTGGCGCCGAGCTTTGCCAGGGGCTGGCCGAAGGCCTCGCGCCGCACCGAGCGCTGGCACAACATTTCCAGCGCCATCTCGGCCTGGCCGATGGCGCGCATGCAATGGTGGATGCGGCCGGGACCGAGCCTGCCTTGCGCGATCTCGAAGCCCCTGCCCTCGCCGAGGATCAGGTTTGCCGCCGGCACCCGCACATTGTCGAATCTGAGATGCATATGGCCGTGCGGCGCGTCGTCGTCGCCATAGACCTGCATTGGCCGCAACTTGCTGATGCCCTTGCTGTCAGCCGGCACCAGGATCATCGAATGCCGTCGATGCTGCGGCTCCGCGTCCGAGCCGGTCCTGACCATGACGATATAGATGGCGCAGCGCGGATCGCCCGCTCCGGAAGCCCACCATTTCTCGCCGTTCAGCACATAGTCGTCGCCCTGCCGCTCGCAGTGCATCGAAATGTTCGTCGCGTCCGAGGAGGCGACGTCCGGCTCGGTCATCAGATAGGCCGAGCGAATCTTGCCCTCGAGCAGCGGCTCCAGCCAGTCTCGCTTGTGCGCTTCCGAGCCGTAACGCTCCAGCACTTCCATGTTGCCGGTGTCGGGCGCCGAGCAGTTGAAGGTCTCGGCGCCGAGATGCGCCTTGCCCATCTCTTCCGCCAGATAGGCATATTCGACAGTGGAAAGACCATAGCCGCGCCCGGAGTCGGTCAGCCAGAAATTCCACAGCCCGCGCTCCCGCGCCGTCTTCTTCAGGCCTTCCAGGATTTCCGTTTGCCTCGCCGTATAGGACCAGCGGTCGCCACCCTTGCCGATCTCGGCGAGAAATTCCTCGCCGAGCGGCGCGATCTCGTCGCGCACCATCGCCGCCACGCGCTGATGGATTGGCTTCAGCCGCTCGCTCATGCCGAGATTCATATCCGTCATCGCTTACGGCCTTTCCGAAGATAGATCTTTACCCGTGGCAAGGATGACCGTACTTCGGCTAGCCTTGTCAACGCGAGTCCCTCGCCGGTTTGATCGAGATGTGCGGAGGAATGCAATGAGCTATCTGGACAAGCTGTTCTCGGTCGCCGGCAAGACCGCGCTGGTGACGGGTGCGGCGACCGGCATCGGCCGCATGGTGGCAACCGGTCTGGTCCGCGCCGGCGCTCATGTGATGATCGCCTCGCGCAAGGGTGAGGATTGCACGAAAGTCGCCAACGACTTGAACGCGCTCGGCGGCTCCGGCCATGCCGAGGGCTTCGCCGGCGACGTGTCCAGCGAAGCGGGCATCGCCGCTTTAGTCGCCGAGGTCAAGGCGCGCACGGAGCACCTGCACATCCTGGTCAACAATGCCGGCATTTCCTGGGGCGCACCGCTGCAGGATTTCCCTTACCACGCCTGGGCCAAGGTGTTCGGCGTCAATGTCACCGCCGTCTTCCACCTGACGCGGGAGCTGTTGCCGTTGCTCGACGCCGCCGCGAGCCAGGAGGATCCTGCCCGCGTCATCAATCTCGGCTCGGTGATGGGCACCCAGCCGCTGGCCGACGATGCCTATTCCTACGCGGCCTCGAAAGCGGCGGTGCATCATTTGACACGCACGCTGGCGATCGAGTTCGCCGCCCGCCACATCACCGTCAACGCCTTTGCACCGGGTCCTTTCCAGAGCCGGATGACGGCGTTTGCCACCGCGACCGAGGAGCAGGCGAAACATGTCGGTAACCATGTTCCGCTCGGCCGCATCGGCGTGGCGGATGACATTGCCGGCGCAACGCTTTATTTGTGCAGCCGAGCCGGAAGCTATGTCACCGGTGCCATCCTGCCGATCGACGGCGGCCAGTCGGTGCAGCATGGAATGACGTTGTTCAAGGAATAAGACGCCCGGTTCGAGGAACCGTAGTCCGGGCGCGGGTGCGGAGGACATCAGCGTGGAACCGATCAGTCTCGATACGCTTCTGGCAAGCGTCGGCAAGGAGGTCGGCGTCTCGCCCTGGCGAACGGTGACGCAGCGCATGATCGACCAGTTTGCCGATGCGACCGACGACCACCAGTTCATCCATTGCGATCCGGAGCGCGCCGAGCGCGAGACGCCTTTCGGCGGCACCATCGCGCATGGTTTCCTGTCGCTGTCGCTTCTGTCGGCAATGACCTTCGAGACCATGCCGCCGCTGGAGAACGGCAAGATGGGCGTCAACCACGGTTTCGATACGCTGCGCTTCCTGGCGCCGGTGAAGACCGGCTCGCGCATCCGCACCCATTTCGTGCTGGCGGACGTCAAGGTGAGGCCCTCGGGCTGGGTGCAGACCGCGCATGACGTGACCATCGAGATCGAAGGCTCGAAGAAGCCGGCGCTGACGGCGCGTTGGCTGACCTTGACGCTGATCGAGCGCCAGCCCGAGAACGCATGAGCAGCGAGGCCGGTGCCATAGACCAGGCGGCGCTAGCGCCCTATCTCGAGGCGCATATCCCGGGTTTTGCCGGCCTGTCCGCGATCGAAAAATTCAAATCCGGGCAATCCAATCCGACCTATCTTTTGACCGCCGCCAGTGGCCGCTATGTGCTGCGCGCCAAGCCGCCGGGACAACTGCTGAAATCCGCGCATCAGGTCGACCGCGAATTCCGGGTCATGCGGGCGCTCGCCGGCACGGCTGTGCCGGTGCCGCGCATGCTGCATCTGTCGGGCGAGGACTCTCCGATCGACCGCATGTTCTACGTCATGGAATATCTCGACGGCCGCATCTTCTGGGATCCGTCGCTGCCTGAGGTTTCGGGCAATGAAGAGCGTGCCGCGATCTACGACGCGATGAACGCGACGCTTGCCGCCCTGCACGATGTCGATGTCGGCGCCGTCGGCCTTGGCGATTTCGGCAAGCCCGGCAGCTATTTCGAGCGCCAGCTCGCGCGCTGGGCCGGCCAATACCGGGTCTCCGAAACCGAAACCATAGCCGATATCGACAGGCTGATTGCATGGCTCGAAACGCATATGCCGGCCGATGACGGCCGCGTGTCGCTTGTCCATGGCGACTATCGGCTGGACAACATGATGTTCGCGCCCGATGCGCCGAAAGTCATCGCGCTGCTCGACTGGGAGCTGTCGACGCTCGGCCACCCCTTCGCCGACCTCGCCTACCAATGCATGCAATGGCGCCTGCCGCATGCCTCGGGCTTTCGCGGCCTTGACGGCGTCGACCGCGCCGCTGCCGGCCTGCCGTCCGAGGAGGCCTATGTCGCGGCCTATTGCAGGCGGCGCGGCATCCAGAAGATCGACAACTGGACCTTCTTCCTCGCCTTCTCGTTCTTCCGGCTGGCGGCGATCTGCCAGGGCGTCTACCGCCGCGCGCTGGACGGCAACGCCTCCAATCCGGAAAAGGCAAAGACCTATGGCGGGGCAGTGAAGCTGCTCGCCGCGCTTGCGGTGGAACTGATCGACGAGAACAGCTGAACGCGGGAGAGCTGAGCCATGGGCCGTTTCGATGGGATGACGGTGCTGATCACCGGCGCGACCGGCGGCCTCGGCAGCGGCGCGGCAAAAGCCTTCGCCGCCGAAGGGGCGCGGCTCGTGCTCTCCGATCTCGACGAAGCTGCGCTGGGCGGTTTCGCCGCAACGCTCGACGCCGAGACTGCTCACCTTGCCGGCAACATTGCCGACGAAAAACTCTCGGAGGACCTGGTGAAGCTTGCCGTTCAAAAATTCGGCCGGCTCGACATCGCCGTCAACAATGCCGGCATCGTGCACGCCTTCGTGCGCCTGCCACAGGTGACCTCGGAGGAAGCGCGCCGCGTGGTCGAGGTCGACCTGCTCGGCGTGTTCTATGCCATGAAGCACCAGATCCCTCAGTTGGAACGGCAGTTCAGGGAAAGCGGCAAGGGCGGCGTCATCGTCAACATCGCCTCGGTCGCCGGTCTCTCCGGCGCGCCGAAGCTTTCGGTCTATGCCGCCGCCAAGCACGGCGTCGTCGGGCTGACCCGCTCTGCCGCCGCGGAATATGCCAGCAAAGGGATCCGCATCAACGCCGTCTGCCCGGCCCACACCCGCACGGCGATGGTCGACGGTTTCGTGCGTTTCACCGGAGCGCCCGAAGCCGAAGCGCTTGCCGAGCTTACGCGCGGCGTGCCGATGAAGCGCGTCGGCGAGGTCGATGAGATCACCACCGGCATCCTGTTCCTTGCCGACCCCGGCAACTCCTTCATGACCGGCCATGCGCTGGCGCTCGACGGCGGCATCGGCGCCATTTGAACGTGCTGGGGAACGGCTAGAGCAATTCCAGGAAAAGTGTGATCGGTTTTCCGTTCGGAATTGCGTAAAAACAAAGAGATAGAGCGTTTCGCCGTTTCCGTGAAACGGTGAAACGTTCTAGGCTCCGCAATCGCGTTAACCGAAGAGTTTGAACGGACGTTGCGGAACCGGAGCGCTCTCTTGTCCGTTTCCGTACAGCGTATATAATTTCGTCAGGCAACCAACGAAAAAGGCAGCGGACATTGACGCTGAGCGTTCAGAAACGCCGCGAAAAACAAAAGGCGGAGCTTCGCTCCGAACTGGTCGCGGCGGCTCACAAGCTGGTGCAGGAAGAAGGCTATGAGGGCCTGACCATCCGCAAGCTGGCCAAGCGGGTCGGCTATGCGCCGATGTCGGTCTATTCCTATTTCGCCGACAAGCAGGACATCCTCTTCGCGCTGGCCGAAGATGCCTTCGAAACGCTCGCCCGGCGCATCGAGGACCATCCCGCCGACGATCCGGTCGAGGCGCTCAAGGCGGTGATGACCGAATATGCCGCCTTCGGGCTCGGCAATCCCAATGAGTATCGCACCGTCTTCATGACCGAGAAGACCAAGCTGCCCGAGGGCCGCAGCTACGAGGACATGGAAGAGGGCAATCCGGCCATGAAGGTGCTGATCAAACGCGTCGAGGCCTGCGTCGCGGCCGGCAAGCTCAAGGGCGATCCGCGCGCCATCGCGACCATGCTGTGGACGGTCGGCCACGGCACGATTTCGTTGCTGATCACCTTTCCCTTCTATCCTTTCGGCGACCCCGAAACTTACGTGAAGCGCATGTGCAACTTCATGATGGCCTCGCTGTCGGAACACGAAATCCCGCCGCTCACCGAAACCCCGGTCGACTGCTGATCGCCACAGCTGTTTTTGCGCCATCTTCGGCTTGATTCGCCGTGGCGAGTTCCTACGTTCAAAAAAAGTTGTCGTACGCGTACAGATTTCCTCTTGAATTCCGTTTCCGCTCACCGTATTTGTACGCTGTATCGTACATGTACGAAAAGAGATGACTGGAGACGGAAAATGAAGAAGACCATCCTCACCTTCGCCGCCGTGCTGGCTTTCTCGGGCGCCGCTTTTGCCGGCACGACCCAGTCGGTCAAGCACGCTCCGGCCGCCTGCGTCCAGACCAAGGCCAATGTGGTTCTCGATTGCACCGCCACCGGTTCGGTCGAAAAGGCGGACGCCACCAAGACCCAGACCAAGACCCCGCGCCTTGGCATCGACGTCAGCCCGTGGTTCGTGCCTGGCCTGTAAGTTCTGTCGGGACGATCAATGAAAATGGGCGGCACTTGGCCGCCCTTTTTCGTTTTGCCTGCAGCTTCGAGGACCGGCCCGAAGCCTATTTCTTGGGCCGTTTCGTTCCCGCCACGGCCTTGGCCTTGCCGGGCTTGGCCGGCGCGCCGGGGATGGCGCTACTGGTGATCGACACCGGGTCACTGGCTGGAAACGTGTCCTCGAGGCCTTCCTCGAGTTCCTCTTCCTCGACCTCGTGATGGCGCTCCTGCTCCAGCGAACGGACTGCCGCCGTCTTCTTCGGCGACTTCGGCGCGGTTCTGGACGGCATCGACAACCTCCCTCGCAAGCTGCGGAAACGGACAGGGCCGGCGATGGTTCCTGCCGCGCGGCTTTCCGACAGCGCAGCGTGAAGATCAGTTCGCCGCGTCGCTTGCCGCTTCCGACAGCAGAGTAAAGACATAGTCCGAGAAGGAACGCCAGCACTCCACCCGGAACGCGTCGGCCGCCGTGCGCAACAGCACGATCTCGGATTTGCCGAGGATGGTGCGCGAGGCCGCGCCGACGGGGAAAGCCTCGAGCGACAGGTCCTGCGGACAGCCCGAATTGACCGTCACCGCGGCCGATGGTCCAGCGACTGAAATCCCGACATTGCGGTGCGAGATACCGACCGCCGAATGCAGCGTCGTCACCGTGGCGCAGTCGGCGAGCGGATCGTTGCCCGCCTCGTCGATGATCAGCCATTCGTCCGGTCCGAGCCACAGCGCCGTGCGCCCGTCCTTGGTCGCCGAGGTCTTCGGCTTTGTCGGCAGCGTGACGCCGAGCGCCTTGGAGAGTTCGGCAAGCGAAGCCTGCGGCGCGCGCAGTGAAATACGCTCGGCCGGCGGCAGCATCTCCACCTTCACGCCAGGCGCCGACACCGTGCGACCGGCAAGCGCTGGGCGCCGCTCGACGGAAGCGGAAGCGGCTTTTGTCTTGGCGGTGGCCTTAGCCATTGAGGCGTTCTCCCTTCTCGTCGACGAACACCATGCCTGTGACCTCGACCTCGATCGTGCCGTTCGGCATCGGCACGTAGAGCGTCTCACCCAGGCGGTCGCGACCGCCGGCGACCAGCGCGAGCGCGATCGAGCGGCCGCAATTCTCCGACCAGTAGCTCGACGTGACATGGCCGATCATCTTCATCGGGATCGGCTGCTTCGGATCGGCGACGATCTGCGCGCCCTCTTCCAGCACGACCTTTGGATCCTTGGTCTTCAGGCCGACGAGTTGCTTGCGGCCCTTGGCTACCAGATCCGTCCGGGTCAGGCCGCGGATGCCGACGAAGTCGGTCTTCTTCTTGCCGACCGCCCAGTCGAGCCCGGCGTCGTTCGGCGTCACCGTGCCATCGGTATCCTGGCCGACGATGATGTAGCCCTTTTCGGCGCGCAGCACGTGCATCGACTCGGTGCCGTAGGCGGTCGCGCCATGTTTTTGGCCTTCGGCCCACAACGCTTCCCAGACCGCCTCACCGTAATCGGCCGGCACGTTGACCTCGAACCCGCGCTCGCCGGTGAAGGACATGCGGAACAGCCTCGTCGGCACCCCGCAGATCTTGCCTTCGCGCACCGACATATGCGGCATTCCCTCATCCGACATGTCGATGCCCTCGACCAGCGGCGCGATGATTTCGCGCGACTTCGGCCCCTGCACCGCGATCACCGCCCACTGCTCGGTGATCGAGGTCAGCCAGACGTTGAGATGCGGGAACTCGGTCTGGAGGTAATCCTCCATGTGGTTCATGACGCGCGGCGCGCCGCCGGTCGTCGTCGTCACGTGGAAGCGATCGGGTGCCAGCCGACCGACGACGCCGTCATCATAGATGAAGCCGTCCTCGCGCAGCATGATGCCATAGCGGCAGCGCCCGGTTTCCAGCTTCTCCCATGGGTTGGTGTAGAGCAGCTCCATGAATTTCGCGGCATCCGGCCCGACCACCTCGATCTTGCCGAGCGTCGAGGCGTCGAACAGCCCGCCGACCTTGCGCACCGTCACGCATTCGCGGTCGACCGCCTTGTGCATGTCCTCGCCGGCTTTCGGGAAATACCACGCGCGCTTCCAGTGGCCGACATCCTCAAACACGGCGCCATGCGAGGCCGCCCAGCCATGCGTCGCCGTACGCCGGGTCGGATCGAACAGCGCGCCGCGCGCATGCCCAACGATCGAGCCGAAGGTCACCGGCGTGTAGGGCGCGCGGAACGTTGTGAGGCCGACCTGCGGGATCGGCTTGCCGAGTTCCTCGGCGGCGATCGCCAGCCCGTGCATGTTCGACGTCTTGCCCTGGTCGGTCGCCATGCCGTTGGTGGTGAAGCGCTTGACGTGCTCGATGGAGTGCATGCCTTCATGCACCGCCTGGCGGATGTCCTTGGCGGTGACGTCGTTCTGGAAATCGACGAAGGCCTTGACCGTGGTGCCCGGCCCGGCGCCGGGCCCTGCGCCCAGCATGCCGCGCGACCAGCTCTCGCCGGCGTCGACCTTCGGCTTGGCCCCCTTGCCGGCTTTGCCGCCGGCGTCCTTCGCCGCCTTGGCGCCCGCCGCATAGGCCTCGTCGACCGTCGCGTCCAGTCCGTCTGTACCGTTGCAGGCGCCGACCGAGACGCAGTCCTGCGCATAGGTGCCGGGCACGAAGCGCTTGGTCTCATCGTTGAAGGCGACCTTGCCGCGCGACTGCGAGAACAGATGCACCGACGGCGTCCAGCCGGCCGACATCAGGATCGCGTCCACCGGAATGGTCCGCTCGCCGCCGCCATTCTTCGGTTGCACGGTCATGGAGGACACGCGCAGCTTGCCGCCGGCGCTGACCACCGCACGGCCGAAATTGATCTCGATGCCGAGCGCCCTCGCCTCGTCGATCGCCGGTCCAGCCGGGTTGTCGCGCAGGTCGACGATCGCCGCGACATTGACGCCTGCCTTCTTGAGGTCGATGGCCGCCGCGTAAGCGGAATCGTTGGCCGTATAGACGCCGACATTCCTGCCGACCGCGACGCCATAGTGGTTGAGGTATGTGCGCGCCGCAGAAGCCAGCATCACGCCCGGGCGGTCGTTGTTGGCGAACACCATATGGCGCTCGATAGCGCCGGTGGCGATCACGACGCGCCCGGCGCGAACCTGCCACAGGCGTTCGCGCGCCAGCTCATGTCCGGGGCTCTTGAGATGGTCGCTGACCCGCTCGACCAGGCCGACGAAATTCTGCGCGTAATAGCCGAAGGCAGTCGTGCGCGACAGCACGCGCACATTGTCCATCGCCTTGAGCTTCGCGATTGCGGCTTGCGCCCACGCATGGCCGCTCTGGCCGTCGATCCTGGCGCCGCTCTCGAAGCGCAGGCTGCCGCCGAATTCGGCCTGTTCGTCGGCGAGGATCACCCGCACGCCCGTTTCGGCAGCGGCGAGCGCGGCCGCAATGCCGGCGGCGCCGCCGCCCAGCACCAGCACCTCGCAATGCGCGTAGCGCGCGGCATAGTGGTCCGGATCCGGCTTCTCGGGTGAAACGCCGAGGCCGGCGGCCGCGCGGATCTTCGGCTCGTAGAGATCCTTCCAGGCCCATTTCGGCCACATGAAGGTCTTGTAGTAGAAGCCGGCCGAGAACATCGGCGAGGCGATGTCGTTGACGGCGCCGATGTCGAAGGCGAGCGAGGGCCAGCGGTTCTGCGAGTTGGCCGTCAGCCCGTCATAGAGCTCCTGCACGGTGGCGCGCACATTGGGCGTCTTGCGCGCATCGTCGCGCACGATCTGCACCAGCGCATTGGGCTCTTCCGCGCCGGCCGAGAGGAAGCCGCGCGGCCGGTGGTACTTGAACGAGCGCCCGACCAGGTGCACGCCATTGGCGAGCAGCGCCGAGGCAAGCGTGTCGCCCTCGATGCCGGTATAGGACTTGTCATCGAAGCTGAACGAGGCGGTCTTCGCCTGGCTCAGGCGGCCGGCGCCGGAGATACGGAATGCGGCGCTCATTTCGCGGCTCCAGGCAGTTTCGCCGGCTTCGGCTCGCCGGCCTTGTAGGTCATGACGAACCTGTCGGTGACGGTGTCGCGCACCGCGTTGAAGAAGCGCGCGCAACCATGGATGTGCCGCCAGCGCTCATAGATGACGCCCTTCGGATTGGCGCGGATGAAGAAGAATTTCTCGAAATCGTCGTCGCTCTCGGCGGCAATGTTGGTGGAGCGCGCGATATGCGCCTCGCCGGCATTGCGGAACTCGAGTTCCGGGCGCTCTTCCTCGCAATAGGGGCAGCGGATGAGAAGCATTCTGTTTGTTCCTACAATTCGCCGTAGTCGATGGATCAGTGCGCCACCGCCGCCGCGGCGGCCTCGTCGATGAGACGGCCGGTGCGGAAGCGCTCGAGCGTGAAGGGCGCGTTGATCGGATGCGGCTCGTCCTTCGCGATCGTATGGGCAAAGACGTTGCCCGAACCGGGTGTCGCCTTGAAGCCGCCCGTGCCCCAGCCGCAATTGACGTAGAGGCCCTTGACCGGCGTCTTCGCCAGGATCGGCGACCGGTCGGGAGTGACGTCGACGATGCCGCCCCAGGAGCGCAGCATCTTCATGCGCGTGAAGATCGGGAACATCTCGCAGATGGCATCGAGCGTGTGCTGCAGGATGTGCAGGCCGCCGGTCTGCGAATAGGAGACATACTGGTCGGTTCCGGCGCCGATGACGAGCTCGCCCTTGTCCGACTGCGAGATATAGGCGTGCACCGTGTTCGACATCACCACGCAGGGCACGACCGGCTTGATCGGCTCCGACACCAGCGCCTGCAGCGGATAGCTTTCGAGCGGCATGCGCACGCCGGCCATGTTCATGATGACGGAGGAATGGCCGGCCGCGACCACGCCGACCTTCTTGGCGCCGATGAAGCCGCGCGTCGTCTCCACGCCGCTGACCGCGCCGTTCGCGGCGCGCTTGATGCCGGTGACCTCGCAGTTCTGGATGATGTGCACGCCGCGCGCCGAGGCGCCGCGCGCATAGCCCCAGGCAACCGCGTCATGACGCGCCGTGCCGCCGCGCCGCTGCAACGCCGCGCCCATCACCGGATAGCGCGCTTCCTTGGAGATGTTCAGCGGCGGACAGAATTCCTTCGCCTGCTCCGGCGTCAGCCACTCATTGTCGATGCCGTTGAGCCGGTTGGCGTGGATGTGGCGCTTGAACACCTGGATGTCGTGCACATTGTGCGCCAGCATCATGACGCCGCGCGCCGAATACATGACGTTGTAGTTGAGCTCCTGGCTCAGCCCGTCCCACAGCTTCAGCGCATGGTCGTAGATGCCGGCGCTCTCGTCATAGAGGTAATTGGAGCGGATGATGGTGGTGTTGCGGCCGGTGTTGCCGCCGCCGAGCCAGCCCTTTTCCAGCACCGCGATGTTGGTGATGCCGTGCTCGCTCGCCAGATAATAGGCCGTCGCCAGGCCATGCCCGCCGGCGCCAACGATGATGACGTCGTATTCCTTCTTCGGCTCGGGCGACGTCCACTGCTCTTCCCAGCCCTTGTGGCCGCGCATGGCCTCGCGGGCAATGGCGAATACCGAGTATTTCTTCACGTTAAGCCTCGCGCCAAAAATCGCGGATGTGGTTCGGGCCTCTCCCGTCACGCGAGGTGTATCACTAGCGAAACAGCGATGTCATCCTTGCGCTGTTTGCGACGGCGCTTGCCGTTTTGCGCCTCGGTCAAAATGATGCATCCGATCTGGCTTCGACAGGGGTCTTCGGCGACACTTCCCGTCGCGCGAATCCGGAGACGATGATGGGTAACGCCTGGTGGAATCTTATCCTGCGCTTTCTGCTTGAGCTTGCCGCCTTGCTTGGTCTCGGCATGGCGGGCTGGAGCCTCTCGGCCGGATTCTGGCGCTGGATTCTCGCTATTGGCTTGCCAATCGTCGCGGCCGTGTTGTGGGGCACTTTCGCCGTGCCCGACGATCCGAGCCGGTCGGGCCGAGCTCCGGTGCCAATGCCCGGCGCCGTCAGGCTGGCGCTGGAACTTGTCATCCTGTGCGGCGGCGCCACGGGATTCTGTCTGACCGGTCACGCCGCCATTGGCATCGTCATGGCCCTGTTGATTGCCTTCAACTATGCCTTCTCGCTGGACCGGCTGGGTTGGCTGTTGCGGCAGTAGGGCAATGGCGGCCGTTGCAGGTTTCGGGTGGCCGCGGCAATCCTCATCTGCGACCAAGCATCCATCGCCGCAAGCCGGCACAAAGGAAGGATGCTGAGACATGTTCACCCTGGCAAGCAAAGTCGCCATCGTCACTGGCGCCAGTTCCGGCATCGGCCGCGCCACCGCCAGGCTGTTTGCCGAGCAAGGCGCGAGCCTGGTCGTGGCCGCCCGGCGCCAAGCCGAGCTCGACACGCTCGTCGGCGAGATCGAGGATGCCGGGGGCACTGCGGTCGCACTTGCGGGCGACGTAAGGGACGAAGCCTATGCGCGGGCGTTGGTGGAACTCGCTGTGGCTCGCTTCGGCGGCCTCGACATCGCCTTCAACAATGCCGGCGCCGTTGGCGTGATGGGGCCGGTCACCGACTTGGCGCCGGCGACCTGGCAGGAGACGATGGACACCAACCTGACCAGCGCCTATCTCGCCGCCAGGCACCAGATTCCGGCCATGCTGGAGCGCGGCGGCGGTTCGCTGATCTTCACCTCGAGCTTCGTCGGCTACACTGCCGGCATGCCGGGCATGGCCGCCTACGCCGCGGCCAAGGCCGGACTGATCGGCCTGACGCAGGTGCTCGCCGCCGAGTACGGCCCGCAAGGACTGCGCGTCAACGCGCTGCTGCCCGGCGGCACCGACACGCCCGGCGCGACCACAACCACACCCGAGGCGCGCGCCTTCGTCGAAGGCATTCATGCGTTGAAGCGCATGGCGCAGCCGGAGGAGATCGCCCGCTCCGCGCTCTATCTCGCCTCGGATGCCTCGAGCTTCACCACCGGCACGGCATTGTTTGCCGATGGCGGCGTCTCGATCAACCGGACGTGATCGCCCGGCGGACAGCAGACATGCTCATCCGTTGAAATCTAGCGATACGGCCTTGCATTCCGGTCCAATTTGACGATTTGTTTCCCGTCGAAATCGGACCGGAACGATGCTACTGATCAGAACCTATGTTGCCCAGAGCGCCATCGAAGGCGTCGGGGTCTTTGCCGCGGAGCCGATCCGCAAAGGCGCCTCGATCTGGCGCCTCGATCCGGATTTCGACCGGCTGATCCCGATGGAAAAATATGAAGCCGCATCCCCGCATCTCAAGGAACTGCTCGACCGCTATGCCTATCCGAGCCCGGACAAGCCCGGCTTCATGGTCTATGAGGTCGACAATGGCCGCTTCATGAACCATTCGGAGCGGCCGAACACGGATTTCTCACAATATGGCGGCGCCACCGCCATTCGCGACATCGCCGCCGGCGAGGAAATCACCTGCGATTATGGCGAGTTTTTCGAGGACTTCGCCCGCCTCCATCTGGCGGCGGTGGACGGTTGAAGCACTGCCGGGCGCAGCGCCCGGTTTTTTGATCGCTGTTTCCCGCAATCAGCGGTGGACATCCCAGCCTGATTCTGCTATCAGCCGCCACAATTCGCGGTGCAATTCGCCGCGGAGGCATCCCAGCTATGGCTGATTGCCTAACGATTTCAAACCCGAAGACAGGATTGCCCGTGCAGGTACTCGTCCGCGACAACAACGTTGATCAGGCGCTTCGCGCGCTGAAGAAGAAGATGCAGCGCGAAGGTATTTTCCGCGAAATGAAGATGCGCGGTCACTACGAGAAGCCGTCCGAGAAGCGTGCCCGCGAGAAGGCTGAGGCCGTGCGCCGCGCCCGCAAGCTGGCCCGCAAGCGCGCCCAGCGCGAAGGCCTGCTGCCGATGACCCCGCGTCCGGCTCCGGCTGGTGCCGCCGGCGCTTCGCGCTCGCCGCGCTCATAACGCCTATTTTTCGTCCTTTTCGAAGGATACCGAGGGTGGCGCGATGCGGAATCGCCGCCACCTTTTTGTTTATGCATAGGAGCCGGTTCGGAGAGGGAACGAACTGACGGCGCTGCGGCAGTGAGGACAAAGATGAACGCAATTTCCGTGGAGCGCAAAACCGCTTTTCGCGGCTTCGCCCTGACGGCGGCCCTGCTTTCGGGTCTGACGCTTGCAGCATGCCAGACGACGCCGACCGGCGAGTTCAACAACATCGACAAGGCGCAAGGCTCGAGCGAGAATATCTCGTCGCTTTCGGCCGTCATCCAGCGCAGCCCGCAGGATCCCGAGGGCTACAATGTGCGCGGCTCGGCCTATGGCCGCGGCGGCCAGTACCAGGCGGCGCTGAAGGACTTCAACCAGGCCATCCAGCTCAACCCGAACTTCTACCAGGCCTATTCGAACCGCGCGCTGATCCAGCGCTTCCTCGGCAACCAGGAAGCCGCCTTGGCCGACTATAACCGCTCGATCCAGATCAACGCCAATTACGACGCCGCCTATATCGGCCGCGGTAATCTCTATCGCAAGGCCGGCCGCACTCAGGATGCCTTCAACGACTTCCAGAAGGCGATCCAGCTCGACACCACCGACGCTCGCGCCTACCACAATCGCGGCCTGATCTATCAGAGCCAGGGCCAGCACAAATTCGCCATCGAGGATTTCTCGACCGCGATCTCGCTGGCGCCGGACGCTGCCGAGCCCTACAACGGCCGCGGCCTCTCCTATCTGGCCACAGGCGACCAGGACAACGCCTTCTCCGACTTCAACATGGCCATCAAGCTCGACGGCAAGAACGCCGAGGCCTGGGCCAACCAGGCGCTGATCTATGAAAAGCGCGGCGACAAGGTAAGGGCGGCCAAGTCCTACCGCGAGGCCGTCCACCTCGACCCCAACTACCAGCCGGCCAAGGACGGCCTGTCGCGCACCGGCGGCAACGCCAGCTGATCGAAAGCTGACGCCGCGTCGTCCCCGGTCGCCGCTGGCGACCGTGGTGTTGCGCTGCGGAGACGCCCGATAGCGATCCGTTAACCGCCCAGCGCGATGCGTTAACCTTTGCCATGTTCGCGCCAAGTTTCCGGCGGAACGCTCCGTGCACCTCGATCGTTTAGGCCGGGGCCAAGATTTCGCGAAAGGACCTTTCCAATGATCAAAACACTTGCCTGTGCCGCTGCCGCGCTTGCCGCCACGGTCCTCGCTTCTCCGGTAAGCGCCGGCACGCTCCGGCTCGGCACGCTCGATTGCACGATCGACGGCGGCATCGGCTACGTCATCACGTCGAACAAGGGCGTCGCCTGTACCTTCCGTCCCTACCATCACGGGCCGGCCGAACAGTACACCGGCATGATCTCCAAGCTCGGCGTCGACATTGGCCAGACGCATCAGGGTCAGCTCGTCTGGGCGGTGCTCGGCGCCACGCGTCAACATGAGGCGGGCGACCTCGCCGGCAGCTATTACGGCGTCAACGCCGAGGCTTCCGTGGTGACCGGCGGCGGCGCCAATCTCCTGGTCGGCGGCCTCGACGGCGCCTTCATGCTGGAGCCGCTCAGCGTCCAGGCGCAGACCGGCGTCAACCTCGCCGTCGCGGTGGCCTCGCTGGATCTCGTCCACTCCTACAAGTGAAGCTTTCGGCTTCAAAAGTCCGTCTGGAACACTTGGCCCGGAACACATTGTTCCGGGCCAAGTGCTTTTTTGAGGATCGCATAAGGTCGTTAAACCCACGATCCTGCCTGCAACGTCAGATTCGCGAAAAAGCCTCTTGAGCTCAACTACGCTTGAGGTTCTACAAGCACCGCCGAACTGGACCTGGCGCCCATTTGAAAAGCGAATGAGGCTGCAATGCATCGAGGAGATTGGCGTGACGGCAGAAAGCGGCAACAAGGTGTCCGGCCACAGGGTGGATTGGCGGGCGCTGTGGGCGAGCGGCGACCTGGCACGCTTCTGTTTCGTCAGCCTCGGTATCCTCCTGCATGCCACCAACGAGACGATGGTGGCGACGGTGATGCCCGCCATGGTCGGCGATCTCGCGGGCGTGCAGCTGGTTGGCTGGTCGCTGGCGGTCTACGAGCTTGGCGCCATTGTCGCGGGTGCCGCGGCCGGCCGGCTGGTCAGCTATGTCGCGCTGCGCTCCAACATGATGGTCGCAGCCCTGCTCTATGCGGCCGGCGCGTTGATTTGCGCAACGGCCCCTTCGATGCCGCTGTTCCTCGCCGGGCGCCTGGTCGAAGGCCTTGGCGGCGGCGCGCTCGTGTCGCTGGCCTTCGTCTCGGTCGAGCGCCTGTTTCCACGCAACATCTGGCCGCAGCTCTTCGGCATCATGTCCGCGGTCTGGGGCGTCGCCGCCTTCAGCGGTCCGATGCTCGGCGCGCTCATGACGGAGTTCCTGTCATGGCGCTGGGCGTTCGGCATCTTCACTTTCGGCGGCGCGGCGATGGCGCTGGCGAGCTTCATCGTGCTTGACACGCCCGAGGCAGCGAAGCCGCAGGCCGTCGGCGGCAGGGCGCCACGCTTTCCCTATCCGGCGCTCGCCTGTCTCGCCTTCAGCGTGGTGCTGATCGCCGCAGCCGGCATCGATATTGCCCTTGTGCGCTCGTCGCTGCTGCTCCTGCTCGGCCTGATCGGCTTGGCGCTGTTCTTCCGCATCGATGCTCTCAGGCCGCAATCGCGGCTCTTTCCATCGCCTTTGTTCTCGTGGCGCTCGCCGCTTGGCAGCGGCATGACCATGGTTGCGGCATTCTCCGTGGCCACCTGCAGCTTCACCATCTACGGGCCGCTGCTTCTGACCACGCTGCACGACATACCGATCCTGACCACCGGCTACATCATTGCCGCCGAATCGATCGCCTGGTCGATCCTGTCGATCCTCGTCGCCAATGCGCCGCTGGAGCGCGAGAGACTGATCATCGTCGTCGGCGCGCTGATGATCGCCTCCGGTCTCGCCGGTTTCGCCTATGCCATTCCGGCAGGCTCGATCCCGCTGATCCTGCTCTGCGCCCTGCTGCAGGGCGGCGGCTTCGGCGTGTGCTGGCCATTCCTCACGCGCGTCATCGTCGCTTCGGCCCGCGACGGCGAGCAGACGATAGCGTCGGCCGCCGTGCCGACCATGCAGCGCATCGGCTACGCGGTGGGCGCAGCACTTGCCGGCATCGTCGCCAACGCCAGCGGCTTCTCGGAGGGCCTGAACCGTGAAGCGGCTGCCGGCGTTGCCGGCTGGCTGTTCCTCGCCTTCGTGCCGCTTGGGGTCCTTGGATGCATCGCCGCGCTCAGGATCGCGCTGCCGGCGTTGCGGCCTCAGCAAGCGGCCGGCTAGACGACAATTGTCGCCAGCCGCTCGGCAATCAACGTGGCGAGGCGCGCCGCCACTTCGTCCTTGCCCATTTCCGGCCATTCCTCGACGCCGGTCCTGGAGACGATGCGCACCTTGTTGCGGTCGCCGCCCATCACGCCGGACGGCCCGATGCCGCTTTCATGCGAAACGTCATTGGCGACGATGAAGTCGGCGCACTTTTTCTTGAGCTTTGCCTCGGCATTGGCGATGAGGTCCTGCGTCTCGGCGGCGAAGCCGACGACGAGGCCTGGCCGCTGCGCATGATGGCCGATGCCGGCCAGGATGTCGGGATTTTCGACCATCTGCAGCGAAGGCGGCCCCTTGCCCGCCACCTTCTTGATCTTCTCGCCGGCGGCGTTGGCGGTGCGCCAGTCGGCGACCGCCGCGACAAACACGGCGGCATCCGCCGGCAACAGGCTCTCGACCGCCTGCTTCATCTGGGCGGCTGTTTCGACATGCGTGGTCGCGACACCGGCCGGATCGGCGATGGTGACTGGACCGGAGACGAGCCGCACATCGGCGCCGAGCTTCGCAAGCGCGGTCGCGATCGCATGGCCCTGCTTGCCCGACGAGCGGTTGGCGATGTAGCGCACCGGATCGATAGGCTCATGCGTCGGCCCGGAGGTGACGATGATCCTGCGGCCGGCAAGCGGCTTCGGCTTCTCGTCGAGCATCGCCTCGATCGCGGCGACGATCTCGAGCGGCTCGGCCATACGGCCCTCGCCCGCTTCGTTGCTTTCGGCCATCTCGCCCTTGACGGGACCGACAAAAGCGATACCGTCCTTCTGCAAGGTCGCCCGGTTGCGCCGCGTTGCCGGATGCGCCCACATCTTCGGATTCATCGCCGGGGCCATCAGCACCTTCTTGTCGGTGGCCAGAAGCACCGTCGAGGCAAGGTCGTTCGCATGGCCGTTGGCGAGCTTCGCCATCAGGTCGGCGGTCGCCGGCGCAACGACAAGCAGGTCGGCCTCGCGCGACAGGCGGATATGGCCGACATCGTGGTCGTCATTGCGGTCGAACAGCTCGGTGAAGACATGGTCGGCCGAAAGCGCGCCGACCGACAGCGTGGTGACGAATTCCTGCGCGGCCGACGTCATCACCACCCGCACCGAAGCGCCGCGTTCGCGCAGCCGCCGGATCAGGTCGAGCGATTTATAGGCGGCGATGCCGCCACCGATGATGAGCAGGACGCGCTTGCCGGAAAGAGAACCGCGCGCGATTGGCCTTCCAGCAGCGGCAGCAACCGGCGTCGCCTGCTCCTTCGAACCTGTCAACGCACGCAAGGTCTGCTCGATCCGGCCGATGCGGTCTGACTGCCCCGCCCGGCCTTCGACCGCGGCGCGGATCATCGCCCGCGCCTGCTCTTCCATCGAGCAGCCATTTTCGGCCGCGAGTTGCCGGAGCAGGTCCTTGACCTCGTCATCGAGATTACGGATCGTGATGCTAGCCATGTGATTGCACTCGCTTGCATGCAGTGCATGCGATGATAGCAATGCAATCAGACTGCGGCAACCGCTTGGCAATCAGAGCAATTTCCAGGCGATGTAGATCAGGGTCAGCGCGATCACCCATAGCGCCACACGGCCGGAGCGGGTGTGGCGCGCTTCGGCCTTGCCGATGGCGCGGGCGGTCGCTTCGTCGAAGCGCAGGCCTTTCTCGGCCATCAGATCGATCTCGCGCGACAGCCGGTCGGTGCGGGCAGCGAGGTCCGGCGCCTGCCGTGCAAGCGCCAGCAGCGCCTTGGCGCCGTCGCGCGCGTCGGTGAGCAGTCCGCGCGGACCGAGATTGCCGGCGATCCAGTCGCCGACCACGGGCTCCGAGGTCTTCCACATGTTGAAGGCCGGATCGAGCGTGCGGGCAACACCCTCGACGACCACCATCGTCTTCTGCAGCAGGATCAGCTCCGGCCGCGTCGCCATGTCGAACAGCTCAGTGACCTCGAACAGCAAGGTCAGGAGCTTGGCCATCGAGATGGTGTCGGCCGACTGGCCGTGGATCGGCTCGCCGATGGCGCGGATCGCCTGCGCGAAGGCCGAGACATTGTGCTGGCGCGGCACGTAGCCGGCCTCGAAATGCACTTCGGCGACACGCTGGTAGTCGCGCACGATGAAGCCGTAGAGGATCTCGGCGAGGAAGCGGCGCTCCTTCTTGCCGAGCCGGCCGGCAATGCCGAGATCGACCGCGACGATGGTGCCGTTGGCCTCGACGAACAGGTTTCCCGGATGCATGTCGGCATGGAAGAAGCCGTCGCGCAGTGTGTGCCTAAGGAACGACTGGATGAGGTTGGCGGCGATCGCCTTGAGGTCGTGGCCGGCGTCGGCAAGGCCGGCGATGTCGTTCATCTTGACGCCGTCGATCCACTCCATGGTGAGCACGTCGCGGCCGGTCCGCTCCCAATCGACCGCGGGCACGCGAAAACCCGGATCGTCCTTGGTGTTTTCGCCGAGTTCCGAGAGCGCCGCCGCCTCGAGCCGCAGGTCCATCTCGATCCTGGTGGTCTGCGCCAGCGTCTCGGTAACCTCGACCGGGCGCAGCCGGCGCGACGAGGGGATGTATTTTTCCTGCAGATGGGCCGCGAGGAAATAGCTTTCGAGATCCTGGTAGAAGCGGTGCCGCACGCCGGGCCGGATCACCTTAACCGCCACGCGCGAAGCGGCGCCTTCGCGCGCGACCTCCGCACTGTGCACCTGCGCGATCGAGGCGGCAGCCACCGGCTGACCGAAGGCGACATAGAGGTCGTCGATCTTGCGCCCGAGCGAGCCTTCGATCGCGTGGACCGCTTCCGCCTTCGGGAAGGTGTGCATCTTGTCCTGCAGCAGCGCGAGATCGAGCGCCATGTCGTTGCCGACGACATCGGGCCGAGTCGCCAGGAACTGGCCGAGCTTGACGTAGGAAGGTCCGAGCCGCACCACCGCCCGCGCCAGCCTGTCGCCGCGCTGATAGCTCAGCGCCCGACGGCGGGTAAAAAGCCGCGCCACGCGCCAGCCGAATTTCGGCATGCCGGACAGCTCTTCGCCCGGCAACGCCGCGACGACGCCCTCGCGGACCAGCACCCAGCCGGCCCTGGCCAGCCTGAAGGCGGCGCCGACGCTGCTCATAGGCCAGCCTGTTTCAAAGGGGCCTGCTGCAAGGGACCGCGCCTCAAAGCTTCCAGCCGGAATGAAGGGCGGCGATGCCGCCGGAATAGTTGCGGAAGGTGACGCGGTCGAAGCCGGCGCGGGTGATCATCGCCGCGAAATTCTGCTGGTTGGGGAACTTGCGGATGGATTCGACGAGATAGGAATAGGGTTCGCCGTCGCCGGTCACCGCCTTGCCGATCTTGGGGATGGCGTTGAACGACCAGGCCTCATAGGCCTTGTCGAGCAATGGCATGTCGACCTCGGAGAATTCCAGGCAGAGCAACCGTCCGCCTCGCTTCAGCACGCGATAGGCTTCGGCAAGCGCGACCTCGATGCGCGGCACGTTGCGGATGCCGAACGCGATCGTATAGGCGTCGAAGGTCTCGTCCTCGAACGGCAATTCCTCAGCATTGGCCTCGACGAAGTCGGTGTTTGCCGCAAGGCCCTGCTTCTCGGCGCGGTCGCGGCCGACCGCCAGCATCGAGCCGTTGATGTCGAGCACCGTGGCATGGGCCTGGCGCTGGCTGGCCTCGACGATGCGGAAGGCGATGTCGCCCGTGCCGCCGGCGACGTCGAGCACTTTCCAGCCCGGTCGCTTCGGCGGGTTCAGCCAGGCGACCATCGCGTCCTTCCACAACCGATGCAACCCAGCCGACATCAGATCGTTCATGAGGTCGTATCGATTGGCCACCTTATGGAAGACGTCGTTGACGAGGGGCTGCTTCTCGCCTTCCCCGACCTTCTTGAAACCATAGGAGGTTTCCATGCCGCCCGCGGCCGTGGTTCTCTCAACTGACATTATTTTGATCCGTCATAAAACCGGCGGGACCATAGCCGATCGATGGTGCCGACGCTATTGTCCAGGGCGCGGTTTTCGGCCGCGCTTTCAAAACACGGTCGAGAAAGGTTCCGCATGATTTTCCGGCCAGAATCCGCGCGAGATCAGCATGCCGAGCGGAATGACCGCATGATTTTGAAGGCCGAACTGCACTGCCACATCGAAGGGGCAGCAGCGCCAGAGCTCGTCGTCGCCCAGGCCCGCAAATATGGCAAGGACCCTTCGCCCTACATCCAGGACGGCTCCTTCGTCTGGCACGATTTCACCTCGTTTCTCGCCGCCTACGATTTCGCTTCCGACCTGTTTCGCACCGAAGAGGACTATGCGCGCCTCGCCGACCACTATCTGACCAGCCTCGCCCGTGACGGCGCCATCTATTCCGAGGTTTTCACCTCGCCGGACCATGCCAAAAAGGCCGGGCTATCGCCAAAAGCCTACACGGATGCGCTGGGCGAAGGCATGGTCCGCGCCAAGGCCAAGACCGGCATCGAGGGCCGCATGATCGTCACCGGCGTGCGCCATGTCGGGGTTGAGGCGATCGAGCAGGCGGCGCGCTTCGCGGCGCGCTGCGGCCACCCGCTGGTGACCGGCTTCGGCGTCGCCGGCGACGAGCGCATCGGCGACTTCGAGGACTATGTGCGCGCCTTCGAGATCGCGCGCGAAGCCGGCCTCGGCATCACCATCCATGCCGGCGAGCTGATGGGCTGGGAAAGTGTCAAGGCGGCCCTCGACCACATCCGCCCTTCCCGCATCGGCCATGGCGTTCGCGCCATCGAGAACCCGGACCTCGTCCGCCGCATCGCCGCCGAGGGCGTGGTGCTGGAATGCTGCCCGGGCTCCAACATCGTGCTGAAGGTGTTCGACAGCTTCGCCGACCATCCCTTTCCGGCACTGCGCGCTGCCGGCTGCAAGGTGACGCTCAATTCCGACGACCCGCCTTATTTCTGGACTTCGCTGAAGCGCGAATACGATATCGCCGCCGAGCATTTCGCCATGAACGACAAGGCGCTCGCCGGGATCACCCGGACGGCCATCGAAGCGGCCTTCGTGGACAAGAAGACCAAGGCGATGTTGCTGACCAGGCTCGACGCCAGAGTCCGGTGAATGGTGAATGGTGAATGGTGAATGGTGAATGGTGAATGGTGAATGGTGAATGGTTTGCCGGCTCTTCGGCCTGTCAACCGCAATCATCGATCCATCGGGACTCGCAAACCCGCTCACTATTCACTATTCACTATTCACCATTCACTGGAGCAGACCATGCAGGGCGTCACCGTCGTCGACCACCCCCTTGTCCAGCACAAGCTGACCATCATGCGCAAGAAGGAGACCTCGACGGCCGGCTTCCGGCGGCTGCTGCGCGAGATATCGCTGCTCTTGGGCTATGAGGTCACCCGCAATCTCGAACTGACCACGACCATGATCGAGACGCCGATCGAGGAGATGGAGGCGCCGACGCTTGAAGGCAAGAAGCTGGTCTTCGCCTCGGTGCTGCGCGCCGGCAACGGCCTGCTCGAGGGCCTGCTCGACCTGGTGCCGGCGGCGCGCGTCGCCCATATCGGCCTCTACCGTGATCACGACACGCTGGAAGCGGTCGAATATTTCTTCAAGGCGCCGAGCGATCTTGCCGACCGCCTGGTGATCGTCGTCGATCCGATGCTGGCGACCGCGAATTCGGCGATCGCCGCGATCGACAAGCTGAAAGGACGCGGAGCGACCAACATCCGCTTCCTGTGCCTGCTCGCGGCGCCTGAAGGCATCGAGCGCTTCACCAAGGCGCATCCGGACGTGCCGATCTTCACCGCCTCGATAGACCGGCAGTTGAACGACAAGGGCTACATCATGCCCGGCCTCGGCGACGCCGGCGACCGCATGTACGGGACAAAATGAGCGGTCTTCTTTACCGCCTGTTTACGCAGACAAGCGGTTCCGGCACGCGTTAAAGTCGCAAACACCATGTCGGCCTAAGGATGCTGCCTTCGGGAGCAATTCCAGGAAGAGTGTGAAGCGGTTTTCCGTTCGGAATTGCTCCAAAACAAAGGGATAGAGCGGTTCGACGTTTCCTTGAAACGGTGAACGCTCCAGGGGCATCCATGCTGCGCAAGCTTCTCATCCTTGGCATCTTTGCCGGAACCTCGGCTTCTATCCCGATTGTCTATCAGGCGAATCCGCATCTGGTGGACAGCCTGCTGAAATCGACCGTCGCCTCGCAGCCGGCAACGCCGGAGGCTCAGCCGCAGGTCAATCTCGCTTCGGTCCCGGACAAGCCCGCCGCCCCGATGCCGCTCGGCCGCCAGGTGCTGGTCAATGCCGATGGACGCGGTCACTTTACGTCGCAGTTCAAGCTCAACGGCCGCCAGATCGACGGCATGATCGACACCGGCGCGACGCTGGTCGCCATCAACACCTCGACCGCGCGCAGGATCGGCATCTCGCTCAACCCATCCGACTTCAATCACCAGGTGAACACCGCCAACGGGGCGATCAAGGCCGCCGTGGTGACGGTCGACCGCCTGCAGATCGGCAAGATCGCGATCGACAACGTCCAGGCGATGGTGCTCGACGACAGGGCGCTGCAGACCAACCTGATCGGCATGAGCTTCCTGCAGCGCTTGCAGAAATACCAGGTCCAGGACGGCTCGCTGCTGCTCGTTCAGTGAGTTCGCATAAGCAATTCCAGGAAAAGTGTGCTGCGGTTAGGCTCGGCGATCTCGCCGTAGCCTTCCGTCCGGAATTGCGTCAAGAACAAGATAGAGCGGTTCATCGTTTCCGCGAAACGATGAACCGCTCTATCGCGGCAATATCCGCCTGAGCACGGTCTTCTCGGCGGGCGGCTTGGAACCCCCGATCGTATAGGCAGAACGCACGGCTGCGGCTGCCGCTTCGGCCTCCGCGTCGGTGCGGGCATGCACCAGCGCCAGTGCCTCGCCCGGGCGAACCTCTGCGCCGACCGGCAGCAGCCTGGTCAGACCGACGGCATGATCGATCTTGTCGTCAGGATGCGAACGCCCGCCACCGAGCGTGACGATGGCAAGCCCGATATCGCGCGTGGCGATGCTGCTCACGAACCCGTCCTGATCCGCTTTCACGGTCAGTTCGACCGGCGCCGCCGGCAGATATTTTTCCGGATTCTCGATGAAATCGCCGGGACCGCCGAGCGCGGCCACCATCCGCGCGAAGACGGCTGCGGCGCGACCTCCGGCAAGCGCCTCGGTGGCGCGCCTGATGCCGTCCTGGTTGGACGAGACGAGCCCCGCCGACTGCAGCATTTCGGCCGCCAGCGCCAGCGTGACATCCTCCAGCCGGCGGTCGTGATAGCGGCCGGTGAGGAAATCGACGGCATTCTTCACTTCGACTGCATTGCCGGCCGCCGAGGCAAGCGGTTCGTTCATGCCGGTCACCAGAGCCGAGGCATTCAAGCCGGCGCCGTTGGCGACCTCGACCAGGCTGTTCGCGAGCGCCACGGCATCGCGCGACTTCTCCATGAAGGCGCCGTTGCCGACCTTGACGTCGAGAACCAGCGAGCCGAGCCCCGCGGCAAGCTTCTTCGACAGGATCGAGGCGGTGATCAGCGGGACCGATTCGACCGTGCCCGTCACGTCGCGGATCGCGTAGAGCCTGCGGTCGGCAGGTGCCAAATCGGCGGTCTGGCCGATGATGGCGCAGCCTGTTTCCAGCACTGTCTTGCGGAAAAGCGCCACGTCCGGCTGGCTGGCATAGCCGGGGATGGCATCCATCTTGTCCAGCGTGCCGCCGGTGTGGCCGAGGCCGCGGCCCGAGATCATCGGCACACAGGCGCCGCAGGCGGCGACGATCGGCGCCAGCATCAGCGAGACATTGTCGCCGACGCCACCGGTCGAATGCTTGTCGGTGGCCGGGCCTGGCAGATCGGACCAGTCGAGCACGTCACCGGAATCGCGCATGGCGAGCGTCAGCGCCACCGTTTCCTCGCGGCTCATGCCGTTGAGGAACACGGCCATCGCGAAGGCGCCGGCCTGACCCTCGGAGATGCTGCCGGTCGTCAGCCCCGCGACGAAGGCCGCGATCTCGTCGGCCGAGAGTTTGTGGCCGTCGCGTTTGCGGCGGATGATCTCCTGCGGCAGCATCAGTCGGGCAGGCCGTCCTGGAAGACGCGCCGCAGGATCGTCGCCAGCCGCGCGCCGCCGACCGGCGCCATATCCTTGGTTTCCTGGTGCGAGAGCTCCGCTCCGGTCATGCCCGCAGCCAGGTTGGTGATGACCGAGCAGGCGGCGACCTTGAGCCCGAGGAAGCGGGCGAGGATGACCTCTGGCACGGTCGACATGCCGACCGCGTTGGCGCCCATGACGCGCGCCATGCGGATTTCCGCCGGCGTTTCGAAGCATGGTCCGGAAAACCACATATAGACGCCCTGATGCAGCGCCGTGCCGGTCGCCTTCGCCGCCTTTTCGATCGCGCCGCGCAAACCCGCGTCATAGGCCTCGGTGAGACCGACGAAGCGGCGGTCGCTCGGCTCTCCGATCAGCGGGTTCGAGCCCGAGAAATTGATGTGGTCGGTGATCAGCATCACCGAGCCCGGTCCCATTTCAGGATCGACCGAGCCGGCGGCATTGGTGAGGATCAAATGCGAGATGCCGATGCCGGCAAGCACCTCCAGCGCCGGCCGCATCGCGGCGGCGTTGCCATGCTCGTAATAATGCGCGCGGCCGGACAGCATCAGCACCGGCGTGCCCGCGAAATGCCCAGCAACCACCTCGCCGGCATGGCCGGAAACGCCGCTGCGCGGGAAGCCCGGTAACTCGGCATAGGAGATGCGCCTGGCATCCTTGACCTGATCGACCAGCCCGCCAAGGCCCGAGCCCAGCACGAGAGCCGCGGTCGGCGCCAGTCCGTCCAGCTTCTCGACCAGATGATCCAGCGCTTCCTTCATTTGAGGTTATCGCCCCTGAAGCCGTAAGGCAGCATGTCGCCCATGGTCACCGTCTCGGCCACCCCGGTATTGTCGCACAGATAGAGCTTCGTGTCCGGCCGGCAGAATTCCGCCAGCCGCTGCCGGCAGCCTCCGCAGGGCGAGCATTTGGCCATGCGTTCGGCGATCACCGCGATCTCCACGATCCTGCCGCCGCCGCCCATGATGTAATGCCCGAGTGCCGTCGTTTCGGCGCACCAGCCTTCCGGATAGGACGCCACCTCGACATTGGCGCCGGTGAAGACGCGCCCGTCCTCGGTACGCAAGGCGGCACCCACCGGGAACTTCGAATAGGGCGCATAGGCCTTGGCCATCGCCGTCTTCGCCGCCTCGAACAGATCATGCGACATCCGGTTCTTCTCTCCCACGATCTTGTTCAAATGCCGGTCGCCCCCGGACGAAAATCCAGCCCTCAGCGTTCCTTCACATAGGGCACGCCGCCGGCGCGCGGCGGGATCGCCTTGCCAATGAAGCCGGCGAGCAGGATTACGGTCAGCACATAGGGCAGCGCCTGCATGAACTGCACCGGCACCTTGCCGATTATCGGCAGCGGCGAGCCCTGCAGGCGGATAGCTGCGGCATCGAGAAAGCCGAACAAAAGGCAGGCGAACATGGCGTTGACCGGCTTCCACTTGGCGAAGATGAGCGCGGCCAGCGCGATATAGCCCTTGCCCGCCGTCATGTCCTTCACGAAGCCGCCATTCTGCACCATGGAAAGATATGCGCCGGCCACGCCGGTGAGGATGCCGGTGCAGATCAGCGCGCGGTAGCGCAGCCAGGCGACCGAGATGCCGGCGGTATCGACGGCGGCCGGGTTTTCGCCGACGGCGCGCATCCTCAGCCCGAAGCGGGTACGAAACAGCACCCACCAGGTGAACGGCACCATGGCGAAGGCGAAATAGACCAGGATCGAGTGGCCCGAGATCAGCTCGGCATAGATCGGGCCGATGATCGGCACATCCTTGATCGCGTCGGCGCCGGGCCAGGTGATCGCCTCGAACCGTTCGCCCGGCTGCAGCGCCGGCGTGCGCCCGCCCTGCTGGAACCAGGCCTGGCCGAGGATGATGGTCGATCCGGCGGCGATGAAATTGATCGCCACGCCGGAGACGATCTGGTTGCCGCGATGCGTGATTGAGGCAAAGCCATGCACCAGGGCGAAGGCGACCGAGATCAGGACGGCTGTGCCGAGGCCGATCAGCGCCGAATGGAAGACGGCGGCGGCCGAAGCTCCGGCAAAGGCGCCGACCAGCATCTTGCCTTCCAGCCCGATGTCGAAGATGCCGGCTCGCTCCGAATAAAGCCCCGCCAGGCAGGCGAGCAGCAGCGGCACCGAAAGGCGGATGGTCGAATCCAGCACCTGGACGATGGCGTTGAACATGTCCATCTCAGGCCCCCTTCCCGTTCACTGCCTGCATGCCGACCGATTTCGGGCTGACCGAGGCGAACAGCGCCTGGATATAGGGCCTGAACATGTGCTCCAGCGCGCCGGCGAACAGGATGACCAGGCCCTGGATGATGACGATCATGTCGCGGCTGATCGCCGGCATCTCGAAGGCGAGCTCGGCGCCGCCCTGGTAGAGCATGCCGAACAGGATCGCCGCCAGCACGATACCGACCGGATGCAGCCGGCCCATCAGCGCCACCGCGATGCCGACATAGCCGGCGCCGGACACGAAATCGATCGCGACATTGTGCTGGTCGCCCATCACCGGGTTGAGCGCCATCATGCCGGCCAACGCGCCCGAGATCATCATCGCGGTGATGATGATGCGGGTTTCCGAAATGCCGGCGTAGCGCGCCGCCTTCGGGCTGTGGCCATAGGTGCGCATTTCATAACCGAGCCGGGTGCGCCAGATCAGAAGCCAGACCAGGAACGCCATCACCAGCGCCAGCAGGAAGCAGATGTTGAGCGGCGCCGAGCGGATCTTGGCGCCGAACAATTCGATGATCCAGTTGAGCTTCGGCAGTTCGGCGCCGGCGAGAAAATTGCGCGTCTGCGGCGCCTGCGAGCCGGCCGGCTTCAGCGGGCCGACCAGCAGATAGACCATCACCGAGGCGGCGATGAAGTTGAACATGATGGTGGTGATGACGATGTGCGAGCCGCGCTTGGCCTGCAGATAGGCCGGGATCAGCCCCCAAAGCGCCCCGAACGCCGCCGCGGCCACGATCGCGATCGGAAAGATCACCCACCAGGGCATCACGCTGTCGAGGCTCAGGCAAACGAGCGCGATGCCGAGGCCGCCTATATAGGCCTGGCCCTCGGTGCCGATGTTGAACAGGCTGCAATGCGCCGCCACCGCCACCGAAAGGCCGGTGAAGATGAAGGTCGTGGCATAGAACAGGGTGAAGGCAATACCCGTGCCCTTGCCGAAAGCGCCCTCGACCAGGATGACGGCGGCGCGGAACGGGTTTTCGCCGACCAGCATGACGACGAAGCCGGCGACGATGAAGGCGACCGACAGGTTGATCAGCGGGATCAACCCATAATCGGCCCAGGCCGGCAGCTTGGCGTAAGGCGTGCTCATTCGGCGGCCTCCTGGTGCTCGACGCCGGCCATCAATAGGCCAAGCTCGCCTTCGGTCGCATCTGGGCCGCGCTCGCCGACGACACGACCGGCGAACATCACCAGGATGCGGTCGGAGAGCGAGCGTATCTCGTCGAGCTCGACCGAGACCACCAGCACGGCCTTGCCCTGGTCGCGCATGGCGATCAGCCGCTTGTGGATGAATTCGATGGCGCCGACGTCGACGCCGCGCGTCGGCTGGCCGACGATCAGCACGCCGGGGTCCTGTTCCATCTCCCTGGCCAGCACGATCTTCTGCTGGTTGCCGCCGGAGAAATTGGCCGTCTTCAGCCGCGGATTGCCGGGGCGGATGTCGTATTTTTCGATCTTGTCCTTCGCATCGGCCATGATGGCCTCGATGTCGAGGAACGGCCCTTTCAGGTAACGCTCGTCGTCGTGATAGCCGAGGATCGAATTCTCGTTCTCCTCGAAGGCGAGCACCAGCCCGACATGGTGGCGGTCCTCGGGCACATGGGCGAGCCCGCGGTCGCGCAATTCGCCGGGATCGGCCTTGCCGGTGAGATCGATCGGCTTGCCGTCGAGCATCACCTCGCCGGAAACCGCATGCCTGATGCCGGAGATCGCCTCGAGCAACTCCGACTGGCCGTTGCCGGCAACGCCGGCGATGCCGACGATCTCGCCGCCGCGCACGTCGAAGGAGACATTGTCGACCATGGTGACGCCGCGCGAATCCTTGACGGTCAGGTTCTTGACCGAGAGCTTTACCGCGCCGGCTTCGGACTGGCCCTTCTCGACCCGCAGAAGCACGCGCCTGCCGACCATCAGCTCGGCCAGTTCGCCGACGGTGGTTTCCTTTGTCACCCGGGTCGCCACCATCGTGCCCTGGCGCATCACCGAAACCGTGTCGGTGATCGCCATGATCTCGCGCAGCTTGTGCGTGATGAGAACGATCGTTTTTCCCTGGTCCTTCAATTGCTTGAGGATGCGGAACAGGTGGTCCGCCTCGGCCGGCGTCAACACGCCCGTCGGCTCGTCGAGGATCAGGATCTCGGCGCCGCGATAGAGCGCCTTGAGAATTTCGACGCGCTGCTGCAGGCCGACCGCCAGTTCTTCGATGACGGCGTCGGGTTCGACCTCGAGGCCGTATTCGCGCTCCAGCCGGTCGAGCTCCGAGCGCGCCTTGGCGATGCTGCTCTTCAGCAGCGCATCGTTTTCGGCGCCGAGGATGACATTTTCCAGCACCGTGAAATTGTCGACCAGCATGAAGTGCTGGTGCACCATGCCGATGCCGAGCGCGATGGCGTCGTTGGAGGTGTGGATCGAAACCGGCTTGCCGCCGACGCGGATCTCGCCGCTGTCGGCCTGGTAGAAGCCGTAGAGGATCGACATCAGCGTCGACTTGCCGGCGCCGTTCTCGCCGACAATGCCGTGGATGGTGCCGCGCGCGACTTCCAGGTTGATGTCGCGGTTGGCGCGCACGGCGCCAAAGCTCTTGTTGATGCCTATGAGCTCGATTGCGGCTTGCGCCATGCAGCCAGTCCCCACTGTAATTTTTTTATCGCTTGGTCAAAATGCCTAGCATGATGCCCCGCTTATGCCAATCGGCCGTTCACTCTCGACAAATCCCCGCGCCCTTGTCAATTTCGAACCTGAGCAGGTTCCGCAAAAGTGTCCCACGGTTTTGCGATTGGAACCTGTGAAAACCAACAGAGCATAGGCAGATATTCGTGGGGCATCCCACGTATATCTGCTTAGGTGGAAGTTCACATTCACAAGGGTCGGTTTTGCATGGCCAAACCTGACGATCGGCTGACGACGCTGGAAATCCGCGCCGCCGAGCAGGAAAAGATCATCGAGGAACTGTCCGGCCAGATCGCCGAGCAGTGGAAGGTGATCGAGCGCATGGAGCGCAAGCTCGCCGCCCTGACAGACCGATTCCTGGAGCTGGAGGAGCAGACCGCCTCCGATGTGCCGGTGACCAAGCCGCCGCATTGGTGAGAAGCCGTGGGGGTGAGAAGGCGTGGGGGTGAGAAGCCATGGGGGTGAGGAGCCATGGGGAAGACGGCCATGTCCAGTGAAAGCGACCGTGTCGCCAGGGCCGGCGACTATGTCTTTGGGCTGATGAACGACAGGGAGCGCGCCCGCGCCGAACGCGACCTTGAGATCGATCCCGCCTTTCGCGACACGGTGCTGCGGTTGGCCGAACGCCTGCGCGCCTTCGATCCCGCGGGACCCGAAGGGCGCGACAATCGCTGGGAGCTGGTCACGCAACGCCTTGCCGAACTGCCGCAGATGCAGACGCGGCTTGCCGGCGTCGCCGCCCCCGAGACGCAAGCACCGCAGCCGATGATCCACCGGCTCGAGCGCAAGCCCCACGGCGTCGGCCTGCATTCGCTTGGCGGCAGGCTGGGCTTCGTCATCGCGCTTGCCCTGGTGGCCGCCTTTGCGCTCGGTTATCTCGCCGGAACGCTATAAAAGCAATTCGAGCAAAAGTGCGGGCGATTAGGCTCGGCGCCTTCGCCGCAGCCCTCCGTCCGGAATTGCGTCAAAGTAGAGACCTCGACATCAGAAGCATCGGCTCGCCGTCCTGCTCAAAAATCTCTACCGCCCTCCATCCGAGCGCTTCGTAGAAGGCCCGCGCCTGCCAGGTATAGAGATAGAGCATGCCGACACCGGCCGACGCGGCATGGGCCTCGACGGTTTTGACCAGCGCCGTGCCGACGCCGCCGCCGCGACAGGCTTCCTCGACGATCAGCCCGGCGAGCCATGGCGTCAGATCGTGCGGCGAACTGATCTCGTCGCGGACGAGCAGGCAGCTCCCGATCAGCCGGCCACGGTCGCGCGCGACGAAGGCCGCCTCGAAGCCGTCGCCGGCGATCAGCCCGCGCAGCCCGGCCATGTCCTCGTCGAGTGTCCGATCCGTGCCCTCAAAGAAAGCTTTGAGACGAAGCAGCGCTATCGGTTCGATGTCGCCTTCGGCCATGGCTTCGATTGCCGGTCGCATCATACGTCTCCAAAACGAAACCGCCGGGCGTTGGCCCGGCGGTTCGAATCTTCGTTCAACTGCCGATCAGTACGGACAGGCGTTGTCGGTGGTGTAGTCGTGCACCTGCACCTTGCCGGAAATGATGTCGGCCTTGGCCTTTTCGACGGCGGCCTTCATCTCATCGGTCACCAGCGCCTTGTTGTTGTCATCCATGGCGTAGTCGACGCCGCCTTCCTTGAGGCCGAGATTTTGGAGGCCGCCCTTGAAGGTGCCGTTCTTGCCGTCCATGAAGGCGTTGTAGACGGCAACGTCGACGCGCTTCATCATCGAGGTCAGCACCTTGCCTGGCTGCAGGCCATTCTGGTTGGAATCGACGCCGACGCCGAGCTTGCCGGCATCCGCCGCCGCCTGCAGCACGCCGACGCCGGTGCCGCCGGCCGCGGCGTAAACCACGTCGGCGCCCTGGTCGATCTGCGTCTTGGCGATCTCGCCGCCCTTGGCCGGGTCGTTCCAGGCGGCCGGCGTGTCGCCGGTCATGTTCTGGATGACGTCGGTCGCACCCGCCGACTTGGCGCCGCCGACATAGCCGCATTCGAACTTGCGGATCAGCGGGATATCCATGCCGCCGACGAAGCCGACCTTCTTCGACTTCGACGCCATCGCCGCCAGGATGCCGACGAGGTAGGAGCCTTCGTTCTCCTTGAACACCAGCGAGCGGACATTGGGCAGGTCGACGGCATCGTCGATGATGGCGAAATTCAGGTCCGGATAATCTTTCGCGACCGCTTTCAGCGCGTCCTCCCAGGCAAAGCCCGCCATGACGATCGGGTTGCGGCCGTCCTCGGCGAAGCGGCGCAGCGCCTGCTCGCGCTGCGAGGCGTTGGAGACCTCGAATTCGACGTAAGCCACGCCGGTTTCGGTCTTGAACTTCTCGGCGCCGTGATAGGCAGCCTCGTTGAACGATTTGTCGAACTTGCCGCCCAGATCGTAGAGGATGGCCGGCTGCACATCCGCGGCGAAAGCCGGAAGAACCATTGCGGTTGCGGCCAGTAGGCCGAGAACGATACGTTTCATGTGATCCACACCCTGTCGGTTATTTTTTCCATTTTGCACCGCCTGCCCGCCCGGTTCTCCGGCGGGCTTGCAGCGCCAGGCAGGAAGTGTTTCCCTCCCGCTCGCGGTCAATCTGGCACGGCCCGAAACAAAATTCACGTGGAATTTTGACCTGTTGGAGAAAGCGGTTACCGGCAGTTGGGCTCGGCGGTTTCGCCGTAGCCTTCCCGTCTGGAATTGCGTCAACGCAAGCGCCTTCAGGGGCTTGGAGCGAATTCCGCGCCGCGACGCTTGCGGCGGTAGCCGATGGCGTAGAGCAGGAAGGCAAGCACCGCGAACACCGCAAAACCGGGCTGCGCGAGCACCCAGGCGACGGCGCCGTCCCAGACCAGCGGGCTCGCCTTGGCGCGCACGAAAGTCTCGAAAGCCGCGCGTGTGTCGGGCGACACGGCAAGCCAGCTTGCGTTGAGCGGCGTCATCACCAGCGAGGAGGCGGCGACCGAGCGTGTGGTGTCGATCACCGCCATGATGACGGCGATCGACAGCGCAACCATGGCTGCCAGCCGAAAGATGAAACGCAACATCGACGCTCTCCCCGGGAAGGCTCCCGTCTACCCCGCAATCGACATAGAGCGTGCGTGGTTCCCGCGCAATCGCGGCCCGTGAAATTAGAGCAATTCCAGGAAAAGTGTGAGCGGTTTTCCGTCCGGAATTGCGTAAAAACAAAGGGATAGAGAGGTTCGCCGTTTCCGTGAAACGGTGAAACGCTCTAGCGAGCCCGCGCGGGTCTGCGCCGGTTCACCCGCCAGACGGCGAAAATGCCGCCGGCGATCGCGCCGACGATCAGGCCTCCCAGGCCGACAAAAGCCGCGAAAAATCCGCAGGCGCCCTCGAAGCAGCTCATATGCGTCAGGTCCGCGATCAGCGAACCGGCGAAGAACCCGCCGCAGGCGCCGATCGCGCCGCCGAGGATGATGCCGAGCAGCGCGGCAAGGATCGAGACGAAGACAGGCGGCCGCTCGGTCTCCGGATTGGCGTAGATCGTGTCGGCGCCGGCTCCGTTGCGCAAGAGATAGATGCAGAGCAGGCCGATGGCGATCTCGGCGACGGCAAAGCCCAACGCCTCGGCCGAGAAGGCGAAGCTGTAAGACACATAGGCCTGGCGCAGCACGAGCCAGACGATGATGGCAATCTGCCAGATGGTGTAATGGCGCGGGAAGCGAGCCGAGCGGTTGAAGGCGAGGCCAAGCAGGTACAAGCCCCACAGGATGGTGATCACGCCACCGACAAGGCCGCCATAGATCAGGAACAACAAATTGTCCGGCAGGCTGAAGTCGCCGATCAGCCGCCAGTTTGCGATCAGCCCGTAGGCCGAAAGACCCATGACGATGACAAGCCAGCCTACCGGAATGAAGGAAAGCCCGCTGTCCGGCCGCCCCGCGGGTTGCTGGTCGATCGATGCCATGTCGGGACGATGCCCCTCGCAAAGCCCATTGCAATTCCAGGAGCAAGCCGCTCCCAGGCGGTATTGCGTAAACCAACACTTGAGAGCGGTTCAGTGAAGCCGAAGCGCTCCAGGGCAGTCGATAGACAGCGAGCGCCGAAGTCAAGCGCAGCCAATCCGGCCGAGCACCGACATCAAGACGATCCCCGGCTTTGCTCCTCGACCGCCTTCAACCGGACGACCGACACCGAGCAAAGGGCTCGCGCCACGACCTTGGTCGAGACGCTGCCAAGGTGCCGGCGAATTGCCGACGACGATCGGGCACCGACGACGATATGTCCGACGTCGTTGCGCTCGGCGTAGCTGAGGATAGCATCGGCAGGACTGACTGCTTCGAGCACGTGATAGCTTATGCGATCCTCCGGCAGATGCAGCGGACGCGCCCAGTCTTTCAGCGCGACCAGTCGCTGCAGATAGACAAGACGTCCCGATTGATCGACACTCGGCGTGTCGGCGATGATCTCGGTCTTCAACACCGTCACGCAAGCCAGCCAGGAATCCGCCCGTGCCGCAAGGACACGTGCCGTTTCGTTGAGAACCTCGCCTGCCAGGGCATCGTTTCCGCTGGCGAGGTCGACCGCGGCCAGCACGATCGGCGGTCCGGCCTGCACTCTCGAGCTGGCAGGCTTCCCCACCAGCGCTTTCTCATCGGGCCTGCCCAGCAGATTCCTGATCGCGTCCCAAGGCCGTGCGCTCGATGGCGCGCGTGGCCTGGCGACCACGACCTGATCGGGGTTCCTGAGATCCGACAGAACGTGTGCTGCATCGCCATATCGCCTGGATCTGTCCACTTCCATGCATCGTAGGATGATGGTTTCCAGCCACCGTGGAATGGCCTTGTCGACGTCTCGCGGCGGCTTGGGCGCATGGAATAGCCTGCGCTTCATTCCACCGAGGGTGGCGGGGCGCCCGAACGGCTCATCGCCGGTGACGAGTTGATAGAGGATGCAGCCCAGCGCAAACAGGTCGCTCGCCGGATCCGATCTCTCGCCCAATACCTGTTCGGGCGAAATATAGGCCGCGGTGCCCATCGGCACGGAACTCTCCTCGCCGAGAAGGTCCGGAAGCTCTGCGTGGCGCGCGAGGCCGAAGTCCAGAAGCACGGCGCCGCGTTCCGCAAGAATGATGTTCTCGGGCTTGAGATCGAGATGAACGACCTTCTGGCGATGCAAGGCGGCGAGCGCCGTTGCGATTTCGACGCCGATCCTCGCCGCTTCGTCCGGCGGCAGCGGCGCCCGGCCGACCACGTCCGCCAGACCGGCCCCGGCGACGAACTCCATTGCAATGTACGGCACGTTGGCCAGGCCTCCGGAGGCCGCAAAGCGCGGCACATGCGGACCCGAGAGGCGTTTTAGGATCAGTTCCTCGGCCTCGAATCCAAGAATGGCCGAGACGTCCCCTCCCGGATCGAGAAAGGGAATCTTCAAGAGGAGCGGAAAATCGAACTTCGGATTTCTGGCGCGCCAGAGCGCCGCCATGCCGCCGGACTGAAGCTTCTCGACGAGTTCGAAACCGTCGATGCTTGTCCCTGCTTCGAACCTCTCCATCGATCCTCTCCGGGGACTTAGCGGCCGATTTTCAGGCGCATGCCGAGCCAAGCGGGCAGGCCGGCCGCGCCGATCTTGCGGGCGGTTTCTTCATGGTCATAAGGAACGCGAACCATTGTCACCTCATGCCGATCGGTGTCGAGCAGCGCAAAGCAGGCGGCGGGGTTGCCATCGCGCGGTTGGCCGACGGCTCCCACGACGATCAGATGCCGCCGCAGTTCCGACAGCGGCGCCGCCACGTTGCCCAGCGGCGAAAAATGGACCGGCCGGCTGGCGGGTAAGGCGTAGTAGATGGCCGGGACGTGGGTGTGGCCACAGAAGATGAAACGGGCATCGCTGGAGGACAGACAGCGTTCCGCCGCCTCCCTGTCGCGTATGTACAACCATTTCTCCGGCCTCTCCGCGCTGGCGTGAACGAACAGCCGGTCCTCCGACCGGAGCGAAAGCGGCAGCCGCGCGAGAAAATCGAGATGCGCGGCCGCGAGGTGCTTGCGGGTCCACTCGATGGCGAATCGCGCATTCTCGGTCATGTCGGTCCGGACCAGTCCCACCGCTTCGTCATGGTTGCCCATGATGCAGGAGGCACCGTTTTCCACCAGACCGGCGGCCGTCTCGATCACATAGGCTGGATCTGGCCCGTACCCGACCAGATCGCCGAGCAGAACCAACTGGTCCGGTGCCCGCTTGCGGACGGCCTCCAGGACTGCGTCGAACGCCTCGCGGTTGGCATGGATGTCAGACAGGATCGCGATGCGCATTCAACCTTGTCCCGGGACCGGCGCAACATAGCAAGGGGATGGCTGCAAAGGATTTGATCCGGCTCAATGCCCCCACCGGCCTCCGACAAGCTTCCCCATGGCGGTAGCCTTCTCGATTTCAGCAACATCTGCTGCCGATCGGTAGAGGAGAAATTGAACGACTGGCACCCTTATGCGCGAACGCCCTCGGACTCTGGTCGCATCGAGAGACGCGCAGGCATTCCTGGATGCGGGCCTCTGCCATTCGCGACAAAAACCTTGGCCGTGCCATTATGGCTTGGCATTCGCTTTCGGATCGACTAGATGAGCCCCGCGCCCGTTTGCCTAGACGGCTAGCGGCGCAGGGAAGGGTTGCCTGCCGGTTGAAGGCACCCCAGATGCCCGTCCAGGGCTTCCCGCGGGAACATCTCCCCAACCCGTGCGGCGAAACCGGCCGACGCGAGATGCAAGGACGGAGAGGTGGCCGAGTGGTTGAAGGCGCACGCCTGGAAAGTGTGTTTACGGGAAACCGTAACGCGGGTTCGAATCCCGCTCTCTCCGCCAGTTAATTGATTCTAATGCGCTTTGGACCTGCTTGGCGTTCAATGACGAGATCCACGCTCGACCAGATGATATCTGAAACGATCGCGCACGAATTCGTTGAAGAACTGCCCTTTTGAGAAAGCCGCCTTGAAAGCCGCGTAGACCTCGGGTCCTACGTCCTCGTAGTCATAGCGCTTGCCAGTCGGGACGAACCAAACCGAAAGGACACGTCTCGACCGATCGTAATGGATATTTCGGATGGCGGTGGAAGGCATGTTCGCAATCCTGCTTTCCACCCCTAATCCCCGGCAAAACGCGAGGTTCCGCCAAGCAGGGGCTGGACTTGCACAAGCGCTCCGGTTGCCTATCTGAGCCGCATGCCATCACCAAAAAGCCGAACCGCCGACGGCGCTTTCCAAGGCGATCTCTTCGGCGCGCCCACAGGCGCGCCGACCGCCCCCGAAGGCTTCTCCTACCGGCCGGACCTCATTTCCCGCGACGAAGAGCACGAGCTGGTCCGCCGCATCCAGGGCCTGAATTTCAAGCCGTTCGATTTTCACGGCCATCTTGCCAACAGGCAGGTCGTCGGCTTTGGCCTGCGTTATGATTATGAGCGTCGCCTTGTGCTCGAAGCGCCGCCGATTCCGGACTTCCTGCTGCCGCTGCGCGCCAGGGTCGCCGCTTTCGCGGGCGTCCCGGCCAGCGAATTCGCGCAGGTGCTGATCAACGAGTACTGTCCGGGCGCCGGCATAGGCTGGCACCGGGACAAGCCGCATTTCGAACTGGTCGCCGGTGTTTCCCTGCTGGCGCCCTGCAGTTTCCGGCTGCGCCGCAAGAACGGCGCGGCATGGGACCGCGAGACGATCGAGGTCGAGCCCAGGTCGGTTTATCTCATGGCGGGACCGGCGCGGAACGAGTGGGAACACTCCATCCCGCCGGTCGCGCAACACCGGTATTCAGTCACATTCCGAACGCTGCGCGCCGACTGAACGCCTGGACGCCCAGGTGATCCGCGATCGCCTTGGGGCCAGGCAGTGCCTCTACTTCTTGATCGGAAACGTCAGTTCCTGCTGGCCCGTATCGACCACGAAAACGGCGAGCAGCTTTGCCGGTTTCGTCTTGCTGGCGTTTTCGCTGACGCCGTGGCGGTCGCCGGGCATCTCCGAAAAGCTCTGACCAGCCTTGTAGACCGTGACGGGGCCGTCATTGACCTGGCTGCGGATCTCGCCTTCCAGGACAGTGGCATAGATGAAGGCGGACTGAGGGTGCGTGTGACCCTCCGAGAAGCCTCCAGGAGCATACTCGACGAGAACGCCTTTGATGCTCTTGCCGGGCACATTCGGCAGTTCATGGTCGTAGACCAAGGCGACCTTCGCGCCTTTGCCTCCGCCTGGCGTGCCATCGGCGAACGCCGCACCGGGCAGAAACGCCGCGAGAGCCGTGGCAACAACAACTGATTTGATCATCTCGATTTTCCTTTTCACGGGTTGGACGCCGCCGGACGAAGGCGACAGGCGCGATCATTTCTTGGGCTGGGCGGCGAACCATTCGTCGAAGCCGATTCGGCCGATGCGGGGATGGTTGTCGGAAACCAGCGAACCGTCCTCCAACTTGGTCCCGAAATACCGCGCCTCCGGATCGGCTATGACGGTGCGCTTGTCGCCGACCGCCTTGAGGTAGCGGGCGACGAAATCGCACAGACGCAAGCGCTCGGGACCGGAGATCTCGACGATGCCGTTGACCGGAGCGGCAAGGGCGGCGTCCGTCACGAAATCCGCGACGTCGTCCGAAGCAATCGGCTGAAGGTAGCCCGTCGACAGGCGTGACGTATCGCCGACCGTGCCCTCCTGGGCGATGCCGCGGAGAAATTCGAAGAACTGCGTGGAGCGCACGATCGTATAGGGGATGCCGCTTTCCCTGATGATCTTCTCCTGCGCGACCTTGGCGCGAAGATAGCCGCTGTCGGGCAATCGATCTGTCCCGATGATCGAAAGCGCGACATGGTGTTCGACGCCGGCGGCCCTCTCCGCGGCAATCAGGTTGCGGCCCGAAGTCTGGAAAAATTCGAGCACAGCCTTGTCCACGAATGAAGGAGAGTTTGCCAGGTCGACGACCACCTCTGCCTCCGTCAGCACATCCGCCAGGCCTTCGCCGGTGATGGTGTTGACGCCGGTGTTGGGCGAGGCCGCAATCACTTCGTGACCGTGCTTGCGAAGGCGTTCGGCGGTTTTCGACCCGATCAGGCCGGTGCCGCCGATGATGACGATTTTCATGTGATGTCTCCCTTCGCGCCTGCTCTTGCAGCGCGCTCTTTGTTCGATGGGCGTCAGGCAAGCGGCTTGATCGCACGATCACAAACCGGCCTTGCCTTATTAAGGATATTTGGTATCCTTATGGATATATAATATCCTTAATTACCGGCTGTAAAGCCCCTTTCGCCCCGGATGCGGCCTGAACAGTTCCATCAAGAGGTTTGTTTGATGCCGCTCATCCTGATCAACATCCTCGGCATCGCCGGTATCGTCGTCTGGCATTTCCAGGGCAGCAACCGTCCGACGGGCCGATTGATCGTCCAGATCCTGTTCTTTGCCGGGATGAGTTCCGTGCTCTATCTGGGCGGTATCTCGCCGCAGCATGTCGACGACACCAATCTGCAGGGTTTCGCCGCCCTGCTCGCCAAATCGGCCCTGGTCCTGTGGTGGACGCATCTCGCATGGACCATCATCGGCCTGGTGCGCATCTGGCTCATGCTCAACCGTGGCCCGCGCGAAGCGCATCTTGTCCGGGATATGACCGTCGGCGTCATTTATCCCGGCGTGGCGCTGTCGATCATTGGCTTCGTTTTCGGCATGCCGGTCGGCACGCTGATCGCAACCTCGGGCATTGTCGCCATCGTGTTCGGCCTGGCCCTGCAGAACACGCTGGGTGACGTGTTTTCGGGCATCGCGCTGACACTTGGCAGGACTTATGCGATAGGCGACTGGATCCGGATGAAGGACGGCCCTGAAGGCCGCGTTGTCGAAACCAACTGGCGCTCCGCCAACCTGCTCACCGCGGAGTACAATATCGTGGTGGTGCCGAACAGCGTTCTGGCCAGGCAAGCGCTGACCAATCTCAGCCGTCCCGATGACACGCGCCAGATCACGTTGACCGTGCGCGTCGCCCCCACACAACCGAGCTTCGTCGAGCAGGTCATGCGTTCGGCGTTGCAAGGCAGCACGCGGATCGTCCAGGATCCGTTACCGATTGTCGCTTTGAAGACCATCGATGCGGTCGCGATCGAGGTCGACCTGCTGTTCCGCATCGCAAGCCCCGCCGACTGGGCAGCGGCCCGCAACGAGGTCATCGACCTCATCTACAGCCAATGCAATGCGGATGGCCTTTCGTTGGCCGCGCCGGCCGAAAGCCTTGTCTTCGCGTCGGCCGCGACCAGCGGGGCAAAGATCGTCGGGCGTATCGACGCGCGTTCATCCGGCGCGGTCTAACACCCAATCGAATGTGTCCTTCCAGAGAGCGGCGGGGGTTTCCTGCACGAGCATTCGGCCCAGATCCGACAGCGTGACGCTGCGCAGCTTGTCGCGCCAGGCTTCATCGGCCTCCCACATGATGCGTGCGACAGCGCACGGTCCGCTATAGCAATAATTCTCGGGCAGACAGGGATTGTTCTCGCGGATGTTGTTGCAGACGAAGGTGCGCCCCTTGCCCTCCACGGCCTCGACGATATCCAGAAAGGTCATTTGCTCCGGCGGCTTTGCCAGGCGATATCCGCCCGACGGACCGAGCGTCGTATCGACAAGACCCGCCTGCGACAGGCTCTGCAGCGCCTTGGAGAGATATTCCTTCGGCAGTCCGTGGAGTTCCGCCAGTGCCTTGGTCGACAAATAGCGTCCCTCGGGAACACCGGAGAGAATGGCGCAGCAGTGCAGCGCCCATTCAACTTGGCTTTTCAAAATCATCGATCTTTTCCGGGAACAAGTCGATCACCGCATATTAAGGATACATAATATCCCTATTATAGCATCATGTAAATATTGAGGTTTTGGACGCCTTCGCAGTCATCGGCCGATACGACAAGGACAAATGCTTCAAAGGGTTGGCAACCGGCCACCTGGCATTCCTCATATTCAGGATGACGCGCGCCACCGGAGCATTGGATCCGTGAGACCGTTATGCCGGAACCATTGCCGGGCCCCCGGGGTTGTGTCGTCAGGCTTCCAGATGGAAAGGAAAGACGATGCGCATGTTGACGATGGTCCTGACGCTGTCGGCAATGGCGTTGGCGCAGCCCGCTTCCGCCCAACGCGCCGATCCGCAGCCGCCGCAAGCCCTGCCTCCCGCCCAGGAGCCCATCCCCGGCCAGCCCCAATCCGACCAGAACCCCGGTCAGGACGATGCCGCCCAGAACGTCACCAACATCGTCGTGGTGGCGATCGAGGACCTGCCTTCGGAAGTGAAGGCGCAGGCCGAGGCCATCGTCACCAGGACGACCGCCAAGGAACTGGCCAAGCTGCAGGACTCGGTCGACGCCTCGCCCGAGGCGACGTCGGTCCTGCATGCGAACGGACTGAATTCCTCGCAGGTCGTCGCCGCCAACATCGACGGTGACGGCACGCTGACGCTGATCATCCAGACGACGGCCTGACCCGACCGGACGGCGGACGTCGCCGGCTGGACATCGTCTTCGGCGAGATCGATCGCTGGAAAGGCAGGAGAGGCAGGCGCCCCTCCACCTCTTCCCATCAATCACTACGCCCGGCGCGATCCCGCGACGGAACCCGCGTCAATGCATGAACACCGCTCTCAGCCAGGCGAGAATGCCCGCACCCGGCGAGATCGCCGCCCGCACGCGCGATGCCGCCCAGCGGGCCGGCATATTGGCGCCGACATGGCAATGGCAGACGACTTCATGCAGCTGCCAGTCGCTCATCTCGAAGAAGCGTTTGGCTTCGCCGTAAGTGTCGTCCCGCAGACCTTGCGCGCGGAAGATCGTATCCTCGAAAGCGACGGTGATCGCCGATCCGTCGGCGCGCATTCTTTCACGCACGTCGGGTGGAGCGTATTCGGTGCCCGCCAACGCCGTGAGGCGACGGCTCGGGCCTTCCTCCAGAAGTTGCGCCCAGCGCTCGAGGCGCTGGCCGCGATTGGCGATGAGAGCCGGTGCTTCAGCTTGAACGTCGGCAACGGCGTTGATTTGGTCAAGGGTTTGATGCTTCACGGCCGCCTCCTGTGTCGGCAGATGGCCCCACCCATTATGAGAATTAAGGCGCCGACCGACGCCGGCAAGAGCCGAAACAGGCCCGCGGAATGATTTGATCGTTACTTGTTGCCGTCGCGCGGCCCGATCGTGTTGGAACCATCCGCGGGCGCGACCGTTCCGCAGCTTGCGCCGCCGATCGCTCCAGAGCGAAGCGTCTGAATGCGGCGATCACCTCCATCAGTTCAAGTCGGGCAGGACATCCCGCTTGTTGGGATCGCAGCAGGCCCTACCGAGGCATCGAGCAGAAGGATACGCGATGGCCATTCTCCCCAATCCCGACCCGTCCCCCACGCCGGTACCCACGCCGCCGCCCATCCCGGAACCGAAGCCGATGCGCGAGCCGGATCCGGACCGGCTGCCCGATGAGGCGCCGATCCCCAATCCCGACGAGAATGACGCGCCGCCCAAACATTCCAGGCGGCGCCGGATTTGAACGGTTCACGGGAGGCGCCTGATGCGCCTCCCGCCGCCTGGTTATTCCCCGCGCATGGTCGCCTGGAAGGCCGGCAGATGCTTCTTCTGCGCCTCGATCATGCGTTCGCGGTAGACGCCGTAGATGACGTCGGTGTCGTGCAGCGTCACGCCGGCAATGGTCGGCGAAGCAAAGACCGGCAGCTCGATGCCGCGCTTCGACAATTGCTCGGCCGTGCGCGCCAAGAGCTCATGCGCCATGATCATCGCCAGCACGGTCGAAGAACCCGCCACCGGGCGGCTCCAGCCTTCGACCGGCACCACGGCGTCCTCGATCGGCGAGCAGGTGTCGATGACGAGGTCTGCGGCGTCCGCCAGCCGCTTGCCGGAGGAATGCGTGGCCGGCTTGTCGAGATTGTTCTTGCTGGTGACCGCGACGACGAAGATGCCGCGCTTCTTGGCGTAGAGCGCCGTGTCGATGCCCGACGAATTGCGGCCGCTATGGCCGAAGATGATGATGGAATCGCCTTTGTTCAGCGGCTGGTGGTCGAGGAACTTCTCGGCGTATTTCTCGGTCCGCTCCAGCCACAAAAGCTCGCGCACGCCGCCGGCGCCGAGCACGTTGTGCCACATCACGCGCGGATCGGTCAGCGGATTGAAGCCGACGAAGCTGCCATAGCGCGGAAACATCTCCTGCGCCGGCAGCACCGAATGGCCTGAGCCGTAGAGATGGACCAGCCCGCCATTCTCGAGCGTGTCGGCGAAGCGGCTCGCCGCCTGGCCGAAGGCTTCCGCATTGGCCTTCGATGCCTGTTCGATGAGGGCGACGAGACGGGGAACGTAGAGATCGGACACTTCGGTACTCCTGTTGATCGTGTCAGCTTCTGGTGTTTGAGAGGCGGCCGGCGCGCAGCGTCGAGCGGATCTCGTAGCGATCGCCGCGCATGACCGAGACGGTGAATTCGAACGGGCCGCGTTCGTCGATGGTGATGCGCTCGACGACGAAGGCGGGACTGCCCGCGGGCAGGTCGAGCAATTCGGCGTCCGCCGCGCCGACGGCGCCGACGCGGTAGTTCTCGCGCGCCTCGACCGGCACGATGCCGTACTGGCGCTCCAGCGCTTCGTAGAGCGAGCCCTTGAGCAGGCCGGCATCGAGGAAGCCCGGCACGCGCGCGGCCGAAAGCTGCGCCGTCTGGATACCGATCGGCTCGTTGTTGCCGAGCCGCAGCCGCCTGATCCGCACCACCGGGTCGCCTTCCTCGATCTCCAGCGCGCCGGCCGCCGCCGCGTTGGCCGTCGTCAGGCTGCAGTCGAGCAGGCGCGAGCCGGCGACCACGCCGATATTGCCCATTTCCTGGGTGAAGGAGGTGAGCTCGCGCGTGCCGGCGACCAGCGTGGCCGAGCGCACGAACGTGCCCCTTCCATGCTCACGCCTGAGCAGCCCGCTTTCCTCCAGATTGCGCAACGCGTGGCGCAGCGTGATGCGGCTGACGCCGAACAGCGCGCAGAGCCGGTCCTCTGCCGGGATCTGGTCGCCGGTCGCCCACTCGCCGCTCTTGACGATGGCGCGGATCGCTTCCTCGACCTGATACCAGAGCGGCTCGGGCCGCCTGCGGTCCGGCTGCTGAAAGCTCGCTTCGCTCATCGGATCTGCCTCCATCCGCTTCCCGCCTGCCCGGCAAGGGCGGCACCCACCAGGCCGGCGCGGGAGCCGAACAATCCCGGCTTGAGTTCGATGCCACGCAGATGCGGCGGCAGTTGACGCCGCAGCGCCGCAAGCAGCGGCGGCGCGATCACGTCCAGCACATCGGCGAGGCCACCCGAGACCAGTATGACGCCCGGATCGAGCAACCCGACCGCGCCGGCCAGCGCCGTGCCGAGCTGGCGCGCGGGCACCTCGAGCACGGTCTGCGCGGCAAGCTGGCCCGCCTTGGCCGCTGCGATCAGCTGGCGGCCGTCGGCCAGTCCTATCTCTCCGGCAAGGGCGTCCAGAGCACGGCCGGAGGCGACGCGTTCCAGCCAACCGCTGCGCTCCTCGCCATGGTCCCTGATGTCGGCGCTGGCCCAACCGAAGGAGCAGGCGCCGCCATGCGCGCCGGCGACGATGCGGCCATTGGCCAGAACCGCCGAGCCGATGCCGGTGCCGATCGCAAGCAGGATCGCGTCGGAGACACCCATGGCCGCGCCTTGCGCTGCTTCCGCCAGCAGCGCGATCTGCGCATCATTGCCGACCGCCACGCGAAGGTTGGGAAACAGCGCCGCGATGTCGACGCCGTCGAGCCAGGGCAGGTTCGGGATCCAGCGGCAGACGGATCCTTCGGCCAGGCCCGGCACGGCAAGCCCGAGCGCTTCGGCTTCGCCTTCGGCCGCGAGCGCGCGGACGCGCGCCACGAACGTGTCGAGGTTCCCCGGCGCCGGCTCGCGAACCAGCTGTGTCAGTCCAGCGATATCGCCGGTATGGACAGCGGCGCGCAGATTGGTGCCGCCGAGATCGATGGCGAGGACCCGCGTCATGTGTCACGGCTCCGGTCGGCGGGCGGCGCGAACAAGCCGCTGCCGGCATTCCAGGAATGCGAGGCCGCCGCGAAGGCCTGCGCATGGCGCGTGCCGCGCAGGCAGCCTCGCAGCCGGTAGAGCGCGCTGTAATAGTCGACATAGGGAAAGCTGCTTAAGCCCCGCGCCAGCTCATACTCCATCACGGCTTCCTGCCAGGCGTCGAAGCCGGCGCTGACATCGACGAGGTGCTCGGGCCGGAAACCCTCGTCGTCCTCCCAGTTCTCGCCGAAGAGGAGCAACTGCGGCGTATGCGCGGGATGGGCGCGCTTCAGTGTCGGCAGGGCGGAAAAGAACATGCCGGTCTGGGTAAGTTGCGCCGCCGCGCGATGGTCCTTGTGCCAGCTGCCGTGCCAGTGGGTGATGACGACCTCGGGCCGCATTTCGCGGATGACGTCGCAGACCTGCAGCGCGGTCGCGTTGTCGTTGGGCAGGAAGGCGTCGCGCAGCTTCATGTTGCGCATGTCGACGCCGAGCCGCGCAGCCGCCTTCGCCGCCTCGTCCTCCTTCTGCGCCGAATAGTGCTCCGGGATCAGGCAGGGATGGCCCTGCTCGCCCATCGACAGATGCAGGAAGGTGACCTGGGCTCCATTCTTGGCAGCGGCTGCCGCCAGCGGCCCGGCGATGACCTCGGCGTCGAAGGCATGCGCCCCGACGACCAGGATCGAGCGAGCGGCATAGACCTTGTCCTCGATCATTTCATGCCTCCCCCGGCGCCGACGCCCTCGCGAATCTGGCGCGCCAGCAAACAATACATGATCAGGATCGGCGCCATGGAGATCGCCAGCGAAGCGAACACCAGGCCCCAATCGGTGCGGAACTGCCCGACGAACACGCTGATAGCCAAGGGCACGGTCTTGTAGCGGTCGTCGAAGATGAAGATCAGCGGGAAGAAGAAGTCGTTCCACACCGCGATTGCCGTGAAGATGGCGACGATCGACACCGCCGGCTTCACCATCGGCAGCACGATCTGGAACAGAATGCGGGTCTCGCCTGCCCCGTCCATGCGCGCCGCCTCGTCGAGCTCGGACGGCAGCACGCGCATGAAATTGGCAAAGATGAAGACGGCGAACGGAATGCGGATCGCCGAATAGACGAGGATCAGCCCGGTGAGCGAATCGAGCAGGCCGAGGTTGCGCATCAGCGTGAACAGCTCGACCGAGGCCAGCCTGATCGGCAGCATGATGCCGGACAGGAACAGGCCGAGCATGATGCTGTTCCAGCCGAGCTTGTAGCGGCTGAGCGGATAGGCCGCCATCGCCGAGACGACGATGGTGAGGACCACCGCGCCGCCGGTGACGATCAGGCTGTTGATGAAATTGTGGCCGAGATCGGCGCGCGTCCAGGCGCGCACGAAATTGTCGAAGGCAAAACTCTGCGGCAGGCCGAGCCGGTTGTCGTAGATCTCGGCCGTCGTCTTGAAGCAGGAGACGACGAGGATGTAGAGCGGCAGCAGCACCGCCGCCGTCCAGATCAGCAATATGATCCAGCCCGGCAGCCGCGCCAGTTTCTGCGGGATGGCTATTCCTTGCTGGAGGGACGCGGCGCTCATAGCTCGACCGTCCGCTTGTCGAAGAAGCGCAGCATCAGCAGCGTGCCGATGCTGAGGATCAGGAACAACATCGTGCCGAGCGCCAGCGCCAGGCCGATATCGGTGATGCCGACCGCGCCTTCCGCGCCGAAGGCCAGACGGTAGAAATAGGTCACCAGCGTGTCGGTCGCGTAGCTCGGATTGCCCTGCACGCCCTGCATCACATAGACGATGTCGAACTGGTTGAAGGTGTTGATGAAGGACAGCGTCGTCAGCGTGCCGAGCGCCGGCATCAGCAATGGCAGCGCGATCGCATAGAGCATGCGCGCATTGCCGGCGCCGTCGAGCTTCGCCGCCTCGAACACCTGCGGCGAGATCTGCCGCAGGCCCGCCGTATAGATCAGCACCGGCAGGCCCATCCAGTTCCAGGCGTCGACCGCGATCAGCATGCCGAGCGCGGTATGGCTGTTCCCGAGCACGGTCAGGCTGCCCTGATGCAGGCCAAGCCCGTTCAGCGCCCATTCGACGATGCCGCCGGGCGCCAGCAGCAGGCGCCACAGCGCGCCGACGATGACGGGGCTGAGCACGGCGGGAAAGAAGAACACCGACTGGAAGAAGGCAGCGCCCCTGCCGCGCAGGAAAAGCAGCCAGGCGAACAGCAGGCCAAGCCCGTTCTGCAGCACCATGATGCCGAAGAACCACGCGATGTTGTGCCAGAGCGCGCCGTAGAGCCGCGCGCCGCTCGGGAACACGAACAGGCGCGAGAAGTTCGCCAGCCCGGCGAACTCCTGCATGCGCAGCCCCTTCCAGATAAAGAAGCTGCCCCACAGCGACAACAAGAGCGGATAGAGCACGAACAGCCCGTAGACGGCCAGGGCCGGCAGGATGAACAGCACCGCCATGCGCTGCTGCGTGCGCTGAAGGCTGGTCGTGCGGCGGAGCTTGATCATGCGCTGCGTTTCTGTGGGACAGAGATGCCGGCCCTCTGACGGCCGGCGCAATGCCCTACTGCTTCGGCTTGAACCAGGTGGCGACGGCGGCCTGCATGTCGGCCGCGAGCTTCTCCGGCGCGACATTGCCTTCGACCATGTCGATGATCCCGGACTGCAGCACCGACGACGCGGTCGGCGTCTGCCAGCGGAAACCGACCAGCGTCAGATAGGGCGTCGAGTTCTTCGCCATCTCCATCATCTTGGAAAGCACCGGGTCCTTGACCGTGACGTCGGTGCGCGCCGGCGGCCAGCCGAGCTCGTCGGCGAAGGCCTGCGCGAACTCCGCCGAGGCCATGTAGTTCAGCACCTTGGTCGCCGCCTCCTTGTTCTGGCTCTCCGAGACGAGACCATAGGAGCCGTCGGAGAAAGCCGAGGTATAGAGCTTGGTCGAGGCGTCGTCGGCCGGGAACGGGAAGATCGAGAATTTCAGCTTCGGGTTCTGCGACTTGAAGCTGCCGTTCTCGAACGAGCCACCGAAGAACATCGCCGCCTTGCCGCCGATGAACTGCTGCGTCGCGGTGGTGTAGTCGATGCCGGCAAAGCCGTCGGAATAATAGGGCTTCAGCTCGGCGAAGCGCTTCAGCGCCGCAATGTAGCGCGGATCCTCGAAGGTCGCCTTGCCGCTCATCATCTCGTCATAGAAGCCCGGGCCGTAGAGCGTCGGCCCGATGACGCCGACGCCGATCTCCAGCTCCCAGGCCGAGCCGTTGGCGCCGCCATTGGCGATCGGCGTGATGCCCGCCGCCTTGAGCTTCTCGCAGGCGGCGACGAAGTCCTTGTAGGTCTTGGGGATCTCGATGCCTTGAGCGGAAAAGATGTCTTCGTTGTAGAAGACCCCCATCATCGGCACCGAATAGGGCACGCCGTAGAGCTTGCCGTCCGTGCGGCCGCGCGCCCCGCCAAGCGCTGCGTCCGGCATGTTCTTCAGTTCCGCCACGCTGTCGTCGAGCGCGTCGAGATAGCCGCCTTCGACGAAGGGCTGCAGTTCGCCATAGGCCTTGAGCTGCGCGATATCGGGTCCGCGGCCGCCGCGCAGCGCCGTGCTCAGGCGGTTCTGGTAGTCGGCGTCTGGCGTGAACTGGATCTCGACCTTGATGTCGGGATTCTTCTTCTCGAAGGCCTCGAAGATGCGGTGCATCGCGGCTTCGTCCTCGGTGCGCCAGCTCCACAGCGTCACCGTCGAGTCGGCGCGAGCCGGCAGCGTCGTAAAGATCGCCGCGCCGGCGGCGGCGAGGCCGCCGATCAGGCCGAGCGCGGCGCGCCGGTGTATGGAAAGCATGCTCATTACCAGTTCTCCCATCGTTTCGGTTTTGAGGTCCGCACGGCAGCAGCCCGAAGGCGATTGTCTGAATTTTCTCAAAGTCATTATAACGACATTATGCCACCTGCAAGTGCCATAAGGGCGTTAACGACCGCCGGTCGATCGGGGATCAGGCGGGAAATAAGATCACAATATGCTGATTTATATACAGTATTTAATGAGAATGATGCCATCGGGATTTTTTGGACCACAAACGTGATCCGAGCGTGCGCACGCAGGGGGCTTGCGCCTTTGCCTGAACTTGTCATAACGTCATTCACTCTTGTCACGGCTTAAGTGGAGGATGCCGATGTCGCTTGCCTGGATCTCGAAGCTCGCTCTCGCCGCGGGGCTCGCTGCGCTGCCCGCGACCGGCTGGGCGCAATCGGTGAACATCTCCTACCTCACGCATTGGTCGCCGGAGACGGTGGCGCTGCTTGAGGCGGCGGCCAAGGATTTTTCCAAGGAGCATCCCGATGTCGCCGTCACCGTGCGCGCGGTTCCGTTCGGCGATCTTTTGACCACGCTGCGCTCGCAGGGCGGCAGCTCGGACGGCCCGACGATCGGTGGCATCTACGATCTGTGGCTGCCGGAACTGGCCAGGGACAAGCTCGTCGCGCCTGCCCCCGACGCGGTTGCCAGCGAGGTGAAGAGCGCCTGGCCGGCGGGTGTCGTCAGCGCTGCCTCGGTCGGCGGCACACTCTACGGCATCCCGAACGAGATCGACGTCTACGCGCTGAATTACAACAAGGAACTGTTCAAGGAGGCGGGCATCGCCGCGCCTCCGAAAACATGGGCCGAATTCAAGGATGCCGCCGCGAAGCTGACCAACAAGGACAAGGGTCAGCAGGGCTTCGGCATGATCAATTCATGGGCGGCGGGCGTGGTCCATCCTTTCGCCTCGCTGCTCGTTTCCAATGGTGGCAACCTGGTCAAGGACGGCAAGCCGGCGCTGGATAGTTCCCAGGCCGGCGAGACCTTCGCGCTCTATGAAGACTTGATAAAATCCGGCGCGAGCAATCCGGCGATGGCGACGGCGGACGCCAACACCACCGGTCCGTTCCTCGACAATTTCGTCTCCGGCAAGACCGGCATGATCATCATGGCGAACTGGTGGGAGAGCGCGCTCAAGACCGGCATGGGCGACAAGTTCTCACAAGTCGCCACAGCGCCGATCCCGGTCGGTCCGAGCGGCGACAAGCCGCATTCGATCTCCTACTCCTGGATGACCGTCGTCAACGCCAAGGCCGGAGCGGCCGAGCAGAAGGCGGCCTGGGAGTTTCTCGCCTGGCTGAACAGCCCGAAGTCGGGCAAGAACGGCGCCTCGGCCATGTCCGACATTTTGATGTCTATGGGCATCCTGCCGTCACGCAGCTCTGACATCGAGGCGCACAAGGACAAGCTCGGCTCCGAATTCCTGTCCGGCTATGTCTCCGTGCTTGCCGATGCGCGCCCCTTCCCGGTCGTGCTCGGCGGCCAGGAATTCTCGGAATCCCTGCAGCAGACGCTCGAGGCGTTGCAGTATGGCCAGGTCTCGGCCAAGGATGCGCAGGCGAACGCCGAGACCGACGCCACGTCGATCCTGGAGCGCGCTGCCAAGTAAGTTCGGGTCCCTGACCGGAAGCAGGTGAATGGCCAAAGCTTTTCGTGCCTCGGCGGGCGTCATGCTTGCGCCCGCCGTGACATTGATCGGCGTGTTCGTGCTGTTGCCGATGCTGCTGACCGTCTGGCTGTCCTTCCAGGACTGGTCGACGCAGACGCCCTTTTCCGAGGCGAGCTTCGTCGGTCTCGGCAATTTCCACGAGATCTTCGGCCCCACCTCGGTCGGCCGCGACTTCAAGACGGCCCTGCTCAACACCGCGATCTACACCGCGCTGTCCGCCGTCCTCATCCTGCCGCTGTCGGTCGTCTTCGGCCTGCTGGTTTATCAGCGCGAGGTCGCCGGCGGCACGGCGCTTCGCACGGTGCTGTTCTCGACCTACATGGTACCGATGATCGCGGTCGCCTTGGTCTGGTCGAAACTCTATTCGCCGAGCGAGGGCCCGCTCAACCAGTTGCTCGGCCTGGTCGGCATCGGCCCACAGCCCTGGCTCTCCTCGCCGCGTTCGGCATTGATCTCGATCGTGCTTCTCAATGTCTGGCAGCAGGTCGGTTATTTCACGGTGCTCGCCATCGCCGGGTTGACGCAGATCCCCGGCAGCCTCTATGAAGCCGCCACGCTCGACGGCGCCAACGGCCGGGAGCAGTTCCGCTTCATCACCCTGCCTTTGCTTCGCCGCACGCTGCTGTTCAGCGCCGTCATCGCCATCATCAACGCGGTGCAGGTGTTCGAGCCGGTCGCGCTGATCACACAAGGCGGCCCGGTCGGCTCGACCAATGTGCTCACCTACCATATCCGCCGCGTCGGCATCGAACGCGCGCAGGGCGGGTTGGGCTCGGCGATGGCGGTGATGCTGATGGTCTCGCTGATCGTCTGCGTTTCGGCGCTGTTTGCCTTCGGCAACCGCAAGGACAGCGAATGAACGCGGCTGCCCGATCGCTTGCCCGCAAGCGCCCGTCGGGTCGCAAGGCGCTGCTTGCGACCGCAATGCTTCTGGTGGCCGTCGCCTCCGCCTTCCCGCTCGCCTGGATGGTGCTGTCCAGCCTGAAGACGCCGGCCGAGACCATGCAGGTGCCGCCGGTCTGGATCCCGCACACGCCGACCCTTGAGGCGTATGGCAAGGTCGCCGGCGTCATCAGTCTTGGACGCTCGATGTGGAATTCCTTTGTCATCGCCTCGATCACCACGGCCGGCATCCTGGTCACCAGCATGATGGCCGGCTATGCCTTTGCCAAATATTCCTTCCCTGGCCGCTCGCTGCTTTTCTCGCTGCTGATCGCCACCATGTTCCTGCCGCCGATCGTGACGCTGATCCCGCTCTACCGCATGGTCGGCTCGATAGGGCTGAGCGCCAGTCTCGCCGGCATCATCGTGCCCAACCTCGCCAACGCTTTCGGCATCTTCCTGATGCGTCAGTTCATCGCCGGCGTGCCGGACGATTTGATCGACGCCGCCCGAATGGACGGCGCCTCCGAGCTGCTTATCCTCTACAAGATCGTGGCGCCGAGCGTCGCGCCGGCCATCGCGGCGCTGGCGCTGTTCGCCTTCGTCTATCACTGGAACAGCTATCTGTGGCCGCTCACCGTGCTGCAGGGCAATGCCGACGCCTATCCGATCGTCATCAGCCTGAGCCGGCTGCTCAGCTACAACAGAGGCGCGCTCAACACGGGCCTGGTCATGGCCGGCGCCACACTCGCCGTGCTGCCGCCACTGTTGCTCTTCGTCTTCCTGCAGCGTTTCTTCGTCGATTCGATCGTGGGCTCTGCGATCAAGGGCTAAGTCACAAGCCAGTCACGTGGTCTCTCGCAGGATCACGGTCGGCTCCATCAGGACAGTCCGGCGTGGACGCTCGGGGTCGTCGAGAAAATCGATCATCGCGCCGATGGCCAGAGAGCCGGCTTCCGAAATGCGCCGCTCGATCGTCGAAAGCGGCCGCACGAGAAGCGGGGCTATGTATATGTTGTCGAAGCCCATCACCGCGCAGTCGTCAGGAACGCTCAGGCCGCGTTCGCGCAGCCCCACCATCGCCCCCATCGCCAGCATGTCGCTCATGCAGCACATGGCGGTGAAGCGCGTGCGGTCGAGCAGCGTGCGCGTCGCCATCAGCCCGAAGCGGTGATTGAACGCGCCGCACTCGATGAGATCGGGATCGACCGGGAGGCCTGCTTCGCAATGGGCTCTCTCAAAACCAGCCCGCCTGATCCTGGTGTTCGAGGCCAAAGGGTTGCCGCTGACAAAGGCGATGCGCCGATGTCCGTTGCGGATCAGATGGCTGGCCGACAGATAGGCTCCTGTCTCGTAGTCCGTATCGATGCGCGCGGCGAGGCAATCGAGGTCAGGCACTTCGCGGTCCATCGATACCAAGGGGATCCTCAGCTTTTCCAGAAGCCGTGCATCCGGAATGAGATCGCTCGCGGCAAGCACGATGCCGTCGACGCCGTGACTGGCGAGGAAGGTCAGATGCGACGTCTCCTTCGCGGGGTCGCTGTCGGAATTGCACAGGATCGTCGAATAGCCGCGTTCGCGGGCGGCCTGATCGCAGGCGCGGACCAGTTCCGTGAAATAGGCGTTGAGGATGTCCGGCACGATGATGCCGATGACGCGCGAGCTGCGCGTGATCAGCGAGCGCGCGATGGAGTTGGGCGTGTAGTCGAGTTCCTTGACGAGCGACCAGATCTTTTCCCGGGTCTCCTCGCTTATGAACTGATCTTTCCGGTTGAGAACCTTTGAAACCGTGGCAGCCGATACGCCGGCCTGCCTGGCGATATCCTTGATCGTCGTTGCCACATTCCCTCGCCGCCTCGACCGGCGACAGCCCGTCTCCAGCCGCCGTCGCATCATCGGCCGCACTTAACACATATCTCGATTTCGAGAAACGGGGACGCGTGATCGACAGCATTGGCCGTGGAATTGACAACTCTTCATTAGATGGATAGGTAAACGTTTACCTGCGTGAGCTATCCGCTATTTTTGCAGATCAGCGGCTCTGTCTGGTTGCCATCGACGTCCTCGGGATCTCTCGGGTTCGTGACGGTGAACTCATGCCATTTTTCGAGACGGACTCGCCTGCATCAAAAAGGAACTCTGAATGGGACAAACGAGTGTGCCAGGAATCGTTGGTGAAGGGGCTGCCGCCAGGCGTCAGGCATCGCCTTCGATCAAACTGTCCATCAAGAATCTCGGGGTCAAATTCGGCTCGGCGATCGCGCTGAACGATGTCAGCCTCGACGTAGCCGAAGGCGAATTTGTCTGCATCCTCGGCGCGTCCGGCTGCGGCAAGAGCACATTGTTCAACGTCGTTTCCGGGCTGCTCACGGCGACATCCGGAAAGATCGTGCTGGATGGGCAGGATGTCAGCGATCGGCCCGGCCAGGTCGGCTACATGCTGCAGAAGGATCTGATGCTGCCCTGGCGCACCGTGCTCGGCAACATCACGCTCGGCGCCTCGCTGACGCGCGGCGCCACTGCGCGGGACAAGGCCGAGGCAGCGGACCTCGCCCGCCGCTACGGCCTCGGCGATTTCCTCAACCACTATCCGCATGCGCTCTCGGGCGGGATGCGCCAGCGCGTCGCCATGATGCGCACCATCGCCGCCGGCCGTGAGATGATGCTGCTCGACGAGCCGTTCGGGGCGCTCGACGCGCAGACGCGGCTCGGTATGCAGCAATGGCTGCTGCAGCTCTGGCGCGACCTCAACCGCACCATCCTGTTCGTCACACACGACGTGGATGAGGCGATCTATCTCGCCGACCGCATCGTGGTCATGACCCCTCGCCCGGGCCGCATCGCCGAGATACTCACCGTGGACCTTCCGAGGCCACGGCCGCTCGAAGTGCTGACGACCGACACCTTCGTCGGCCTGAAGCGGCAGATCATGCAGCACCTCTACCACTGATCGCAGGAAGGTCACCGCAATGAACACACGGTTTGGAGCGGCCGCGGGGCCGTTCATGATCTGGGTCGTGGCCATGGTGCTGATCCTGGCCACCTGGCAGGCGCTGGTCTGGGTGACCGGGCTTCCGCCCTATGTCATCCCGCCGCCGAGTCTGGCGTTCTCGACGCTTTTCAACAATTGGCCCAGGCTTTCGGTGCTGACCGGCCAGACCCTGCATGAAACCGCGATCGGATACCTGCTCGGCGCCCTCATCGGCTTCCTGCTTGCCCTGGCGATGGGCCAGATCCGCGTGGTGCAGCGGCTGGTGATGCCGGCGCTGATCATTTCGCAGGCCGTCCCGATCGTCGCCATCGCCGCTCCCCTGGTCATCATCTTCGGCTTCGGCATCACCCCAAAACTGATCATCGTCGCCTGGATCGTCTTCTTCCCCGTGGTCGTCAACGTGCTCGACGGGCTGGCGTCGGTCGACCGCGACATGCTGAACCTTGCTCGCCTGATGGGCGGCAGCGGCCTGCGCACCTTTGCCATCGTGAAGCTACCTGCCTGCATCGGCCCGCTGTTTTCGGGGCTGAAGATCGGCGCGACTTACGCGGTGACAGGCGCCGTCATCGGCGAATGGACCGCCTCGTCCAAGCAGGGTCTCGGCACCTATCTGCTTACCGCCAACGCGCAGATGAACACGGCCGGTGTCTACGCCGCCATGCTTCTGCTGACCATCATCGGTGTCGGCTCCTTCCTGCTCGTGTTCGGCCTGGAAGTGCTGATGACGCCATGGCGCTCGCGTTCCACGGCTCCCGCATGGGCGCAATGGAAGCCCCCTCGGGGGAGCACCGCCAGGTGAGCCTGGCACCAGTCTTCGACAAACCCAAAACAAATCAGGAGGAATTTGAATGCACACGACCTTTTCCAGGATGCTGCTTGCCGGCGCGGGCCTGCTGGCGCTCAGCGCCGCATTCGGTACGACGCCCGCTGCCGCCGCCGATCTCACGACGGTCCGTTTCGTCTATGACTGGCCCAGCGCCGACTTCGAGCTGATCCCGACGCTCGTCGGCCAACAGAAGGGCTTCTATGAAGCCGAGGGCATCAAGGTCGATGTGATCTTCCCGCCGGACTCGCAGACCACCGCGCGACTGCTTGCCGTCGGCCAGGCCGAGATCGGCTTCGAGGCCACCACCGACGTCGTCTTCGGCGCCGCGCAAGGCATCCCGATCACCTCGATCGGCCTCTACACCAAGAGCAACAATTGGGGGCTGTTCGGCCGCCCTGGCGAGCCGCTCTCGCTCGACAACCTCAAAGGCAAGTCGATCGCCATCTACACCGACTCCTGGACCAAGGCGATGATGCCCTTCGTGCTTAAGGCGGCCAAGCTAACCGAGGACGACGTCAAGCTGATCATCGCGCAGGATTCCGACACCAACCTTCTGCTCGCCGGCAAGATCGACATCGCCACCAACACCGAGAACTATCTGGTGCCGCAGGTGCAGGAAACCTTGAAGAAGGACCCGACCAGCCTCGTCGGCAAGGCCGCTGGTGCGCCCGACGTGCCGGTCTGGACCTACACCGCCTCCACCGCCTATCTGGCCGAGCATGGCGATGTCGCCAAGAAGTGGATGCGCGCCACCATCAAGGCCACCGAATGGGCCGCTGAGCATCCGGAAGAAGCGGCCGAGATGTTCACCAAGGCTTATCCGGAAGGCGGCAGCCTCGCCTACAACGTCTCCGGCTGGAAGCTGACCGCCGCGCTGATGAAGGGCGACACCGGCTACATGATGCAGGAAGACAAGAACTGGCTGCCGATCGCCCAAGCGCTGAAGGACACCGACCAGATCAAGGAAGTCCTTCCCGCCTCGAAATACTACACCAACGAACTGCTGAAATAAGCGCCGCGGCGGCCATCGCGACGAGGGCCATCCCGACCGGATGGCCCTTTTTACTGCACAAACAGAATGGACTTTTCACACATGGCCAAGAGCAAAATCATCATCGATTGCGACCCCGGCGTGGACGACGCCATTGCACTGCTTCTGGCCTTCGCATCCCCCGACGAGATCGAACTCGTCGGCATCACGACAGTCATCGGTAACGTCTCGCTACCGCTGACGACCCGCAACGCCTTGCGCGTTACCGCCATGGCCAACCGGCAGGACGTTCGGGTCTATGCCGGCTGCAGCCGGCCGATCGTCCTGCCGCGCGTGCAACGCGGCGCCTCGGTGCACGGCACTGACGGGCTTGGCGATCTTGGCGTGCCCGATGCCACGCATCCGATCCAGGGCCAGCACGCCGTCGACTTCATCATCGACACGATCTTACGCGAGCCGGGCGAGATCACGCTCTGCCCGATCGGCCCGATGACCAACATCGCGCTGGCGCTGATCAAGGAACCCTCCATCGCTGCCAAGATCAAGCAAATCGTGTTCATGGGCGGCGCCGCCTTTAGCCCGGGCAACACCGCCACCGATGCCGAATTCAACATCTGGATCGATCCGCATGCGGCGCAGGTGGTGCTGTCGTCCGGCATTCCGATGACCATGTTCGGCCTCGACGTGACGCGCCACGCGACGCTGACCAAGGCGCGCTTCGAAGAGCTTGAACGTGACGCCAGCCCGCTTATGAAAACAGCCATCGCCATGATGCGCTATTACGGCAGCGGCGACGCCAGCCTGCACGACCCCTGCGTGACCGCTTTCCTCATCGATCCGACTCTGTTCAAGGGCGTCGATGCCGTCATCGACGTCGACCTGGATCAGTCGGGCGCATACGGCCGCACGCGCGCTGTCGAAAACGGCAACGGCTCACCGATTCACGTCATCACCGAGGTCGACGATGAGCGTTTGTTCCGGCTCATCGACCAGCGGCTGCGGTTGTTATAGCTCCGCGAGCTAAGCGGCGAACCGCGCCAGCGTCCACGCACCGCCCGCCCCGCTCGACTCCACCGCCGCGGCGACGAGCTTCACGCTGCGCGCGCCGTCGACCACGTCCGGCACCTGCGCCGCGAGGGCCGCGTCGACTTCTCCACCAGAACGGTGCGCGCGAGGGTTAGCCTGCGCGGCATTCCCACGATGCGCAACTCCAAGCTGCCTGGCACCGCGCCAGCTGCGATCCGGGATTGACGCTCACGCCCTCTCGCTGCAATGTCTATTAACCAGCTGTTAACCTTGCGGCGGCTGAGATCGGGGGCAATTTGGAACCGTTTCTGGATGCGAATCTCCTGAATTGGGACGATCGCGCCGAGTTGCACGCGACCGACCGAACCGGCAGCTATCGCATCGAGAATGTACTGGCTGGTGGATCCAACCTCTATGAATTGGAAACGCGCGAGGTTGGCGACATTTTCGGCAAGGACATCGTCCATCTGCAATGTCACATCGGGCTCGACACGATCAGCCTGAAAAATCTCGGCGCGGGCAGCGTGACAGGCCTGGACTTTTCACCACGGGCCATCGCGGCGGCGCGAGATTTCGCCTCCAAGGCGGGCAGCGACGTCCGCTTCGTGGAAGCGCCGCTGTACGAGGCCGTCGAAGCGCTCGACCGGACCTATGACATCGTCTACGTCACCTGGGGGTCGGTGAACTGGCTCGACGATGTCTTCCGTTGGGGCCGGGTGGTCGCCGGTCTTCTACGGCCCGGCGGCCGGCTCTATATGGCCGAGGGCCACCCCTTGATGTTCCAGTGCAATCGCAAGGCTGCTGCGCTCGAGTTGAAGGACGATTGGCGAACGCCTGTAGCACGGCCGCTCGTCTGGAACGAGAAGCTGACCTATACCGGCGATGAGCGCGCCTTGAAGCACCCTCGCTACTATGAGTGGATCCATCCAATCAGCGACGTGGTAAACGCCCTGATCGCAGCGGGGCTGACGCTCGATTTTCTCAACGAGCACGACACGGTTTCCTGGAAGCACTTTTCATTCGCGGTAAGGGCCGGCAAGGATATGTACGGCTTGCCTGAAAACGCTCCCAAGATTCCGATGGCTTATTCGATTGGAGCAACCAAGCGCGGCGTCGGGACGTACCGGATCGTCCAAAAGAAGGTCGACAGCCACTAGAGCAATTCCAGGAAAAGTGTGATCGGTTTTCCGTCCGGAATTGCACAAAAACAAGAAGATAGTGCGTTTTCGCCGTTTCCGTGAAACGGTGAAACGCACTAATGGTGGCGCGTTCTCCGGGAGACGGTGTCCGAAGGTGGAAAATTTTCAGAGACCGTGAAGGCCAAAATTAAGTTATTGCGAACTAATATTCCCTTGACGAGGCTCGCTTAGAGAGCCTGACAAGCAAAGGGAACCTCGCTTTATTGGCTTTTTTCGCCGATATGTTCGCCCGCGTGAAGGGGGGCGTCTTTTCACCGGCGAGGATTCCGGCGGCGATCGCGGTTGCGGTTATTGCCCTTTGCGCGGTGCTCGTTGACCATCAAAACAAGCTCGTTTCGGATCAGGTCACCCGCGCGGACGTCCTGGCCAAGGTTAATGTCGTTCGCGCCAAGCTCGAAGGGAAGATTAACGGCAACCTCCAGCTGGCGCGAGGACTGGTCGCGGCAGTCTCGACCGAACCCTACATGGGACAACAACGTTTCGCTGAGCTTGCGAGCAGACTGTTCAATGAAGAGTCCCAGCTTCGCAATATTGCCGGCGCGCCCGACCTGGTCATTTCCCTGATGTACCCGATGGCCGGCAACGAGAAGGCCATCGGCCTCGATTATCGCAAGAACGACCAGCAACGTGCGGCGGCACTGCGTGCGCGCGACGAGCGCAGGCTTGTTCTTGCCGGCCCTGTCGAATTGGCCCAAGGAGGACAGGCCTTCATCGGGCGATTTCCGGTATTCGTGAAAAGCGCGGGCAACACCGAACGGTTCTGGGGCATCGTTTCCGCTGTCGTCGACGTGCAGCGCCTCTACCAGGCGAGCGGTCTTCTCGACAAGGATCTTGGGATTGACATCGCCCTCATCGGCAAAGACTCCCTTGGCGCGAAGGGAGTGCAGTTCTTCGGTGACGAACGGGTCGTCAAAAGCGATCCGGTGATGGCCGACGTTCTTTTTCCATCGGGCTCCTGGCAGATCGCTGCGATTCCCAAGGGCGGTTGGCCCTCCGTCCCCACCAACGCCTGGCGACTCCGGGCGATCATGGCGGCGGCAGCGGCGCTGATTTTGATTCCTTTCCTGGTGGCCGGCCGCCTGATCAATGAAAGACAGCGTAACTACTGGGAACTGAACCGGCTGTCGCGACGGCTGGAACTGGCTCTGGAGGCGTCGGCAATCGGAGTGTGGGAGCACGACCTCGAAACCAACCACCTTGCGTGGGACGATCGCGTCAACGAAATATACGGTAGAGAGGCTGATGGCGGGGCCCGTGGATATCCGGACTGGGCCGGAGCCATTCATCCTGCCGATCTGCCCGGTGCGCTTGCAGATTTCGACAAGGCCGCGGCCGGGCGGAGCACCTATTCGTCGGAATACCGGATTGTTCGTCCCGACGGCGAAATTCGTCACGTCCGCTCCAGGGCGATCTTCTACCAGGCTGCAAACAATTCGCCGCGAATGGTCGGCGCGGAGTGGGACGTGACGGCAGACGTTTTGCTGAACACCGATCTGGTTCGCGCAAAACAGCTGACTGAATCAAAAAATACGGAACTTGAATCTGCCAAGGCGCGCATAGAACACGTCGCCTTGCACGATTCGCTGACGGATTTGCCCAATCGGCGTTACCTGGACCAGGTGCTGGAGGATTATACGGCAAAAGCCAGGCTGAATGGCGGCTATGCAGCGCTGCTTCACGTCGATCTGGACCGTTTCAAGCACATCAACGATACGCTCGGGCACGCGGCGGGCGATGCAATGCTGGTGCATGCGTCATCCGTACTGCAGTCCAATGTCGGCGATCGCGGGTTCGTCGCCCGAATTGGAGGGGACGAATTCATCGTGCTCTGCACGGTGCGTGACGATGTCGGCCAGGCGGCCGAGCTCGCCGACCGCATTATCGATGAGATGCGCAAGCCCGTTTACTACCACGGCAACCAATGTCGTTTTGGCGTCAGCGTCGGAATTGCCATCGACAATGGCAAAGACGCCGATGCCAAGCAGTTGCTGGTCAACGCCGACATCGCCCTCTACCGGGCCAAGCGGCGCGGCCGCAACCGACATGAATTTTTCAGCGGCGAACTGCAAAGCGAAATCGTCAACGCAAAGAGAATAGCCGACGAGATTCTGGCCGGTCTCGAGCGAAACGAATTCGTCGCATACTACCAGCCTCAATTTGACGCGAAGACGCTGGAGATCGTTGGAGTTGAAGCGCTTGCGCGGTGGAAACATCCAGAGCGGGGAATTCTGGCACCTGACGTTTTCCTGAAGATTGCCGAAGAACTGAATGTCGTCTCGGTGATAGACAGGAAAGTCCTCCAGCAATCGCTATTGGATTTCGAAGCGTGGTCCGGCGAGAAAATCGGCATTCCGCGCGTGTCGGTCAACGTTTCGGCGCGGCGCCTGCAGGACGAGGAGCTCCTGAAGAGTCTGCGGGCCCTCAACATCAGGAAGGGAACTTTTTCCTTTGAGCTCGTCGAGTCGATCTTCCTCGACGACAATGACGATCTGGTCACGTGGAATGTCGAGCAGATCAAGCAACTCGGCATCGACATCGAGATCGATGATTTTGGCACCGGCTATGCGTCCATTGTCAGTCTGCTCAAATTGCAGCCGCGCCGCCTTAAGATCGATCGCCAGCTGGTGGACCCTATCGTAAACTCGCCCCAGCAAAGGCAAGTCGTCTCCTCGATCATCGAAATCGGCAAAGCCTTGGGTATCGAGATCATTGCCGAAGGCGTGGAGACGATGAAGCACGCACGTTTGCTCAAGGGGCTAGGCTGCGACATATTGCAAGGCTACGCATTCGGGCACGCGATGGATCCCGAAGGGCTGAAAAGCTTCGTTCGGTCTCGTCGGTTGCGCGTCGCAAGTTGATCTCGGGCGGGTATCCCTCGCGGCAAGGCGTCGCGTGCCTCAGGGAAACCGGGCGGGAGTCCACGCCCCACCCGCCGCGTTCGACTCCACCGCCGCCGCCACGAATTTCACGCCGCGCGCGCCGTCGACCACGTCGGGCACCTGCGCCACGCGCGCGGCATCAACCGTTCCGCCCGAGCGATGCGCGCGAATAATGTCGGCGGCGTCGCGATAAAAGTTGGCGAAGGCCTCAATATAGCCTTCCGGATGCGCGGCCGGCATGCGCGAGACGCGCCGTGCTTCCGCCGTCGAGCCGTGGCCGCCGCGCACCAGCGTGCGCGTCTCCTCGCCATAGGGCGAGAAGCGCAATTCCTCCGGCCGTGACCCGGACCATTCGAGCCCGGCCTTCTCGCCATATATACGCACCGAAAGGTCGTTGTAGTGGCCGGGCGAGGTCTGGCTGGCGAGGATCGTGCCCCGCGCTCCGCCACTCCAGCGCAGCAGCACATGCGCGTTGTCGTCGAGCCGCCGCCCCGGCACCGCGGTGAACAGGTCCGCGGAAACCGCCTCGGCTTCGAAACCGGAGACGAAGCTTGCCAGGTTGAAGGCATGCACGCCGATGTCGGCGAGCACCGCCGACTGGCCGGCGCGCGCCGGATCGGTGCGCCACTCGGCCTGTTTCTGGCCTTCGGCATCGATCGGCTTGGTCAGCCAGTCCTGGATATAGGCGCCGTGCACCGACACGATGCGGCCAAGCTCGCCCGCCGCCACCATTTCGCGCGCCTGGCGCACCATGGCGTAGCCGGTGTTGTTGAGCGTGACAACGAAACGGCGCTGTCTCGCTCGCGTCAGCGCCACCAGCGCCTCAGCCTCCTCAAGCGTCGTCGACAGCGGCTTGTCGCAGATCACGTCGATGCCGGCTTCGAGGAAGGCGGTGGCGACCGGCGCGTGCAGATGGTTGGGCGTGACGATGACCACCGCCTCGATGCCGTCCGGCCGTGCCGCCTCGACCTTCGCCATGGCGCGGTAGTCGGCATAGCTGCGTTCGGGCGCGATGCCGATCTCGGCGGCGGAGGCGGCGGCATTGTCCGGGTCCGAGGACAATGCCCCCGCGACCAGCGCGATCTGGTCGTCGAGCCGCATCGCCAGCCGGTGCACGGCGCCGATGAAGGCATTGCGGCCGCCGCCGACCATGCCGACCCGAAGACGTTGGCGCGACGTACCATCAGCGGTTGCGTAGACCATGATTGCGATTATTCTCCCTGAGGTTCGATATGCCGGTCGGTGCGGATGTCGTGACTGGCACTGTTATTTTCGAATGATATTTCTATTTTTTGTTTTGTAAAACGATTGTGCCGCGTTAGCTTTTTACCCTCGGTCCAGATGATGGACCGCATCCGAAGGGCAGGGATCGGATGACGCATCCGATGGTTGGGGTCACAATGAGGCATACCCTATGAGCGGCCGCGGCAAGGCGGCCGACGAGCCGTCTGCACACAGCCTGGAGACGGCGGCGAGAAAACGGAGCCGATCGCTGGCAGCACTTGGCTACACCAAGCCGCAAACCTATGAAGAGCTGCGGGCGGTGCTTTCGTCGGGCACCGTGCATTTCCCGAAACGGCTCCGCCAGGTGGCGATCTTCCTCTGGCAGCATCCGAGCGAAGTGGCGCTTGGCACGATCGCGCAGGTGGCGGACCAGGCCGGCGTGCAGCCCTCGACCCTGGTACGCTTCGCGCAGATCTTCGGCTATTCCGGTTTTTCCGATTTCCAGCTCCTGTTCAAGGACCGCATGAAGGGCTCCTGGCCGGACACGCAAGGCAACCAGGAGAAAGCCCCGGAGCCGAATGCGAACCTGCATTTCCTCGGCGGCATGGTCGGTGCGTGCCAAGCCTCGCTCGGCCGCATCGGCAATGGGTTCGACATCGACAGTTTCGAGACGATGATCGATCATCTGGCGGCGGCGGAGCTGATCTATGTGATCGGCAGCAAGCGCGCCTTTCCCGTCACCACCTATCTGTCGCTGACGCTCTCGCAGCAGGGCGTGCGCAACGTGCTGGTCGACAATGTCGGCTCGACGGCACTCGACCAGGTCGGCTGCATCACGCCGCGCGACGCGGTGCTTGCCATCTCCTTCAGCCCTTACAATTCGATCACGCCTGACCTCGTCGCCGTCGCGCATGAGCGCAAGGCACGCATTGTCACCATCACCGACAGCACCTTCTCACCGCTGGTGAAGCTCTCAGACACCTGGCTGGAAGTGGTCGAGCAGGATTTCGCCGGCTTCCGGTCGCTTGCCGCTTCGCTGGCGGTCGGCATGGCTTTGGTCCACGGCGTGGTCGAGCGGCGGACAGGCTGACCGGGACGATTGACTAAAGAGAACTATCATTCCATATTTGAAAAAATGGAAACTTTGTTCCGGGAGGAGGAATGGAGGTTCGTCTTGACGGCAAGGTGATGCTGGTCACCGGCGCGACGCAAGGCATCGGCCGGGCGATCGCGGAGACGCTTGCGCGCTCCGGCGCTGAAGGTCTCGTCATTACCGGTCGTGACAAGTTGCGCGGCGCAGAGGCTGCGGCGGCTATTTCGCGGATGGGCACCCCGACAGTCATTGTTCCGGCCGATCTCGCCGACCCCGCTGCGCCGGCGCGGCTGGTGGAATTTTGCATTTCCCACTTCGGCCGCATCGACGGCCTGGTCAACGCCGCCGGCCTGACCGATCGCGCTTCCTTCGTCGATGCCACGCTCGACGATTGGTCGTCGCTATTTGCCGTCAATGCCCGCGCGCCCTTCTTCCTGATGCAGGCGGCGATCGCCGACATGAAGAAGCGCGGCCAGGGCGGCTCGATCGTCAACATCCTGTCGATCAACGCACATTGCGGCTCGCCGGAGCTGGCCGTCTATTCCGCCACCAAGGGCGCGCTGGCGACGCTGACCAAGAACGCCGCCAATGCCCACCGCTTCGACCGCATCCGCGTCAACGGCATCAATGTCGGCTGGACCGACACGCCGGCCGAACGCGTCATGCAGGCTGAGACTCTCGGCCAGGGTCCGGGCTGGCTCGACTCCGCAAACGCGACACAGCCCTTCGGCCGGCTGTTCTCCGTGAACGACATAGCCAATCTTGCCGTCTTCCTGCTTTCCGACGCGGCCGGCCCGATGACCGGCGCGCTGATCGACCAGGAGCAATGGGTGATCGGAGCCAACCGGTGAGCGCCGAGAACCTCAGCCCAGCCCTGCTGGAACGCTTGCCGTCGGAGGTCCGCAGGCCGGCTTACGATCGCGCCGCGCTGAAGCCGGGCATCGCTCATATCGGCGTCGGCGCTTTCCACCGCTGCCATCAGGCCGAATACACCGACGACCTCCTGGCCAAGGATTTCGGCCGCTGGGGGTTGGTAGGCATCAACATAAGGCCACCTTTGCTTGCCGACACGCTCGGCAAACAGGACGGGCTCTACACGCGGCTCATTCGTCAGAACGACGAGGTCGAGGCGCGCATCATCGGCAGCCTCGCGCGCGTCGTCGACAGCCAGGACAATGCGGCGCCGGCGCTGGAGGTGCTCGCCTCGTCCGAGATCGAGATGGTCACCATGACGGTGACCGAGAAGGGCTATTGCCACATCCCGTCGAATGGCGCGCTCGACCTCGACCATCCCGATATCGTCCACGATCTCGCCAATCCCGAAACGCCGCGCAGTGTGCCCGGCATCCTGGCAAGGGCGCTGGAACTGCGCATGGCCACGCATCGCCGGCCGGTGACGCTGCTGTCCTGCGACAACATCCCGACCAACGGCATCATCCTCGGCAACGTCGTGCGCACATTCGCCGAGCGGCGCGGCAGGAGGCTGGCGGACTGGATCGAGGCCAATGTCGCCTTTCCCTCGGCCATGGTCGACCGCATCGCACCGGCGACGACCGAGGCCGATATCGATACGGTCGAGCAACGCTTCGGCTACCGCGACGGCGCCGTGGTGGTGGGCGAGCGCTTCCGCCAATGGGTGATCGAGGACCGCTTCGCCGGCTGTGTGCCGCGCTGGGACCGCGTCGGCGCGACCTTCGTCGACGATGTCACCCCGTTCGAGCACCTCAAGATGCGGGTGCTGAACGGCGCCCAGACGACGCTCAGCTATCTCGGCGTTTTGGGCGGCTTCGAGCACACGTTCGAGACGATCGCCGACCCGCGTCTGGCCCGTTTCGTCCGCCGCATGCTGACCGAGGAAACCCTGCCGACACTCATGCCGGTGCCCGGCATCCAGCCGACGGCCTATATCGAGCAAAGCCTGTCTCGTCTCACCAACATCGCGATCCGCCATCGCAACCACCAGATCGCCACCGACGGCTCGCAGAAGATCGTGCAGCGCCTGCTCAACCCGATCCGCGATCGCCTGGCGAAGGACGAGAGCATTGCGCTCCTCTCGGTGCCCGTCGCCGGCTGGATGGCCTATCTCATCAAGGCATCCGCGCGTTTCGGCCGCGCCTGGCAGGTGTCCGACCCCTTTGCCGACAAGATTGCGGCGATCGCCGACCGCATCGGTTCGGACAGCAAGGTGCTTGTCGATGCGATCCTTGCGATCGACGCCATTTTCGACCCGTCCCTCACCGCCAACGCGACATTCCGGGCCCATGTCGTCGCTGGGCTCGACGGCCTGCTTTCGAGCGACCCGATGGGCTTTGTCGGACAAGTCTTCGCTGGGCCAACCGATGCGCGGTTGAAGCAGCCGGCTCGATCTGCATAGTTGGGAATTGGGAGGGAACATGAAGCTTGGACTGCTGACAGCACCGTTTCCGGATACGCCGCTCGGCGAGGTTGTCGACTGGGCGCGCTCTGTCGGTTTCGAGGCACTGGAAATCGCCTGCTGGCCGAAGACGTCCGGAGCCAGCCGCCGCTATGCCGGCACCAGCCATATCGACGTCGACATCCCGGCGGCACAGGCCAAGGACATCGCCGCCGAGCTCGCTGGCCGGGGCATGACCATCTCCGGTCTCGGCTTCTACCCCAATCCATTGCATCCCGATCAAGCGCATCGCCAAGCGGTGATCGACCACCTGAAGAAGGTGATCGTGCTGGCGAGCCACATGGGTGTGCCGCTCGTCAACACCTTCTGCGGCGGCGACGCCTCGAAGACTATCGACGCCAACTGGGAAGACGCCCAAAAAGTCTGGCCGGCGATCATCGCCCATGCGCGCGAGCATGGCGTGAAGCTCGCCTTCGAGAACTGCCCGATGATCTTCAGCTATGACGAATGGCCGGGCGGGCACAACATTGCCTACTCGCCCTATGTCTGGCGCCGCATCCTCGAGGCCTGGGGCGGCGACGTCGGCATGAATTTCGACCCCTCGCACCTCGTCTGGCAGATGATCGACAAGGAGCGCTTCATCCGCGAGTTCGGCAAGAACATGCTGCATGTGCATGCCAAGGACCTGATGATTGATCATGATGGTTTGTACGAGCGCGGAATCCTTTCGGCTGGCATAGGCTGGCAGGTGCCGCGCATGCCGGGGCTTGGGGATATCGACTGGAGCAGGATTTTTTCGGGCCTCTACCGGGCCGGTTATGACGGGCCGGTCATCATCGAGCATGAGGACCGGCGCTTCGAGGGGACGGATGAAAAGGTCAAGCGCGGCTTCCTGCTTGCCCGCGACGTGCTGCGCCCCTTCATCAAATGAGGAGAGCTTGGTTCCGACCGCGTCGGAGCCCTGGAACTGACCTGAAAAAAGAACTGAACTGAAAAGATCAATTGTGGAGGAGTATTGAAATGAAAAGACATCTGACCGTGGCGTCGCTTCTTGCCGGCGCCGCCTTGCTTGCCTCGGTGGGCGCCTCGGCAGCCGCCGGCAAATACACGATCGGCATTTCCAACACCGTGCAGGGCAACGGCTGGCGCGAGGAGATGATCTGCGCGATGAAGGCGCAGGCGCTCGCTTCGGGCGAGGTGGCGAAGCTCAACATTGCCCACCGCAACACCGACGCCGCCGGCCAGCTCGAGGACATCCGCAACCTGATCAGCGCCAAGGTCGACGCCATCGTCGTCAACCCGGCCGATCCGGCCGGCATCAAAGCGGGCCTCGAGGAAGCCACCAAGGCCGGCATCGTCGTCGTCGCCGTCGACCAGGCAGTGACCGAGCCGTCCGCCTACATCATCTCCAACAACCAGGAACAATATGCCTATCTCGGCGCCAAGTGGCTGTTCCAGCAGATGGGCGGCAAGGGCGAGGTGTTCTATATGCGCGGCGCCGCCGGCGCTTCGGCCGACTCTGATCGCGACAAAGGCTTCAAGAAGGCGCTGGCCGAGTTCCCCGACGTGAAGGTCGCGCAGGAAGTGTTCACCGGCTGGCAGCAGGACCAGGCCAAGCAGCAGATCCTCTCCTTCCTCGCCACCGGCACCCCGATCAACGGCATCTGGACTTCGGGCATCGACAACGTCATCGTCGACGCGCTGGTCGAGCAGCAGGCGCCGATGGTACCTGTGGTCGGCGCCGACAATGCCGGCTTCGTCGGCCAGTTGAGCTCCGTCAAGGGCCTGGTCGGCGCTGCGGTCACCAATCCCGGCTCGATCGGCGGTGCCGGCGTGACGCTGGCCCTGCAGATCCTCGACGGCAAGAAGCCGGCGCAGCAGACCGTGCTGGTCAATCCCGAACTCTGGGAGAACGCCACCGACGCAGGCAAGGCCAAGCTGAAGAGCGTCGTCGACCCCTCGCTCAGCCCCGAATGGCCGGTGTCGATCTCGATCCCGGACTGGACGACCTACACCAAGGACCAGATCATCGCCTGCAAGGGCCCGGGCGAATAAGCGCCTGATCCGAACGCAACCGCGAGGACGCCGGACCAAGGTCTGGCGTCCTTGCCATTTGATTTGGCACGCATAATTTGAGCCGTTAGACCGAGAACGCTTTGACCACTAACCCTCTCCTCGACGCCACCGGCGTAGCGAAGAACTACGGCGCGGTTGCCGCGCTGCGCAACGCCTCGCTATCCGTTTTGCCGGGCGAGGTACATGCGCTGATGGGCGCCAACGGCGCCGGCAAGTCGACGCTGGTGAAGATTTTGACCGGCGCGCTCAAGGCGGATGCCGGGCGCATCCTGATCCGCGGCCGGCAGCTCGACGTCCGCTCGCCGGCCGCCGCCCGCCGCGCCGGTCTGCTGCCGGTCTACCAGGAACCGGCGCTGATCCCCGATCTCGACGTGCTCTCCAATCTCAGACTGACAGGGACGCCGGTCGAGCCGTTCCGCGCCTGGGTGCGCGAGCTCGGCATTCCCGACCTCGATATCCGCGAGACGGCGCGTCACATCCCCTTGGCCATCCTGCGCGTGCTCGACCTGGCGCGTGCTTTAGCCGTCGAACCCGACGTGCTTCTGCTTGACGAGATGACCGCGGCGCTGCCCGCGAACCTCGCCGAGAAGGTGCTGGAAGTCGTGCGCCGCCAGGGCGACGCCGGCCGCTCGGTCATCTTCATCTCGCACCGTTTCGTCGAGATATCGGCGCTCTGCGACCGCGCCACCGTTTTGCGCGACGGCTCCTCGGTCGGTGTCGTCGACATCGAACCGGGCGTCGAGGAAAGAATAGTCGAGATGATGCTCGGCACCCGCATCGAGAAGACACGCGTCGCCGCGCGCGCGACAAACGATGTGGCGGTTGCCGCCGGCGGCCGCCCGCGCCTGTCGGTCCGCAACCTAGAGCTCGGCACCAAGCTCAACGACGTCTCCTTCGATCTCGCCAATGGTGAGGTCGTCGGCGTGTTTGCGCTCGAGGGCCAAGGCCAGGACGAGCTCTTCGCAGCGCTTGCGGGCTCGATCCGTCCGACCGGCGGCACGATCGACGTCGACGGCGCACCGGTGAAATTCTCGCATCCGAGCGATGCCATCCAGGCCGGCATCGCCTATGTGCCGGGCGACCGCGCCGAGGCCTTGGCCATGCAGCGCTCGGTGCGCGAGAACATTGCGCTTCCCTTCAGCGCGGCGCTGCGCAAATGGGGACCGATCCGCATGCGCCGCGAGCAGGTGGTGGTTTCCAGCGCCATCGCCAGATTGCAGATCGATACCCGCGCCCAGGGCGAAGTGCAGCGTCTGTCCGGCGGCAACCAGCAGAAGGTGACGGTTGCCCGCTGGATCGCGGCCAACGCCCGCACCATCCTTTGCTTCGACCCGACGCGCGGCATCGATGTCGGCACCAAGCAGGAGATCTACAAGCTGCTGCGCGAGCTCGCCGGCCAGGGCAAGTCGGTGCTGTTCTACACATCCGAGATGGAGGAGGTGCAACGTGTCTGCGACCGGGTCATCGTCATCTTCGGCGGCCGCGTCGTCGACACTTTCCCGGTCGAGCAAGCCGATGAAGCCGCATTGATGCGCGCCGCCTACGGCCTGCCGCGCGGCGCCAAGGCCGATGTCGGCATCCTTGCCGACGTCAAACCCGGTTCGAGCGCCGAGGCCACGCCATGAGCCGCTTCTTGCGTAACCAGGGTTGGGTCGCAGGCCTCTTCGCCCTGCTGATCTTTCTGTTCGTCGTCACCAAGCTGATCCAGCCAGGCTATGGCAGTGGCGACTTCGGTTCGCTGGCGCGGGCGGTTCTGCCTTACGCCTTTGCCGTCGCGGCCCAGACCGTCGTCGTCATCGCCGGCGGCATCGATCTCTCGGTCGCCGCCATGATGGCGCTGACCAGTGTCACCGCCGCCTCGATGATGAATGGCGCCAGCGAGGAATATGCGCTCTTCGTCGTGCCCTTCGTGCTGGCCATGGGGTTCGTGCTCGGCGCGTTGAACGGCGTCCTCATCGTCGTCACCCGGGTGCCCGACATCGTCGTCACCTTGGCCATGCTGTTCGTGCTGCAGGGCGCGGCGCTGCTTGTGCTTGAAGCGCCCGGCGGCGCCGCCGCCGAATGGCTGAAGGCAAGCGTCATCGGCACCGTGCCGATCCCCGGCCTGCCGGATTGGGCCGATGCCTGGGTTCCCAAGGCGCTGGTGCTGCTCGTCGTCTGTCTCTGCATCGTGTGGATTCCGCTGCGGCGCTCGCGCCTCGGCCTTTCCATCTACGCCATCGGCAGCAACGAGCTCGCCGCCTTCCGCAGCGGCGTGCCGGTGGCGCGCACCAGGATCGTCGCCTATGCGCTCTCCGGCCTGTTCGCGGCGCTCGGCGGCCTGTCGCTCACCGTAAGCACCGGCATCGGCGCGCCCATCCCCGGGCCCTACCTCCTCGCCAGCGTCGCCGCGGTGGTGCTGGGCGGCGTCGCGCTCGGCGGCGGCAAGGGCGGCCTGCTCGGACCGATCATCGCCGTCTTCGTGCTGCGGCTGGTGCGCACCGACCTGACGCTTCTGGCCATCGATCCGAACGTCACTGCGATCATCGAAGGCTTGATCATGGTCGCGGTCGTGATGTTCGGCGCTTTCATCACCATGCGGAGCCGCCCGGCGGGAGCAACGCCATGACCGACATCGCGACCATGCCCCAGCCTGTCTCGTTCGGCCGCCGCATCAAGCGCTTCATGGCGGACCGGCCGCTGATCCCGCTGATCATCCTCTTGATCATCCTCGTGGTGATCCTGCAGGTGCTGCGCCCCGGCATCGTCAACGAGCGCTGGCTCGCCAACACGGCGAAGTTCGCCATTCCGCTGGCGATCCTCGCCGGCTGCCAGACCATGACCATGCTGACCGGCGGCATCGACCTTTCTGTCGGCACTGTGGCGACGATGAGCGCCTTCATCATGGCGACGCAGATCGTCAACCAGGATCCGACGGTGGCTTTCCTGCTGGCCATGCTGCCCGCCGTGCTGATCGGCCTCGTCAACGGCATCGGCGTCGGCGTCTTCCGGGTCCATCCGCTGATCATGACGCTCGGCACCAGCCTGATCGGCACCGGCTTCCTGCAGGTCTACCAGCGCACCGTGATCGCATCGGGCGCCAAGATCCCGGATTTCCTTAACTGGCTGGGCACCGGGGTGACCTACGGCTTCCCGAACGCCCTGTTGCTGTTCGTGCCCGTCGCCGTGCTGATCGTCTTCATGCTGAACCGCACCGGCTTCGGCCGGCTGCTCTACGCCGTCGGCGACAATGAGCGCGCGGCGCGCCTCTCCGGCGTTCGCTACTGGCAGGTGATCACCGCGCTCTACGTCCTTTCCAGCCTGCTCGCCGGCATCACCGGCCTGCTCTATATCGGCCTGATCAAGGCGCCCTCGCTGTCGCTAGCCGAACCGCTGGTGCTGCCTTCGGTGGCCGCCGCCGTCATCGGCGGCACCTCGATCTTCGGCGGCCGTGGCGGCTACACGGGCACCATTATCGGCGCGCTGATCCTGACCGTGCTGACGACGCTGCTCACCATCCTGCAGATGCCCGAAGGCGGCCGCCGCATCCTGTTCGGCTTCATCGTGCTGTTCGTGACCGCGGCCTATCTGCGGATCGTCGAGGACCGGTAGAACCGGGCGAATGTGCGGGCACGGCTCACTCCGCTGCCTGCACCTGGCCGGCATCGATGATCGTCCTGATCTCGGAGCGGCATGAACCGCAATTGGTGCCGGCACGCAGCGTCGAGCCGATCGCCTCCAGACTGTCGCATCCGGCGGCGACCGCGGAAGCGAGCTGGTTCGCGCCGACATGGAAGCATGCGCACACGACGCGCCCGATGGCAGGCATGGGCACCGGCGAGCGGCCGGATAGAAGCGCATGGCGATCGGTCGCCGACAGCGGCTGGCGCTTGGCGAGCAGCGACACCAGCCAATCGCGCGCCGGCAGCTGGTCCGGGGCGGCAACCAGCAAGGCTTCCGCCATGGCACCGCCATCGTCGATGGCAGCCGCGCGATAGGCGAGCCCGCGGCGATCGGTATATTCCAGAAGCTGATCCCGCCGCTGGACGCCGAGCAGCTTGCGCGCCAGAAGAATGCCCTGGTCCGGCGGCTCGGTCCCGGTCAGCTCGTAGACCCAGCCGCCCTCGACCGCATGCCGGCTCCAGTGGACGAAACCCGTTGGCCTGAGATCGCGGCGGGTGATCAGCACGCCGGCCCATCCGGTCTCTTCCCGCACGATCCGGACCGGAACATGCTTGAGCTCCGGCTGACCGGAATGCGCATCGGTGACCGGTGAGGACAAGAGGCCAGCCGCGGCCTTGGCCGCGAACTGCCCGCTCCAATGCATGGGCAGGAAAGCCTGGCCGCGCCGCTGGGCCTCGGTCACGCGCACCCTGGCGCGGACGAAGCCGAAGCGGGTTGAAAGATGAGCGAGGTCGCCGTCCTTGAGACGGTGCGCGGCCGCATCGGCCGGATGGAGATCGACCTCCGGTTCCGGCGCGTTCGCCATCAAACGCGGCACGGTCCCCGTTCGCGTCATGGTGTGCCACTGGTCGCGCAGCCGGCCGGTGTTCAGGGCGAGCGGATAATCGGCATCGACGGTGAAAGCCGTCGCTTCCTGCCGCACCGCCACGAAGCGCGCGCGGCCGTCGGGCGTCGGGAAGCGGCCATCGGCGAACAATCTTGTCTGCTGCTCGCATCGTTCCGACGCAGGCCAGTGGCGCGGCGCAAAGGTGGTGTAGTCCGCGTCGCTGAGATCAGCCATGTCGCCGAGGTCGAACAGGCGCTCGCCCCTGTTCTCGAACGCCGAAAGCGCGGCATGCTCGCGGAAAATCTCGACCGGCGATTGGTAGCTGAAGCCATCGCCGAAGCCCATGCGCGCGGCAACCTCGCAGACAATGCGCCAGTCGGCTGTCGCCTCGCCCGGCGGCGGTTGGAACGGCTGCTGACGCGAGAGGCGCCGCTCCGAATTGGTGACCGTGCCGTCCTTCTCGCCCCAGCCGGCGGCCGGCAGCAGCACGTCGGCATAGCGCGTGGTATCGGTGCGCGTCACATCCGAGACGACGACGAAATCGCATTTGGACAAGGCAGCGCGTACGCGCGACGCGTCCGGCATCGAGACCGCCGGGTTTGTGCCCATCACCCACAGTGCCTTGATGCGACCGTCGGCGACCGCCTGGAACATGTCCACCGCCTTCAGGCCGCCGCGTCGCGCGATGTTGGGCGCCTTCCAGAAGCGCGAGACACGGTCGATGTTGGCCGGATCCGCGAAGTCCATATGCGCGGCGAGCTGGTTGGCGAGACCGCCCACCTCGCGGCCGCCCATGGCGTTCGGCTGGCCGGTGATCGAGAACGGCCCCCTACCCGGCTTGCCGATGCGGCCGGTGGCGAGATGGCAATTGATGATGGCATTGACCTTGTCGGTCCCGTGCGCCGATTGGTTGACGCCCTGGCTGTAGACGGTGACGGTCCGCCCGGTCCCGGCGAAGAGATCGTAGAAGGCCTGGACGTCGGCGATCGCCAGCCCGCACCCCTTCGCGACGCGGGCGATCGACGGCGCGTCGGCGCCGGCGAGCGAAGCCGCTGCATCGAAGCCCGATGTGTGGTCGCGGACGAAGTCGCCATCGATCTTTCCGGCCTGCGCGAGATGCGCGAGCAGCCCGTTGAACAACAGCACGTCGGTGCCTGGATCGAGCGCCAGATGCAGGTCGCACTCGTCGGCCGTGGCGGTGCGGCGAGGATCAATGACGACGATCCTGGTGCCGCGTTCGCTGCGCGCCGCGAGCATGCGCTGGTAGAGTACCGGATGGCACCATGCGGTGTTGGAGCCGGTCAGCACGATGAGGTCGGCGTGCTCGAAATCCTCATAGACCCCAGGAACAATGTCCTCGCCGAAGGCGCGGCGGTGGCCGGCGACGGACGAAGCCATGCAGAGCCGCGAGTTGGTATCGATGTTGCCGGAGCCGATGAAGCCTTTCATCAGCTTGTTGGCGACGTAATAATCCTCGGTCAGCAGCTGGCCGGAGACATAGAAGGCAACCGAATCCGGCCCGTGCTCGGCAATCGCCCGCGAGAACTTTTCGGCGACGAGGTCGAGCGCTTCGTCCCAACTCGCTTGCCTGCCGAGAACTTCCGGATGCATCAACCGGCCTTCCAGTCCGAGCGTCTCGCCAAGAGCCGAACCCTTCGAACAGAGCCGGCCGAAATTAGCCGGGTGCTCGGGATCGCCGCGGACGCTTGTCGTGCCGTCCGCGGCGACCTCGGCCAGCACGCCGCAGCCCACCCCGCAATAGGGGCAGGTGGTCCTCACCTCGCGTGCCTCTTCCATGCCTCAGGCCGCTTTCGAAGCCAGCGCTTCGAGCGCGATGAAGAGCCGTTCACCGTCGACCTTGACGGGAAGCGTCCTGACCGAGCCCTCATCCGCGCCGAGCGCCTTGCCGGTTTCCAGCGAGATCACCCAATTGTGCAGCGGGCAGGTCACCGCCGCGCCATGGACGATGCCCTGGCTGAGCGGCCCGCCCTTGTGCGGGCAGTGGTCGTCCATGGCGAAGACCTGGTCGTCCGCCGTGCGGAAGACGGCTACCTTGCCTTGCGGTGTGACGACGCACCGCGCGCCGCGCAGAGGAATGTCGGCGATGGTGCCTATGGCGATCCAGGTCATGCGGCCGTCCTCGTCTTTGGCTGATAGGAATGCGCCCAGGCACCCCCCTCTGTCCTGCCGGACATCTCCCCCGCAAGGGGGGAGATTGGCAGCTTGGGCGCTCCGCCCAATCCTGCAGCGTTGGAGATTGGCGAAAGCCGGGATGACATCCGATCTCCCCCCTTGCGGGGGAGATGGCCGGCAGGCCAGAGGGGGGTGCCTCGCTCAGACCTCTCCATCATTCCGCCGCCTCCGCAAACCCCACCGACGCCATCGGCCGGAACTCATGCTTGTCCTTGCCGGAGACGCGCTCCGACCACGGATCGACCTGGGCGAATTTCTGGCTGAAGACGAAGCGCTCGAAATAGGCCTGGCGCTTGTCGGCATCGTCCAGGATCTGCTTCTTAATCTCGGCGGTGCCGATGCGCTTGGCCCATTTGTAGATGCGCTCCAGATAGCGGGCCTGCTCGCGATACATCTGGACGAGCGCCACGATCACCTCCAGCGCCTCGTCCTCGGTCTTCACCAGGGCGAGCACTTCCGTGCCCTTGATGTCGAGGCCCGCGGCACCCGCAAAATGGATCTCGTAGCCTGAGTCGACGCAGACCACGCCGACATCCTTGCAGGTCGCCTCCGCGCAATTGCGCGGGCATCCCGACACCGCCATCTTGACCTTGGCCGGCGTCCAGGAACCCCACATGAACTTCTCGATGCGGATGCCGAGCCCGGTCGAATCCTGCGTGCCGAAACGGCACCAGTCGGAGCCGACGCAGGTCTTCACCGTGCGCAGGCCCTTGGCATAGGCGTGGCCGGAGACGAAGCCGGCCTTGCCGAGATCGGCCCACACCGCCGGCAGGTCTTCCTTGCGGATGCCAAGCATGTCGATGCGCTGGCCGCCGGTCACCTTGACCATCGGGATCTCGAACTTGTCGACCACATCGGCGATGGCGCGCAATTCGCCGGCGCTGGTCACGCCGCCCCACATGCGCGGCACCACCGAATAGGTGCCGTCCTTCTGGATGTTGGCGTGCACGCGCTCGTTGATGAAGCGCGACTGGTAGTCGTCGGCATATTGGTCCGGCCAGTCGCAGACGAGATAGTAGTTGAGCGCCGGCCGGCATTTGGCGCAGCCGCAGGAGGTCTTCCACTCGAGCTCCTGCATGATAGCGGGGATCGTCTTCAGCCCCTTCGCCTTGATCAGGCGCCGCACGTCGTCATGGCCGAGGCCCGTGCAACCGCACATCGGCTGCACCGCCGCCGGATTGTAGGCTTCGCCCAGCGTGAGTTTCAGCAACTGCTCGACCAGACCCGTGCACGAGCCGCAGGAGGCCGAGGCCTTGGTGTGGGCGCGCACGTCGTCGAGCCCGGTCAGCCCCTTGCCGGTGATCGCGCCGGTGATCTTGCCCTTGCAGACGCCGTTGCAGCCGCAGATTTCCGCATCATCCGCCAGTGCCGCAACGGCTGCCAAAGGGTCCGAGGAAGCGCCTCCCTGGAACGCCTGTCCGAAGATCAGCGTATCGCGCATCTCCGATATGTCGGTCGCTTTCTTCTTGAGGTCGTTGAACCAGGCGCCGTCGCCCGTCTCGCCGAACAGAACCGTGCCGATGATGCGGTTGTCCTGCAGCACGAGGCGCTTGTAGATGCCGGCGGATGCGTCGCGCAGGATGATCTCCTCGCGGTCCTCGCCATCGGCGAAGTCACCCAGCGAATAGAGATCGATGCCCGTGACCTTGAGCTTGGTCGGGGTGTCGGAGTGAACGAAGCGCCTGTCCTCGCTGTCCGCCAGCCCGGCCGCCGCGACGCGAGCCATCTCGTAAAGAGGCGCGACCAGCCCGTAGACGTGGCCGCCGACCTCCGCGCATTCACCCAGCGCCATGATCGCCGGATCCGAGGTGCGCATGCGGTCGTCGACGACGATGCCGCGATTGACCTCCAGCCCGGCCTCCTTGGCTAAAGCGGTGCTCGGCCGGATGCCGACCGCCATCACCACCAGCGTCGCCGGGATGGTCGTGCCGTCCATCAGCTCGACGCCCTCGACCTTGCCATTGCCGACAATGGCCTTGGTGTTGGCCTTGGTCATGACCTTGATGCCGCGCGCCTCGACCGCCTTCTGCAGCAGGTAGCCGGCGGCCGGGTCGAGCTGGCGCTCCATCAGCGTCGGCATGACGTGCAGCACGGTGACGTCCATGCCGCGTTCCTTCAAGCCGGCCGCGGCTTCGAGGCCGAGCAGGCCGCCGCCGATGACGATCGCCTTGGCGCGCGATTGCGCGGCAAGCAGCATGGCGTTGACGTCGTCGAGGTCGCGATAGCTGAGCACACCGGGCAATTCCTTGCCCGGCACGGGAATGATGAAGGGGACCGAGCCGGTGGCGATGACCAGACGGTCGTAGCTTTCGGTCACGCCGTGGTCCGACGTGACGGTCTTCGCTTCCCTGTCGATTGCGACGATCCGGTGGCCCTTGTAGAGGGTGATGCCGTGCTTGATGTACCAGCCGTCGCCATGGATGACGATCTCCTCGAACGCCTTCTCGCCCGACAGCACCGGCGACAGCATGATGCGGTCGTAGTTCACGCGCGGCTCGGCGTTGAAGATGGTGACGGCGTAGCGGTCGGGCGCGGCCTCCAGCAGGTGCTCGAGCATCCTGCCCGGCGCCATGCCGTTGCCGATAATGACGAGTTTTTCGGTCATGTCCGGTCTGCTCCGATCTATTCGGCGGCGTAGGAAAGGGACGCGTTGTCGACGGCGGCGCGCTCCATCCGGCGGATGGTGAAGTGCATCCAGACGAGGCACGAGCCGACGATCAGGAAAAGCAGCATGAAGCAGCTCGACCAGACGCCGGTGAGGTCGTTCAGCACGCCGAAGGCGATCGGCAGGATGAAGCCGCCAAGGCCGCCGATCATGCCGACGACGCCGCCGACCGCGCCGACGCTCTGCGGATAGTAGACGGGGATGTGCTTGTAGACCGCGGCCTTGCCGAGGCTCATGAAGAAGCCGAGCACTGAGGCCACCGCGATGAAGGCGAGCGGGCCGATCTCGAAATGGAAGGGGATCGGCCCGCTTATGCCGCGCACGACATAGTCTGCCGAGGGGAGAGACAGAACGAGCGTCGCGACGGCACAAACGCTGAAGGTCCAATAGAGCACGGTGCGGGCGCCGATGCGGTCGGACAGCACGCCGCCATAGGCGCGGAAGATGCTGGCCGGGATCGAATAGGCGGCGCCGATCATGCCGGCGGTGGCGATGCCGAAGCCGTAGACGCCGATCAGGTAGCGCGGCAACCACAGCGACAGCGCCACGAACGCGCCGAAGCAGAAGAAATAGTAGAAGGCGAAGCGCCAGACCTGCAGGTTCTTCAGGGGTGCGAATTCCTGCCAGAAGCTTCTCGCCGGCATCGCCTTGCCGGCGCGACGCTCGCGGATGACCGGGTCGTCGCCGGTGGTGAACCAGAAGATGATCGCCATGACGACGAGCGCGGCGGCCCAGACCAGCGCAACCGACTGCCAGCCCCAGGCGAGCAACACGAGCGGCGCCAGGAACTTGGTGACCGCGGCACCGACATTGCCGACACCGAAGATGCCGAGCGCGGTGCCTTGTTTTCCTGCCGGGAAGAAGCGCGACACATAGGCGACGCCGACGGCGAAGGAGCCGCCCGCGAGCCCGACGCCAAGCGCGGCCAGCAGCATCTGCGCGTAAGTGTGGGCGAAAGCGAGCAGGAAGGTCGCGACCGCCGCGGCGAGCATGGTGGCGGTGTAGACCAGGCGGCCGCCATAGCGGTCGGTCCACACGCCGAGCACCATGCGCACGAGCGAACCGGTGAGGATCGGCGTGCCGACCAGCAAGCCGAACTCGGTCTCGTTCAGGCCGAGTTCCTGCTTGATGCGAACGCCGATGATGGAAAAGATCGTCCACACCGCGAAGCAGACGGTGAAGGCGATGGTGGACATGACGAGCGCCTGCCGGGAAGCACTGTCCTGGCTGGGCGCGGCTGGGAGGTTTGCGGTCATGGTCGGCTCCGGTTTGCGGTGTGGGAGGCACCGCGTGTTGTGTTGATCAAAAATCGCGGCATCGGTCAGCGCGACAGGGCTTGCGCGGTCACTTGCGAACCCTCGCCTTCGGCCTCGTGGCTGGCGGGAAACAACAGCAGCGCGGCGATGAACAGCACCGCCGTCAGCGCGCTGCTCGCCAGGAAATCGCGGCGGGTGAAATCCTTGAGCGAAGGTCCGATCCGTTTCGTCATCGTCGTCTCCGGTCCAAAACGAAAAAAGCTGCCGTCCAGGCCCTCTCGCGTCCGTACATCCGGGATCGCGTGGTGACCTGAGCGGCAGCTTTGCCTGTGGCGCCCGCCATTGGACGCCTGTTCAATTGCCCACGAGGGGCCTGGTGATTTCAAAGCACGAAGCGTGCCAGTTTTACGCGGAAGCTGAATCTCAAGAAAAATCAATGCGGTATAAGTTTTGACCTTCGACCGCGCCGAGCGGCAACCCGGTCAAACATTGATCAATGGCTTAGACATGCCGCATAAATTTTGTGCAACGCACAAGATTGACGCGCAAATGATCAGGCGCGTTTCTGGTCGTCAATATAGGCGTCGATCCTATCCGGATCGAAGATCTGGCCGTCGAAGAATCCATCAGGACCAAGCACGAGACTTGCCCCGGCGGAACCGACCGGCGTCGCGACCTTCAGCGCGCCCTCGACTTTGGCATTGGCGCCGGGCAGCGCGACGCCGAGCGGCTTCAGCGCCGAGCGGTAGAGGTCGGGCCGGTAGCAGTCGCGGGCAATGGCGAGGTTTTGCGGCGTGTGCGGCAACTGCCCCCAGCGCACCATCTGCGTGTAGAACCAGAGCGCGTGGCTCTTCCAGGGAAAATTCGCCGCCTTGTCGAAGGGCAGGAAGAAATCCTCGACGCGCCGTTCCGCGCCGCCGCCAAGCTGAAGCTGCCCGGTCAGGACAGGCATCTGGATCGTCTCCGGCTGCCCGAGAAAGGCGGGCCTTGCCATCAGCGCGGCCAGTTCGCCGCGGTTCGCCGGATCCTGGCACCAGCGGGCGGAATGATGCAGCGCTCTCAGCAGCGCCGCCAGCGCCTCCGGGTTTTCCTCAGCCCAGGCTCTGCGCGCGCCGATCACCTTTTCCGGGCTGTTGCGCCACAGCAGCGCCTTGACGGTGACGATGTGGCCGGTGCCCGACGCGACCGCAGCGCTGTTCCAGGGCTCGCCGACGCAATAGCCGTCGATGCGGCCGGCGACCAAAGCATCGGCCATGAAGGGTGGCGGTACGATGACGATCTCGATGTCGCGGTCGGGATCGATGCCGCAGGCGGCGAGCCAGTAGCGCAATTCGTAATTGTGCCCTGAATGCGGATGCACGACGGCAAAGCGCAGCGGCTCGCGGTCGGCGCCCGCCCGTTCGCGGATCAGCGCGCCGAGCGCCGCCCCGGCGCGCGCGGGGTCGAGGTCAGGCACAGCGCCGTGTGCCGCCATGCCTTCCCACACGGCGTTGGAAACGGTGACGCAATTGCCGCCGAGCCCGAGCGAGAACGGCACGATGGTCTCGGAGGCAAGAGGCGTGAGACCTAGGCTGCAGGCGAGCGGCATCGGCCCCAGCATATGCGCGATATCGAAGTGGCCGATGGCGATGCGGTCGCGGATGTTGGCCCAGGAGGTCTCGCGTTGCAGCTTGAGCTCGATGCCCTCGCGAGCGGCAAAGCCCATCTCGGCGGCGACGACCAGGACGGCGCTGTCGAACAGCGGCATGAAGCCGGCGGTAATCTCGTGCGCCATGCTCATTCGCCCTCCAGTGGATCCAGCAATCCCGCCGCGGTCACCAGGCTCTGGGCGATATCGGCGATCTTGCGGTTCTGGTTCATGGCGGTCTTGCGCAAGAGCGCGTAGGCCGCCTCCTCGCTCAAGCCGCGCGACTTCATCAAAATGCCCTTGGCCCGGTCGATGACCTTGCGGTTCTCGAGCTCGCTGCGCGCCTCCTCCAGTTCGCGCGCCATGCGCGAGAAGGCGTTGAAGCGGCTGATCGCCATGTCGAGGATCGGCTTGATGCGTTCCTTCTTCAGCCCGTCGACCACATAGGCGGACACGCCGGCATCGACGGCAGCCTCGATCGAGGCCTGGTCGGAGCGGTCGACGAACATGGCGATCGGCCGCTTCACCGCGCGCGAGAGCTGGAACATGTTCTCCAGCATGTCGCGGTTGGGGTTTTCGAGGTCGATGACGATGACGTCCGGCTCGATCTCGGCAATGCGCCGGGCAATGCCAGCCACGTCATGGACCAAAGTAACATGGCGATGGCCGGCGTCCCGCAATCCGGCCTCGATGATCGAGGCGCGGATGCGGTTCTCGTCGATAACAAGGATGGTCAACGAACCGGCGGACATGCGCCTATTGTGCAGGTGGGCCGGATTTGTGCAATGCGGTAGTCGACTGGAGGGGGATTCCAGCCGCCCTCAGGGTGTGAACTGCGACGCTATCGCGCCCAACCCTGCGTTGCCGCTGCCGGCCGGGAATATTATAGGTGTTCCATCGTGCGCGAGGATATTCACACGACGGGCGTCCCAGTGCTCTGCGCTTCATGCGAGGCGCGGCACCGCGGCATATGCGGAGCGCTCAATTCCGAGCAGCTCGCTGCGCTCGCCAAATCGACGAAGCGGCACAAGGCCGAGGCCGGCAAGGAACTGGTGGGCGATTCCAGGAGCGTCGAGCGTTTCTCGAACGTGCTTTCAGGTGTCGTGAAGCTGACCAAGACGCTTTCCGACGGCCGCCAGCAGATCGTCGGCCTGCAATTTGCTCCCGATTTCCTCGGCAGGCCCTTCCAGAGCGAAAGCACGCTCACCGCCGAGGCCGCGACCGATGTCGAACTGTGCTCGTTCCCGCGCCAGACGCTGGAGCGCATGATGAAGGAACAGCCTAACCTCGAGCATCGCCTGCTCGAGCAGAAATTGCGCGAGCTCGATCAGGCGCGCGACTGGATGGTGGCGCTCGGCCGCAAGACGGCCGCCGAGAAGATCGCGAGCTTTCTCTTGATGATCGCGCGCAACATCGATCCCGCGGTCAGCCCGGAAGGCCGTGGCGCGGCTTTCGACCTGCCGCTGTCGCGGGCGGAGATCGCGGATTTCCTCGGGCTCACCGTCGAGACGGTGAGCCGGCAGATAACCCGGCTGCGCGGCGAGAAGATTATCCGCGTCGAGAACAACCGCCACGTCATCATCGACGACATGTCACGCTTGGCCGCGCGGGCCGGAGACTGACCCACAGCATCCCTTTACGGATCGCCGAGCACCTCGGGCAGCACATGGTCGCGTTCGAAGGCGATATGGCGGCGCATCGATTCGAAAAAGGCGCGCAACATATAGCCGAACGCCTCGGGATTCTCGATCGGCCGCCCGTGGCCGTGGACCAGCAGTGCCTCGCTGAGATCGGCCGCGGCGCTTTCGTCTTCGAGATGCTCGAGCTTCAGCCGCTCGACGGTATCTTCCTCGCCGGTTCGCCGCGCAAAGACCGGGAAGACGACCTCTTCCTCAAAGCGGTGGCATTCACGCAATAGCGGCAAGAGGTCGGCCGCCACGGCGAGACACTGGAGCCGGTCGACGCGCGACGGCAAATCGTCGGCGATGCCTTCGAGTATGTGGCAGAGCGCAAGTTTCTGCACATGCGCCCGCCTCATATCCGCCGGGCTGCGCAGCGGTTCCGACCTTTCGCCCGTCATGATCGCTCCTCCGCTGCGCTCGCTCAGGGTGTGGGCAAGGCGACGGTGTCCTTGACGGGTTCTTCACGGACGGTGCGCAGCTCATACCAGAGCGCGTTGAGGATGCCGACGGATGCGGCCAGTCCGAGGCCGAGGATCCAGGAAAAATACCACATGGTCAGAAACTCCTTTTGGATCAGTAGGCCGACGAGCCCGCTTTTTCGATGCTCTTCTCGCCGACCTTGCCCCACAGCACGCTGTAGACCCAGGCCGTATAGGCAAGGACCAGCGGCATGAAGATCGCCGTGGCGATCAGCATGTTGCGCAGCGTGGCGCGGCTCGACGAGGCGTCGAAGACCGCGAGCGAATGGCCGGGATTGCTGCTCGACGGCAAAAGGATCGGGAACATTGCCAGGCCTACCGTGGCGATGATCATCGCCACGCCAAGCTTCGAGGCGATAAAGGTCCACCCTTCGAGCCGCGCCTGGAAACCGGCGGCGGCAAGCAATGGCGCGGCGACGCCGAGCCCGGGCACGATCCAGAGCAGCGGGTGGGCATGGAAGTTCGCCAGCCAGGCGCCGCCGTCAACCACCACCGTTTTCAGGAGCGGATTGGACGGCCCATCCCAGACGATCGGCGACGTCACGCGGTAGCCGCCGAGCAGGCCGAGCGAGACCAGCCCGCCGCCGCCGGCAAAGAGCGCCGCCGTGACGATTGCCGAGCGCGCGCCGATGGCGCGGGCGCGGTCGGCGACGCTGCCTTCCGCCTTGAAGGTCAGCCAGGCCGCGCCATGCGTCACCAGCATGGCGAGCGAAACCAGGCCGCAATAGAGCGCCAGCGGATTGAGCAGCCCGAAAAGGCTGCCTTCATAGATCGGGCGCAGGTCCGGCGTGAAGTGGAACGGGACACCCTGCAACGTGTTGCCGATGGCGACGCCGAAGATCAGCGCCGGCACGGCGCCGCCCACGAACAACGCCCAGTCCCAGCGCGTGCGCCAAGCGGGGTCCGGCCGCTTCGAGCGGTATTTGAAGGCCACCGGGCGCATGATCAGTGCCAAAAGCACCAGGAACATGGCGAGATAGAAGCCGGAGAAGCTGATCGCGTAGAGCGCCGGCCATGCGGCGAAGATGGCGCCGCCGCCGAGGATGAACCACACCTGGTTGCCTTCCCAGACCGGGCCGATGGTGTTGATCGCCACCCGCCGCTCGGCGTCCGTCTTGGCGACGAAAGGCAGCAGCGCGCCGACGCCCATGTCGAACCCGTCGGTCGCGGCAAAGCCGATCAGAAGCACGCCGAGCAATATCCACCAGATCACGCGCAGCGTTTCATAGTCGAAGAGAAATTCGATCATCGTCGTGATCCTTCATTCTGCCGGTTGCATGGCCGGGTCGGCGTTCGGGCGCAGGTCGTCGATGACCTTCGCGACCTCCGGCCCCTTGCGGATGGCGGCCAGCATCAGCCTGACCTCGATGACGGCGAGCACGCCGTAGACGAGCGTGAAGCCGGCGATGGTGAGCAGAAGATCGCTGACGCCGAGGTCCGACGTCGCAAGGAAGGTCGGCAGCACGCCGTCGATGATCCATGGCTGGCGGCCGAACTCGGCCACGAACCAGCCGACCTCGATGGCGATCCATGGCAGCGGCATGGCGATGAGCGCGGCGCGGAACAGCCAGCGCGGCGCTTCGGTTTCCCGCGTCGTGTGCCACAGCGACACCGCGAACAGCGCCAGCAGCGCGAAGCCGCAGGCCACCATCAGGCGGAAGCCGAAGAAGAGCAGCGGCACATAAGGCACCGTCGACCAGGCCGCGTCCTTGATCTGCTGTTCGCTCGCCTGCCGCGGATCGGGCAGGTAGCGCTTGAGCAGCAGCGCGTAGCCGAGATCCTTCGAGCTGGCGTCGAAGGCGGCGCGGGCGGCGGTATCGTTGCGGTCCGCCTTGACCTTCTCCAGCGCGTCATAAGCGACCATGCCGTTGCGGATGCGGACTTCCGCATGGGCGACGAGCTCGTCGATGCCGGCGATCTGCTTGTCGAACGAGCGCGTGCCGATAATGCCCATCACCCATGGGATGTGGATGGCGAAATGCGTTTGGCGATCGCTCTGGCTCGGGATGCCGAACGCCGTGAACGACGCCGGCGCCGGCTCGGTCTCCCACATGGCCTCGATGGCCGCGAGCTTCATTTTCTGGTTGTCGGTCAGCGCATAGCCGCTCTCGTCGCCGAGCACGATCACCGACAGCGCCGATGCCACGCCGAAAGCCGATGCGATCGCGAAGGAGCGCTTGGCGAGTTGGACGTGGCGTCCCCTCAGCAGGTACCAGGCCGATACGCCGAGCACGAAAGTGGCGGCGCAGACATAGCCGGCGGAGACGGTGTGGACGAATTTCGCCTGCGCCACCGGATTGAAGATCACCGCCACGAAGTCGGTGACTTCCATGCGCATCGTGTCCGGATTGAAGGCCGAGCCGACCGGGTTCTGCATCCAGCCATTGGCGATCAGGATCCACAGCGCGGAGAAGTTGGTGCCGAGCGCCATCAGCCAGGTGACGATCATATGCGCGCGCGGCGAAAGCCGGTCCCAGCCGAAGAAGAACAGCCCGACGAAAGTGGCCTCGAGGAAGAAGGCCATCAGCCCCTCGATGGCGAGCGGCGCCCCGAACACGTCGCCGACATAGTGCGAGTAATACGCCCAGTTCATGCCGAACTGGAATTCCATGGTGATGCCGGTGGCAACGCCGAGGGCGAAGTTGATGCCGAACAGCACGCCCCAAAACTTCGTCATGTCACGCCAGATGGTCCGACGGGTCATCACATAGACGGTCTCCATCATGGCGATCAGGATGGAGAGGCCGAGTGTCAAAGGCACAAACAGGAAATGGTAGAGGGCCGTCAGCGCGAACTGCAGCCGCGACAGGTCGACGAGAAGAAAGTCGGACATGGGAGCATCCCTTCTGGATATCGCCTCATAGCGCCGATCGAAGATCGGGGACTTGATCTGGATCAATTCCTTTCCTCCCCGCATGTGAGAAAAACCCGGCCATGAGACCGCCCGCCGTTTCCGTGCCAGCCCGTGATCCAGCCGCCTCGATAGTGGGGCATTTCCACGCGCTCGCCGCGGCCCGACAACTGGCAAAGCCAGGTTTGCGCCGGCTGCTCGCCCTCCAGATCGCCCGCACCGCGCTACGACTTGGCTTCGCCGCCATGGCGGCCATGGCGGTGGGCCGGCTCGTCATGGGGCAGCCCGTTGCCTCCTGGCTGGTCCCGGTCACGATTGCCCTTCTCGTGGCAGCCTGCCTCGCCGGGTTTGTCGCCGACCGGGCGCAGGCCTCTGGGGAGACTGCCGTGTCGATCGGCCTGCGCGAGCTGGCGGGCAAGCGGCTGGACGAGATGCCGGCGCGTCAGCTGCAGTCGCTTTCGGTTGGCGGCGTCATCATGTCGATGCAGCGCCACCCCGAAGCCATCGCCGCCCTTGTCGTCGGCCACCGCGCGGCAAGCGCAATGATGGCGGCCGGGCCGCTGCTTGCGGTGGCAACACTTTTCCTCGTCTCATGGCAGGCGGCCCTGCTGGTCATCTGCCTGACGCCGGTGATGATCGTGTTCTTCGCGCTGATAGGCGACGCCATCCGCCGGCGCGCCGACGCCCAGGAACGCGCCTTCGGCCGGCTGGCCGGCCAGTTCGCCGACCGTATCCGCACCTTGCCCACGATCCTTGCCAATCATGCGATGGCCAGCGAAGAGGCAAAGCTCGCCCAACGCCTCGAAGCCTATGCGGGCAACACGATGGGCGTACTGCGGATCGCTTTCGCCAATGCCGGCATCATCGATTTCTTCGCCTCGCTCTCGATCGCGATCCTGGCCGTCTTTCTCGGTCTCGGGCACCTGAAGCTCGCGACGATCCCCGGCTTCTCCAATCTCGAACTCTGGCAGAGCCTGTTCATCCTGATGATCGCGCCGGAATATTTCGCGCCGTTCCGGCGCTTCTCCGAGCAGTACCATGCCAAGGCCGAAGGACTGGCGGCGGCCGCGGCATTGGACCGGCTGCTCGACGCCGAGCCGGTCGCAGCGAAGTCCTTGCCGTTGCTCGACCGGTTGCGCCTGACGCTGCCGGCGCACGGCCTCGTCGCCGTCGTCGGTCCCAGCGGGTCAGGGAAATCGACCTTGCTGCGCCGCCTCGCCGGCCTCGAACCGGGCGCCCATCTATTGGCCGCCAAGGAGATCGCCTGGGTTTCAACGGACGCCTATGTGCCCGAAGGAACGCTGGCCGGGGCCATTTCGTGGAATGCCGGCGCGCCGGACCGGATCCGGCTGGAGGATGCCGCCCGCGCGATCGGGCTGCTCGACGACGCGCTGCTTCCCGGTGGCCTCGATGCCAGGCTGGACAGAGGCGGCGCCAATCTTTCGGGCGGCCAGCGGCTGCGCATCGCGGTCGCCCGCGCGCAGCTTTGTGGACGAACCGTGCTGGCCGACGAGCCGACGGCCAAGCTCGACCGCGAGATGGCCGAGGCGGTGCGGCGCATGCTGCTCGAGATTTCAGGCACGCGGCTGGTCATTGTGGCGACGCATGACCGGGACCTTGCCGCTGCGGCGGACATTCTGGTCGATCTCACCCGTGACGATACCGTCGAGGTGGCGGCATGAGCGCTGCATATCAGTCATCGAGCCGGACGTCGTGGCGGCTGGCGACGGGCTTTGCCTTCGCCGCCCTGGCCTGCGCCATATTGCTCGGCGGCGTTTCGGCCTGGCTGCTCGGATCGGTGGCGATCGCCGGCCTGTCCGCCGCCGCCTTCACCTTCAACTTCCACATCCCGGCGGCCGTGATCAGGATGTTCGCGGTCGGCCGTACCGCGGCACGCTATGGCGAGCGGCTGACCGGGCATAAGGCAGCGCTCGCCGATCAGGTGGCGCGGCGCGTCGAGCTCTTCGCCGCCATGGCGGCGGCGCCGGCCGTGCGCCGGGCCGGATGGCAGCTCGGCGACGATGCGCGCCTCGCCGACTATCTCGACGACGTCGAGGACCTCGACTACGCCAGGCTGCGCGCCGGGCTGCCGGCGCTGACGCTTGGCTGCGGCCTTGTCGTCCTGATCGCGGGCTCGGCGGTGCTGGCGCCTTTGTCCCTGCTGCCGATCACCCTTTTGCTGCTTGCCATCCTGTTCGCGGGGAACCGGGTGGCCAAGGCTGGCGCCATGGCATGGGGCGAGACCAGGTCGCTGCGCCGCGGGGGCGCAGGCAGGCTTGGCGCGGCCATGGCGTCAGCCATCCCGCTGAACGCGGAAGGCGCTTGGAGCCGCGAACGCGCCGAAGCCCTCGCCGCGCTCTCCCGCGCCGATGGTGCGCTGCTTGCGCTTCGCCGGTTGCAGGCCCTGCTCGACATGATCGCGGCGGCCTTCGGTCCGGTTGCCGGCATCAGCGTGATGGCGGCCGCATGGCATGCCGGCAGGCAGGGCAGCGAGCTTCTTCTGCCCATGCTGCTCGCCTTCTCCTGGCTGGCGCTGGGCGAAGCCATGAATGGCGCGTCGCGCATGCTGGTTGCCGTGCTTCGCCGCAACGCCGCCGGCGCCGAGATCGGCCAATGGACGCGCGGCGCCACGGCCGACAGACGCGAATTCGCGCCGGATGACATCAAGCCCGGCCTGCTGCGGCACGGCGCGATGCAGCGTCGAGCACCTGACGGCCGGGCGATCGGGGCGCCCATCTCCCTGCTTTTCGGAACGGGTCAGCCAACGATGCTGGTCGGGGCAAGCGGCTCGGGCAAGACCAGCCTGCTCAAGCAGATCGCCGGCTGGATCGGCGACGATGCCCTTGCCGCCGGCGACTGCATCCTGTCGGCGAGCGAGCGTCGGGCGCAAGCAGCGCTCGTCCTGCACGACGCGGTCATCCTCGAAGACACCGTCCGCGCCAATCTCTTCGCCGGCGACGTCCCGGACGCGGCACTCTGGCAGGCGCTGGAAGCCGTCGAGATGGACGGTCGTATCCGCGAGGCCGGCGGGCTGGACGCCTGGATCAGGCAGGACCGGTTCTCGCTCGGCGAGGTGCAGCGCATCAATCTCGCCCGCGCCTGGCTGTCGACCAAGCCGCTCATGCTGCTCGACGAGCCGACCGAGCACCTCGACGATACGCAGGGAGCGCGCATCCTCGAGCGGCTGCTCGCCCGCTCCGGCGATCGGATCGTCGTCGTCTCAACCCATCGGGCACCGCCGCTTCGCGGAGCCCGCACAATCGCATTGCGGCCGTGAATGCGATCCCCAGCCATCGATCGACAGAACGTGCTTGAAGCGCCTGATCCTCAGCCGCGCAGTTACCCTGCCGCCAGCTGTCAGGCCGCCGAGCTGCCCTGCTCCGCGTCCACGGCGTTCGGGTCGCCGGGCGCCGTCGCCCAGGCGAGCTCGACCAGCGTTACGGTGCGCCGTCCGGTGCCGTCGACCTGGCAGACGATCAGACCCTGTTCCTCGATATAGTCGAGCAGCCGGCGCGCGCGGCGCAGCGAATGCGAGCCATACGCGCGCGCGATCGCCGCATCGCTCGGGCATGGCCAGCCTTCCTTGGCGGCGCGCGCGATCATCATGAACACGCCCTGCATGTCCTCGGGCAGCAGCGAAGCGCGCACGGACACGTCGCGCCAGGCGTCGTCCTCGGCCATGTCGGAGCCGACGCCGGCACGCGCCCGCGTCAGCATGCGGCGGAATTCCGAAAGATCGGGCACCACCGAGGCCAGCCCTTCGATGCGGCAGCGGACCACGAATTCCTGGTAGAGCACGCCGATGACGCGGAACCCGGCATCCGGCTCGGCCAGGATGGCGCGCAGGATGCGGTCCATCCGCTCGCGCCGCTCGGCGAGGTCCTCGGCGCTGGGCTGCGGCTCCGCCGGCTCGGGGCGGATGTCGAGAGGCGCGGCCTTGGCCGCCATCAGTTGGTCGAGCAGGTCGGGCGAAGGCCGCCGCTGCGGCCTGACCGTCTCCGGCGGCGGCGCCGCGAGGATGATCGAGCGCGCATCCTCCAGCATCGCTTCCGGCAGCGGCATCAGCCGCGGCGTGCCGTTGCGGGGGCTGGTTTCGGTCTGGCCGATGCGCAGGCTGAGCGGACGGCGCGACAAGGCGGGCCCAAGCGCCATGAAGTGCCCGCGCTCCAGGTCGCGGAAAGCCTCCGCCTGGCGCCGCTCCATGCCGAGCAGGTCGGCCGCGCGCGCCATGTCGATGTCGAGGAAGGTGCGGCCCATCAGGAAGTTGGAAGCTTCCGCCGCGACGTTCTTGGCGAGCTTCGCCAGCCGCTGCGTGGCGATGATGCCGGCAAGCCCGCGCTTGCGGCCGCGGCACATCAGATTGGTCATGGCGCCGAGCGACAGCTTGCGTGCCTCGTCCGAGACCTCGCCGGCGGCGGCGGGCGCGAAGAGCTGCGCCTCGTCGACCACCACAAGCATCGGATACCAGTGGTCGCGCGCGACCTCGAACAGCCCGCCGAGGAAAGCCGCAGCGCGCCGCATCTGGTTTTCGGCATCGAGCCCCTCGAGGTTAAGCACCGTCGAGACACGGTGGATGCGCGCCCGCTCGCCCGCCGCCTGCAGGCCGCGCTCGGTATGCTCCTCCGCGTCGATGACCAGATGTCCGAAGCGTTCACCCAGCGAGACGAAATCGCCCTCGGGGTCGATGATGGTCTGCTGCACCCAGGGCGCGCTCTGTTCGAGCAGCCGGCGCAACAGATGCGACTTGCCGGAGCCCGAATTGCCCTGCACCAGCAGGCGGGTCGCCAGCAACTCCTCAAGGTCGAGGGCCGCCGGCGCGCCCGCGCTCGTCTGCCCCATCTCGATTGCAACCGTCATATTTCGACTCAGAACGCCTCCATGCGCGCAAGGGGCTTATCAACCGAAGTCTGGCGCGTCGAGGATGGCCGCGCATGGCTGGGGCGGTGTTCCACACCTATGGGCGGGTCAGGTCGTCCCATGGGCGGGCGTCAGCCCGTCCTTATGGGGCGAATGGCGGCAGGCTGTCGGCAATCACTCTGGTCGGACCACCATTTCTGTGGCGCCGGTCAGCCATTGGGGTATCATCTTGCCGGGACAGGGTTCATGGCAGGAGGAGGCCGATGGACGTTGCTGCCGAAGTGCCCGTTGCCGCGTTAACGGTGCAAGATCTTGTAACGTTTGCCCTTTCGAAATTCCGCGCCGGCGACACAGTCTCGACGCGCGCCATGCTCGATGCCATCCGTCGTTCCGATCCGGCCTGCGACGACAGCGACGATCACCTCGTCGAGCTGATCGTTATGGCGGCAATTGGTAAGACCATGGGCGTCGTCTTCGACCACCGCTCGCCCGACGAGCGGTTGCCGCTTTCTGAAGGTATTTCCCTGCGGGCCTAGGTGGTGGTGAGCGTTAGATCTGTTAAGATTCAGGTCTGAATCTCAACAGATTTAGCTGCCCAATGGATGCGGCATATAACCGACGAAACCGGCGATCTTCCAGCGTCCGCCGACCTTGCGGCAGAAATAGAGCGTCTGCCATTTGAGCCGGTCGACGCCGCCATCGGCCTTGGCGACCGAACCGTCGAACTTCTTGTGCAGCACCGCGCGGTCGCCGTCGACATCGATGTCGCGCATGTTGGTGGCACGGAAAAGCGCCTCGCGCAGCGGTTCGGCGAATTTGGTCGCCGCAGTTTCCTTGGCCTGCCGCAGCCATTCGTCGCGATAGACCTCCAGCCTCGGGAACTGCAGCCGCCAGGCGTCGGCATTGGCGAGGAAATGCGCATGCATGCCGAAGAAGCTCTCGGCGATGAAATCGTCCTCGACCATCGACCAGTCCTGACCGAGGAAGGCATCGATGTCGCGCCGCACCAGCATTTCCCAAAGCGCGTGGCGGTCGGCATCGCCTTCCGGGAACGGATTCTTGTCGAAGGTCATGCTGAATCTCCCCTCACATGTGCACCGAACGGACGCGGCGTCGAGCGCAGGATGCTCAGGCTTCTGTAATAAAGCAACATGGATTTCGAAAAAATGTTGCTTTCCGACATTGCCTCTATGAGGATCATGCCGACAAGCGTAGACGGCTATATCAACGGTCCCGCTCGATCGCCAAGAGGAGGCTCACTTGCCCAAGCAATGTTTCGGAAAATCGCATGTTCCGCTCTCGCCCGCCGTGCGCGCCGGCGATTTCGTCTATATCTCCGGCCAGGTGCCGGTGGGCAGCGACGGGCTCGTGGTGAAGGGCGGCATCGCCGAGCAGACCGAACAGGTGCTGCAGAACGTCACGGCGGCGCTGGCGCTCGCCGGCTGCACCATGGACGATGTGGTGAAGACCACCGTCTGGCTGGAGGACGCGCGCGATTTCGGAACCTTCAACACCGTCTACGCAAAGCATTTCCCCAAGGATCCGCCGGCGCGCACCACGGTCGAGTCGCGCCTGATGATCGACATCAAGATCGAGGTCGAGGCCGTCGCCTATCGGCCGGTCTGATCGCTTGGAGCAATTCCAGGAAAAGTGCTTAGCGGTTAGAAACAAGCACACAGGGCGGGGAGAGCACCGATGCAGTTCGATCTCCTGATCAAGGGCGGGCGCGTCATCGATCCCGCATCTGGCCTGGACGCGCAACGCGACGTCGCCATTGCGGATGGCCGCGTCGCCGCGATCGACGCCGCTATCGATGCGGAGTCGGCTGGTGAAGTCGTCGATGCCAGGGACTGCATCGTCACGCCCGGCCTCGTCGACCTGCACAGCCATGTCTACTGGGGCGGAACCTCGCTCGGCGTCGATGCCGACCGGCTCGCCGCCAAGAGCGGCACCACCACCTTCATCGATGCAGGCAGCGCCGGCGCCGGCAATTTCCTCGGCTTTCGCCGCCACGTCATCGAACGCTCGAAGGTCCGCATCCTCGCCTACGTCAACATCTCCTTCGCCGGCATATTTGGCTTCGCCAAGACCGTGTCGGTCGGCGAATGCAGCGACCTCAGGCTTTGCGAGCCGCGCGAGACGGTTGCCGCGGTGCGCGAACACGCCGATGTCGTCGTCGGCGTCAAGGTGCGCTCCGGCAAGCATGCCGGCGGCTTGAGCGGCATCGCGCCGGTCGACCTCGCGCTCGAAGCCGCCGATAAGGTCGGCCTGCCGCTGATGGCGCATATCGACGAGCCGCCGCCCGGCCGCTCGGAAGTGCTGCCCAGGCTGCGGCGCGGCGACATCCTAACCCACTGCTTCCGGCCGTTCCCCAACGCGCCGGTCTTCGCGTCGGGCGCGGTGCGGCCGGACATGCGGCTGGCGCGCGAGCGCGGCGTCATCTTCGACATCGGCCACGGCATGGGTTCGTTCGATTTCGAGGTGGCGAAGGCGATGCTCGCCGAAGGTCTCGCGCCCGACGTCATCTCCAGCGACGTGCACCTCTACTGCGTCGACGGCCCGGCCTTCGACATCCTGGTCTGCATGTCGAAGCTGATGGCGCTCGGCATGCCGCTGGTCGAGGTGCTGCGCGCGGCGACCGTGAACCCCGCGCAGGCGATTGCCCGGCCCGAGCTCGGCACGCTGAAGGTCGGCGGCATAGGTGACGTCGCGGTGCTGAAGTTGCAGCCCGGCCGCTTCACCTTCGTCGACGCTGTCGGAGTGTCATTGGTCGCGGATCAGCGCCTGGTCTCCAACGGCATCGTCATCGGCGGCAAATGGTGGCCGAACGACACGACGGATCACAATGAGACCGAGCGCTTCGAAGCGCATGCGCATCACACGCATGTGGATGTGGCGGCCGGGCATTTTGGGAAGTGATTAGCCAATCTCCCCCCTTGTGGGGGAGATGCCCGGCAGGGCAGAGGGGGGCGCGAAGGATCGCGGCGGCCCAGGATCAAGGTTCCTCGCCCCACGAAGTGGGGAGAGGTGGCTCGGCAAAGCCGAGACGGAGAGGGGAGCGCCCTACGAAGGCCCCCTCTCCGTCCGCTTCGCGGACACCTCTCCCCCGCCCTTGGCGGGGGCGAGGAACCTCAGTTTTGAAACGCTGGCGGACAGCGCCCCTCTGGCCTGCCGGCCATCTCCCTCACAAAGAGGATTACCCACGTCACCGCCTTGCATTACTCGCCTCCCCATAGACAGGCGTCGCAATCCCTTCCATCCGCGCCTTGAGTTGCAGCGCCACATATTTCGAGTAGAACCTCGACAGCGCCAGATTCCCGCCATGGAACCACAGCGCTTCCTGCGCCGTCGGCTTCCACATGTTGCGCAACTCGCCCTGCCACGGCCCCGGGTCGCCCTTCACGCCGGAGCCGAGGCCCCAGCACGGGCCGACCTTGTCGGCGACCTCGCGCGAGACGATCGCAGCCACCGTCTCGTTCATCGACTGGTAGCCGGTGCAGCAGACAATCGCATCGACTTCCAATTCGCTGCCGTCCTCGAACAGGATGCCGCTCGGCGTCAGCGATTTGATGCCGATGCCGCCCTTCACCTTGATCTCGCCGTTCAGGATCAGCTCGCAGGCGCCGACATCGATGTAGTAGCCTGAGCCGGTGCGGTAGGCCTTCATCAACAGCCCGGTCTCGTCCTCGCCGAAGTCGATGGCGAAGCCGCTGTCGCTGAGGCGCTGGTAGAAATCCGCGTCGCGCGCCCGGATGACGTCAAAGAGCGCGCGCTGGCCCTTCGGCACCAGCGCGAAGGGCGTGGAGGCGACGATCATGTCGGCCTTGTCGGTGGTGATGCCGCGCGCCAGCGCCTTTTCCGAGAATATCTCGAAGCCGACATCCATCAGCGTGTCGGATTTCACCACGGTCGTCGGCGAGCGCTGGACCATGATGACCTTGGCGCCCGCTTCCCACAGATCGACGCTGACATCGTGCCCCGAGCTTGCAGCACCGATCACCGCGACGCGCTTGCCGCGGAACTTCTCGCCGGTGGAATACTGGCTCGAATGCAGAAGCTCGCCCTTGAAGCTTTCCGCTCCCGGCAATTCGATCTGCCGCGGCGGACCATAGGCGCCGGTGGCGAAGACGATGTGCTTCGGCTTCAGCGTGATGCGCTGGCCGACGCGATCGACCACGACGGTCCAGATCTTCTCGGCCTCGTCATAGGCGGCGCTAATGCATTTGGTGGCCACCCAATAGTTCAGCTCCATGACGCGGGTATACATTTCCAGCCAGTCGCCCATCTTGTCCTTGGGCGTAAAGACCGGCCAGTTTTCCGGAAACGGAACATAGGGCAGATGGTCGTACCAGACCGGGTCGTGCAGCACGAGCGAGCGATAGCGGTTGCGCCAGGAATCGCCGGCGCGCGCATTCTTCTCGATGACCAGCGCAGGCACGCCGAGCTGCCGCAACCGGGCGCCCAGCATGATGCCACCCTGCCCACCGCCGATCACCAGGCAGTAGGGCTGCTCATGCACGCCGAGATCGCGCGCCTCGCGCGCTCTTGCTTCCGCCCAGGTCTCGCGCTTGGGGTCGGCCTTGTGGCGGATGCCGAGCGGCCGCGCAGGTCCCTTCTGCTCTTCGAAACCCTTGAGCTCGCTCATCGCCGTGAACAGCGTGCGGCAGCGGCCATCCTTGAGCCGCAGGATGCCCTCGCCGCGCGCCACCGTCGTCTCGAAGGTGAACCAGGCCTCGACGGTGCCGTCGTCAACGCCTGGCTCCCCGGAGAGATGCCAGTGCGACGGCCACGCTAGATGGAGCGTGGCCTTCAGCATCTCGCGGATCGCGGCCTGCCCCTCCATGGTCTTGATGTTCCATGTGAAGGTCAAAAGATCGCGCCAGTAGCAATCCTCCGCGAAGAGGTTCGTCGCCGCCTCGATATCGCCGGCCTCTAGCGTGCGACCGAACGAGCCGAGCCAGGTTGCCGCCTGTTGCGATGGTGCGATGTCGAGCATTTGTTCTTCGTTCCCTATCTGCAGTTCGAATTCTTTGTCGAAGCCGGTGGCGCCGCCTTCCCTTCTCCCCTTGTGGGAGAAGGTGGATCGGCGCGTCAGCGCCGAGACGGATGAGGGGTGCTCCAGCGGAGTGAGACGCCGGCTTTCCCTGGAACACCCCTCATCCGACCTCGCTTCGCGAGGCCACCTTCTCCCGCAAGGGGAGAAGGGATAGTCGCTAATCTCCCAGCGGCTCCATCTCCTTACCTGTCCGATGGATCTGGGCGTTGTATTTGATCCGGCGCACCGTCTCGCGCGCTGGGCCGTCGATCCTGTAGGCGGTCGCCACCGCCAGAAGGTCGATGGCCGCCAGGAAAGCATAGCGCGACGCCGTCGGTTTCAACGTGTCGGGATATTCGGGAACAGCCATCGTCAGCCGCACGTCGCAGACGCGCGTCAGCTCGGTGTCGGGCGCCGTCACGCAGATCGCGTTGGCACGGTAATGCTTGGCGAGCTCCACCGCTTCGATCACTTCCCGGGTACGGCCGGTTGCCGAAATCGCGATCACCAGGTCGCCAGGCTTCAGCGTCGAGGCGGTCATGCGCATCAAATAGGGATCGCATTGCGCGCTGATCGTGATGCCATAGCGAAACAGGCGGTATTGTGTCTCTTGCGCCAGCGCCGACGAGCTGCCGCCGAGGCCGAACACCGTCACCTGCCGCGCCTTGGCGATCAGTTCCGCCGCCTTCTGCAGCTGTCCCGGATCGATCTGCCGCTCCGCCTCCTGCAGCGCGCGCCGCGCCTCGCCGAACACCGCGTTCCAGAACGGCATGCCGCTGTCGCTGTTCGCGGGCTGTGGTTTGGTGCTGAGATAGAGCGCGCCAACGACGAGGCTCTGCGCCAGCTTCAGCTTGAAATCGCGCACGCCGTCGCAGCCGATGGCGCGGCAGAAGCGGGTGACTGTCGGCTCGCTGACCCCTGCGCGCTGGGCAAGCGCGGCGTTGGAAGCGCCGACTGCATATTTGACATCGTCGAGCACGACATCGGCGACGCGGCGCTCGGCCGGCCGCAGTTCCGCATAGCTGTCCTTCACCTGCGAGATGATATCGGGAAAGCGCCGGACATGGTCGTGTCGGTCGCCGTCCTCGTCGGTCGTTCGCAACGTCTGGCTGTCAGCTTCGGTCATTGGCCAGTCCTCCCCAGCCCGCTTCGGGACCTATCATCTTCGCGATTATCCGCCCGCTGGCCATAGGCAATCAACCGAAGCGAGTATGTAGGAAAGTAACACACATCGCAAGAGATCATAAAATGTCGATAAATCATAAGCTTAGATAGAGACTGATTGAAGCTGATTGCTTCCGTTCTTCGCCGCCGCTTGACAGTAAAGTAGGATAGTTACAGACTGATTTCGCGGACAGATGGGGCCTCGGCAACACATCGCGCAGTCTCCGAGGGGGAGCATGAGTACGGCAAGCGCAAGAACGCCGAAGCTCGGCGTGCAGGCAGCGACCAAGGTCTATCAAACGGCCTCTGGCGATCTTCTGGCGCTGGACCGCTGCAGCCTGGATATTCAGCCCAACGAGATCGTCTCGATCGTCGGCCCCTCCGGTTGCGGCAAGACCACGCTGTTATGGTCGATGTCGGGCCTGCATCGCCTGACCGCGGGCGCGATCCTGCTCGACGGCAAGGAGATCACCGGCCCGCGCCCCGAGATCGGCATCGTCTTCCAGGAAGCGAACCTTTTGCCCTGGCGCAATCTCGATGCCAACATCAACTTCCCCTTCGAGATCAAGGGCGAGAAACCCGACCGCGCCTGGATCGCGCATCTGCTCAATCGCGTCGGGCTCGATGGCTTCGGCGGCAAGTTCCCGCGCGAGCTTTCCGGCGGCATGCAGCAGCGCGCCGCGATCGTGCGCGCGCTGGCGCTGAAACCTTCGGTGCTCTTGATGGACGAGCCCTTCGGCGCGCTCGACAGCTTCACCCGCGAAGAGATGAACCGCCTCGTCGAGGAGATCTGGCTCGACACCAAGACCACCATCGTCTTCATCACCCACAGCATCGAGGAAGCGATCTTCCTCTCCGACCGCGTGGTGGTGCTGACGACAAGGCCGGGCCGCGTCGCCAAGGTCTACGACGTGCCGTTTCCGCGGCCGCGCTCGCTGGAGATCATGGCGACGAAGGAAGTCTTCGACCTCACCAACAAGATCAAGATGGACATTGTCGGCGAGCGCGTCCGGCCGATCGCACCGGAACGGCCGTCGGCCGAAATCGTGAGGATCAGGCCGTGAGCGGAGGCGACGCCATTCCGGAATTCTCGAAGGCCAAATCGGGAGACGGGCAGGACGTCAGCCTGACCAATCTTTCGGCCTTCGCCAGCGGCCCCGGCATCAAGTCCGGCGCCGAGGTGGCGGCGATCCTCGCCGTCGCGGTGGTGATCATCGGCGGCATCGAGCTGGCGCTGCGCATCTTCCACGTGCCGCAATACATCATGCCGCCGCCGAGCTCGATCGCCTATGCCTTGTTCGACGAGTTCCCGCTGATCGCGCCGCATCTCGGTTATACGCTGGTCGAGCTCGTCTCAGGCTTCGCCATCGGCGCCATTGTCGGCCTGGTGATGGCGGCGGTGATCACCCAGTTCCCTTTCGCCGAAAAGATCGTCGCGCCGTATATCCTGATCCTCGTCACCACGCCGATGCTGGCGTTGGTGCCACTGCTCATCCTGCGCTTCGGCTTCGGCTACACGCCGCGCATCATCGCCGTGGCCCTGGCTGCCGGCCCGATGGTGATGATCAATGCCGCGACCGGCTTCCGCCGCGTCGACAGCGCCAAGATCACTTTGGCCCGTTCCTATGGCGCCAGCACCTTGCAGATCTTCTGGAAGATCCGTGCGCCGATGGCGCTGCCGATGATCCTGGTCGGCCTGATGATCGGCGCGATCTTCGGCCTGCTCACCGCCGTCGGCGCCGAGATGGTCGGCGGCGGCTTCGGCCTCGGCAACCGGCTCACCTCGTATTCGTCGATGATCCAGATGCCGCAATTCTTCGCGGTGGTGCTGATCCTGTCGACGCTCGGCATCCTGATCTACGTGCTCTTCTTCCTGATCGGCAAGAAATGGGCGAGCTGGGAGACGTGAGCGCGAAAGGATGAAGTCGCCCGGGAGGCGGGCGAAGGCAAGCAATCAACAAAAGGGGAGTGCCATGACCAACGACAATCCGATCCATTCCAACGTTCCGGCCGGCATCAGCCGCCGCTACTTCCTGCAGGTGACGGCGGCGGGCGTCGTGACCGCCACCGCGCTCGGCGCGTCCGGCCTGAAGGCCAGGGCGGCGGGCTATGAGAAGTTCACCTGGATCTCCCCGCGCGGCACGCTCGAAGTGCTGGACGACTATCCCTATTGGTCGGCCAAGAAGGCGGGCTATTTCGGCGACCTCAACACCGACATGCAGCCGGGCCCGTCGGATGGCACGGCGACGGTGAAGTTCGTCGATGTCGGCCAGGCCGACATGGGCTTCCCCTCGCCCGGCGTCTTCTCTTTCGCCATCCAGAACGGCATGAAGCTGAAGTCCGTCTTCCATATGGGCGCGCGCGACACCTTCAGCCTCGCCTTCCGCAAGGGCCAGGGCACCAACAACCTCAAGAACCTCGAAGGCAAGACCATCCTGCTCGGCTCCGCCGCCTGGCAGGCGATCGTCGATCCGCTGCTTGCCGCCCAGGGCGTCGACATCAAGAAGGTGAAATATGTCGAGGCCGGCTGGCCGACCTGGGGCACGGCGCTCGCCGGCGGCCAGGGCGACGCGGCGCTGTCCTGGGAGGGGCTGCGCGCCGAATGGATCGCCAAGGGGCTCGACTTCGAATACTGGCTGGGCGTCAAGAATTCCAAGCTGCCGGCCAACACTTTCGTCGTGCGCGCCGCCGACCTCGAGGACGCCGACAAGAAGGCCTTCCTGGAGAAATACCTGCGCGGCTGGGCGATGGGCCTCGAATTCGGCTACCAGAACCCGCGCGCCGCGGTCGAAGCGGTGTTCGAGCAGTTCCCGACCTTGGCCAAGAACCTCGGGCCGGAGCTTGGCACCACCTCGATCCTGCAGCAGATCAACGTGTTCCGCGGCGACATGGACAAGCGCGGCGGCTGGGGCTCGCACGACATGGCGAGCTGGCAGGGCTTCTTCGACGAGATCCTCAAGATCGGCCAGATCACCGCGCCGGTGAAAGCCGAGGACGTCTGCACCAACGACCTCATCCCGGCCGCCAACGACTTCGACAAGGCCAAGGTCAAGGCCGATGCCGACGGCGTAAAACTGTCGGAGGGCTTTGCCGCGCTCGACGTCGACAAGATCAAGGCGCACCTGTTCGACTCGGCGGTGAAGTGAGGCTCCTTTCCTCTCCCTCCGGAGGGGGGAGAGGTGGCGCCGCGAAGCGGCGACGGAGTGGGGGGAGGCGTCGCCAACGCGTAATCGCTGCAAGACAGGCACAATCTGGTGGGCACCTCAGGCGCGCGGCGAAGGTCGACCCCCGCTCCGTCGAGCTTTGCTCGACACCTCTCCCCCGATCGACGGGGGAGAGGAAGGAGCCGGTAATGAGCGGCGGCCCTGAGCTAAGGTGGTTGTCTCGGATAGACATACGAGCGGCGATCGATCGCCGCCCATGATTGAATCAAGAAATTTGGGAGGCTGACATGGCCGACAAGGTAAGAATTCTGGTGGTTGGTCTGGGCAATATGGGCGCTTCGCATGCCAGCGCCTATCACCGCTCCGACGGCTTCGAGATCGTCGGCATCATGAGCCGCAACATCAAGAGCAACAAGAAGATCCCGAAAGAGCTTGCCGGCTACCCGCTCTATGAGGACTTCGACCTGGCGCTGAAGGAGACCAGGCCGGACGCGGTCTCGATCAACAGCTGGCCGAACACGCATGCCGAATACGCGCTGAAGGCGATCGCCGCCAACTGCCACGTGTTCATGGAAAAGCCCTTGGCCACCAACATCGCGGATGCCGAGAAGGTGGTGGCCGCGGCGCGGGCGAAGAACCGCAAGCTGGTGCTGGGCTACATCCTGCGCGTCCACCCGTCCTGGATCAAATTCATCGAGGTCGGCAAGACGCTCGGCAAGCCTTTGGTGATGCGCCTGAACCTCAACCAGCAGAGCAGCGGCACCGCCTGGCATTGGCACAAGAACCTGATCGACTCGCTGATCCCGATCGTCGATTGCGGCGTCCACTATGTCGACGTCATGTGCCAGCTGACCGGCGCCAAGCCGGTGCGCGTGCACGGCATTGGTGCAAAACTCTGGGCCGAGGCCGACAAGCAGAATTACGGCCATTTGCACGTCACCTTCGATGACGGCTCGGTCGGCTGGTACGAAGCGGGCTGGGGCCCGATGATGAGCGAGACGGCCTATTTCGTGAAGGACGTGGTCGGCCCCAAGGGCGCCGTCTCGATCGTCGCCGGCCAACAGGCAGGCGGCGCCAAGGATACCGAGGAGGTTTCCGATTCCGCCGACATCGACCGCCACACCAAGACCGACGCGCTGAAGATCCATTACGCGCAGGTCGACGGCGACAAGAACTTCTCCAAGCCCGACGAGATCGTCAGCATGGAGGACGAGCCTGGACATCAGGAGCTTTGCGACCGCGAGCAGGCCTTCTTCTTGCGCGCCATCCGCGAGGACCTCGATTTGACCGAGCAGATGGATGCCGCGGTCAACAGCCTGCGCATCGTGCTGGCGGCCGAGCAGAGCATCGCGGAAAAGCGCACCGTCGAGCTGGCCTGAGGGTTCTCGGTCAAGGGAGCGCCACGCCCCCTCATCCGGCCGCTTCGCGGCCACCTTCTCCCCGGTGGGGAGAAGAGATTGGCGCCGGCGCCGACAATCTCCTCTCCCCACCGGGGAGAGGTCAGCCGAGCGAAGCGGAGGCTGGGTGAGGGTGAGTCCGAGCCAGTTCTCAGCTGACGGCACTACCAAGTGGGAGGAACACATGGCTGCGATCTCGAAGAGCTTGCTCGAAACCTACACCCAGTCCGACGCGCTGGCACTCGCCGGACTGGTGAAGCGCGGCGAGGTTTCCCCGGCCGAGCTTGTCGAAGCTGCGATCACCACGATCGAACGCCTCAACCCACAGCTCAATGCCGTCATCCATCGCCTCTACGACATGGCACGCGCCCAGGCAAAAACAGTGGACAAAACCGCGCCCTTCGCCGGCGTCCCCTATCTGCTCAAGGAGCTCGCTTCGTCCTGGACCGGCGCGCCCCTCACCAATTCCTGCCGCTATCTCAAGGATTTCGTCGCCGATTCCGACAGCGAGGTCGTGGGCCGCATCAAGGCGGCGGGCCTTATCCTCGTTGGCAAATCCAACGCGCCGGAGAATGGCTGGTCGATCACCACCGAGCCAAAACTCTACGGCACGACGAAGAACCCGTGGAAGGAAGGCATCACGCCGGGCGGCTCGAGCGGCGGCGCCGCGGCCGCGATCGCCTCGGGCATGGTGCCGATCGCCGAGGCCAGCGACGGCGCCGGCTCGATCCGCGTGCCGGCTTCCTGCTGCGGCATTGTCGGCCTGAAGCCATCGCGCGGCCGCGTCAGCCTGGCGCCCTTCGGCGATTATTGGTATGGCGGCGCCTATTTCCTCTGCTGCTCACGCACCGTGCGCGACACCGCCGCCTATCTCGACGCGGTGGCCGGCGCCCTGCCCGGCGACGCCTACACACCGCCGGTGCCGGAGAGCAGCTGGCTCAGCCTTTCCGCGCGGGCGCCGAAGAAACTGCGCATCGGCTTTACCGTCACGCCGCCCAACGGCACGGCGATCGATCCTGACGTCAAGGCGACCGTGCTCTCCACGGTCGCCACGCTGGAACGCCTCGGCCACGATGTCGAGGAGCACGACATGCCGCTCGACGCCGATACCATATGGAAAACCTACACCGACATGACCTGCGTGCAGACGGCCGCCACTTTCGGTTTTCTGGAGACCCTGGTCGGCCGCCCCCTGACGCCGAACGATGTCGAACCGTTGACCTGGGCGATCATCCAGCGCGGCCGCGCGACCAGCGGCATCAAGCATATTTCCGATGTCGAGCAGTTGAGGCTGATCGGCCGCGACATCGTCGGCGACCTCAACCCCTATGACATCTTCATCACCCCGACGCTGACGCAGTTGCCGCGCCCGCTCGGCTATTACGACATGTCGGAAACCGACCTCGATCGCTACAACGCCAAATGGAGCGACGCGGTCTTCAACTTCCCCTTCAACATCTCCGGCCTGCCGGCGATCTCATTGCCGCTCGGGCAGTCGGCCGGTGGGGTGCCGATCGGCGTGCAGCTCGTTGGCCATTACGGCGACGAGGCGACGGTGCTGGCGCTGTCATCGCAGCTGGAAGAGGAAATGCCCTGGAAGGGCCGGCGGCCGGCGCTGTAGGCATCCCCCTTGTCCGGCAAGGCTATCAACGTCCGTTGGGGTAGTCAGCGCAAACGCCGGCGATGAGCTGAAGGCTCCTGAACCTCGTCATTCCAGGGCGGAGCAAGGAGCGAAGCGACGCGCGCAGACCCTGGAATCCATTCCGTTACCTGGACCGAAGTGTGCAACCGTGCAGAATTCTGGACCGCCACGGCGCTTCCAAGTCGCGGCATGGATCCTCGGGTCTGCGCGCGTCGCTGCGCTCCTTGCTCCGCCCGTGGATGACGACCGCGATAGGCATCTCGGCCAATCGCCGAGGCATGGGATCTGCCAACGCACATTAGCCAACCGGAGCTGGCGGGCCGGGCCAGTCAAAACCCCTATAAAATTCCTATATCTTTCCCACCCGCTCCGTCTCGAACCTTTATGGCGATCGGGTCCATATTTCACTCCGAAAAGAAGCTTCGATCGCTGTCACCTCCAAGGTGACGCGCGTTCGCATGCAGTTTTGATCCCACCGGTATCAGGCGGGAAAGCACGAGCGAAAACAAGGAACACCTGCAATGGACCTCATCGTTCTCGGGATCGGGATTTTATTCTTCGTCCTGTCCTTAGCCTACGTCAAAGCCTGCGACAGAATCTGAGAAAGGGCCCTTCCATGCTTTTCGACTACATCCTCGGCGGCGCGGTGACCTTGTTCCTGCTTGCCTACCTCACCTACGCGCTCATCCGCCCAGAGCGTTTCTGACCGGTACCCGGGAGAGCCCATCATGACTATAAATGGCTGGATACAGATCATCATCTATTGCGGGATCCTGCTTTTGCTCGTGAAGCCGTTCGGCGGCTACATGTACCGCGTTTTCAGCGGTGATCGCACCTTGCTGTCGCCGGTGCTCGTCCCCATCGAGCGTGGCCTCTATCGCCTGGCCGGCACAAGCGACAGGGAAGAACAGCACTGGGCCGTCTATGCGACGGGCATGCTGCTCTTCAACCTCGTCGGCCTGCTGGTCCTTTACACGCTGCAGCGGCTGCAGGGCGTTCTGCCCTACAATCCGGCCGGCATGAGCGCGGTCGACCCTGAGCTAGCCTTCAACACCGCCGCCAGCTTCGTCACCAACACCAACTGGCAGAACTACGGCGGCGAAAGCACGATGTCCTATCTCGTGCAGATGGCCGGCCTCACCGTCCAGAACTTCGTCTCGGCCGCCACCGGCATCGCCATCGCGGTTGCCTTGATCCGCGGCTTCGCCCGCGCCTCCGGCAAGTCGATCGGCAATTTCTGGGTCGATCTGACCCGCTGCACGCTCTACCTGCTCCTGCCTATGTGTATCGTGCTGACGCTGGTCTATGTTTGGCTGGGCATCCCGCAGACGCTTGGTCCGTATGTCGATGCCACCACGCTGGAAGGCGCCAAGCAGACCATCGCGCTCGGACCGGTCGCATCGCAGGTCGCCATCAAGATGCTCGGTACCAATGGCGGCGGCTTCTTCAACGCCAATGCCGCGCATCCGTTCGAGAATCCGGACGCGATCTCCAACCTGATCCAGATGCTGACGATCTTCGTGCTGGGCGCTGGCCTCACCAACGTCTTCGGCCGCATGGTCGGCAGCGAGCGCCAGGGCTGGGCGATCCTCGCCTCCATGGGCGTGCTGTTCATCGCCGGCGTCATCGTCTGCTACTGGGCCGAGGCTGCCGGCAACCCGCTGGTTCACGCGCTGGGCATCGACGGCGGCAACATGGAAGGCAAGGAGACGCGCTTCGGCATCGCCCTGTCGACACTGTTCGCGGTCATTACCACCTCCGCCTCCTGCGGCGCGGTCAATGCCATGCATGACTCGTTTACCGCGCTTGGCGGCATGATCCCGATCATCAACATGCAGCTCGGCGAGGTGATCGTCGGCGGCGTCGGCGCCGGCTTCTACGGCATCCTGATGTTCGTCGTCGTCGCCGTCTTCGTCGCCGGCCTGATGGTCGGCCGCACGCCGGAATATCTCGGCAAGAAGATCGAAGCCAAGGAGGTCAAGATGGCGGTGCTGGCCATTCTGTGCCTGCCGCTGGCGATGCTCATCTTCACGGCAATCGCCGTGGTCCTGCCGAGCGCGGTGGCCTCGATGGCCAATGGCGGCCCGCACGGCTTCTCCGAGGTCCTCTATGCCTACACGTCGTCGGCCGCCAATAACGGCTCCGCCTTTGCCGGCCTCACCGGCAACACGCCCTGGTTCAACCTCACGGGTGCTATCGGCATGCTGATGGGCCGCTTCCTGGTCATCATTCCGGCTTTGGCCATCGCCGGCTCGCTGGCCGCCAAGAAGACCGTGCCCGCCTCCGCCGGCACCTTCCCGACCGACGGCACGCTGTTCGTCGGCCTCCTGGTCGGCGTCATCGTCATCGTCGGCGGCCTCACCTTCTTTCCGTCGCTCGCCGTCGGTCCGATCGTCGAGCATCTGGCGATGATCCACGGACAGACCTTCTGAGATGACCATGCCCTGGTTCAACCAGATACGTCGGGACGACCGTCACCAGACCGGTGACGGAGCCCCCGACAACGGAAGGGACGAGAAGCCTCGTCCTTTCCCGACGCTTTCAACCTTTCTCGGCATGGCGGCCGTGCTGTTCGTGCTGTGGCTGCTGGCCACCGGCCTTCCGCACCTGTTCCCGAAGACCGAACACCCGGCGCCGTCCAACATAACCGATACCGGAGCCCGAAAATGAGCCAATCCAAATCCGCGAGCATTATGGATGCCCGCATCCTGGTGCCCGCCATCGGCGGCGCCTTCCGCAAGCTTGATCCGCGCACGCTGGTCAGGAATCCGGTGATGTTCGTCGTTGCGGTCGTCTCGCTGCTCACCACAGTGCTTTTCATCCGCGACCTGGTCACCGGCAGCGGCGATCTCGGTTTCACCTTGCAGATCATCATCTGGCTGTGGTTCACCGTGCTGTTCGCCAATTTCGCCGAGGCCGTAGCCGAGGGCCGTGGCAAGGCGCAGGCCGACTCGCTGCGCAAGGCGCGCACCGAGACCCAGGCCAAGCTGCTCGTCAACGGCGACCGCACCAAATTCAAGCTGGTCCCTGGGACCAGCCTGAAGGTCGGCGACGTCGTGCTGGTAGAGGCCGGCGACATCATCCCGTCCGACGGCGAGGTGATCGAAGGCGTGGCCTCCGTCAACGAAGCCGCGATCACCGGCGAATCCGCGCCCGTCATCCGCGAATCCGGCGGCGACCGCTCCGCCGTCACCGGCGGCACCCAGGTTCTGTCGGACTGGATCCGCGTGCGCATCTCAGCCGCATCCGGCCACACCTTCCTCGACCGCATGATCTCGCTGGTTGAGGGCGCCGAGCGCCAGAAGACACCGAACGAGATCGCGCTCAACATCCTGCTTGTCGGCATGACGTTGATCTTCGTGCTGGCCACCGCGACCATTCCGAGCTTCGCTTCCTATTCCGGCGGCTATATCCCGGTGACGATCCTCGTTGCGCTCTTCGTCACGCTGATCCCGACCACGATCGGCGCGCTGCTGTCGGCCATCGGCATCGCCGGCATGGATCGTCTCGTGCGCTTCAACGTGCTTGCCATGTCCGGCCGCGCCGTCGAGGCCGCCGGCGACGTCGACACGCTTCTCCTCGACAAGACCGGCACCATCACGCTCGGCAACCGCCAGGCAACCGAGTTCCGTCCGGTCAAGGGCGTCACCGAGCAGGAATTGGCTGATGCGGCACAGCTCGCCTCTTTGGCCGACGAGACGCCGGAAGGCCGCTCCATCGTCGTGCTGGCCAAGGAGAAATACGGTATCCGTGCCCGCGACATGGCCACGCTGCATGCGGCTTTCGTACCCTTCACCGCGCAGACCCGCATGAGCGGCGTCGACATCGACGGCTCGTCCGTGCGCAAGGGCGCCGTCGACGCGGTGCTCGCCCATGTCAGCCAGGCGACGACGGCCGCTCACGGAACCCGTCCGACCAGCGACACCATCCGCGATCTGCAGGCCATCGCCGCCGAGATCGCCAAGGCCGGCGGCACGCCGCTGGCGGTCGAGCGCGACGGCCGCCTGCTCGGCGTCGTCCACCTCAAGGACATCGTCAAGGGCGGCATAGCCGAGCGTTTCGCGGAGCTGCGCAAGATGGGCATCCGCACAGTGATGATCACCGGCGACAACCCGCTCACCGCCGCGGCCATCGCCGCCGAAGCCGGCGTCGACGACTTCCTCGCCCAGGCCACGCCCGAGAACAAGCTGTCGCTGATCCGCGAGGAACAGGCCAAGGGCAAGCTGGTTGCCATGTGTGGCGACGGCACCAACGACGCGCCTGCGCTCGCCCAGGCCGATGTCGGCGTCGCCATGAACACCGGCACCGTCGCCGCGCGCGAGGCCGGCAACATGGTCGACCTCGACAGCGACCCGACCAAGCTGATCGAGATCGTCGAGATCGGCAAGGCGCTGCTGATGACGCGCGGCTCGCTGACAACCTTCTCGATCGCCAACGACGTGGCCAAGTACTTCGCCATCATCCCGGCGATGTTCGCGGTCTTCTACGTCGCGCCCGGCCAGTCCACCGGTCCGCTGCAGGCGCTCAACATCATGCATCTGGCGACGCCGCAAAGCGCAATCTTGTCGGCCATCATCTTCAACGCGCTGATCATCATCGCGCTGATCCCGCTGTCGCTGAAGGGCGTGAAATACCGCGCCATCGGCGCCGGCTCGCTGCTCACCCGCAACCTGCTGGTCTATGGCCTCGGCGGCATCGTCGTGCCGTTCGTCGGCATCAAGGCGATCGACCTGATCGTCACGGCCCTCGGCCTCGCATAAGGATTGACCCTGATGTTCAAGCAACTCAGACCCGCTTTTGTCATGATCGTCTTCTTCACGGTGCTGACCGGCCTCATCTATCCGATCGGCATGACCGGCATCGCCCAGGCGCTGTTTCCGGCCCAGGCCAATGGCAGCCTCATCCAGAAAGATGGCAAGGTCATCGGCTCCAGCCTGATCGGCCAGGCTTTCGCCGGCGACCGCTATTTCCATGGCCGGCCGTCGGCAGCCGGCGACGGTTACAACGCCGCCTCCTCAGGCGGCTCGAATCTCGGCCCGACAAATCCCAAGCTCATCGAGCGCATCAAGGGCGACGCCGGGAAGCTGAAGACCGAGAACCCGAACCAGCCGGTGCCGATGAACCTCGTCACCACCTCGGGTAGCGGCCTCGATCCCGACATCAGCCCGGAGGCCGCCTATTTCCAGGTGCCGCGCGTCGCCAAGGCCCGCGGTGTGGACGAGACCAAGGTGAAGGCGCTCGTCGACAGCCATGTCGAGGATCGCGAGCTCGGCATCCTCGGCGAGCCGGTTGTCAACGTGCTGGCGCTGAACCTGGCGCTGGACGAGCTGAAGTAATCCGCCCGCGCCGGGGATCGACACGGTTCCCGGCGCAATTCATGATTGGACCTGATGCCGGACGACAGGACCGACCCTAAGAACCGACCCTCCCCCGACGCGCTCCTCGAGCATGCCGAGCGCGAGGGCCGTGGCCGTCTGCGCATATTTCTCGGCGCCGCGCCCGGCGTCGGCAAGACCTACGAGATGCTGATGGCGGGCCGCGCCCGCCGCGCCGACAGCACCGATGTCGTGATCGGCATCGTCGAGACGCACGGCCGCAAGGAAACCCAGGCCCTGGTCGACGGCTATGAGGTGATCCCGCGCCGCCTGGTCGAGTATCGCGGCCAAACCCTCGACGAGATGGACATCGACGCCATCCTGAAGCGGCGCCCTGCGCTGGTCCTGGTCGACGAGCTTGCCCACACCAACGCGCCCGGTAGCCGGCATCCCAAACGCTATCTCGATGTGCAGGAGATCCTTGCGCAAGGCATCGACGTCTACACCACGCTCAACATCCAGCATGTCGAAAGCCTGAACGACGTCGTCGCCCAGATCACGCGCGTCCGGGTGCGCGAGACGGTTCCCGATTCCATCCTCGACGAGGCCGACGACATCGAGATCATCGACCTCACTCCCGACGACCTGATCAAACGGCTGCAGGACGGCAAGGTCTATTTCCCCAACACCGCGCAGCGCGCGATCGAGAATTACTTTTCGCCGGGCAATCTGACGGCGCTGCGCGAGCTGGCCTTGCGCCGCACGGCCCAGCGCGTCGACGAGCAACTGCTCAACCACATGCAGTCGCACGCCATTCCGGGGCCTTGGGCCGCCGGCGAGCGGGTTCTCGTCTGCGTCGACTCGCAACCTGGCGGAGCGGCCCGCATCCGCTATGCGCGCCGGCTCGCCGACCGGCTGCGCGCGCCCTGGACGGCGCTGCATATCGACACGCCACGCCTGGCAGGCCTATCCGAGGACGACAAGGACCGCCTGGCGATGAACCTGCGCCTTGCCGAGCAGCTCGGCGCCGAGGTGACGACCATCCCCGGCCAGAACGTCGCCCAGGACATCGTGCACCACGCGACGGCGAACAACTTCACCCATATAGTCATCGGCAGGCCGACCCGCTCACGCTGGCGGGAACTGATCGAGGGCTCGCTCACCTATGATCTAATCCGCAATGCCGGCGACATCAGCGTTCACGTCATTTCGGGAACCGAGCGAAATAAAGAGGCGCCGTCAAGGAGGGTCGGCACGGCGACGGAACAGAGGCCGTTTGATGTCTGGCCTTACCTGCTTGCCACCGCCTATGTCACAGGTTCGTTGGCGGTCAGCACGGTTCTCGATCAGTTTCTCGACGTTCGCAATCTAGCGATCGTCTTTCTACTGGCGGTGCTGACATCGGCCGTGACCTCAGGACTCTGGCCGGCGCTGTACGCCTGTCTCGTCAGTGCCCTTGCCTTCAACTTCTTTTTCCTTCCGCCGCGTTACACGCTGACGATCAGAGATCCAGAGAGCATCGTCGCATTCTGCGTCTTCCTCGTTGTCGCCGTCATCGCCAGCAATCTGACCGCGCGCGTGCAGCGCCAGGCGGTCGCCGCGCGTTCGCGCGCACGCGCAACGGAAGATATCTATTCCTTCTCGAAAAAGCTCGCGGGCGCCGGCACGCTCGACGACGTGTTGTGGGCCACCGCCTTCCAGATCGCTTCGATGCTGAAAGTCCGCGTGGTGCTGCTGCTGCCCGAAAACGGCACGATCACCGTGAAGGCCGGCTATCCGCCCGACGACACGCTGGCCGAGGCCGACATCGCGGCGGCCCGCTGGGCCTGGGAGCACAACCGCGCCGCCGGCCGCGGCGCCGACACCTTGCCGGGCGCAAAACGTCTCTACCTCCCCTTGCGGACGGGGCGGACCGCGATCGGCGTGGTCGGCCTCGACAACGACAAGCAAGGGCCGCTGCTGACGCCCGAGCAGCAGCGGCTGCTCGACGCCCTGGCCGACCAGGCAGCGGTCGCCATCGAGCGCGTCCAGCTCGTCGCCGATGTCGACCGCGCCAGGCTGGCCGCCGAAGCGGACCGGTTGCGCTCGGCGCTGCTCACCTCGATCTCGCATGACCTCAAGACGCCGCTTGCCGCGATCCTGGGCGCGGCCGGCACGCTGAAGGAATTCGCGCCGGCGCTGCCGGAAAAGGATCGCGCGGACCTGCTGGCGACGGTTGTCAGCGAGGCGGAACGGCTGAACCGCTTCATCGCCAATCTGCTCGACATGACCAGGATCGAGTCGGGCGCGATGGAGCCGAACCACGCATTCCACTATGTCGGCGACGTCGTCGGATCGGCGTTGAACCGGGCGCAGAAGATCACCGCCGAGCACAGAATAGAGACCGACATTCCGGCCGACCTGCCGATGCTGCGGCTTGATCCGGTTCTGTTCGAGCAGGCATTGTTCAACCTCCTCGACAATGCCGCCAAATACGCCTCGCCCGGCTCGGCCATCCGGCTGCAGGCCTGGGTCGACAATGGCGCCGTCATCCTGCAGGTGATGGACGAGGGACCGGGCATCCCGCCGGATGATCTGGAACGGATATTCGACACCTTCTACCGTGTGCGCAAGCGCGACCAGGTGCGCGCCGGCACGGGCCTCGGCCTATCGATCAGCCGTGGCTTCATCGAGGCGATGGGCGGCACGATCGCGGCCGCCAACCGCACCGATCGTCCGGGCGCGATCTTCACCATCCGCATGCCGGTGCCGGCTGAGTTGCCAGCGCTGGGCACGCCCCTTACGGACGATGCGGCATGACAAATCAGACCGTTTCCATATTGGTCGTCGACGACGAACCGCCGATCCGCAAATTGCTGCGCGTCGGCCTCGGCAGCCAGGGCTACACGGTCTCCGAGGCGCCGAACGCCAAGGCGGCTATCGAACTCATGCAGATAGAACGGCCCGACCTTATCCTGCTCGATCTCGGCCTGCCCGGCATGACCGGCCTCGAGCTGCTCGGCAAATGGCGCGCCGACGGCCTCGACGTTCCGGTCGTCATCCTGTCCAGCCGCACCGACGAGGCCGGTATCGTCTCGGCGCTAGAGCTCGGCGCCGACGACTACGTGACCAAGCCTTTCGGCATGAACGAGCTGATCGCGCGCATCCGCGTGGCGCTGCGCCACAAATTCCAGCAGCAGGGTGAGAAGCCGGTATTCCATACCGGTGACCTCTCCGTCGACCTGGTCAAGCGCATCGTCAAGGTCGAGGGCAAGGAAGTGAAACTGTCGCCCAAGGAATACGACATCCTGCGCATGCTCGTGCAGTATGCCGGCAAGGTGCTGACGCACCAGTTCCTGATGAAGCAGATCTGGAACGACTCGACCGATGTCCAGTATCTCAGGGTCTATGTGCGCCAGCTGCGCCAGAAGATCGAGAAGACCCCGGACCAGCCACGCTACATCATCACCGAGACCGGCGTCGGCTACCGCCTGCGTGAGGTGGACGGAAACGAATAAGGCGACCGGCTTTCGCCGATCGCCCTCAAAACGAATATCCTCGTTTCGCCGATCAATCCGCCGATAAATCCGCCGTCCGGGCGAGCGCGCTGCCGAAGCCGTTGAGCGAGATGGTGAAGGAGATCGGCTGCGTCGTGTCGGCGGCCGTGGCGTTCAGCGTGGTGCCGTTCTGCATGAGCGGCGTGGTATCGGCATCGAACGCCGCCGGCACCAGGCAACCCACCGCCTGGCAGGTGTTGAATTGCAGCGTGCCGTCCAGCTTCTTGTCGTCGATCTCGAGCGAAATGCCATTGGCCAAGGCAAGCCCGAAGGGCAGCGCCAGCGTGCCGGTTGAGTCCTGGCCGGTCTTGGTCGTCAATTCGACTGCCAGCAGCCGCTGGCCGCTCTGCTTGTTGAACTGCTGATGCGACAGGCTGCAGACCTTGTTGGCGCCGGTGACCTGGCAGTTGACCGTCCAGTCGCCATGCGTTTCCGAAAGCGCCGAGGGCCGCCAGGCAGCTGCGGCTTGACCGCGCCGGCGGGCTGGGCCGCGGGCGCCACCTTGTCGCCCTTGTTCTGCGCGGCAAGCGCAGGCATGCCTGCGATACCCGCAGCAACCGCCAATATTGCGACGGTCAAACTATACCTGCTTGTCATGCAAACCCTCTTCACCAACCGGCCAGTCACGCACACACGGGACGGAGCCGCGCGATAGAGCCGCCATTCCAGCACCGCCATCAAGTGCGATGCTGGATCACGCGCCGGATTTTCTTTGGCATGACAATCGATCAACTGACCATGGCACATCCCCACACACGTCCTATATCATGGGGAGGTTTTCATGCGGGTAAGGAAGCGATGTCGCGGTCTCGCCTATCGGCATTTCTGCTATTGGCTGTCCTGGCGAGCGCTGGCTTGGTGGGTATGATTTCCTGCGCCTCTGCGCAGGTCGTCATCCCGACGAATCGCAACGCATTGGTGCAGCAGAACCAGCTGCAGCAGTTGCAGAACCAGCTGCAACGGCAGCAATACCAGCAGCAACAGCAATTGTATCGCGAGCTTGACCGGCAAAGCGTGCCCAAGCCCCGGCCCGATGTGCCGGTGTATGGCCAGACATGTCGAATGGAAGCAGTCGGCAACACGATTTCACGGGTTTGCCGCTGACATTTCGCTTTTTTCAGTTTATTAGCCGACTTACTTGCTGGCAAAATGCCGGATTGCAAGGGCGGTGGTTCTGGAGCAATTCCCGGAAAAGTGTGACACGGTTTTCCGTCAGGAATTGCGTCAAAACTAAAGAGATAGAGCGGTTCGCCGTTTCCGTGAAACGGTGAAACGCTCTAGGGTTTGCAGAGGGAAGGTTTTTGCCCGCGCGGATAGCGTGTGCGGCAGGGATGCTGCTCTCACCGGAATTTGGGATGGCAACAACCAAGAAGAAAGCAGTTCGCAGAGCCAAGAAAGGCCAACGGATCCGCCAGGTGGCGGCCATTCCGTATCGGGTGCGAGAGGACGGCAGCCTCGAAGTGTTGCTGGTCACCTCACGCACCACGCGGCGCTTCATCGTGCCAAAGGGTTGGCCGATGAAAGGCAAGAGCGGGCGCAAGGCGGCAACGATCGAAGCCCAGGAAGAAGCCGGCGTTCTCGGCAGGACGCTGAAGCAGCCTGCCGGCACCTATTCCTATTGGAAACGTATGACCAACGGCTTCATTCGCGTGGACGTTGCGGTCTATCTGCTTGAGGTAACCGAGGAGCTGGCCGACTGGCGGGAAGCCGCGAACCGGCACCGCGCATGGCTGCCGCCGACGGATGCTGCCTTGCTCATCGACGAGCCGGAGCTTTCGACGCTGCTTAGGGATTTGACTGTTCCGGCGGCCGATCCGCCATAGCGGCTTCGCCGGCTCGGCGTCGCGGTTCCGCCTGATGCCCACATTCGCGGCTTGACTCATACATATCCCGGCGGTTATACGTCAATCAATAGCCAACGGGTTATTGATTGTGATGACCACCGCGCACGATATGCTGTTCAGGACGCTTGCCGATCCGACCAGGCGCGCCATCTTCGAACGTCTCTGCCGTCAGGGCGAGCAGACGGTTGGAGCGCTGACCGCGCAGGCCGGCGTATCGCAGCCGGCGGTGTCGAAGCATCTGGGCGTCCTCAAGGAGGCGGGACTGGTGCGAGACCGCCATGAAGGGCGCCAGACCCATTACAGCGCCCAGCTCAAGGCGCTGGCGCCGTTGATGGACTGGACGCGCGACATGGCGGGGTTTTGGGAAAGCCGGTTTGACGATCTGGAGGATCTGCTCAAAAGGATGGATCAATGAATGAAGCCGCAACGCGCTCCGTCATTGTCGAGCGCGAGATACCTTTTCCGCCGGAAAAGATCTGGCGCGCGCTCACCCAACCGCATCTCATCGAGGAGTGGCTGATGAAGAACAGCTTCAAGCCGGTCGTGGATCATCGCTTCAGCCTGAACGCCGAATGGGGCGGTGTCGACTGCCAGGTGCGGACGGTCGAGCCCAACAGGACCCTGTCCTACAGCTGGGACACCAAGGATCTCGAGAGCGTCGTCACCTGGACGCTCACCCCGACGGGCAAGGGCACGCTTCTGCGCATGGAGCAGGTCGGCTTCCGCACCGACCAGGAGCCGTACTACCGCGGCGCCACGGTGGGCTGGAAGCGCAACTTCGCGGCCCTGGAGCAGCTGCTTTCGCGGATCGACTGACCTCCGCCGAAGCTTCAAAGGACAGACACGGTCCTGGCGGGGCGGCAAACCGCGGGCGTAAGCAATGGAGACACGAAAATGAAGATCAAGCTGACCAGCATCTATGTCGACGACCAGGAAAAGGCCCTTGGCTTCTATACCGAAATTCTGGGCTTCACCAAGAAAGCCGACTTCACCAATGGACCGTTTCGCTGGTTGACGGTCACCTCGCCTGACGATCCGGACGGCACCGAGCTGCAGCTGGCGCTCAACGACAATCCGGCGGCAAAGACCTATCAGCAGGCCATCTTCAAGCAGGGCCAGCCGGCGCTGATGCTGTTCACCGATGACATCCAGGCCGACCATGAGCGCATCAAGGCCAACGGCGGCAGCTTTGCCATGGCGCCGACCGCAGTGACCGGCGCCACCATCGCTCAGCTTAACGACACCTGCGGCAACCTCATTCAGCTTTCGCAGCTGGCGCGCTGGTAGGCAGCTCGATCCGTCTCGTCATTTAAGGGAGGTTAGATTGAACTGGAGCAAATGGATCAGGCAGCTTCATCGCTGGCTGTCGATCATCTTCACCGTCACCGTCATTGCCAACTTCACCGCCATGGCCATGGGCCCGCCGCCCGCCTGGATCGTCTATTCGCCGTTGATCCCGCTTTTCCTGCTGCTGTTCAGCGGGCTCTACATGTTCGTGCTGCCCTATGCCGCCGACCGGCGCGGCGAGCCGGCGGGCGAGCGCACGGGATCGGCCTGATGGCGAAGGCGAAAGCAAAGACTGCCGCGTCTCCGGACAAGGAGCCCGTCCTGCTTTCAGGCGGCAACCCGCAGATCGCCAAGGGCTATGGCGACGCGCCCGTGCAGGCCTATATCGCTGCGATGCCGGGCTGGAAGAGCGAGGTCGGGCGCCGGCTCGACCAGCTTATCATGCAGGCCGTCCCCAATGCGCAGAAGGCCGTCAAATGGAACTCTCCATTCTACGGCATGGAGGGCGAGGGCTGGTTCCTCGGCATCCATTGCTTCGCCAGATACATCAAGGTGGCGTTCTTCCGTGGAATGTCGCTGAAGCCCGTGCCCCCCGTCGAATCCAGGAGCAGGGACACGCGCTATTTCCACATCCATGAGGACGACCGGCTTGACGAGGAGCAGTTCGTATCCTGGGTCAAGCAGGCGAGCCAGCTGCCTGGCGAGCGGATGTAAGCGCACGAAAGATCAAGCGCCGTCTCCCTGAAAGGGACATGGTGGCGATCTCTTATCCAACTTCAAGGGAGAAACGGACATGCAACAAGGCGACACGCAGGACGGCAAGTCTCCATCCGAGCTGATCGACGCAAGGATCGAGGAGCTCGGCGACTGGCGCGGCGAGACGCTTGCCCGGCTCCGCGCCCTGATCAGGCAGGCCGCGCCGGAAGCCGTCGAGACATGGAAATGGCGCGGCGTGCCGGTCTGGGAGGACGCCGGCATGATTTGCACCGGCGAGACCTACAAGGCCGTCGTCAAGCTGACCTTCGCCAGGGGCGCGGCGCTGCCCGATCCCAAGAAGCTCTTCAACTCCAGCCTCGAAGGCAACACCCGGCGCGCCATCGATTTCAAGGAAGGCGACAAGATCGACGCTGATGCCCTGAAGGCGCTCGTTCGCGAAGCCGTGGCCCTCAACAAATCCAGGACCAAGCGCTGAGGCGGCTGCCCCTCGGCGCTATCGGATTGATGTTGCCGGCTTTTTCTTCTGTGTCCTCGCACTGCGGACCGATACTATGCACAAAATATCGGCATCACGCAGCGTAAGCGGCCTTCTGTAGCTGAGCAATAACTCATGAAACAAATACTGGACAAATTTATCGGCTGTTAAGCCAGGCGCGTTATCTGGATTGGTGTCGCCAGTAACTGGACGACATGCGGGGAAGAACATCGTCTCAACCGACGGATGAGCCAGTCGGACAGACACCGAGGGAGCCAGCGCAAGCTCCATGGGAATGGGATGAAGCTCTCATCGACCGATGCCGGACAGCGTCTCATCGGACTGGTCTGGCCCTTCGTCGCGGTCGTCCTGATCCAGGCACTGGTTGCGACGCTCAGCCTCCACACGCTGTCAGCCGTCCGCGCCTATGTCGGCGGCGAGAGCCAATGGTCGAAGGGGCAGAAACACGCCATCTATTTCCTGAGCCTCTATGCCGACACCGGCCGGGAAGAGTATTTCAGCGAATATCGGCAAGCCATCGCCGTGCCGTTGGCCGACCGCGCCGCGCGGCTGGCGCTCGACCAGGCCGAGCCCGACACGAATGCGGCCCGGCTCGGCTTTCTCGGTGGCAACAACCACCCCGACGATGTCGCCGGCCTGATCTGGCTATACCGGAATTTCCGTGGCGTGAGCTATCTCGATACCGCGATCCGCCACTGGACGGCCGCCGACGAGATGATCCTCGCCATTGACAGCCTCGGCGACGACATGCATCGAAATCTCGAAAAGGGGCCGGCATCCGCGGCCGAGATCAGCCTCTGGAAGGCGCAGATCCACCAGCTCGATCGCCGAATCGGGCCGCTCTCCAAGGCCTTTTCCGACAGTCTCGGCGAGGGATCGCGCTTCATCAAGATGGCGCTGACGGCGGCCAATCTCGCCACCGCCGCCCTGCTTATCGTGCTCGCCGTCTGGCGCACGCGCAAGCTGATGAAACAGCGCCAGGCCTTCCAGAACGCCCTCAACGCCGAGCGCGAGCGTGCCCAGATCACATTGGCCTCGATCGGCCAGGCCGTCATCAGCACCGATGCCGAGGGACGGCTGGACTATATGAATGCCGGGGCGGAAAGGCTGCTTGCCTGCTCGCTCGCCGCCGCCAAGGGCAGATCGGTCGCCTCATTGTTCCGGCTCCTCGATAAGGACAGCGGCGTCGAGGAGACCGATCTGGTCCCCCGCCTGCTGGCGGGCGAGCCGCGCCGCTCCAATGTGCGCCCGCAGCTTCTGGAGCGCGCCGACGGTTCGGTCGTGCCGGTGGCGCTGAACGGCGCGCCGCTGATCGTCTCCGGCGCGATCCTCGGTTGCGTCCTGGCCCTGCATGACATGACGCGCGAGCAGGATTATATCGAGCGCCTGTCGTGGCAGGCGTCGCATGATGCGCTGACCGGTCTCGTCAACCGCCGCGACTTCGAGAACCGTCTGGCAGGCGCGATCTCCGAGGCGCCGGAAAGCCCGCGCCGGCACGCGCTGATGTATCTCGATCTCGATCAGTTCAAGCTGGTCAACGATACGTGCGGCCATGCCGCCGGCGACCAGTTGCTGCGCCAGATCTCGGTGCTGCTCGCCAATGAGTTGCCGCCCGGCGACATCCTGGCGAGACTGGGCGGCGACGAGTTCGGCGTCCTGCTCTTCGACTGCGATGCCGATTGCGCCGCCGCCACGGCCGAACGGTTGCGCGCCACGGTCCAGGACCTGCATTTCTCCTGGGAAGGGCGTCCCTTCAACATCAGCGTCAGCATCGGTATGGTCGAAATCGCTAATGTCGGCATGACGCTGGAGGAGGTGCTGCGCGCCGCCGACGTCGCCTGCTACATGGCCAAGGAAAAGGGCCGCAACCGCGTCCAGCTCCACAGCGACGGCGACTCGGCACTTCGCGAGCGCTTCGGCGAGATGGCCTGGGTGCAGCGCCTGCATGCCGCGCTGGACGAGAACCGCTTCAGGCTGCATGCGCAGGAGATCGCACCGCTGCGGGACGATATCGCCGAGCCGGGCGCGCATATCGAAATCCTGCTCAGGCTGACCGACGAGGACGGCAGCTTCATCACCCCCCAGAGCTTCATCCCGGCGGCGGAGCGCTACGGATTGATGCCGGCGATCGATCGCTGGGTGGTGCGCAACGCCTTCGCCACACTAGCGGCCAGACGCACCGATCCCCGCGCGACCCCGATATCCACCTGCGCGATCAATCTCTCCGGCGCCACTTTCGGCGACGAGACGTTCCTCGGCTTCATGCGCGAGCAGTTCGCCGCGCATGCCATTGCGCCCGAAACGATCTGCCTAGAGATCACCGAGACGAGCGCCATCGCCAATCTCACCGAGGCCATGCGTTTCATTGCCGACCTGCGCGGGCTGGGCTGCCGCTTCGCGCTCGACGATTTCGGCTCCGGCATGTCGTCCTTCGCCTACCTGAAGCATCTGCCGGTCGACTATCTCAAGATCGACGGCGGCTTCGTCAAGGACATGCTCGACGACCGCATCGATCGCGCCATGGTCGAGATGATCCATCATATCGGCAAGGTGACGGGGAAACGCACCATAGCCGAATTCGTCGAAAGCGACGGCATCGTCGAAGCCTTGAAAGCGATCGGCGTCGATTACGCGCAGGGCTATGCCATAGCCAGGCCGCAGCCATTCGATGCGACGACGGTTCTGGGCACCCGGACGGGTGCAAAGGCGGACGCGTGGGAAGGCGTGGCGCGGGCCTTGCGCCGCAAGGCGGGCTAAAGCATGTCTCCCGAAAGTGGTCCCGGTTTCGGGACAAAGACATTCTTAAGATCAAAGACTTAAAGCAGGTTGCGTGAATCCTTTTTCACGCGACCTGCTTTAAGCGCTTCCCTTCCCGGATCCGGCCTGCCGTTCCAACAGGATCGTCGGCTTCTCGTGATAGGTGGTGCGCAAGATTTCCCGATAGCCGTTCTTCTCGGCCACCTTCTTCGAAGCGCCGTTTTCCGGATCGATGATGCAGACGGTTCTCGCCTGTCCGAGCGCCTCGTCGCTCCAGGCGACGATCCGCCCGACGACCTCGCTCGCAAGCCCCTGGCCATGCGCCTCCGAGGCCAGCGCCCAGCCCGCCTCCGGCACGCCTTCGATCGACGGCTCGATCTCACGCTTCAGATCGTGGAACCCGGCCTCGCCGATGAAACGCCCCGTCTTCTTGTCCTCGATCGCCCAGAATCCATAGCCGATCAGCGACCACAGGCCGGCATGGCGCAGGAAGCGCATCCAGCTCTCCTCCCGCGTTCGCGGCTTGCCGCCTATGAAGCGGGTGACGGCAGGCTCGGCCCACATGGCGGCATAGGTCTCGAAATCGTCCAGCCTGTGCGGCCGCAGAACGGTGCGCGCCGTCTCGAGGATCGGCACGCCGGCTTCCGTCTTGATGCTCATGGCATTCCCCTCCATTGAGGCGGCAGCGCTTAAGGCAATTCCAGGAAAAGTGTGAGCGGTTAGGCTCGGCGACTTCGCCATAGGCTTCCGTCCGGAATTGCATAAAAACAAAAGGCGAGTGCGTTTCACCGTTTCCGTGAACCGCACTAGCAAACCAGCGCGCGCGAACAAGGGCCAGGATAATGCAGTGGCTCTTCCAGCCATAGCAGCCATGGCGCGGCTGCGTCGCTATGGGCTTTTCGCCTGGCGATGCTAGTTTGCGCGCAACCAACCCAGAAACGCAATTCGACCGGAGAAGAATCATGGACACCGCCGACCTTCTGCTGGCCATCGTCCATCACCTTCTGGTGTTCTCGCTGGCCGGTATCATCGGCGCCGAGTTCGTGCTGGTGCGCGGCGATCTGGCGTCGCCGACGCTGAAGCGCCTTGCCGGCATCGACCGCCATTACGGCATCATCGCCGCGCTGATCGTCATCGTCGGCGTCTGCCGTGTGTTCTTCGGCCTGAAAGGCTGGGAATTCTACGTCTACAATTGGGTGTTCTGGGCAAAGATGGTGGCCTTCGCCATCGTCGGCCTGCTGTCGATCGTGCCGACCATGCGCTTCATCTCCTGGAACAGGCAGGCGAGCGGCGATCCGTCTTTCGCGGTGCCCGCGGCGGAACTGGCTTCGGTGAAGAACTATGTCCGCGCCGAGGGTTTCATCTTCCTGCTCATTCCGGTTTTTGCCGCGGCCATGGCCCGTGGCTACGGCTATTAGAGCAATCCCAGGAAAAGTGTGAGCGGTTAATGCATGTCGCGCAAAAGTGACCTCGGTTTTGCGGCAACGACATGCATCAAACAAAGGACCTAAAGCGCGTCGACTGAATCCGTTTCAGCGCGACGCGCTTTAGGCTCGGCGACTTCGCCGTAGCCTTCCGTCCGGAATTGCGTAAAAACAAAGAGATAGGGCGTTTCGCCGGTTCCGTGAAACGGTGAAAACACACGAGAACACCGCCCTAGGCTTCGACCGGAAACCTCTCATCCAGCGGCGCGATCTGCACCAGCGGGGCCGGCACGTCGGTGGTCTTTTCCTTCGACTTGCAGATGTCGGCGATCACGCAGGCCGGGCAATCGGGCTTGCGCGCCTTGCAGACATAGCGGCCATGCAGGATCAGCCAGTGATGCGCATGGCGCATGAATTCGGCCGGGATGACCTTGATCAGCCCTTGTTCGACCTGTTCCGGCGTCTTGCCGGGCGCCAGCCCGATCCGGTTGCCGATGCGGAAGATATGCGTGTCGACCGCCATGGTGTGCTGGCCGAAAGCGACGTTGAGCACGACATTGGCGGTCTTGCGCCCGACGCCAGGCAGCTTCACCAGCTCGTCGCGATCCTGCGGCACCTGTCCCGCATAATCGTCGATCAGCGCCTTCGACAGCGCGATCACGTTCTTGGCCTTGTTGCGCCACAGACCGATGGTGCGGATATGGTCGCCGACCTTGGCCTCGCCCAATGCCAGCATCTTGGCCGGCGTGTCGGCCGCGCCGAACAGCGCCTTCGTCGCCTTGTTGACGCCGGCATCGGTCGCTTGCGCCGACAGCACCACCGCGACCAGCAGGGTGAAGGCGTTGACATAGTCGAGCTCGCCTTTCGGCTCCGGCCGTTGCACGCAAAAGCGCCGGAATATCTCATGCACCTCGGCCGGCGTGTAGAGCGAGCGCGAAGCGGCTTTTGATGGCCGCCGACCAGGCGCCCGGCCGCCGCCCGCGACGGCGGGTTGAGGTTTTTTGACGGCTGCGGATTTTTTCGACTTGGGAGGCGCCATATCCCTTCCTATAATATCCCCTCATGAGCGACACAAACGCCTCATTCGAAGCCGACGAGCCATTTTTCCAGGCTTTGCTGACGCCGCACCGCTCGCTCGGCCGTACCGGCTTCCTGATCCTGATGGGAGCGCTTGTGTTCGGCTGGGCGGTCACCGGCGCCTTCTTCCTGGCGCACGGCGCCTGGCCGGTGTTTGGCTTCTTTGGCCTCGACGTGATCGCCGTCTACATCGCCTTCCGCGCCAATTACCGGGCGGCGCGCGCCCGCGAGGAAATCTCGGTCTCGCGCACCAGTCTCGACATCCGCAAGACAGCGCCTTCCGGCCGCTCGGAAGATCATCGCTTCAACCCTTTCTGGACGCGGTTCTCGATCGCCCGCCACAGCGAGATCGGAATCACCAAAATGGCCGTCGAAGCGCAGGGCAAGAGCGTGGCGATCGGCGCCTTCCTCAATCCCGACGACCGCGAAAGTTTCGCCACCGCCTTTTCGCGCGCGCTGGCGACCGCCAAGACGCGCTGAGCATGATCCCGAACCGAAGGTCCGCGTCAGCGAAAAGTGGACGCCGGTTTTCGGACAAGATCATGCTCACGGCAAAATAGCCGTTTCAGAACCGGTAGCGCAGCAGCCTGCCGACCTTGCGCATCGCCGGGATAAGCTTCCAGAGACCGACGAACAGACGCGCCGACCAGTTGAGGCGCGCCCCTTGCTCCGGCTTGTAGGACGGGATCTCGCCGATGAAGCGAAGCTTGGGCACCGCCTGCTCCAGGTCGCGCGGATCCTCTATGGCCCAATGGACCTCGGCGCCGGTCGCCTTGATGGCCGGATTGAGGCGCATCAGCTTCAGCCCGAACCGGCTATAGGCGTCGAACATCAACTCACCGCCGGCAAGATGCGAGACAAGCCGCGCAAGCAGCCGCGGTCCCTCGTCGGCGGGAAGATACGGCGTCAGCCCCTCCGCCACCACGATCGCCGGGCGATTGCGGGGCACCGCGGCCAGCCAATCCGGCTCGGTCACCGAGGAGGCGATCGGGTGGTAACGGTCCCTGGACGGGTAGAGCCTGCGCCTGAGCTCGACGACTTCCGGATAGTCAACGTCGAACCAGTCGATGCCTGGCAGTGGGTCGACACGAAATACCCGCGTATCGAGCCCGCATCCCAGATGCAGCACGATCGCGTCCGGATATCTTGCAAGGAAATCCGCGACGCAAACGTCCAGGGTCTTCGCCCTGATTGCAAATCCCAAACCGAGATTGGCATCGACCTTGAGCCTTGCGAAATCATAGTCGATCTTGCGCAACGCCTCGTCGGCGAAGCGGTCCTGGAGAAGCGAATTGGGCAGCCGGCTCTCCAGCGCCTTGCCGTAGAGCGTCATCAGCAAGGTTTCCCTTGCCCCGGTCAGATCAACCTTTTCGACGGCCATGATCGTCCTCTTCGGCCCGAAGCCCACTCTATCTGGGTGCTGTATGCGGGAAGGCAAGTTTCGGGTGGAGGCAAAGTTCTGGAAGACCGATATTCGGGACCAAGGAGATATTGCCATGAACGCTCAGATGACCACGAATACCCGCATGAAACCGACCGCGATCCTCCAGAACGACATCACGCCGGAAGGCAGCGACTACGACGTCGTGCGCCGCGCCATCGAGAAGATCAGCCTCGATTATCGCGATCAGCCCTCGCTCGAGGTCCTGGCCGAAGAGGTCGGCGAAACGCCGACCGGCCTGCAGAAACTCTTCACCCGCTGGGCCGGCTTGTCGCCCAAGGCCTTCCTGCAGGCGGTGACGCTCGACCATGCGCGCAGGCTGCTCGATTCCGGCATGCCGCTCTTGGAGACCTCGTTCGAGCTCGGCATGTCCGGTCCCGGCCGGCTGCACGACCTCTTCGTCACCCATGAGGCGATGTCGCCTGGCGACTACAAGACCCGGGGCGCGGGTCTCACCATCCGCTACGGCTACCACATCTCGCCTTTCGGCATCGCGCTGATCATGGTCACCGACCGGGGTCTCGCGGGCCTCGCCTTCTGTGACGCCGGCGGCGAGCGGGCCGCCTTCGCCGACATGTCAGGCCGCTGGCCGAACGCGACCTACGTCGAGGACATGTCGGCCACCCAGGCTTACGCCGCCCGGGTCTTCGACCCGACGCAATGGCGGGCCGACCAGCCGCTGCGCGTGGTGATGATCGGCACCGATTTCCAGCTTCGCGTCTGGGAAGCCTTGCTGCGCATCCCGATGGGCCGGGCCTGCACCTATTCCTCGATCGCGGCAAGCATCGGCGCGCCGAGCGCCAGCCGGGCCGTGGGCGCGGCGGTGGGCGCCAACCCGATGTCCTTCGTAGTGCCTTGCCACCGGGCGCTGGGCAAGTCCGGCGCGCTCACCGGCTATCATTGGGGCCTGACACGCAAGCGTGCCATCCTCGGCTGGGAAGCGGGACAAGTGACGTCATGAAACAATCGATTTTTTCGTATCCCGTTGCGAAAAACCGTGTTTCGTAATATAAGTCAGTGCAAGATAAATAAATACATCGATTTATTCACGAAATGCAACCGGCGACAACCTCTGGTTATTGTCGGTTTTGTTTGAAGTTGCTCTCCGACATTAGTTCATTTAACGCTAAATTAACCACGATAAAGGGAAGATGACCCCTACGTTGAGCCGCATCATCCGGCTCGAAAGTGGGGTTCCAATGAAGTTCTTTCGCGCCGCCATGGCTGCGAGCTTGCTGGCCGCCTGCACCTTCCAGACGGGGCAGGCCGCCACCACCGGAAACGTGCTGTTCAACGGCACGATCACCGCGACCTGCACGGTCACGATCAACTCCAACGGCACGATGACCGTCAGCAGCAATCTTCAGTCGCTGAGCTCGCACAATGCCGGCGGCTCCGCCGGCAGCGCTCAGGTCGATACCACGGGCGGCGTCTCGCTCAGCGTCGATCCGGTGACCACGACGACCGTGCCCGCCTCGGATACGACGGCCACGACATGGACCCCGACCTTTGCCACTTCCGGCGCGCAGACGATCGCCGAAACCGGCACCGCGACCGCGCTGACGGTGCCGGGTACATCGACGGTGGCGGTCAATCTCGCCGGCACCAAGAGCGGCACGAACCGCTTCTCCGCCGGCAACTACCAGGCAACGGTGACGCTGCGCTGCGAATAGCCTCTCGTGAAAGGAGCGGTCCTTGAGAACGATTGCAATTCTGGCGGCGGGCCTGACCGCCGCGTTGTCTCCCGTTGCAGCGACCGGCCAGTCGATGACGCCGATGCGGGGCGAAGTGCGATCCTTCACGGATGCCTTCGCCGTTCGCGTCTTCCCGGGCAACCCGTACAACCAGCGCATACGCGTGGAGGTGCATGTCTACGACCAGGATTTCCAGCCGGTCGACGCCAGGATCACGCCGAGCGCTTTCCTTCTGGCCGGTCAGGCGTCGCGCCCTGTCCTGGTGGTCGTCCCGTTCGGCGGCGCGAACGAGCGTAAAGTGCGTATCTGTACCGAGAGTATCCCCTTTCCAAGCGAGCAGACCCAGATAAGGGCACAGATATGCGGAAAGTTCTTCGGGCATCGCAGGTTCTGACCTTGTCCTTGCTGCCCGTCCTGGCGGTCGTAAGTCAGGGGCTTGCCGAGGATATCCTGAACCTGAACCAGAACCAGACGGGTTTCAGCCTGCCCGGCGTCAGCCTGCCTCAGGGCCAGGATGAGGTTCATGCCAGCGACGGCACGACCTGCCGCTCAGCCGTTTCCGGCAGCGGTGCCTATCTCGACCTTGGAGTCATCCGCGGCAACAACAGCAGCAACCAGGCCAACAGCGACATCGCCACATACGGCCGCGTGGTGATCCCGATCGGGCGGACTCCGAAACGCGTCGATTGCAGCCGCCTCTACGAGCTGGAGGTTGAGCGCCTGCAGCTGGAATTGAAGCTCCTCAAAATGGGCCTCGGCACCGATGGCCAGACGACGGGGAGCACGACGAACACCGCTGCCACGGCCGCAACAGCTTCCGCGGCTCCCGCAGCTCGCTCGGCGACGTCGGCAGGATGGGCCAATGAAGGCTGGAGCATCAGAGGCACGACCGGCAATGAGAAGAAGAAGAAGCGGAAATAGTCGAGCGCCGTTGGCGATAGCAGCGCTCGCCTGCTTCTGTCTCCCGGCACAGGCGGCGATCATCGGCACCTGCACGATCATGATCGGCGCCTCGGGGACGATGAAATCGAACCTGGCCATCAACACCCTGGGCTCCAAGCAGGCAGGTGGGTCAAGCGCCGGCGCCACCATCACCGCGAACTCGACGCTGTGTTCGATCCTAAACCTGCTAGACTGCTATACCGTCTCCGCGCCGGCGCCGATCGCTTTCACCTCGGCGCCGAGCGGCGGCGACACCAACGTCACCTTCGCCACCGTCTTCCGGCTCGACGGATCCGGGCTGGACATACCGGGCAGCTCGCCGCAGCGGGTGACCAACGGCACCCACACCATCCAGGTCGATCTGACCGCCACCAAGTCGCCCGGCATCTTCCCGGCAGGCAACTATCAGGGCACGGTCACGGTGCGCTGCGAATGATGCCTGTGGGCCAAGAGCCCGCGCAACCGGCATAATCTGGCAACCGGCGGTCTTTGCAGCTAGCTTCCGGCGCAATCAATTGTGTAAAAGCAAATACTTGGAGTTGGTCCCGTCAATCGAAGGCTGGACGGCTCCAGCAGGAGGCACTTCTTGATCATCGTTGTCGGCTCGATCAACCTCGACCTCATCGCCAATGTCGACCGTTTGCCGGAACCCGGCGAGACGGTGCGCGGCTCCGGCTTCGCCACCGCGCCCGGCGGCAAGGGTGCCAACCAGGCCCTGGCCGCTGCGCGCGCCGGCGCGCCGGTGCGCATGGTGGGCGCCGTCGGCAAGGATGGTTTTGCCGCCGAAGCGCTCGCCCTTCTCAAGGCCGGCAACGTCGATCTGTCCGGCGTCGGCCAGAGCTTCGCCTCCACCGGCACGGCGTTGATCCTGGTCGGCGCTGATGGAGAGAACGTCATCGCCGTCGTGCCTGGCGCCAACGACTCGGTAGTGCCGGGCGATGTCGCCAAGGCCTATCTCAAAAAGGGCGACGTCGTGCTCTTGCAGCATGAGATCCCGCTGCAGACGGTCGAGGCAACGCTCGACGCGGCGCGCGCGGCGGGCGCCGTCAGCGTGCTCAACACCGCGCCCTTCCGTGCCGAGGCCGCCGGATTCGTCGGCAAGGCCGACTATGCCGTCGCCAACGAAACCGAGTTCGATCTCTATGGCGAGGCGCTGGCGCTCTCGGGCCGCGATCGCCCTGCCCGCATGCGCGACTATGCCAAAAGGACAGGCCGCGCCATCGTCGTCACGCTGGGTGGCGACGGCGTGCTCGCCGCCACGCCGGAGGATTTCCTCACCGTTCCGGCGTTGAAGATCACGCCGGTCGACACGGTCGGCGCCGGCGATACCTTCTGCGGTTATTTCGGCGCCGGCCTCTCGTCCGGCCTGTCGCTCCAGGAGGCGCTCACCCGTGCCGCAGCCGCCGGTTCGCTTGCCTGCCTGAAACCCGGCGCGCAGCCGGCGATCCCGTTGGCAAAAGACGTCGACGCCGCCTTGGCGGGAGCCCGGTAATGGCCATGCGTCCCGTCACCAAGCATGCCGTGCCGCCGGCCGGCAATATCTGCCGCCTCTCCGCCGTCGAGCTTGCCGAAAAGATCAGGCAGCGCCATCTGTCGGCGCGCGAGGTCGCCGGCGCTTTCCTCGACCGCATCGAGGCGGTGAACCCGCTGGTCAACGCCATCGTTTCGCTGCGCGAGCGCGCCGATATCCTGACCGAGGCCGACAGGGCCGATGCTCATTTGGCCCGCGGCGGCGAGGCCGGATCGCTGTTCGGCCTGCCGATCGCCATCAAGGACCTCGCCCTGACGAAAGGGCTCAGAACCACCTTCGGCTCGCCGATCTTCGCCGATTTCATCCCCGACGTGGACGATTTCTTCGTCGAGCGCGTCCGCAAGGCCGGCGCCATCATCATCGGCAAGACCAATGTCCCGGAATTCGGGCTGGGCTCCAACACCTACAATCCGGTCTTCGGGCCGACGCTCAACGCCTTCGACCCGGCGCTCACCGCCGGCGGATCGAGCGGCGGCGCGGCCGTTGCGCTGGCGCTGGACATGGTGCCGGTCGCCGACGGCAGCGACTTCGGCGGCTCGCTGCGCAATCCGGCCGCCTACAACAATGTCTATGGCTTCCGTCCCTCGCAGGGCCTTGTGCCTGCAGGCCCGGACTTCGATGTCTTCCATTCGCAGATGGGCGTCGAAGGGCCGATGGGCCGCAACATTCGCGACATCGCGCTTTTGCTGGACGAACAGGCCGGCTACCACCCGCACGCGCCGCTGTCATATGCCAAGGAGGGCTCGTTCCTCGACGGCTTGGGCGCGAAAGCGGCCGGCGGCCGTATTGCCTGGCTGGGCGATCTCGGCGGCCGCCTGCCGACGGAACCGGGCGTACTCGACCTCTGCGAGGCCGCCCTTGCCCGCTTCGCCGACGCGTCGTTCCATAGCGAAGCCCTGGTTCCGGATGTCGATTTCGAGGCGCTGTGGCAGGCTTTCGTCACCTTGCGCCAGGCAAGCAGCGGCTGCGGGCTGAAATCGCATTACGATGACCCGGAAAAGCGCAAGCTTCTGAAGCCTGAGGCCGTCTGGGAAGTGGAACAGGCGATGCGCCTCACCGCGCCGCAGATCCATGCCGCGACCGTCCGGCGCACCTCCTGGCACCGAACGCTGCTGTCGCTGTTCGAGCGCTTCGACCTGATCGCGCTGCCCACCGCCCAGGTGTTTCCCTTCGACGTCTCGACCCACTGGCCGCGCGAGGTCGCGGGGCGGCCCATGGACAGCTATCACCGCTGGATGCAGGTCTCGGCCTTCGCCACGCTCGGCGGCTGCCCGGCGCTCAACGTGCCGGCCGGCTTCGACGCAAAAGGCCGGCCCATGGGCATGCAACTGATCGGCCGCCCGCGCGGCGACCTCGCCGTGCTCAAGGCCGGCGCCGCCTATGAGACGACGCTGCCCTGGCCGGTTGGGGCGGCCTGAGCGGTTCTGGTCGACAAGGCAGGGCGACTTGCGCCGGCGGCCGCGCCGTGCATTGATCCCCCAGCCACCGCCGCATCACCTCCGTCCATCCGAGGAAGACCATGTCGCTGGAACTCTACGCCACCTATGTCGTCGCCTGTATCGTCATCATCCTGGTACCGGGTCCGACGGTGACATTGATCATCGCCAACAGCATCCGCCACGGCTCGCGCGCAGGCTTGGCCAACGTCGCCGGCACCCAGGCCGGGCTTGCCATCATGATCGCCATCGTCGGCATCGGCCTCAACACGTTGATCGCCGGCATGGGCCACTGGTTCGAGTGGGTGCGGCTGATCGGCGCTGCCTACCTGATCTGGATGGGCGTGCAGATGTTCCGCGCCAAGGGCACGCTGAACCCCGACGGATCGGCGAAAAAACCGCGCGGCGGCTTCTTCCTGCAGGGCTTCCTGGTCGCCGTCAGCAATCCGAAAACCTTGGTGTTCTTCGGCGCCTTCTTCCCGCAGTTCATTTCACCACAGGGCAATTACACGCTGCAGATCGTCGTGATGGGCCTGACCGCGATGATCTTCGCCGCCATGTCGGACTCGACCTACGCGCTTGCCGCCGGCCGCGCCGGCCGGATGCTGTCGGCCAGCCGCGTCAGGCTGATGTCGCGCATCAGCGGCACCTTCCTGGTCGGCGGCGGCCTGTGGCTGGCGTTCTCGAAGGCGAAGTGAGCGCTTCCCCTTCTCCCCTTGCGGGAGAAGGAAGAGGGGCTACAGCCGCCCGAGCCGCTCCACCAGCAGCGCGAAGAAGCCGTCATGGTCGATGTCGCGCATCACCGTGGCGTTCTTCTCGCGCTTGGTGACGCCCCACCAGTCGATCACCGTCATGCCCATGGTGAGCTCCGACGCGGTCTCGACGCTGACATTGCAGTGGCGGCCCTTGAACAGTTCCGGCTTGATCAGGTAGGCGATCACGCACGGATCGTGTAGCGGCCCGCCATCGGTGCCGTATTTCTCCTCGTCGTAGCGCTCGAAGAACTCCAGCATCTCGGCGGTCGCGGTGCCGACCTTGGTGCCGAGCTGGCGGAAAGCCTGGATGCGCTTGGACGTGGTCAATGCCTTGTGGGTGACGTCGAGCGGCATCATCACGATCGGAATGCCCGATTTGAACACCAGATCGGCGGCCTGCGGGTCGACATAGATGTTGAATTCGGCGGCCGGCGTGACGTTGCCGCCTTCGAAGAAGCCGCCGCCCATCAGGACGATTTCCTTGATGCGTGGCGCGATCCTGGGCTCGCGGATCAGCGCCAGCGCGATGTTGGTCAGCGGCCCGAGCGGGCAGAGCGTGATGGTGCCTGCCTCCTCGCGCATCAGCGTCTCGACGATGAAATCGACGGCGTATTGTTCCTGCAACGGCATGGTCGGCTCGGGCAGTTGCGGCCCGTTCAGGCCGGTCTTGCCATGCACTTCCTCGGCGGTGACGAGTTCGCGCGCCATCGGGCGGATGGCGCCGGCATAGACCTTGATGTCCGGCCTGCCGGCCAGCTCGCAAATCTTGCGGGCGTTGTTCTGGGTCAGCTTCAGCGGCACGTTGCCTGCAACCGCGGTGATACCGACGATCTCCAGCTCCGAGCTGCCGAGCGCCAGCAATATGGCGACGGCATCGTCCTGGCCGGGATCCGTGTCGATGATGATCTTTCTGGACTGGGGCATTTCAATTCCTTTTGGGGAGTCTTTTTGGGCGGGTTTAGAGCATGACCGCGAAAAGTGGAAACCGGTTTTCGGACAAGATCATGCTCCACTGAAGAGCTGAACCAGGATGGCGGTTCAACGAAACGTCATCCTGATTTCAGTGGCTTGAACTTGATCGCGCGGCAGACCATATCAAGGCCATCGGGAAAAATGCCATCTGGGTTTTTCCAGTTTGTGTCGCTCTTCAGAGGACAGTGTAACAATGAGTCGAATGACGCCCTTCTCCAGCCCGCTTCTCCTGGGTTTCGATGCCATGGAAAAGACGCTTGAGCGTCTGGCGAAGTCCGGCGACAGCTACCCTCCTTACAACATCGAACGCCTGAACGCTGCCGACGGCAAGTCCGAGAGGCTACGCATCACACTGGCCGTGGCCGGTTTTGCCGAAAGCGACCTCGATGTCACCACGGAGGAGAATCAGCTGATCGTGCGCGGCCGCCAGACCGACGACACCGAGCGCGAATTCCTCCACCGCGGCATCGCCGCGCGCCAGTTCCAGCGTTGTTTCGTGCTGGCCGACGGCATGCGGGTGATCGCGGCGGAACTGAAGAACGGCCTGCTGTCGGTCGATCTCGACCGGCCGGAGGCCGAGCGGCTGGTACGGAAAATAAACATATCGGTGAAAGACTAACCTTCGCCGATGGCTCTATGCGAGACGGCCAATTCTGGCGTCCTCGCGCCAAGGAGGCTTGAAATGACCAGAACTGACGAAGTGAACACCATGACCAGCGGCGAACTCGCCCATCTCGGCGAAGGTTCGGTCGCTTATCTCAGGAAAGTGTCGAGCGACGACCTGCGCGGCCGCTTCCCCGGCCTCGAGGAAATCGCGCCCGGCATGGAGCTGTGGGCGCTGTTTGCCGCCAACGGCCAGCCGATCCTGCTTTCCGATGCCCGTGACCGGGCGCTGGCGGGTGCGCTGGAGAACGACCTGACCACCGTCGCGATCCACTAACGCGGCTCAGGTCTTCGAAAGGGAAAGGGCCGCTCACGGCGGCCCTTGGAAGCTTTAATCCAAAAAATTTCTAGCAATTCCAGAAAAGTGCGGAACGGTTAGGCTCGGTGACTTCGCCGTGGCCTTCCGTCCGGAATTGCGCTCGACCAAAGAGACTCAGGCCGCGTGCGAGGCCTGTGTGTCCGACAGCAACGCGTGGATCGCCACCGCGTCGCGCGTCCCGCGGATCTTGGCCACCGTGTCGGCGTCGCGCAGCACGCGCGCGATGCGCGACAGCGCCTTGAGATGGTCGGCGCCGGCGCCTTCGGGCGCAAGCAGCAGGAACACCAGGTCGACCGGCTGGTCGTCCAGCGCCTCAAAATCGACCGGCGTTTCCAACCGGGCGAAGACGCCCGCGATCCGCTTCACGCCGGCGAGCTTGCCATGCGGGATGGCGATGCCGTTGCCGACGCCGGTCGAGCCAAGTCGCTCGCGCTGCAGGATGGTGTCGAACACCTCCCGTTCCGGAATCCCCGAAATCGCCGCCGCCCTCTCCGACAGCAATTGCAGAAGCTGCTTTTTGGAATTCGCTTTCAACGCCGGCATGATCGCCGGGACGCTGATGAGATCACTGAGATCCATGCTTGAAAAATCCCTTGCTCGCCTGCCGCGCCAGTCGTCGCCCCCTCGCGCGGCTGGCTTTTTATCCCTGCGCGACTTTGGTCGTCGACGGATCGATCCAGCCGATATTGCCATCCGGCCGGCGGTAGACGATGTTGAGATGATCGGTCCCGGCATTGCGGAACAGGAAGACCGGGCTGTCGCTGTTGTCGAGCTCGATGACAGCCGACGCCACCGACATGGTCCGCAGCGTCATGCTTGATTCGGCGACGATGACCGGAGCGAAGTCCTCCGGAATATCTTCCTCGTCGTCGGTAAGGGGGGCCATCACGGTATAGGCGATGTCGGTCGGCTCTTCGCCGTTGCCCGTATTGCGCGACTTCAGCCGGCGCTTGTAGCGCCGCAGCCGTGTTTCCAGGCGGTCGGCGGCCGCCTCGAAGGCCAGCGTCGGATCCTGGGCGTCGCCGGTCGCCTGCAGCGAAGCGCCGGAATCGAGCCGGACCATGCAATCGGCGGAGAAACGCGACCCCGATTTGATGACCGTGACATGTCCTGAAAAACCCCGATCGAAATATTTCTCGATCGCCTCGCCGACCCGGTCGTTGATGCGCGTGCGGAACGCATCGCCGATGTCCATGTGTTTTCCCGAAATGCGTAGATTCATCTGAAAACTGACCTTCCTTGCTCAGGCTTCAAACTGTTCCCGAGTTTATACCCGTGGCGCGCGCGCACAAGCTTCGCAGCGGCATGCGCGCCGATTTTAGACCCGAACTTTCCGGTTGATCACAAGTCGCCTTCTTGGCCGTCCGTGGCCGTGTCTGACGGACCCTTTCGCGAGCGGGCATTACCGCCCCGCTCATGCGGGCGGGCTTCTAGCCACTTCATTGCGGCTTGTCAATGAAGCTTGGCAATTGTGGAAAATCCGCGCATCTCGCAGCGACCTCGGCTTGTTGATATTCGGGGCAGGCCGAGCCGAGAATGGTGGTTTTCGACAACCGGAACGGAGCGTACTTTGAGGTACGCAAGTACCGGAAGCGCAGAAACCGCCATTCGCAGGCCGGCATCGCGAGTACCGACAAGCCTAGCGGCCGGCGTTCGCGAGCGCTCGCTTCTCCCGCCGCCGCTGAACCGACGATGGAATATTCATGCCCTCGCGATATTTCGCGACGGTGCGGCGCGCAATATCGACCCCGCTTCCCTTGAGCATGTCGACGATGGCATCGTCGGAAAGCACGTCGGCTGGCTTTTCCTCGTCGATCATCTGCTTGATGCGATCGCGCACGGCCTCGGACGAATGCGCCTCGCCGCCTTCCGCCGAGGCGATCGACGCGGTGAAGAAATAGCGCAGCTCGAAGACGCCGCGCGGCGTCAGCATGTATTTGTTGGCAGTGACGCGGCTGACTGTCGATTCATGCATGCCGATGGCGTCGGCCACCGTGCGCAGGTTGAGCGGCTTGAGGTGGCGCACGCCATGGACGAGGAAGGCATCCTGCTGCCGCACGATCTCGGAGGCCACCTTGAGGATGGTCTTGGCCCGTTGGTCGAGACTGCGCGTCAGCCAGTTGGCGTTCTGCAGGCACTCGGCGAGAAAATCCTTTTCCGCCTGATCCTTGGCGTGGCTGGAAACGCGGGCGAAGTAGACATTGTCCACCAGCACGCGCGGCAGCGTGTCGGCGTTGAGTTCCACCGCCCAGCTGCCGTCATTGGCGGCGCGGACCTCGACATCGGCGACGATCGCATCGCTGGCGCCGCCCGAAAACGCCAGGCCGGGCCGCGGATCGAGCGCGCGGATCTCGGCCAGCATGTCGAGCAGATCCTCCTCGTCGACGCCGCAGATGCGTTTCAGCGTCTGGAAATCCCGCCGCGCCAGAAGCTCGAGGTTGGCAACCAGCGCCTTCATCGCCGGATCAAGCCGGTCGCGCGCCGCAAGCTGCAGCGACAGGCATTCGGCGAGGTCGCGCGCGAAAAGGCCTGCCGGCTCGAAGGTCTGGCAGACGCCAAGCACACGCGCCACCGCCGCGACATCCGTGCCGAGCCGGACCGCGATCTCATCGAGTTCGGTGCGCAGATAACCGGCTTCGTCGAGCCCGTCGCCCAGCTCGCCCGCTATCAGCCGCTGGGCGGGGCTAAGCGAAGCAAGCGCGATCTGCTCGCCGACATGCTCACGCAGCGTAATGGCGGCGGCTGCCATGTCGCCGACGTCGAACCCCTCGGATGACGCTGCGCCGGCGCCGCCGCCCGCGGCCGACTTCCACTGCGCCGTGAGATCGGGGCCCAGCCTCTCGCTGGTGCCGGGATCGTCGGGAAACAGGTTCTCCAGCGAAGAATCGAGCTTTTGCGAGATCGCTTCGGCGCTCCACTCCGTCTCGCCCTCGAACCAGTCGCCCTCGGGATCCTTGTCCGGCGCCGCCTCGCCTTTCTGGGCCTGGTCGCCGGCCGCGTCGTCCTGCGGTTCGGCCCGCTCCAGCAGCGGGTTGCGCTCGATCTCCTCGTCGATGAAGCGCTCGAGCTCGACATGGGTAAGCTGCAGCAGCCGGATCGACTGCATCAGCTGCGGCGTCATCACCAGCGACTGGGACTGTCTGAGCTGCAGTTTGGCTGCCAGCGCCATGGTGGGATTCAAACGCCTCGTCTACGCGTCGTACATAAAGTTTTTCGGTCGGGCATAGAAACTGGCCCGGCTTTTGCTTGTCAAGGAAAACGCTAACAGCTGCCGCTTACCGGAGCGTTATCGAGCGCTAAAATAACCGAAAGTCGGACGCGGCCCCGAAAAAACGCGAAAACCGCGGATCAGAGGGTGAAGCCCTCGCCAAGATAGAGACGCCGCACATCGGCGTTGGCGACGATCTCGTCGGCCCGGCCATGCGTCAGCACCTGGCCGGCATGGATGATATAGGCGCGGTCGATCAGGCCGAGCGTCTCGCGCACATTGTGGTCGGTGATCAAGACGCCGATGCCGCGCGCCGTGAGGTGGCGAACGAGCTGCTGGATGTCGGCGACGGCGATGGGGTCGATACCGGCGAAGGGCTCGTCGAGCAGCATGTAGGCCGGCCGCGTCGCCAGCGCCCGCGCGATTTCGAGGCGACGACGCTCGCCGCCCGACAGCGACATCGACGGCGCCTTGCGCAGATGGCTGATGTGAAATTCCTCGAGCAGCTCGTCGAGGCTGCGTTCGCGCACCTTGCGATCCTTTTCGACCACTTCCAGCACGGCGCGGATATTCTGTTCGACATTGAGGCCGCGGAAGATCGACGCCTCCTGCGGCAGGTAGCCGATGCCAAGGCGGGCACGCCGGTACATCGGCATCGAGGTGACGTCGAAGCCGTCGATCTCGATCGAACCTTCATCGACGGGCACAAGGCCGGTGACCATATAGAAACAGGTGGTCTTGCCGGCGCCGTTGGGACCGAGCAGGCCGACCGCTTCGCCGGCGCGCACGCCGATCGTCACCCCGCTGACCACCTTACGGCCCTTGTAGCTCTTGGTCAGGCCCTTGGCGATCAGGGTGCCCTTGAATTTTTCCTTGTCGACGCCGGCCGTCGCGGACGCAGCCGGTCGGGCGGCCGCCCGCCCCGGAAGACGGGCAAGCAGCGAAGTTACGCCGGCCATTAGTTGCTCGACGCTCCCTGGTTCTGGGTCGCATCCTGCTTCTGCGGCTTGAACATCATGATGACGCGCGGGCAGCCTTCGACATTGCCGAGGCCGCTCTTCATCTGCACGGTGAGCTTGCAGCCCTTGAGTACATTGTCGCCCTGCGACAGCACCACTTCCTTGCCCGAAAGCACCAGCACCTGCGTCTTCATGTCGAACTTGCCGGTGTCTCCGGTGGCGATCTGGTCGTTCGATTTGATGTAGACTTTGTTCTCGACCTCGAGATGGTCGATATTGGCCGCGCCCGTCATCGCCGACGCCCCCGCGGCAGCGCTTTTGTCAGCCTTGGGGTCCTTGACGTAGTAGACCGTCATCTTGCCGGCCTTGAGCAGGGTCGGCCCCTGATTGACGGTCACGTTGCCGCTGAAAACAGCCATGCTCTCGTTCTGCCGCACCTCGAGCTTGTCGCTTTCGATCTGGATCGGCTGGTCGCCCGACAGCTTCAACCCCGGGATCTGGCTGGTCGCGCTCGATTGCGCGAACGAATGCGCGGTCGCCAGAAGCAGCAATGCGGAGGCAGCGCCCGGAAGCCATGCGGATTTACTGCGACGCATTCTGTTCTCCACCGTTTACCCCCGCAGCCTTCAGCGCGGCTGGATCTATGTTGACGCGAACCCGGTTCTCGAAGACCACGAGCCTGCCATTGTCATCGACCGACATCGAGTCCGCGGTGATGCGCGACCCGCCACGGCTGACATCGACCGGATTGCTCGTCTTCATAGAGCCTTTGCCCATGTCTAGGAAGATCGATTTGAACTTCGCCACCAGTCCGTCCGTCGTCGTCACGGCGACGTCGCTGGTCAGGTCCATCGTATTGGCGTCGCGATTGTAGATACCGTGCGCGGCGTCGACCGACACGATGTTGTCGGAGGCGACAGGCAGTTTGGCATTGATGCCTTCAAGGTCGATGACGGCCTGCTGGCCAACGTCCTGCGTCGCCCTGGTCGCCGTCAGCGAATAGGGCAGCTTCTGCTTGGTGAAGCCATTGAGCTTCGGATTGGCCATCACCAGCTTGCCGTCGGAGAACGCCGTGCCGTCTGCCTGCACCGAGACGGACAGGGGTGCCTTCAGGTAGGAATAGACCGGAAATGCGACGGCGATCGCAACCGCGAGCAGCGGCACCGCGAATTTCAGCACACGCACGCGGCGCGAGTGCCGCTTTGCGCGGTTGAAGGCATCGCCACGCGCGCCGTCCTGGCTCGCGGGAGCCGATGCCTCACCGGCATCGCTCGTTTCGTCAGATCGCGCCAACATGACTTTTCTAATGGACCTTTGCCCGCCCAAACACCGACTATAGGTGGTATGCCGGCACCTACAAGCAAGCACAAGCGGAGGAAAACTGCAAAAATGTGACAACTGCCGCCCGCAAAATCGAGGGGAATCCAGCGGGACGGCTTGTACTTCATAGCAGATACTGACTGCTTGCGTTAATTTTTCGTGAGGCCGGCGTCAACACCGAAGCCCGAAGCCGGCCTTTCTAGCCATTCCAGGAAAAGTGCGGGCGGTTTCCGGCGGGAATTGCATCAGGACAGTGAGGTCCGGCCGATCACCGTTCCGTGAAGCGGCAGCCGATCCCACGAAACGGTAGCCCTGTGCCGAGGCTTGCTTTAAAAGCGTGCTTTCCCACCACCCATGAGGCTGACGATGGCAATGAGAGCCGATGACCTGATCGACCGCCGCCGCTTGCGCCGCAAGCTGACTTTCTGGCGCGTGGCTGCTTTTGTTGTCCTGGCGGCGGCAATTATCGCCTTCTCGGCCTGGGTCTATGGCGACAATTTTACCGGCCAGGCAGTCCCCCATATCGCCAAGGTCAAGATTGAAGGCACCATCACCGAGGACGAGGAACTGCTCAAAAGGCTGGAAGCGATCCGCACGTCGTCGGAGGTGAAGGGCGTCATCCTCTCGATCGATTCGCCCGGAGGCACCACGGTCGGCGGCGAGTCCACATTCGAAGCCGTGCGCAAGCTTGCCGGCGACAAGCCGGTGGTGGCCGAAGTCGGCACGCTGGCGGCATCGGCCGGCTATATGATCGCCAGCGCCGCTGACCACATCGTCGCCCGCAAGACCTCCATCGTCGGCTCGATCGGGGTGCTGATCCAGTATCCCGACGTCAGCGGCCTCATGGACAAGCTCGGCATCAAGCTGGAGGAAGTGAAATCGTCGCCACTCAAGGCTTCGCCTTCGCCCTTCAAGCCGACCAATGACGACGAGCGCGCCATGGTGCGCAAGCTGATCCTCGACAGTTACGACTGGTTCGTCGGTATCGTCGCCGACCGCCGCAAGATGACGCATGAGCAGGCGCTGGCGCTGGCCGACGGTTCGATCTTCACCGGCCGCCAGGCTTTGGCCAACCATCTGGTCGACGCGGTCGGCGGCGAGCAGGAGGCGATCGACTGGCTGGCGACGAAGGGCGTGGACGGCAAGCTCAAGGTCGTCGAGTGGAAGAGCAAGGACAGGCGTGGCGGTTTCCTGTTTTCCCAGTCGATGGCAAAAATGGCGGCCAAGGCGCTCGGCCTGCCTGATGCCGGCGGCGATGTCATTCACGAACTCGGTGCCGACCGCTTGTTTCTTGACGGTCTCGTTTCGGTCTGGCACCCTTGAGGCACCGTTGGTACCTGCCAAAAAAGCAATAAAATCATCCTGATAATCGATTCCAGTGGTTTACGGGGAACGTCTATGATCAAATCCGAGCTTGTGCAGATCATTGCTGCACGCAACCCGCACCTTTTCCTGCGCGATGTCGAAAACATCGTCGGCGCGATCTTTGACGAGATCACCGATGCGCTTGCCGAGGGCAACCGGGTCGAGCTGCGCGGTTTCGGCGCCTTTTCGGTGAAGAATCGTCCCGCCCGCACCGGCCGCAACCCGCGCACCGGCGAATCCGTCGAAGTCGAGGAAAAGTGGGTGCCGTTCTTCAAGACCGGCAAGGAGTTGCGCGAGAGGCTGAACGGCGGCAAATAGGCGCCGCGCCGGCGCGTTGAAACCGCATCTTGGCGCTTAAAGCATGTCTCCCGAAAGTGGAGGCGGGTTTCGGGACAAGCATGCGCGCCTCAAGAAGCCTCTCCATGGAGATCTGATGTTCAATCGCTTCATCCTCGTCGTGGTCTTCGTGCCGCTGGCCATCATCCTGATCGCGCTCGCCGTCGCCAACCGCGGCCCCGTCGCCTTCACGCTCGACCCATTCCATCCCGGCAATCCCGCGCTGACGCTGAACCTGCCGCTTTTCATCTTCCTGTTCCTGGCCTTGGCCGTCGGCATGGTCGTCGGCAGCATGGCAACCTGGGTGAAGCAGGGGCGCTACCGCAAGCTCGCGCGCCAGCGCGGTCTGGAAGCCGAGAACCTGCGCCAGGCGGTGAGCCGCACGCCCGCGGCGCCGAACGGACCGGCGCTGCCCAAGCCGACGAACTAGAGCATGACGCCGAAAACTGCGAAGCGGCTTTCGAGTGCATCATGCTCTCTGAGTAACGCCTTACGGAGCCCCCGATGCTGACCATTTCGGCCGAAGAGGTCGACCGCGCGCTGACCTTTCCGGGCCTTGTCGAGACATTGCGCACAGCCTTCCGTGATGGCGCGGTACAGCCGGTCCGCCACCATCATGGCGTCGAGCGGCCGGATGGCGCCGCCTCGACCCTGCTTTTGATGCCGGCCTGGACCGACTTCAACGCCGCAGGCACCTCGGTGGGCGGTCATATCGGCGTCAAGATCGTCACCGTGTCGCCCGACAACAACGCCATCGGCAAGCCGGCGGTGATGGGGCTCTATCTCTTGCTCGACGGCGTAACCGGCGAGCCGCAGGCGCTGATCGACGGCCAGCGGCTGACGCAATGGCGCACGACCTGCGCCTCGGCGCTCGCCGCCTCCTATCTCGCCCGCAAGGACGCCTCGCGGCTTCTGGTGATCGGCGCCGGCGCGCTGTCGCCGTTCCTTGCCAAGGCGCATTCGGCGGTCAGGCCGATCACCTCCATCCGCATCTGGAACCGCACGCCGGCCAATGCCGAAAAGGTGGCCGCCGCCTTGCGCGCCGAAGGCCTTCCGGCGACTGCCGCCGGCGATCTCGACGCCGAGCTTGGCGAGGCCGACATCATAGCCTCGGCGACGATCTCGAACACGCCGCTGGTCAAGGGCGCGCTGCTGAAGCCCGGCGCCCATGTCGATCTGGTCGGCGGCTTCACACCGACGATGCGCGAAAGCGATGACGACGCCATTGCCCGTGCCCGCGTCTATGTCGACACCCGCGCCGGCGCCACCAAGGAAGCCGGCGACATCGTCCAGCCGCTGACCTCGGGCGTGCTGAAGCCGGAAGCGATCGTCGCCGATCTGCACGAGCTCGCGCGCGGCGAGAAAAAGGGCCGGCAAAGCGACAGCGAGATCACGCTGTTCAAGTCGGTCGGCGCCGCGCTCGAGGATCTCGCCGCCGGCATCGCCGTCTACAAGGCGCTTAAGTAGCCGCTAGGCTGGCCCCCATCGTTTCGCCGATCAGCCGGAAATCGTGTTTGCTGATCTCGAACAGGCCAAAGCGCAACTGGTAGCCCCAGTTCGACTTGCTGGCAGTAAAATCCAGCTGATCGAGCAGCGGCTTGATCGGAACCTCCCTGGCCTCGCGCCAGTCGACATCGCGCCGCGCGGGCGTGAAACCGCCGCCCATGACGCCCTCATACACATCACCTTGCCGCACCGTGCCGATCGCCGTGAAGGATTGCAGCCCGTCTTTCTCGCCGAGCACGGTGCTCGGCGAGTAGTAGGCGATGCCGTCGCCCGGCTTGATGCGGCGCAGCGGCGCCGCCTTGCCGTGATTGACCTGCATGAAGCCGTCCTGGCGGCCGATCCGCACATGCTCGGCCGACGCAACCGCGATCCAGAAGGTGCTCATCCTTGCGCTCCCTCGAACGGCCAGTAGACGCGCAGGCGGTGATTGTCGGGATCGAGCGCGACGAAGCTACGGCCGAAATCGAGATCGGTCGGGGCCTGCAGCACGTTGAGGCCTCTGCCAGTCCAATCGGCATGCGTGGCATCGACCGCCGCCGCGTTCTCGACGGCAAGCACGAGCTCGCCACCCCCGCCGGTGGCGGTCGCGGCCGGTTCCACAGTGTGGCGCGACCACAGGCCGAGCTTGAAGCCCTTGTCGAGCACGAACATCACGAAGGTCGGCGAAGACTCGACCGGCTCGCGCCCAAGCAGCGAGGCATAGAACGCACCGCTCCTTTCCGGGCTGTCGACATAGAGGATGATGAAATTCGGCGTGGTCATATCTGATCTCCAAAAGTGTCTGAACCTTGGAGACCATATGCGGGCCTGCTGTCAGATTCTGGCAGCAGCGATCACCGGAGAGTGTCTTTCCTACCATTCTGGCCGGACGCAGCGAGTGTCGCCCGCCACTCTTTCAGCATCGCCTGGCGGCGGCGCGGATAGCGGATGTCGGTCGCTGCCAGGTCGGATATCCGGTCTGCGCGAAAATGCCGGAAATCCCGGCGCGTCTCGCACCACGCCACCATCACCCGCACCTTGTCGAAGAAGGCGAGCGCGAATGGCCAGACCATGCGCTTCGAGGTCGAACCGCCGGCATCGCGATAGAGGAAGCCGAGCTTGCGCTCGTCGCGGATCGCCTGCCGGACCACGCCGAGATCGATCGCTTCGACGCTTTCCGATCGCGGCCCGACAAGCAGCGTTGTCGCATCGAGATCCTCGCGCAAATCATCCGGCAGCACCGCCGCGATCTTTGCCAGCGCATCGGCCGCGGCGGCGGCCAATCTCTTGTCCGGCTGCTTCGCCACCCAGCGCGACCCGAGCACGATCGCCTCGATCTCCTCGTCGCTGAACATCAAAGGCGGCAGCATGAAGCCGGGCCTCAGCACATAGCCAAGCCCCGCCTCGCCTTCGATCGGCGCGCCCTGCCCCTGCAGCGTCGCGATGTCGCGATAGAGCGTGCGGATCGAGACGCCCATCTCGTCCGCAAGCATGCGGCCGCTCACCGGCCGGCGGTGGCGGCGCAGGATCTGGACGAGGTCGAGCAGGCGGGCTGAACGGGACATGATTGGCTGACCAGTGTGCTGAACAATAGGGCTGGCCTGCACGTCACGGCAAGCAGCCCAATACCACGGAACGCCTGCGTCCCGTTTCCGTTGTCTCCGCAATGGAGATGCGCGGATACCTGCTTTTCTGGTCAGTGCTGACCGCTTTCGTCGCGGCGCTCAGCCTCGGACCATCCTTTGCCCATGTGCTGGAATCGCTGCCCAGGCTGACCAGATGGTCGCCGGCGCTGTGGCGCGAGGCGACGGTCTTCAATGGTCAGTTTGTGCTCTTTGCCGTGATCGGAGCACCGCTCGATATCGCAGCGATCCTTTGTCCGGCACTGCTGGCCTGGATGTTGCGTGGAGAGCCGTTTGCCTTCCGGTTCGTGCTCGTCGCCACATTGCTTTATGCGGTCTCGCTGGCGCTCTGGTTCGGCCTCGTCAAACCGGCCAACGATATCCTCGCGACCTGGACGCCCGGGCCAATTCCAGAAGACTTCGAAACTGTGCGGCTGCGTTGGGAAACCGGCCACATGGCGGTGGCGGCGACGAAGGCGCTTGGCTTCATTTCACTTTGTTTCGGCCTGTTCGGTCTCCGGCATGGTTGAAGACCCCACTATTGAATGAGCCAGGCTTTGTTGCGCCGGTGGGCTTAGCTGTGGCAGAAGCGGGCCGAACCGCCGGAGATGATCCTTCTTGAAATCCTTTCGCGACAAACGCCGCGATAACCGCCCGCACCCCGCAAGGGCGGAACAGCCCCGCCCGCGTGATGCTTTCGCGGCCGGGCGCCAGCAGGCCGCGCCCGCCGAGCGTCGCGAAACCAAACCGGCAGACCGGCAGGAAGCCAAGCCTGTGCCGCGCGTGCTTGCGCGCCGCGACGGCGCGTTGGCCGCCGAGCGCCTGCCATTGATCCTCGAAGTCGCGCCCAACGCCGACTACGCCCTGCTGGACAGCGGCGCCGGCGAGAAGCTCGAGCAATACGGCCCCTACCGCATCGTGCGCCCCGAAGGCCAGGCGATCTGGCAGCGGGCCCTTCCGGCGAAGGAATGGGAACGCGCCGACGCCATCTTCACCGGCGATACCGACGAGGAAGGCATCGGCCGCTGGCGCTTTCCGAAGGCGCCGCTCGGCGAGACCTGGCCGATGAAGCATGACGGCATCGACTATCTCGGCCGTTTCACCTCGTTTCGTCACGTCGGCGTCTTTCCCGAGCAGGCTTCGCATTGGGACCATATGGCGGGGCTGATCGCGGCGGCGAAGCGCCCGGTCAAGGTGCTGAACCTCTTCGGCTATACCGGTCTCGCCTCGCTGGTGGCGGCCCGCGCCGGCGCCGAGGTCACCCATGTCGATGCCTCGAAGAAGGCTATCGGCTGGGCGCGCGAGAACCAGGAAATGGCCGGCCTTGCCGACAAGCCGATCCGCTGGATCGTCGAGGACGCGGTGAAATTCGCCGAGCGCGAGGAGCGCCGCGGCAGCCGCTACGACATCGTGCTGTTCGACCCGCCGGCCTATGGCCGCGGCCCCAAGGGCGAGGTCTGGCAATTGTTCGAGGACCTGCCGGGCCTGACCGACCTCTGCCGCTCGATCCTGACGTCGAAGCCGCTCGCCGTCGTCCTTACCGCCTATTCGATCCGCGCCTCCTTCTTCGCCATCCATGCGCTGATGCGCGATACCTTCGCCGGCATGGGTGGCACGGTCGAATCCGGCGAACTGATCATTCGCGAGAAATCCGCCGGCCGCGCGCTGTCGACCTCGCTGTTCTCGCGCTGGGTGGCTTGAAATGACGGCACATGAAGGCGCGCGCCCTGTCGGGCAGGTCAAGGAAGTCACCAGCCTTGCCAATCCCTTGGTCAAGGACATCAAGGCGCTGGCGCTCAAGAAATTCCGCGACCAGCAGAACGCGTTCATGGCCGAGGGCCTGAAGCTCGTCATCGACGCGCTGGACCTCGGCTGGTCGATCAGGACCTTGGTCTTCGCCAAGGCAGGGCGCGGCAACGCGGCCGTCGAAAAGGTCGCCGCGCGGACCGTTGCCGCCGGTGGCACGGTGCTCGAAGTTTCTGAAAAGGTGCTGGCAGCCATCACCCGCCGCGAAAACCCGCAAATGGTGGTCGGCGTCTTTGCGCAGCAGACCGTGCCGCTGAAGGATATCCGCGCCAGGGACGGCGATGTCTGGGTTGCGCTCGACCGCGTGCGCGACCCCGGCAATCTCGGCACCGTGATCCGCACCGTCGACGCCGTCGGCGCCAAAGGTGTCATCCTGGTCGGCGACACCACCGATCCGTTCTCGCTGGAGACGGTGCGCGCCACCATGGGCTCGATCTTCGCCGTGCCCGTCGCCAGGGCGACCGAGCAGGCCTTCCTCGCCTGGCGGCGCGATTTTTCCGGCCTGGTCGCGGGAACGCACCTCAAGGGCGCTGTCGACTATCGCTCCGTCGATTTCTCCAGGGGCCCGGTGTTGCTGCTGATGGGCAACGAGCAGCAGGGCCTGCCGGACAGCCTCGCCGAAAGCTGCGACCGGCTGCTCAGGATCCCCCAGGCAGGCCGGGCCGATTCGCTCAATCTAGCGGTCGCCACCGGCGTGATGCTGTTCGAGATCCGGCGCGGCGCGCTGAAGCTCGATCCTGCCAACGACATCCGATGAGGGCTGCCGATGAGGACTGCTAAGTGAAATCCTGGTCTCCTTACGTCGTGCTGGTCGTCATCGCCATCGCCCTCGATCAGTGGATCAAGCAACTGGTCGAGAACGGTCTCGCCTTTCAGGAGAAAGTCGAGCTCCTGCCGTTCCTGGCGCTGTTCCGCACCTATAACACCGGCATCGCCTTCTCGATGTTCGAGTCCTTCGGCGACACCGGCCTGGTGGTCATCGCCGTGCTGGTCGTGGCCTTCGTGCTCTATCTCGCCACGCGCACGCCTGCCGGCCATGTCGTCGCCCGCATCGGCTTCGCGCTCATCATCGGCGGCGCGCTCGGCAACCTCATCGACCGCGCCGTCTACGGCCACGTCATCGACTACATCCTGTTCCACACGCCCGTGTGGTCCTTCGCGGTCTTCAACCTCGCCGACACCTTGATTTCGGTCGGCGCCGCGCTCGTCGTCTTCGACGAGCTGATCGGCTGGGGCCGTGAGGTCAAACCGCAGGATCCGGGCAATTGACCGCACGCGGTTGAAGCCGCAGACTTCCCGACAGCAGAGCCGAGGAGAGAACCATGCCCGATACCTTCAAAGCCATCCTCGTTTCGCGCGATGCGGACAAGAAGCAGTCCGTCGACGTCGTCGACCTCACCGAGGCCGACCTGATGGAGGGCGACGTCACCGTCGCCGTCGAGGCGACGACGGTGAACTACAAGGACGGGCTCGCCATCACCGGCAAAGCGCCGGTCGTGCGCCGCTGGCCGCTGGTTCCGGGCATCGATTTCGCCGGCACGGTGATCTCCTCCTCGCATGTCGACTGGCGCAAGGGCGACAAGGTGATCCTCAACGGCTGGGGCGTCGGCGAGACGCATTACGGCGCCTATGCCGGTCGCGCCCGCGTCAAGGGCGACTGGCTGGTGCCGCTGCCCGAGGGCATGAGCGCGCATGATGCGATGGCCGTCGGCACGGCGGGCTACACCGCAATGCTCTCAGTCATGGCGCTGGAGCGGCACGGCATCGTGCCGGACCGCGGCCCGGTGGTGGTGACGGGTGCTGCCGGCGGCGTCGGCTCGGTCGCCATCTCGATCCTGTCGAGCCTCGGTTACCATGTCGTCGCCTCGACCGGCCGCAACGCCGAAAGTCCCTATCTGATCGATCTCGGCGCGGCCGAGGTGATCTCGCGCGAGGAGCTCAGCCAGCCCGCGAAACCGCTCGCCAAGGAGCGCTGGGCCGGCGGCGTCGACTCGGTCGGCAGCCATACCCTGGCCAATGCGCTGTCGATGACCTCCTATGGCGGCGCCATCGCCGCTTGCGGCCTGGCCGGCGGCATGGACCTGCCGGCAAGCGTCGCGCCTTTCATCCTGCGTGGCGTCTCGCTGCTGGGCATCGATTCGGTGATGGCGCCGAAGGCGGTTCGCCTCGAGGCATGGCGCCGCATCGGCACCGATCTCGACCTGAAGAAGCTGTCGACATTGTCGCGCACGATCGGTTTCGACGGCATTGTCGCCGCCGCGCGCGACATCGTCGACGGCAAGATCAGGGGCCGTGTCGTCGTCGATATGTAGCTGGAAATAGCGGTTTCGCCCGCGCATGCGTGGTTAAAATCCGCGCAATCGCTAAAATTCGAACGATCCGTCCCAGTCTTCCATAATCTCTGTCTGGCATGGTCCGCGCATGGTCGCGGACTCCGACATCAGACAGGACAGCAAAGCCGCGGGCGCTGACAGGCTCATCCCCGATGCGCCGAAGCGGCAGGTGCTCGTCGCGCCGCCGCTGGCGCCTGAATTGCCCGCTGCGAGCCACGAAGGTTTGCCGTTCCTGACGATCGTCGCCATCGCCGTCATGGCGGGGCTGGCGCATCTTACCGGCGCGCCGCTCATCATCACAATCGGCCTCGCCGCCGCCGCGCTTGCCGGCCTTGCCATGCATCTGCGCAGCCGTCGCGACGAGCGGCGCGCCGCAGCGCTTCTCGACGAGACCGCCGCCCGCAGCCGCGCCGAGATCGAAACCCTCGCCGACCGCATGTGGGAGATGCAGGAGAGCGAGGAGCGCTTCCGCGGCCTGATCGACGCGCTTGGCGACCTCGTCGTCCACCGTAATCGTGACGGCCATATCGTTTATGCCAACAGCGTCTTTGCCTCGCTTGTCGAGATCGACGCGCGCGATCTTGCCGGCAAGACCTTGGCCGAGCTTGGCATCGATGTCGGTGTCGTTCCCGACGCCGCCTTCTCCGATCATGAATGCCTGAGTTCCACCGATGTCGCGATCCGCACCCCGAACGGGCCGCGCTGGTTCTCCTGGATCGAATTGTCGGTGCGCGACAAGGACACGGGCGCGGTCTCGCACCGGGCGATCGCCCGCGACATCACCGCCCGCAAGCGCGCCGAATCCTCGCTGATCACCGCGCGCGAACGGGCCGAATATGCCAGCCAGGCCAAGTCGCGCTTCCTCGCCACCGTCAGCCACGAGATCCGCACGCCGATGAACGGCATCATGGGCATGGCGAAGCTGCTTGCCGATACCGACCTCTCGCCCGAGCAGCGCACCTATGTCGGCGCGGTCTCCACTTCGGCCAGCGCGCTGCTCGCGCTCATCGAGGACCTGCTCGACTATTCCAAGATCGAGGCGGGCCGCTTCGAGCCCGAGCCGCAGCCGACCTCGCTGCGCGAGATCGCCGACAACATCATCGAGCTTCTTGCCGCGAAGGCCTTTGCCAAGAACATCGGCCTCGGCTGCCATGTCGAGCCCGACGTGCCGCAGATGATCACCGCCGATCCCGGCCGCGTGCGCCAGGTGCTGCTCAACCTCATCGGCAATGCGGTGAAGTTCACCGACACGGGCGGCGTGCTGCTGACCGTGGCGCGCGCCCGCACCGAAACCACCGACCGCATCTGCTTCACCATCGCCGACACCGGCCCGGGCCTGCGCGAAGAGGACATGGAGCGCATCTTCGAGGAGTTCGAGCAGTCCGACGGCACCTCGACCAGGGTCCATGGCGGCGCGGGTCTCGGTCTTGCCATCTCCAAGCGCCTGGCGACGGCGATGGGCGGCACGATCTCGGTTTTGAGCCGACTCGGCGAAGGGTCCGAATTCGTCCTCGAGCTTCCGGCGGTCGCCGCGACCGAACCGCCGCCGCATCGCCACAACATCCTTGCCGACCGGCGGGCGGTGATCGTGTCGAAAAACGCCGTCGAGGCCGATGCCATCGCCCGCGCGATCAGGGCCCATGGCGGCATCGTCGAGATCGCGGCGACACCAAGCCAGGCCGCTCCCTTCGCCGCCGGCTGCAACGTGCTCCTGATCGACGCGGCGCTCGAAAACAGCGATGGCAGGCTGCTCAGGCGGCTGCGCGACGCGGGCTTCGCCGACTGTGAGGCCATCACCCTGATCGCGCCGACGGATCGCGGCATGCTCGGTGAATTCCGCGCCAGCGGCTACACCACTTTCCTCGCCAGGCCGGTGCGCGGCGAGACCCTGCTGCGGGTGCTGTTGACCAGCCATGGCTCCCCGCTCGTGCAGCCGCAGCCGGAGCCGCGCGGGGCATCCTCGGTGCGCAAGCGCGACCAGGGCCTGTCGGTGCTGATCGCGGAAGACAATGACATCAACGCCATGCTCGCCCGCGCCACGCTCCTCAAGGCCGGGCATCGCGTCAGGATCGTCGGCAACGGCAAGGCCGCGGTCGAGGCCGTTACCGATGCCGGCCTCAAGTTCCGCTTCGATGTGGTGCTGATGGACCTGCACATGCCTGTCATGGACGGGCTGGACGCGATCGCCGCCATCCGTCGCCATGAAGAGTCGCTCGCCATGCCGCCGATCCCGATCATGGTGCTTTCGGCCGACAGCCAGGAAAAGACCCGGCATGCCGTGCTCGCCCACGGCGCCAGCGGTTTCGTGACCAAGCCGCTCGACCCGGACGCACTCGTCCAGGCGGTCGAGGGCCAGGTTGCGGCCTAAAGCATGTCTCCCGAAAGTGGGCCCGGTTTCGGGGCAAAGACATGCTTAAATCAAAAACTTAAAGCAGGTCGCGTGAATCCTTTTTCACGCGACCTGCTTTAAGGAAATTTTTGACCCTCGAACGCCTTGGCTTGCCTGCCTTTCGCGGTCACAAGATAGCCGGTTGAGGGTATTGCCCAGCCGACAAAGTATTGCCCGCCACGTCGTATCACGGTACTGTCACAATCCTGTTGCACCTACACCGTATCCCCGTGCCAAGAGGGATGGCTCGAAGGAGAATCACTCGTGCATACAGTCGTGCCTGAATGTGACACTCGGCCGAATGCCGGCGGCGCCCTGCTCGCCGCCCGTACCGTCGACGCCGTCGCAAACGGTGCTCCGCTGGGCCGTATCGGCAATCTCGAAGTGCGGCTCGCCCGCAACGAGGCCGAAATCGCCGCCGCCCAGGAGGTCCGCTATCGGGTATTCTACGACGAGCTTGGCGCGAGGAAGGACCTGTTCCAGGCGCAGGACCGGCGCGACGCCGACCGTTTCGACCCGCTCTGCGATCACCTTCTTGTGTTCGACACGTCCCTTCCCGGCCCTGAACATCGTCGCATCGTCGGCACCTACCGCTTGCTGCGGCAGGAGATCGCCACGGCCGCCGGAGGCTTCTATTCCGAGGGTGAGTTCGAATTGACCAAGCTTGTCGCGCGGCACCCCGGCCAGCGCTTCCTCGAGCTCGGCCGCTCCTGCGTTCTCAAGGAATATCGCTCCAAACGCACCATCGAGGCGCTGTGGCAAGGCATCTGGGCCTACATCAATCACTACAATATCGGCGTGATGACCGGCTGCGCCTCCTTCCACGGCATCGTGCCGGCAGCGCATGCCGAGGCGCTGACCTACCTCGCCCATCATTGCCGCACCGACTCCGCCTGGGATGTCCGCGCGGTTCCGGGACGCTACTGCTCCATGGACCTGATGCCGATCGAGGCGGTGAACACCAAGGCGGCGATCGCTGCCATGCCGCCGCTGGTCAAGGGCTATCTGCGCGTCGGCGCCCGCATCGGCGACGGTTGCGTCATCGACCACGAATTCTCGACCGTCGACGTCTTCGTCGTCATGCCCGTCAAGGAGATCGGCGCCCGCTACGTCAACTACTATGGCGGCGAAGGCCAGCGCTTCGCGGCGTAATTCCGGTGAATGGTGAATAGTAAATGGTGAATGGTTGAGGGCTCGCAGCCCCTGCCACCAACCGACCATTTTACCATTCACCATTCACCATTCACCATTCACCATTCACCATTCACTCTCTCACGGAATATCTTCCGGCCTTCGCCCCGGCCGACTCCGATAGGCCGGAAACGACCAGCCGAATTTAAGCGCCCCGCCGCGCACCAAGAATGCGCCCGCGAAGCCGAGCAGGCTCGACGCCAGCGCCGGCAGGCCGGCAAGATCGCCAAGGGTGAAGATGGCGGCGCCGGCAAGGGCGGCCGTGACATAGATCTCGGGCCTGAGCAGCACCGAGGGCTCACCGGCAAGCAGGTCGCGCAAAATGCCGCCGAAGGTTGCCGTCAGCACGCCCATGATGACCGAGACGACCGGCGAGCCGGTGATCGCCAGCCCCTTCGCGGCACCCATGACCGAAAAAGCGGCAAGTCCGATGGCATCGAGCCAGAGCAGCAATTTGTAACGGGATTCGAACCGGTGGGCGCTGAAGAAGACCAGCACCGCGACGACGGCGCAGATCAGCACATAGCCGCTGTTGGCGACCCAGAACACCGGCAGGTTGAGGATGATGTCACGCAGCGTTCCGCCGCCGATTCCGGTTACGCTGGCCAGGAATAGGAAGCCGATGATGTCGAGCTCTTTGCGCGACGCGGCAAGCGCGCCCGTCGCCGCGAAGACGGCGACGCCGGCATAGTCGAGCAAAGCGATGGGATTCATTCGGGTGAATGGTGAATTGGTGAATGGTGAATGGCCACTAGCCTAGCACGCACTAAGCCCCATTCACCATTGACTATTCACCATTCACAACGCCATCACGCATCCTTCTCGGCCTGCTCGTTCACCGGGCCCGGCTCGACCTTCGCCTCGGCGGCGGTCTTCGGACCGCCCTTGGCGACACCGACCATTGCCGGCCGCAGCACGCGCTCGCCGATCGAATAACCCGGCTGAACCACCTGGACGACAGTGCCGGCCGGAACCTCCGGATTGGGCACCTCGAACATCGCCTGGTGGAAGTTCGGATCGAACTTCTCGCCTTCGGGCGCGAGTTTCTTCACGCCATGGCGCTCCAGCGCCGAAAGCATGGCGCGCTCGGTGAGATCGACGCCCTCGATCAACGCCTTGAAACCGGCATCGCCGCCAGCCTTCGCCTCGGCGGGAATCGCGTCCAGCGCGCGGCGCAGATTGTCGGACACCGACAGCATGTCGCGGGCGAAGTTGGCGACGGCATAGGCGCGGGCGTCTTGCACGTCGCGCGCGGTGCGCCGCCGCAAGTTCTCCATTTCGGCCGCGGTGCGCAGCGCGCGGTCCTTCAGTTCCTCGTTTTCCTTCAGCAGCCGTACAAGCGCCTCGTAGTCGCCGTCGACGCCACCTTCCGCACGCTCGCCGGAAGCCTGGGTGGCTTCCATATCTTCGGGCGTGCGTTCGTCTTTTGCCTGGTCGCTCATCGCGTTTCCCGTCATTCGGATTGGTCTGGATTTGCGCCCGATATCGAGGTTTGGAGGCCAAAAATCAAGGGGTAAGCGTGGGCGGCCGATATCGGACTATCGTTTAAAATTAATTCAAATTTTACCGTACCGAGCAGCTTTGCTTGCTCTCAAGGGCGAGTATGGGAACCATTGTCGCCCTAGCGGAGTTTCGAAGCCGACACAGGATTTTGGGACGATGAACGGCAACAACGCCAACAGGCGCGCTGAACTGGCCAACGATATCAGGCGGCAGGCGGGCAGCGAAGCGACCAAGCGCTTTCTGCGCACATTGCCGACATTTCGCCTGGAAAAGGAAATGCCCCGGCAACTGATCGACCTGCTCGACCGCCTCGACGGCGCCGAGGCTGAGAATGCAGGCGGCGGGCGGCGCTAGAGCATGATCCCGAAAAGTGGGAACCGGTTTTCGGAGAAGATCATGCTCCGACAAAGAGTTAGATCGTGATGGCGATTCAACGAAACGCCTTCACGATCTAATAGCCGCGCCGCCGCAATTGACGAGTTCAGGCCGCCTTCCGGTCGTCCCGCATCAGCGCTTCACCGTGGCGGATCTCGGTACCGAGCACTTTCAGGCATTCCCGCATGAAGGCGGCGAGGCCCGGCCAGCCCTTGGCTGAAACCAGATTGCCGTCGACATGCGCGCCGGTCGGCGCGACATCGATATAGATGCCGCCGGCAAGCGTCACTTCCGGCTCGCAATAATGCAGCGCCGCCACTTCCTTGCCGCGCACAACGCCATCGACCGCGATCAGGATCTGCGCGCCGTGGCAGATGGTGAAGATCGGCTTGCCGGTTTCATGGAAATGTCTGACCAGCGCCTGCACGCGCTTGTCGATGCGGATATATTCCGGCCCGCGCCCGCCCGCCGCATAGACCGCGTCGTAGTCGGCGGGGTTCACCTCGGCGAAGGTCTTGTTGAGGATGTAGTCGTGGCCGAGTTTTTCGGTATAGGTCTGATGGCCCTCGAAGTCGTGCAATGAGGTCTTGAGCACGTCGCCGGCCTTCTTGTCCGGGCACACGACATGGACGGTGTGGCCGACCGCGTGCATGGCCTGCTCGAAGACGAAAATCTCGTATTCCTCGCTGAACTCGCCGACGAGCATCAATATCTTCTTGCCTGCCATGCTGCTTCCTCCCTTAGCTGGCTATTTATTTCGTAACGCGAAATAATGACCCTATCCTAAGGGCAAGACGACGAGAGGGGAAGTCAAAATCGCATAAGTGGTCTGACCAGATAGATTCGATTGCACCGGCGGGTGTACGGGAAAGACGACGCGCACGGAAAACCGAAGAAGCTGGTCCGACCAAGCAGGCAAGGATCAGGCGGTCGCCCGGATCATGTCCGCGGCCTTCTCGGCGATCATGATCGTCGGCGCATTGGTGTTGCCGCCGATCAGGGTCGGCATCACCGAGGCGTCGACCACACGCAAGCCCTCCAGCCCGCGCACCTTGAGCTTCGGATCGACCACGGCCATGTCGCCGACGCCCATCTTGCAGGTGCCAGCGGGGTGGTAGATCGTGTCGGCGCGCGCCCTGATATGCGCCATCAATTCGGCATCGCTCGAAGCACCGGCGGTATAGATTTCCTTGGCTCGATACTTCGCCAGCGCCGGCGCTTCCAATATGGCGCGCGTCATTCGCACGCCCTTGAGCAGAAGAGCGGCGTCGCGGTCGTCCTCGAGGAAGCGCGGATCGATGCGCGGCGGCGCCAGCGGATCGGCGCTCGACAGCCCCACCTCGCCGCGAGAATGCGGCCGCAGCACGCAGACGTGGCAGGAGAAGCCGTAGCCCATATGCAGCTTGCGGCCATGGTCGTCGACGATGGCGATGCAGAAATGCAATTGCAGGTCGGGGCGCTCGATCGCCGGGTCGGATTTGAGGAAAGCGCCGCCTTCGGCATAGGGGGTGGCGATCATGCCGCTGCCGTCCTTGCGCCAGCGCAGCATATGCCTGATCAGGCCCGGCATGCCGCTGAGGCCGATGCCCATCAGATCCGTCTCCCGCGACTTCCAGGCGAGGATAAAATCGAGATGGTCCTGCAGGTTCCGGCCGACGCCGGGCAATTCGTGGACGAGCGGAATGCCGTGCGCCGCGAGCTCGACCGCCGGACCGATGCCGGAGAGCAGTAGCAGTTGCGGCGAGCCGAACGCCCCGCCGCAGAGGATGACTTCGCGCCGTGCCTCCGCCACGGCTTCGCTCTTGCCGGCGCGATAGCGCACGCCCGTGGCGCGCTTGCCGTTGAGCACGACGCCCGTCGCATGCGCGCCGGTGATGACGGTGAGGTTCGGCCGGTTCATCGCCGGATGCAGATAGGCGGCCGCCGCCGAGCAACGCTCACCGTTGCGGCGCTCGCCCCAGAACTGCGTTACCTGATAGAGGCCGGCCCCCTCCTGCTCCGGCCCGTTGAAGTCGTCATTCAACCTGATCTGGTTTTCGCCGCAGGCCGCGACGAAAGCCCTGGAGATCGCGCGCGGGTCCTGCTGTTCGGCGACCCTGAGCGGCCCTTCGCCGCCATGCAGCGCATCAGTGCCGCGCTGATTGCCTTCGGCGCGCCGGAAATAGGGCAGCACCTCGTCCCACGACCAGCCGTCACAGCCGAGCTCGGCCCATTCGTCATAGTCGCGGCGGTTGCCCCGCGTGTAGAGCATGGCGTTGATGGCGCTGGAGCCACCCAAGGCCTTGCCGCGCGGCTGAAAACCCCTGCGACCGTTGAGGCCCTCCTGCGGCACCGTGGCGAAAGCCCAGTTGTTGATCTTGGGCCGGCCAGGCAGCAGCGCGATGATGCCGGCGGGCGCACGGATCAGCAAATCCTTGCCGGCGCCGCCCGCTTCGAGCAGGCAAACAGTCTTCGATGGATCCTCGGAAAGCCTCGCGGCAAGCGTCGAACCGGCGGAGCCGCCGCCGGCGATCACATAGTCATAGCGCATGGTTTCCTCCCGGCGGATGTTTCCGTCCGTTCTGCCGAGAGAATGCCTGCTTGGGCGGCTTGTAAAGATGCCGCTGCGTTAGCCAGAGCATGATCCCGAAAAGTGGAAACCGGTTTTTGCTGCGCTGACCTTCGGTTCGGAGAAGATCATGCTCCAACAAAGGACTGGACCAGGATGACGGTCCGACCGAACGTCATTCTGGTCCAGCGCGCTTGCGCCGCCAGGAGTATTTCGGGCCCTTGGGCTCGGGTTCCACAGCCGGCTGGTAGTACACCGGCAGGCCACCGGTCCGGCCCTCCTCCAGCCGCTTCAACAGCACCGGATTGGAGACCTCAAACTCGTCGAAGCCGAGTCGCAGCATATGCGGCAGCTGGTCGACCAGCACCTGGCCGGTGGCGCGCACCGCGCCCTTGAAATTGTGCCGGGCGCGCAGCAGTTCGCCCTTGGAGAAAGAGCGGCCGTCATTGAAGGCCGGGAAGGCGAGCGCCACCAGCGACAGCTGGTCCAGCAGGCCGGTTATCTTGTCGAGCTCGTCGCCGGGCTGCAGCAGGACGCCGATGCGCTCGCGCGCCGACTTGCGGACCTGGTCGTCGAGCCCGAGAAAGACCTGCAGCGGCAGGATGAAGCGGCCATTGCCGGCCAGCGCCTCGGCGCTTTCGGCGTGCGTCCACTCGTCCTCGCGAAAACCGTCCGGGGTCCAAAGGCGGGTCCCCGCTGTCGTCGATCCAGTCATCAAAAATCCTAAGTCCCAATTTTCCCAGCGAGCCAGCAGGCAGCCAGCGACCAGAAGCCGCTTGCGGGCCCGGCATCACGTGAATAGCGATATACCCTAAAGCGAGGCGTCGGTCAGCGACTTCTCCAAACCGGAGAGGTGAATGCCGCACTCTACCTTGGCGTGACCGGCCCAGCGGCCGCTCCGGGCGTCCTCGCCGGGCTGCACCGGCTGCGTGCAGGGGAAGCAGCCGATCGAGAGATAGCCATAGGCGACCAGCGGATTTTCGCGCAGCGCGTGCGCGCGCATGTAGTCGGCCTGGTCGGTGGTCGTCCAATGCGCCAGCGGATTGATGCGGATGCGCGAGCCGACCGCCTCGAAGACGGGCAGTGCCGCGCGCGTCGAGGCCTGGAAGCGCTTGCGCCCGGTGAACCAGGCACGGAACGGCTCGACGCCCCGCGCCAACGGCTCGACCTTGCGCACATTGCAGCAGGCATCGGTGTTGGTCTCGTGCAGCCTGCCGGTCGGGTCGACGCGGTCGAGCGCGGCCTCCTCCGGCTTGATCACACGGATATCGGTCAGGCCGAAATCGGCGACCAGCGCGTCGCGATAGCCGAGCGTCTCCTCGAAATGCTTGCCGGTATCGAGGAAAATCACCGGCAGCGAGCGGTCGATCTCCGAGATCATGTGCAGCAGCACGGCCGAATCCGCGCCGAAGGACGACACGGCGGCGACCGCGCCGCGGAACTCATGCGCGGAGCGTTCGATGATCTCGATCGGCTTCAGATGGCCAAGCAGCGCATCCAGCCCCGCCGCTTCCGCGGCAACGCCGGCCTCGACGCCGCCCACCCTGTCAAGCGGCCTTGGTTTCGCCAGCATAGAGCGCCTCCTTGAACGGCGCGGGACCGACTCGGCGGTAGGCGTCGATAAAACGTTCGTCGGGATTGAGCCGAAGGCCGAGATAGGTGTCGACGATCTGCTCGATGGCATCGGTGATCTCTTCCGACGAGAAGCCGCGGCCGATGATCTCGCCGACCGAGGTGTTCTCGTCCGCCGAGCCGCCGAGCGTCACCTGGTAGAGCTCGGAGCCCTTCTTCTCCACACCCAGAATGCCGATATGGCCGACATGGTGGTGGCCGCAGGCGTTGATGCAGCCGGAGATCTTCAGCTTCAATTCGCCGATCTCACGCTGCCGTTCGAGCGAGGCGAAGCGGCGCGAGATTTCCTGCGCGACCGGAATGGAGCGGGCCGTGGCCAGCGCGCAATAGTCAAGGCCCGGGCAGGAGATGATGTCGCTGATCAGGTTCGAATTGGCGGTCGCCAGGCCGATCTCGACCAGCGCGTCGTAGACCGCCTTGAGATCGGCGCGCGCCACATGCGGCAGGATCAAGTTCTGCTCGTGGCTGACACGCAATTCGTCGAAGGCATATTTCTCGGCGATGTCGGCCACCGCTTCCATCTGGCTGTCGGTGGCGTCGCCAGGCACCTCGCCGATGCCCTTGAGCGAAATCGTCACCGCCGCATAGTCGGGATGGCGATGCGTCACGACATTCTGGTCGAGCCATTCCGAAAAGCTCTTGGAATCGAGCCTGGCCTGCTTCACCTGCGCATCGCCTTCAGGCCGGTCCGTGAGCGCCGGCGGGGCGAAATAGGCATTGATGGCCTGGATGTCGGCCTCGGGCAGCTTGAGCTCCGCGTCCTTCAGCTCCTGCCATTCGGCCTCGATCTGGCGGGTGATCTCCTCCACGCCGGTCTCGTGCACCAGGATCTTGATGCGCGCCTTGTACTTGTTGTCACGGCGGCCATAGAGATTGTAAACGCGCAGGATCGCCGTGCAGTAGGACAGAAGATCGGCTTCCGGCAGGAAGTCGCGGATTTTCCGCGCCACCATCGGCGTGCGGCCCTGGCCGCCGCCGACATAGACGGCGAAGCCAAGCTCGCCGGCCGCGTTCTTCTTGAGATGCAGGCCGATATCATGCGTCTGGATGGCGGCGCGGTCGCGCTCGGCGCCGGTCACGGCGATCTTGAACTTGCGCGGCAGGAACGAGAACTCCGGATGCACCGACGACCATTGGCGCAGGATTTCCGCATATTGACGCGGGTCGGCGACCTCGTCGGCGGCGGCACCGGCGAAATGATCGGCGGTGACGTTGCGGATGCAGTTGCCGCTTGTCTGGATGGCATGCATCTCGACGCTCGCCAGATCGGCCAGGATCGCGGGGATGTCGGACAGCGCCGGCCAGTTGAACTGGATGTTCTGTCGCGTGGTGAAATGGCCGTAGCCCTTGTCGTATTTGCGCGCGATGTGGCCGAGCATGCGCAACTGCCGGCTGTTCAGCGTGCCGTAGGGCACGGCGATGCGCAGCATATAGGCATGCAGCTGCAGATAGACGCCGTTCATCAGCCTGAGCGGCCGGAACTGGTCCTCGGTGATCTCGCCGGCAAGCCGGCGCTGCACCTGGTCGCTGAACTCGGCGACACGGGCGTGAACGAAATCCTGGTCGAACTCATCGTAACGGTACATGCTTCGTCTTTCCGGGCGCGTCCGCCCGTTGCCTTCCTTGGATTTAAGCGGCTCGTTCCGCTTGCTTGCCGAGATTGGGGTGGATGGTCGGGCCAGCGGCGCGGATCTTTTCGCGCAGCCGCACCGGCTCGACCAAACCATCGACCACGGTGACATCGATCAGATTGACGTCGACCACCTCGTTGTTGGCGCCAGCCGCGGCGCCGATCGCTTCCAGCCAGTCCTCCGCCGTCTTGTCATGCGCGATATCGGCGTGACCGACCGTCTCCGCCCAGCCGCCATCGGCGTACCAGACGGCGATGCCGTCGGAGAGCCTGTTCGCGGTCAGAACCTTCATTGCTCAACTCCTTCGGCGACGGCTGACGCCGCGCCCTCATGCTTATGTGCCGCGAGCGGCTCGGATTGTTCGAAATTGGCGCCGGCAACCGCATCGCCGATGATCGTCATCACCGGCCCGGTGAGGTCGGCGCGAGCCTCCAGCGACGGCAGGTCGGCCAGCGTGCCGTGGAAGCGGCGGCGGGTGCCGAGGCTGGCGTTCTCGACGACCGCGACGGCGGTGTCCGGCGACAGGCCCGCCTCGATGAGCCGGCCGGCGACCTCGGCCGCGACCGAGCGGCCCATATAGACGGCGACGGTGGCGCCCGAGATGGCGAGCTTCGCCCAGTCGGGCAGCGAGTTGCCCTTGAGGTCGTGGCCGGTGGTGAACACCATCGAGGACGAAACGCCGCGCAGCGTCAGCGGCAGCTCGAAATCGGCGGCGGCGGCAAAGGCGGCGGTGACGCCCGGAACCACCTCATAGGCGATACCGGCCTCGCGCAGTGCTGCCATTTCCTCGCCCGCGCGTCCGAACACCAGCGGATCGCCGGACTTCAGCCGCACAACGCGCTTGCCGGCGCGGCCGAGCTCGATCAGCAGCGCGTTGATCTCTTCCTGGCTCTTGGAATGGCAGCCCTTGCGTTTTCCCACCGGCAGGCGCTCGGCGTCACGGCGACCCATGGCGACGATCGCTTCCGGCACCAGCGCGTCGTAGACGATGGCATCGGCTTCCATCAGCAGGCGATGCGCGCGCAAGGTCAAAAGGTCCTCCGCGCCCGGACCGGCGCCGACCAGCGCGATATGTCCCTCGGCCGGAGCGTCCTGAGCCAGGAGGTCGAGCGCCGCGCCATGCGCCTCGGCGAACTCGCCTGCTTCGATGGCCTTGGCCGGCGCGCCGGCGAAGAAATCGCTCCAGAAGCGACGGCGGCGGTTGCCTCTCGGCAGCTTTTCGGCGGCGGCGCGGAAAGACGCGGCGAGCGCCGCCAGCCGGCCGAGCGACGGCGACAGCATGCGGTCGATGCGACCGCGCAGCATCTGCGCCAGGACCGGTCCCGCCCCTTCGGTGCCTATGGCGATGGCGACCGGCGCGCGGTTGACCAGCGCCGGGGTGTAGAAATCGCAGAGCTCCGGACGGTCCACGGCGTTGACCGGAATTCCCATGCGGCGCGCGTCCTCGACGACGCGGCTGTCGACCGCTTCATCGCCACTGGCGGCAAACACTAGGGCAGCGCCTTGGAGATGCACGGCCTCGTAGGCCGCATTGATGTGGATGGCGCCGGTCGAGACAATGAAATCCAGCAGAGCGCCGCCGGCATTGTCGGCAACGATGCGCAGCACCGCGCTCGATTGCGAGAGCAGCCGCGCCTTGGCAAGCGCTTCCTCGCCATTGCCGACGATGGCTACGGCTTCGCCGTCGACCCGCATGAAGACGGGAAAGGCATTGAGCTTGGCATTGGTTTGCGGCATGACGATGAGCAATACTGGAACAGTTTGGCAGTTTTACGCGGCCACGCCAAAAACCAGAAGGCAAGCACTCGCGCGCCGCCGAACGGCAGGCAATCGCTTTTTCGCAAGCGCGAAGGCCAAGAGAAAAAAATTCTATTTTGAGAATAAGACGGCCGGAGCGGCGTGAGAAACAGCCTTGATCCGCCGTAATTTTTAGCGCCGAACCGGGAAAGCCGCAAAACAGTTTTTTCTAATTTCTACCAAGTTAGTAGATTAAAGCCGATCTTATCGAAAACGGCACTCAGCCTCGTCGGCCGGGAGTGATCGAAGCGCGACCGCCAGATCGGAACAATCATGCTCCACGGCTCGTTTCCCTAGCAGCCCATCTGTCGATACCGGCTCCGTCGATCGGCAATCATGCAAGCAAGGAGGAACGCCATGAGCATCAGGCTGAAACACGGATTATGGGTCGTCGTGGCCGATGGCGAGAAGGCGCTGTTCCTGCGCAACCAGGGCGACAACAAGTTCCCGAACCTGGAAGTGGTGCACGAGATGGAGCAGGAGAATCCCGCCACGCGCGAGCAAGGCACCGACAAGCCGGGCCGCCAGAGCAACGAGGGTCCGCGCAGCGCTGTCGAAGAAACCGATTGGCACCGCCTCGGCAAGGAGCGCTTCGCTGTCGAGATTGCCGACCGGCTCTACAAGCTCGCGCATCGCGGCGAATTCGACGCGGTCGTGCTGATCGCGCCGCCGCAAGTGCTTGGCGAGATGCGCCAGAAACTGCACAAGGAGGTGGGCGAGAAGGTGCAGGCGGAAATCCCAAAGACGCTCACCAACCACACGATTTCGGATATCGAGAACCTGTTGCAAGCGGCATAAAGCGGCGAAAAGACAGCGGTTTCGAGGCTGGATCGCGTCTCGAAGCCGTCTCTTTGGCGGCGCGGCCGCGATTTTCCCCCATGCATCGCTGCACGGCGTCGATTTCTGCGCGGCGGTGGTTGCATCATCGCCGCTCCGTCCACCATATTGCCAGAGGCGACGGCCTCGGCGGGGGCCCATCCGACATCGTGAATTTTCGAAAGGCGCTCCATAGACAATGCCGCATGACACGCCCCTTATCGCCACCATCGTCGCCGGTCTGGGGCTTGCTTTCGTCTTCGGGGCTTTAGCCAACCGTTTCCGCATTCCGCCGCTCGTCGGCTACCTTGTCGCCGGCGTCCTTGTCGGTCCGAACACGCCCGGCTTCGTCGCCGACGCCAGCCTTGCCAACGAGCTCGCGGAAATCGGCGTCATCCTTCTGATGTTCGGCGTCGGCCTGCATTTTTCGCTGAAGGACCTTCTGTCCGTCCGCGCCATCGCCGTGCCGGGCGCCATCGTCCAGATCGGCTTTGCGACCTTGCTCGGTGTCGGGCTTGCCTGGGTGCTCGGCTGGTCGCTGGGCGCCGGCCTGGTCTTCGGCCTGGCACTCTCGGTCGCCTCGACCGTGGTGCTTTTGCGCGCGCTTCAGGAGCGGCGGCTGATCGAGACCGAACGCGGCCGCATCGCCGTCGGCTGGCTGATCGTCGAGGATCTCGCCATGGTGCTGGCACTGGTGCTTCTGCCGGCGCTCGCCGGCGTGCTTGGCGGCCAGCCGCAGGTCGAGGATCATGCGAGCCTGCTCTCGCTGCCGGCCAGCTACGGCGTATGGGGCGTGGTCGGCGTCACGCTTGCCAAGGTCGCCGCCTTCGTCGTCGTCATGCTGGTAGTCGGCCGCAGGGTCATCCCCTGGATCCTGCATTACGTCGCCCATACCGGCTCCCGCGAACTGTTCCGGCTCTGCGTGCTGGCAATCGCGCTCGGCGTCGCCTTCGGCGCGGCGAAGCTGTTCGGCGTCTCGCTGGCGCTCGGCGCCTTCTTCGCCGGCATGATCATGAGTGAATCCGAGCTCAGCCACCGCGCGGCGGAAGAATCGCTGCCGCTGCGCGACGCCTTCTCGGTGCTGTTCTTCGTCTCGGTCGGCATGCTGTTCGACCCGTCCAGTCTCATCAGCAACGGCCTGCCGATCCTCGCCACCTTGGCCATCATCGTCATCGGCAAATCGATCGCGGCTTTCATCATCGTGATCGCCTTCCGCTATTCAATCGCGACCGCGCTGATGATTTCGGCGAGCCTTGCCCAGATCGGCGAATTCTCCTTCATCCTGGCCGAGCTTGGCGTCGGCCTGAAACTGCTGCCCGAGCAGGGCCGCGACCTGATCCTGGCTGGCGCCATTCTCTCGATCCTGCTCAATCCGCTGATATTCCTGGTCGTCGACTGGATGAAGCCGTGGCTCGAAAAACGCGCCGGCAAGGCAGCGCCAGTCGAAGAGCAGAGCCCTATCGGTCCGGCGACGGAGCCTAGCCAGGTCGCTTCGGTGTTGGCAGTTCCGGGAAAGGAAGACGGTCCGCCGCCGAAGACGGCGCTTGCCGGCCATTCCATCCTGATCGGCTACGGCCGCGTCGGCAGCCTTGTGGGCGCCGCGCTGAAGGAAGCCGCCCTGCCCTTCCTGGTCATCGAGGATGCCGACAAGACGCTGGCGAAGCTGCGCGACGACGGCGTCGAAACCGTCGCCGGCAACGCCGCCAATGCGGACATCTTCTCGGCCGCCAACCCGGAAGGCGCCAGGCGGCTTATCCTCGCCATTCCCAACGCCTTCGAGGCCGGACAGATCGTGCTTCGGGCGCGCGCGGCCAATCCGGCGATAAACGTCATTGCCCGCGCTCATTCCGACGCCGAGGTCGAGCATTTGAAGGGCCTCGGCGCCGACACCGTGATCATGGGCGAGCGCGAGATCGCCCGCGGCATCGTCGAGGTGGTGACCGGCAAAGCCACCGTTCCGGTCGATCCCGTCACGGAGATCAATCCGCACCCGGCTTGACGCGTGTCAGGCGACGAAGGCGGAGCCGCCGTTTTGCGCGATATCGCTGAGGTATTTCGCGGGCGGCTTGCCCAGCGCTTTCTTGAACATGGTGATGAAGGCGGTGACGGATTCGTAACCGAGATCGCCCGACACCTGCTGCACGCTGGCGCCGGCGGACAGTTCCCTGAGCGCCACGATCAGATGCAGCTGCTGGCGCCAGCGCCCGAAACTAAGGCCCGTCTCCTTGACCACGAGGCGTGCCAGGCTGCTCTCGCTGAGCGCAACGCGGTTTGCCCAATCGGCCAGCGTGCTGCGATCGGCCGGATCGTCCGCCAGCGCTTCGGCGATCCGTCGCAAGCGCGGCTCGGCCGAGATCGGGAGATGCAATTGCTGCACGGGCATGAGCGGCAGCTCTGCAAGCAGGACCTTTCCCAGGAAGTCGCAACGCGCGTCGTCCGGCGCGCATTCCGATAGCTCGATGATCAGCTCGCGCAGCAACGGCGAGATCGAAAGCGTACAGCACTGTTCCGGCAATGCGGCGACGCCAGGCTCGATATAGACGAAGAAGATGCGGGCATTGGCCGTCGCTATGTTGCTGTGTTCCATGCGGCTCGGCACCCACACCCCGCAATGCGGCGGCACCATCCAGAGCCCGCCGGGAACGCGGCAGGTGACCCCGCCGCCGAGCGCGAAGACGAGCTGGCCTTTGCGATGCCAGTGCGCCGGCACCTCGGCCTTTGTTTCGGTCACGTCGACGCCGACGGCGATCGCCGGCGCAACCACGTCGTCGACGTCGAAGTTGGGCCAGGGCCAGCGTAGCGGTTGTCTCACACCTGACTTCTTTTAGCGATCATCTGGCTATATCTCTAAATTCTTCGATGACGGAAGTCGATAGGCTCCAGCTGTTTCGTCAATCGATCGCGACTCCCAAGCACCAATTTCAAAGGTAAGCCTATGCTCGCTCTCGCTATTTCTTCCGACAGTCCCACCGGGCTGAGGCTCACCGAGGCCGACGACCCAAACTGCAATGGGAATGAAGCATTGGTGGCCGTTCATGCAACATCGTTGAACCGTGGCGAGCTGCGCCTGCTCGGCATACGCCCCGACGGCTGGATCCCCGGCCAGGATATCGTCGGCATCGTCGAACGCGCGGCCGCCGACGGCTCCGGCCCGGCCGCTGGCGCGCGCGTTGCGGCCTTGGTCGACCAGGCCGGCTGGGCCGAGCGCGTCGCCGTTCCGGCCGACCGGCTCGCCGTCGTGCCGGAGGGCGTAAGCTTCGCCTCTGCCGCCACGCTCCCGGTGGCGGGCACGACAGCGCTGCGGACCTTGCGCCATGGCGGCGACCTCACGGGCCAGCGGGTTCTGGTCACCGGCGCAAGCGGCGCGGTCGGTCGTTTCCAGATCCAGATCGCCCGCGAGCAAGGCGCTTCGGTGACGGCGATCGCCTCGGCCCGGCACCACGATGATCTTCGCCATCTGGGCGCCGGGCAGGTCGTCGAGTCGATCGAACTGACCGACGGCCTATTCTCGCTGATCACCGAATCGGTCGGCGGCAAAAGCCTCGCCGACGCGATCGAGCGCGTGGCGCCGGGCGGCACCATCGTCATGTTCGGCTCAAGCAGCGGCGAACTGACACCCGTCGGCTTCCGGCAGTTCGTTCCGGGCCACGAAGGCGCGAGGCTCCAGACTTTCGCCTATTACGCGTCCGGTCCAGCCATCGGCGCCGACATCGCCTGGCTGCTTGGCTTAGCCGCGGCCGGCCGGCTGGAGACCCGCGTGGCCATGACCGTGCCATGGACGGAAATCGGTCAGGCGCTCAGCGCGCTCAGGCAGCGCAGTTTCAGCGGCAAGGCGGTCCTCACCATGGCCTGAAGTCAGACGTGCTGGCCGCCATTGATGTGGATCTCCGAGCCGGTCACGTAGGATGCCTGGCCGGAGCACAGGAAGAAGATGATGTCGGCGACTTCCGAGGTGGCGCCCAGCCTTCTCAGCGGGATGGTCTCGACTATTCTGTCGGTGCCGGGCGACAGGATCGCGGTGTCGATCTCGCCCGGCGCGATCGCGTTGACGCGGATGCCGTGCGGCCCGAAGTCATGCGCCATCTCGCGCGTCAGCGAGCCGAGCGCCGCCTTCGACGTCGCATAGGCCGTGCCGGCGAAAGGATGCACGCGGGTGCCGGCGATCGAGGTGACGTTGACGATCGAGCCCTTGGCGGCGGCGAGCTCCTTGAACAGCCCTCTGGCCAGCATGATCGGCGCGAAGAAATTGACCTGGAAGACGTCGCGCCAGACATGCATCGGCGTCTCGATCGAGTTCATCCGGCTGCCGTCCTTCAGCTTCGGCGAGATGCCGGCATTGTTGACCAGGGCGTTGAGCTGACCGCCATGCGCCTCCAGCCGGTGACGGATTTCCGAAACGGCGATGCCGACATCCTCCTGGTCGGCGAGGTCGACCTTGATGTGGTCCTCGGGGCCGGCCGGCCACGGGCAGTCCTCGGCGAAGGCCTGGCGCGAGCAGGTGATGACGCGCCAGCCTTCGCGCGAAAAGCGCTTCACGGTCGCATGACCGATGCCGCGGCTGGCGCCGGTGAGCACGATGGTTTTTCTGCTGTCGGTCTCGGCCATGGCTTTGTCTCCGGCCGGACATGTAGCCGAAGGCGGCAGTCATTGCGAGAGGGCGAGTTGCCGCCGCAGCCATGATCCCGGAAAGCAGGTTCCGGTTTTCGGCTTCGTGATGGAATAAGAAGCTGGAGCCGTGCCGATCCCGTCGGACGGCTTCAACCGCCGCCCAATATGTCCAGGATCGACGTTTGCCGCCTTTTCTTTGGTCCGCCGACATCGCCGGGCGGCACCGGATGCTTGATCGAGGCGGTCGATCCACTGTCGCTCGGCATGTCGAAGCCGCCGGCGTCGACGGTTTCGGCTGGTTTCGCCGTCCGCACCTGGCGGACGGGCGCAGGCGCCTGGGCTACAGGCTGTGACTGGCCGACAGCCGCGGGCGGAGCCGGCGGTGGCGAGGCGTCCGCCGACGGGATCTCGTCCGGCACGATCGTGTCGGACGGCGTCGACTTCCAGGTGCCCGGCAGCGGCCGCACCGGCACGCCTTGATGCGCGGCCACCATGAATTCGTGCCAAGCCTGCGCCGGCAAGGCGCCGCCGGTCACCTTCTTCATCGGGCTGCCGTCGTCATTGCCGAACCACACGCCCGTGGTGAGATTGGCGGTGTAGCCGACGAACCAGGCGTCGCGCGAATTCTGGCTGGTGCCGGTCTTGCCGGCCGACGGCCAGTTGAAGGCCGCCTTCTTGGCGGTGCCGACCTCGACCGTGCCCGTCATCATCGAGTTCATCATGCCGACGATATCGGCCTTGATGACGCGCGGCGCACTGCCGGTGCTGCCCTCGTAGAGCACCTTGCCGTTGGCGGTGGTGATGCGCTGGATGAAATGGATGTCCGGCTTGTAGCCGCCATTGGCGAAAGGCACATAGGCGGAGGTCAGCTCCAGCGGCGTCACCTCCGAGGTGCCGAGCGCGATCGAGGTGTTGGCCTGCAGGTCGGACTGGATGCCCATGCGGTGCGCGGCTTCCACCACGGCGTCGGGTCCGACCTCCATGGTGAGCTGTGCGGCGACCGAGTTCAACGACTTGGCCAGGGCCGTCGCCAGCGTCACCTTGCCGTAATATTTGCCGCCGTAATTGTCGGGCGTCCATTTGCCGATCTTGATCGGCGCGTCGTTGCGGATGCTGTCCGGCGTGCGGCCGGCTTCCAGCGCCGCCATGTAGACGAACGGCTTGAAGGCCGAGCCCGGCTGCCGGCGCGCTTCGGAGGCGCGATCGAACTGGCTGGTCGAATAATCATAGCCGCCGACCATGGCGCGCACCGCACCGGAATCGTCGATCGACACCAGCGCGCCTTGCGTGACATTGAGCTTCTTGCCGCTCTCGTCGACCAGCCGACGGATCGACTGTTCGGCAAGCTTCTGCAGGTTGAGGTCGACCGTGGTGTCAATGACGATGTCGCCGCGCACGTCGCCGATGAGATCGGGGAGTTCGTCCATGACCGTATCGGCGACATAGTTTTCCGAGCCGGTCCAGTAGGACGGCGCGCGCGTCGCCGGCGCGCTCAGCGCGGTCTTGTATTCCTTGTCGCTGATCTTGCCGGTCTCGCGCATCGCCGCGAGCACGAGCTGCGCCCGCTCCTCGGCCGCCTTCGGGTCGCGCGCCGGCGAAAGCTTGGACGGCGCCTTGAGCAAGCCCGCCAGCAACGCAGCTTCGGAAAGCGTCACGTCGCGCGCGCTCTTGCCGAAATAGCGCCTCGAGGCGGCCTCGACGCCATAGGCGCCCGAGCCGAAATAGACCCGGTTGAGGTACATTTCGAGGATCTGGTCCTTGCTGTGCTTGTGCTCGAGCCAGAGCGCGAGCAGCACTTCCTGGACCTTGCGCTCCAGCGTGCGGTCCGGCGTCAGGAACAGGTTCTTCGCCAGCTGCTGTGTCAGCGTCGAGCCGCCCTGCGAGAAATGCCCGCCGACGAGATTGGTGACCATGGCGCGCGACAGGCCGATCGGGTCGATGCCGAAATGCGAATAGAAGCGGCGGTCCTCGATGGCGACGACGGCCTCCGGGATATAGGGCGACATTTCATGCAGGCCGACGGCCTCGCCGCCCGACGCGCCGCGGTTGGCGATCAGCGCGCCGTCGACCGAGACGATCTTGATGTTTGGCGCGCGGTCCGGGACCGACCATGTCGTCGCCGCCGGCATCTTGGCACCGTAATAGACGACGATGCCGGCCACCGCGATACCGCCCCAGATGCAGAGCACGAAGCACCAATAGACAGGCCGCGTGGCGATGCCGAGCAGCCCGCTCGGATTGCGGTCGCGACCACGTCCGCGGCCGCGCGATTTTGCCTTGGCGGACTTGCCTTTCGAAGCGGATTTACGACTGCCCGGCACGACGCGATCCTCCTCGCTGACCGAAAAGCCTTCGGAGGATTTCGCGCGCGGCGATCCCTCGAAGCTCGGTTCGATGCGACTGTCTCTGCGGTTCGCCATGCGCTCTTGCTTGCTGCCCCGGTGCCGATGGCGTTCGGGTTGAAGACTAGATGCGGCGGTTTAAAGGCGGGTTAAAGCAGGGTTTATGCAGCCTTTTGAAAACCCTTGGGATTTTCTGAAGCCGGCTGCCTCGCGGTACGTTCTAGGCCGCGTCGGCTGTCTGCAGGACGCCATTTTTGATAGACAAGTCGCCTAAAATCCTGCCGCCTTGGCCAGACGAGGCGCCAGCGCCAAGGCGTAGGTCGCCGTCAGATGATGGTTGTCGCGCCAGACGACGATGTTGCCGACCACCGCCGGGCAGCTGTCCTTGCCGCATATCGCATCGTTCATGTCGACCACGGCTACCCCCGGCACGGACCGGGCGGCGAGCGCGTAGATGTTTCCCCGTTCGACCTCGCTGCGCGGATTGACGCATTTGCCGGGATCGGTCTAGCCCCTCACGGCGCCGGCCTCTCCCGGCCGGCCACCGTGCTCAATTCTGCTGGATCGAAATACCCTTGTCGTCGATCTTGAGCTCGACGCCTTTGGGCCTGGTCTGCTCGCGATAGACATAGATGCCGAGCGCGATGATCACGACCACAAGCGCGCCGATGATCAGATAAAGCATGTTCTGCTTCACGGCGCGCTCCTTCGGGGCAATTCCAGGAAACGTGCAAAGCGGTCAGGTTCGACGACTTCGCCGTGACTTTCCGTCCGGAATTGCGTTGAAACAAAGAGTTGGAGCGTCACGCTCGCTTCAGGACCTTGACCAGCACCAACAGGATAACTGCGCCAATGGTGGCGTTGATGATGGAGGCGAGGATGCCGCCGCCAATGGCGAAGCCCAGCCTTGGCAAAAGCCAGCCGGCAATGAAGGCGCCGATGATGCCGACGACGATGTTGCCGAGCAGGCCGAAGCCGAAGCCCGAGACGATCAGGCCGGCAAGCCAGCCGGCGATGGCGCCGATGATGATGAAGACGAGAAGACTTTCAATGCCCATGCTGATTTCCTCCGAGCGAACAGCCGGATCAGAGAAAGGCTCCGAATCGGCCTTCAATATCAACAGTCTCAGGCTATTCGAAAGCCTTTGATCACGCCAGCGGGGGCTTCACCGGTCGTCGCCATCGTCATCTGAAGCGGGCCGCCAGCTCGTCGGATCGACTTTCTTCTGCGTGGCGCTGTCGGTGTAGACCCACCAGCCGCCGTCGCGATATTGCCCGACGGATTCGTTGACGACACCGTCGCCGTCCTTCCACATGATCGTGACTTTGGAGCCGTCCTTGGGCGCGCTCGTGATCGGTTTGCGTTCTGCCATCTCACTCCCTCCCAATCCTACGCCTCATCGGGCTGGCGGAAACGTCCCGCGCGGCTCCGGGTTCCGTCAGCTGTGCGCGAAGATGTCTTCCTCGGCCCAGCCCATCAGGTCGAGCTTGGCTCGCGTCGGCAGGAAACGGAAGCAGGCATCCGCCTCCCTGGTGCGATTTTCGCGTGCCAGGCGCGCCGCCAGCACCTCGCGCAGACGATGCAGATAGAGCACGTCGGAGGCGGCGTATTCGAGCTGTTCGGGCGAGAGCGTTTCCGCCGCCCAGTCCGAGGATTGCTGCGCCTTGGACAGGCCGATGCCGAGCAATTCGTTGCACAGATCCTTCAGCCCATGGCGGTCGGTATAGGTGCGGGTCAGCCGCGAGGCGATCTTGGTGCAGAACACCGGTTCCGCCATGACGCCGAAGGCATTGTAGAGCACGGCGATGTCGAAACGGCCGTAGTGAAACAACTTCATCACGGCGTCGTTCCTGAGCAGGCTGACGAGGTTGGGCGCCTCCTTTTGGCCAGGCGCGATCTGGATGACGTCGGCACTGCCGTCGCCGGGAGAAATCTGCACCACGCAGAGCCGGTCGCGATGCGGGTTCAAGCCCAGCGTTTCCGTGTCGATGGCCACCGCCCCGACATTGTAGCGGGTGAGGTCCGGCAGGTCGTTCTTGTGAAAACGGATGTCTGCGGTCATTCTCTTCTCCGGATCGCGATCTGCAGCGCCGCGCATCTTTTGGGATGCGCAAAGGACGCTGCATAAAAACTAGAAAGCCCGTCCTTGCCGCGATCCGGTGAAAAATCAACCAAAACTTGTTGTTTAGCGGGTCAGCGCATCGAGGATTCGCGCCCAGGACCGCTGCCCCTTGTGGAAGGAGGTCAGCTCGTATTTCTCGTTCGGCGAGTGGATGCGGTCATCGTCGAGGCCGAAGCCGACCAGAAGCGATTCCATGCCGAGATAGGTCTGGAAATCGCCGACCACCGGGATCGAGCCGCCGCCGCCCGTGGTCACCGCCTGCTTCTCCCACTCGTCCGACAGCGCGTCCTTGGCCTTGGTCAGGAACGGCGAATCGTAGGAAAGCTGGATTGCGGGCGAGCCGCCATGCGGATGGAACTCGACCGAGCAGTCGCCGGGGATGCGTTCGCGCACGAAGGCCTGGAAGGCGGCGCGGATCTTCTTCGGATCCTGCTTGTGGACGAGCCGGAACGACACCTTCGCCGAGGCTTGCGCCGCGATCACCGTCTTGAAACCCTTGCCGGTATAACCGCCGATGATGCCGTTGAATTCCGCCGTCGGCCGCGCCCAGGTGAGCTCGAGCACCGAGCGGCCCTTTTCGCCGGCCGGGATGGAAAGGCCGACCGGTCCGAGGAAGGTCTCGGCCGTCTCGCCGAGCCCTTCCCAGGATTTCAGCACCTGCGAAGGCGTCTCCTCGACGCCGTCATAGAAGCCCGGGATGGTGACGTGGCCGTCCTTGTCGTGGATGTCGGCCAGCACCTTGGCCAGGATGCGGATCGGATTGGCGGCGGGACCGCCATAGAGGCCCGAATGCAGGTCGCGGCTGGCAGCCTTGACGGTGACCTCCTCGCCGACCATGCCGCGCAGCGACACGCAGATCGACGGCGTCTCGCGGTTCCACATGCTGGTGTCGCAGACCAGCGCGAAATCCGCCTTCAGCTCGGCGGCGTTGGCTTCCAGGAACGGCTTCAGCGATGGCGAGCCGGACTCCTCCTCGCCCTCGAACAGGATGGTGACGCGGCACGGCAGATTGCCATGCACCTGCTTCCACGCGCGGCAGGCCTCGACGAAGGTCATCAGCTGCCCCTTGTCGTCGGCCGAGCCTCGTCCGGTGATTACCTTGCGTCCAGGCTCGATCTCCTTGATCGACGGCGCGAACGGGTCGGTTTCCCACAATTCGATCGGATCGACCGGCTGCACGTCGTAATGGCCGTAGAACAGCACATGCGGCGCGCCCGCCGGTCCCTCGTGATGCGCCACCACCATCGGATGTCCGGGCGTGTCGCGCACACTGGCGTCGAAGCCGATCAGCTTGAGCTCGGCGACCAACCATTCCGCCCCTTTGCGGCAGTCGGCGGCAAAGGCCGGATCGGTGGAGATCGACTTGATGCCGAGCAGGCCGAACAGCCGCCCCAGGCTCTGGTCGAGATTCTGGTCGAGACGGTCGAGGACGGGGGAGATTCTGGACATGCTTTTTGCCTTTCGATTTTGGGCAGACCCTAAAGGGCCACGCCGAAAACGAAAAGCCGCGATCGTTAGACCAACGAGGCAAGGGGCCAGCCGAAAGGCAAAAAAAAGACCGCCGTGGTGGAGGGGGAACCACGGCGGTCTCTACTCGAAACGATGCGGCAGCCCGGAGAGGGGGGATAGGCTGCCGCAGTTGCCCGGGATAGGCGGGGGACGGGCCTTACTCCGGACTTCGGCGAAAACTGCCGATGAAATGTATTTGGGTCTGTGAACGTGGCGATTCAAGGGCACGAAAATTACAGTTTTGTAACATGCCCGTGAGCGGCGAATTCCATGCACGTCGCCCAAAACTGTGCAGCGGTTTTGGGAAACGGCATGCACGAACAAAAAGACGCAAAACACGTCACCTGAATCCGTTTCAGCGCGACACGCTTTGGCGGACAGGATCTGTCAGGGGTGTTGCCCGAACCGGTGGGTTCCGCAGCCTTTGGCATGGACCGCGAAGGCTGGCCGCGCTATCCCTGCCGGCATGAAAAAAGGCGATCACCTCTTCCTCGTCGACGGCTCCGGCTACATTTTCCGCGCCTACCACGCGCTGCCGCCGCTCAACCGCAAGTCCGACGGCCTGCCGACCAATGCCGTGCTCGGCTTCTGCAACATGGTTTGGAAGCTGGTGCAGGACGCCCGCAACACCAATGTAGGTGTGGTGCCGACGCATTTCGCCGTCATTTTCGATTATTCCTCGAAAACCTTCCGCAGCGATCTCTACCCTGAATACAAGGCGAACCGCTCGGCGCCGCCGGAAGACCTGATCCCGCAATTCGGGCTGATCCGCCAGGCGACCGTGGCCTTCAACCTGCCCTGCATCGAGATGGAAGGCTTCGAGGCCGACGACATCATCGCCACCTATTGCCGGCTCGCCTGCGAGGTCGGCGCCGACACCACCATCATCTCCTCCGACAAGGATCTGATGCAGCTGGTCGGCCCGACGGTCGGCATGTACGACCCGATGAAGGACCGCCAGATCGGCATCCCCGAAGTGATCGAGAAATGGGGCGTGCCGCCGGAAAAGATGATTGACCTGCAGGCGCTGACCGGCGACTCGGTCGATAACGTGCCGGGCGTGCCCGGCATCGGCCCGAAGACCGCGGCACAGCTTCTGGAGCAGTTCGGCGATCTCGACGGCCTGCTGGCGCGCGCTTCCGAGATCAAGCAGGACAAGCGGCGCGAGACCATCATCGCCAACGCCGACAAGGCGCGCATCTCGCGCCAGCTGGTGACGCTGAAGAACGACGTACCTATGAAGGAGGGGCTGGACGAGCTGGTCCTGCATGAACCGGACGGCCCGAAGCTGATCGGCTTCCTGAAGACGATGGAGTTCACCACGCTGACGCGCCGCGTCGCCGAGGCGACCGCGACCGAGATCGGCGACGTCCAGGCTTCCGCCGTCACCGTCGAGCGCGCCGATGCCGCGCATGGGCCCGATGTCGGGGCCGGCGCTCCGCCGAGACAGGCAGCAGCCTCATCAAACGGCGCCGCGAAGCCGGCGGTAAGGGGCGAGGACGCGCCGCCGCAGGGCGACACCCCCTCCCTCCTCTCGGCGCTGCGGCTGGAGCAGGCGACGGCGCGCAAGATCGATCCCTCGGCCTATGGCGCCATCCGCGATGCGGCGGCGCTCAAGGCCTGGATCGCCGAAGCCCGCGACGCCGGCATCCTTGCGCTCGATGCCGAGACCTCTTCGCCCGACCCGATGCAGGCCGATCTCATCGGCATTTCCATGGCGATCGCGCCCGGCCGCGCCGTCTATGTGCCGCTCGCCCACAAGAGCGGCAATGGCGACCTGCTCGGCGGCGGCATGGTGGAGAACCAGATCCCCGTCCGCGACGCGTTGGCGCTGCTCAAGCCGTTGCTTGAGGACCGTTCGGTCCTCAAGATCGTGCAGGACATGAAATACGACATCGTCGTGATGAGCCGGCACGGCATCGAGGTCGGTCCGTTCGACGACACGATGTTGATCTCCTACGTGCTCGACGCCGGCACCTCGGGCGGCCACGACCTCGCCTCGCTGTCGGAGAAGTGGCTTGGCCACGCGCCGTCCTCCAAGAAGGAACTTGCCGGCTCGGGCAAGAATGCCATCGGCTTCGACCAGGTCGATATCGAGCGCGCCACCGCCTATGCCGGCGAGCAGGCCGACTTGGCGCTGCGGCTGTGGCAGTTGCTGAAGCCGAGGCTGGCCGCCAAAGGCCTCGTTTCCGTCTACGAGCGGCTGGAACGGCCGCTGGTGCCGGTTCTGGCCCGCATGGAACAGCGCGGCATCTCGGTCGACCGCCAGATCCTGTCGCGGCTGTCCGGCGAACTGGCGCAGGGTGCTGCCCGCGTCGAGGAGGAAATCTACGGGATCGTCGGCGAGCGCATCAACATCGGCTCGCCGAAGCAGCTCGGCGACATCCTGTTCGGCAAGATGGGCCTGCCCGGCGGCTCGAAGACCAAGACCGGCCAGTGGTCGACCTCGGCGCAGCTGCTTGAGGACCTCGCCGCCGAAGGCCACGAGCTGCCGCGCAAGATCGTCGACTGGCGTCAGCTGACCAAGCTGAAATCGACCTACACCGACGCGCTGCCCGGCTTCATCAACCCCGGCACCAACCGCGTCCACACCTCCTATGCGCTGGCCGCGACCACGACCGGGCGACTGTCGTCCTCCGATCCCAATCTGCAGAACATCCCGGTGCGCACCGCCGAAGGCCGCAAGATCAGGACCGCCTTCATCGCCGAGAAAGGCCACAAGCTGGTCTCGGCCGACTACAGCCAGATCGAATTGCGCGTGCTTGCCCACGTCGCCGAGATCCCGCAGCTCAAGCAGGCTTTCGCCGACGGCGCCGACATCCACGCCATCACTGCCTCCGAAATGTTCAACGTGCCGGTCGAGGGCATGCCCTCGGAGGTGCGCCGGCGCGCCAAGGCGATCAATTTCGGCATCATCTACGGCATCTCGGCCTTCGGCCTCGCCAACCAGCTGTCGATCCCGCGCGACGAGGCCAGCGCCTACATCAAGCGCTATTTCGAGCGCTTCCCGGGCATCCGCGACTATATCGAGGAAACCAAGGCCTATGCGCGCGAGCACGGCTTTGTCGAAACCATCTTCGGCCGCCGCATCCACTATCCGGAGATAAGGTCGTCCAACCCGTCGATCCGCGCCTTCAACGAGCGCGCCTCGATCAACGCCAGGCTGCAAGGCACCGCCGCCGACATCATCCGCCGCGCCATGGTGCATATGGAGGAGGCGCTGGACAAGGCGAAGCTCTCCGCCCGCATGCTGTTGCAGGTGCATGACGAGCTGATCTTCGAAACGGTGGAAGCGGAGGTCGAGGCGACGATTCCCGTCGTGCGCCGCGTGATGGAAAACGCGCCGATGCCGGCTGTCTCGATGTCGGTGCCGCTGCATGTCGATGCGCGGGCTGCTAACAACTGGGACGAGGCGCATTAGGCGGCATGCCGAGAGGCGCCGCGATCCGTCGCCCCCCTCTCTGTCCGGCAGGACAGAGAGGGGGGCTTCGCGCCGGCATTAAAAGGCTAAGTCGTATAGAGCTAAGCAGCTTCGGCCCGACACTTGGCGCAAACCCCACGAAACTCGATCACCGCCTTCTTGGCCGCGAATCCCGTCGAGCGCACCCACTCGTCCAGCCGGTGGTCGACATCGTGGTCGGACATCTCCGTCACCTGGCCGCAATTGTCGCAGATGGCAAAGGCCGTCATCGAATGGCTGTGGTCGTGCGACTCGGCGCAGGCGACGAAGGAATTGAGGCTCTCCAGCCGGTGCACCAAGCCGGACTTCACCAGCGTGTCGAGCGCCCGGTAAACCTGCAATGGCGCGCGAAAACCGCGCTCGCGCAGTTGGTCGAGCAGCGTATAGGCGCTGAGCGGCCCGCTCGACGCCTCGAGCTTCTCGAGCACGCAGAGCTGGTTCTTGGTCAGCGCATCTCTTGCCGTCATCTTGTTTGCCCAGTTGGCGCCCGCGCGAAATCTCGCATGCGAACGACTTCAATTCCCCTGAGATAGCGACGAACGAGTGATTTTGCCACTGTTTCCGCAGCGCATCCCTTCCGGTGCGCGCCGGGCCAGATGGTTCGCCGGCTAATCGCTACTTGCGCGGCGGCCCCTTGCGTTCGGCAGAAGCCGCCCACAGGTTGATGTCGGACTCGCGCGCGTAAGTGTCGATCTCGGCCAGTTCGGCATCGGAGAACTCGAGCGCCTTGAGCGCGCCGACGCAATCCTCGACCTGTTCGGGCCGGCTGGCGCCGATCAGCGCCGTGGTCACGCGGCCCTTGCGCAGCACCCAGGCCAGCGCCATCTGCGCCAGCGTCTGGCCGCGGCGGCCGGCAACGGCGTTGAGCGCCTTGATGTTGGCGATCGACTTGTCGTTGATGAAGGCAGGCTTGAGCGATTTGCCCTGGGATGCGCGGCTGCCATCGGGAATACCGCCGAGATATTTGTCGGTCAGCATGCCCTGCGCCAGCGGCGAGAACACGATCGAGCCGATGCCGAGCCCCTCCAGCGTGTCGAGCAGCCCGTCTTCCTCAACCCAGCGGTTGAGCATCGAATAGCTCGGCTGGTGGATCAGGCAGGGCGTGCCGAGCTGCCTCAATATGTCGGCCGCCTCGCGCGTGCGCTGCGAATTGTAGGACGAGATGCCGGCATAGAGCGCCTTGCCCGAGCGCACCGCGTGGTCGAGCGCCCCCATCGTTTCCTCGAGCGGTGTCTCGGGGTCGAAACGGTGCGAATAGAAGATGTCGACATAGTCGAGCCCCATGCGCTTGAGGCTCTGGTCGAGGCTGGCCAGCACATACTTGCGGCTGCCCCATTCGCCATACGGGCCGGCCCACATCTCGTAGCCGGCCTTGGTCGAAATGATCAGCTCGTCGCGATAGCCTGCGAAATCGCTGCGCAGTATCTCGCCGAACGCGGTTTCCGCCGAGCCGGGAGGCGGGCCGTAATTGTTGGCGAGGTCGAAATGCGTGATGCCGAGGTCGAAGGCCTTGCGCACGAGCGCCTGCTTGGTCTTGTGCGGCGTGTCGTTGCCGAAATTGTGCCACAGCCCGAGCGAGATCGCCGGCAGCTTCAGGCCGGACCGCCCGCAGCGGTTGTAGATCATCTTCTCGTAGCGGTTCTCGGCGGCGACATAGGGCATGGGGGAATCCTCGGGATACAAGCGGCGCAGAGATCGCCACCAGATAAATTGAATCGATGCTCGCCCCTAATCATTACCCTCTCCCCGCCGGAACGGGGAGAGGGGTTGCCACCTACTTTTTCTTCGCCAGCAGCGCCTTCGCGTCCTTGACGCCGAGCGCGGCCGGCCGCTCGCAGCTCGTCTGCATGGCGACATATTTGCCGCTTTCGCCGGAACGCAGGATGCCGGTCATCACATCGACGGCGTGCAGCGCCAGCTCCATCGAGCAGCGATGCGGCCGCCCTTCAGCGATCGCGATCGCCATGTCGGCAAGGCCGGCGGTGCGGTAGTTGGCCATCATGCCCTGGCCATGCATCTCGTTCGGCACACCGAACGGATGGTTCCATTTCGGCAGCTTCTTCACCGGCTTTGTGCCATTGGTGAAGCGCACCTCGCCGCCGAAGAAGTTCGGGTCCGGCACGAAGACGGTGCCCAATTCGCCATAGAGCTCCATCGGCGCGTGGCCGTGGCTCCAGACGTCCCAGCTGGTGTTGAGCGTGATCACCGCGCCATTGGCGAATTCGAGCAGCGCATGGATGGTGGTCGGCGTATTCACCGGGATCTTTTCGCCCGCGCGCGGTTTCGACGAAATCGTCCGTTCCTTCGCTGGTGTCGTCGCGAAAGCCGCCACCTGCTTCACCGGCCCGATCAGCTGGATCAGGTTGGTAACGTAGTAGGGTCCGATATCCAGCACCGGACCGGCGCCCGGCTGGAAGAAGAAGTCCGGGTTGGGGTGCCAGTGCTCCATGCCATGGCCCATCACATGGCAGGTGCCGCTGGTGATCGCGCCGAGCTTGCCGCTGTCGATGAGATCGCGGACCAGCTGGTGCGCGCCGCCGAGGAAGGTGTCCGGGGCCGAACCGATGCGCAGGCCTTTCTTCTCGGCCCGTTTCTTGAGATCGAGCCCTTCCTCGATCGACAGCACGAACGGCTTTTCCGAATAGACATGCTTGCCGGCGTCGAGCACCGCTTTCGACACTTCATAGTGCACGGCCGGGATCGTCAGGTTGACGATGATATCGATCTCGTCGTCCTTGAGCAGGTCGTCGACCGTCTCGGCGCGCAGCTTGAACTCCTTTGCCCGCGCTTTCGCGGCATCCATGTTGATATCCGCGCAGGCGCGCATCTTGATGCCGTGGAACAGCGGCGACAGCGAGAAATACGCCTTCGATATGTTGCCGCAGCCGATGACGCCGACGCCAAGTTTCTCTGCCATTTCGATTACTCCTGCCAGCTCTTGGCTGCCGCGATCGATCGCCGGGCATAGCGCTCGATGTCGTTGGGGTTGTCCTGCTCCATGATGAAATATTGAGCCGGGCTCTTGGCGCGCAATGTCTTGAACAGGCCCGCCCAGTCGATCGTGCCGTGGCCGACATCGGACCAGCCGTCCTCGTCCAGTCCCTCGCCGGGCTTGGCCATGTCCTTGACGTGGACGGCGACGATGCGCTTGCCGTGCTTTTCGATCCAGGGCAGCGGATCGGCGCCGCCGCGCACCACCCAGGCGACGTCCATCTCCCAGCCGATATCAGGCGCGGCGGACAGGATATGGTCCTGCGGCAGCGAGCCGTCGGCAAGTGCCTTGAATTCGAAATCGTGGTTGTGCCAGGCAAAGCCGTAGCCGGCCTTCTTGGCGGTCTCGCCCGCCTTGGCCAGGCGCTCGCCGAAGCCGCGCCAGCCGGCGGCGTCGGACGGGCGCTGGTCGGGCATCAGATAGGGGCAGATCATGAGCTTGATGCCGAGCGCGTCGGCGATTTTGCGCACGCCGTCGAAATCGTTCTCCAGCGCGTCGATCGAGAAATGCCCGGTCGGCATCGCAAGCCCGTTCTTGTCGAGCTCGGCGCGAAAAGCTTTCGGGTCGTCATAGACGCCGCCAAAGCCTTCGACCTGTTTGTAGCCGAGCTCGCCGAGCATTTTCACCACGCCGTTCCATGGCTGGAAATTGCGGGCGCTGTAGAGTTGGAATGACCAGTTCATCTGTCCTGTCCGTTCTGCTTGGGGGATGATTTTTCGGGGGTTAGAGGCGGCTGTCGGTCTCGGCGTCGAACAGCGAAGCGCGCGCCGGATCGAAGCCGATGCGGATCGCATCGCCGTTGTGCAGCGTCTTGTCGGCTTCGACGCGGAAGGAAAGGATTTGGCCGCCGAGCTTTGTCCACACCAGCGTGTCGGAGCCCATCGGATCGACGATCTCGACGGTGGACTCGGCGGTGAACGGCATGGCCCTCGCCGCTTCGCCGAAAGCAATATGCTCGGGCCGGATGCCGAAGACGCAGGGCTTGGCGGCGCGACCTCCATCGCTGTCGAACTGATAGCGGGCGAGCGGCACCGACATGCCGTCGGCCTTGAACACCGGCGCCTCGCCCGCTTCGAGCCGACCCTTGAGAAAATTCATCGCAGGCGAACCGAGGAAGCCGGCGACGAAGCGGTTGACGGGGCGGTTGTAGATCGTCTGCGGCGCGTCGAGCTGCTGGATCACGCCGCCCTTCATCACCGCGATGCGGTCGGCCAGCGTCATCGCCTCGATCTGGTCGTGGGTGACATAGATCATCGTGTTCTTGAGCCTGCGATGCAGAAGCTTGATCTCGACGCGCAGCTCGGAACGCAGCTTGGCATCGAGGTTGGAAAGCGGCTCGTCGAACAGGAAGACGTCGACGTCGCGCACCAGCGCACGGCCGATCGCCACGCGCTGACGCTGGCCGCCCGAAAGCGCCGAGGGCTTGCGCTGCAACAGCGGGCCAATCTGCAGGATCTCGGCGGCGCGGGCGATGCGTTTGGCGATCTCCTCCTTCGGCACGCCGGCGACACGCAGGCCGAAGGAAAGGTTCTTCTCCACCGTCATCTGCGGATAGAGCGCGTAGGACTGGAACACCATGCCGATGCCGCGGTCCTTCGGCTCTTCCCAGGTGACGTTCTTGCCCTTGATGAAGATGCGCCCGTCCGAAATGTCGAGCAGGCCGGCTATGCAGTTGAGCAAGGTCGACTTGCCGCAGCCGGACGGGCCGAGCAGCACGATGAACTCGCCCTCGGCGACATCCAGGTTGAGTGTCTGCAGCACCGAGACGGCGCCGAAATTGAGCGACAGGTCCTGGATCGAAACGCTTGCATTGGCGATTTCAGCTTCCATCATCATCCTTTCACCGCGCCGGCGGCGATGCCGCGCACGAAGAGCTTGCCGGAAATGAAGTAGACGATGAGCGGAACCAGCCCGGTGAGGATGGTCGCGGCCATGTTGACGTTGTATTCCTTCACGCCCTGCACCGAGTTGACGATGTTGTTGAGCTGCACCGTCATCGGATAGGTGTCGGGGCGCGTGTAGACGACGCCGAACAGGAAGTCGTTCCAGATGCCCGTCACCTGCAGGATGATGGCGACGACGAAGATCGGCAGCGACATCGGCAGCATGATGCGCAGATAAATGCCCCAGAAGCCGGCGCCGTCGACGCGCGCCGCGCGGAACAGTTCCTCCGGCATCGAGGTGAAGTAGTTGCGGAAGAGCAGCGTCAGGATCGGCATGCCGAAGATCGAATGCACGATCACCAGGCCGGTCAGCGAGCCGTAGATGCCGATCTCGCGCAGGATGATGACGATCGGATAGATCATCACCTGGTAGGGGATGAAGGCGCCGACGATCAGGATGATGAAGAAGGTGTCGGCGCCCTTGAAACGCCAGTTGGCCAAGGCATAGCCGTTCACCGAGGCGATCGCGATCGAGAGCAACACCGACGGCACCGTGATGCGCACCGAATTCCAGAAGCCGCGCGAGAGCCCGTCGCAATTGAGCCCTGTGCACGCTGTCGCCCAGGCTTTCACCCAGGGCTCGAAGGTGATCTCCACCGGCGGCGAGAAGATGTTGCCGAGGCGGATCTCCGGCATGCCCTTCAGCGACGTGACGATCATCACGTAGAGCGGCAAGAGATAATAGAGCGCCACGACGATCAGCGTGCCGTAGAGGAAGATGTTGCGGCGCGACAGCACGTGCCGCGGCTTCGGCCCACTCGGGCCGGCGGCATCGCGCCTGAGCGCTTGTGCGCTGGTGGACAGGGAGGCGACGTCAGCCACGCTTCTTGCCTCCGAATTCGAGATAGGCCCAGGGCACGATGACGATCACCACCGACAACAGCATCATGGTCGAGGCGGCAAACCCCTGGCCGAGATTCTGGGCGAAGAACATGTAGTCGTAGACGTATTTCGCCGGTACTTCGGAGGCGATGCCGGGGCCGCCGCTGGTCTGCGCCACGACCAGGTCGTAGACCTTGACGATGCCGGCGGCGATGATCACCAGCGTGGTGATGAAGACCGGCCGCATCATCGGGATGACGATGAAGAGATAGGTCTTCCAGGTCGGAATGCCGTCCACCCTCGCCGCCTTCCAGATGTCCTCGTCGATGCCGCGCAGGCCAGCCAGCATCAGGCACATGATCAAGCCCGTGCCCTGCCACAGCGCCGCGATCGAAATGCCGTAGATGACGATGCTGGAATTGTAGAGCGGGTCGAAGCTGAAGCTCGTCCAGCCGAGGTCGCGCACGACGCGCTGGACGCCGAAATCCGGATTGAGCAGCCATTGCCAGACCAGCCCGGTGACGATGAAGGACAGCGCGAAGGGATAGAGGAAGATCGTGCGGAACGTGTCCTCGAAGCGGATCTTCTGGTCGAGCAGGGCTGCAAGCAGGAAGCCGATGACCAGCGAGAACACCAGCGAGATGACGCCGTAGATCAGAAGATTCTCGATCGACACCAGCCAGCGCGATGTCGACCAGAGCCGGTGATACTGGTCGAGCCCGACGAAATTGAGCCGCGGCAACAGCTTCGAATTGGTGAAGGAGTAGAGAACCGTCCACGCCGTGCCGCCGACGAACACCACAAGCGCAGTGAGCACCATCGGGATCGATGCGACCTTGGCGTTCAGGTTACGGAAAAGGTGGTTAGGGCGTTCGCTGTTGCTCATCTCGGCAGCCGGGCTGGGACAATGAGGACGTCATGCTCCCGACCCCCGATAGGCTGGGGCCGGGAGCGGGCGGGGGCGCCGGTTGTCAGTCCGCCGAACCGATGATCTCGGCGAAGCGCTTCTGCGCCTCTTCGACGGTCATGTCGGGCTTGGCGAAGAACTCGGAGAACAGGTCTTCCTTCTGCTTCTGGGTGTCCTGCGAAAGCAGTTGGTCCGTCCACGGCATGACCGCGCCCTTGGCGAGGATGGCGAGGCCCTTCTTCATGCAATCGTTGGCCGTGCCGAGGTCGACGTCGCCGCGCACCGGCAGCGAGCCCTTCTTGAGGTTGAAGGCAACCTGGGTCTTCGGATCGAGCAAGGTCTCCGCCAGAACTTCCTGTGCCTTGGCCTTGTCGGCATCCTTGAGCAGCGGGAAGTAGAAGGCGTCGCCGCCGGTAGCGATGACTTCGTTCAGGCCGAGGCCGGGCAGGCAGGTATAGTCCTTGCCGGCGGTCTTGCCGGCGACCTGGAACTCGCCCTGCGCCCAGTCGCCCATGATCTGGCCGGCAGCCTTGCCGGTGATGACCAGATTGGTCGCCTGGTTCCAGTCCTGCACATTGGTGTTCTTGGCCATCTTGCGGGCGTCGTCCGCCGCCTTGAACACCTTGGCGATCTCCGGACCGGCCGCAAAGGTGGCGTCCTTGTTCTTGTAGACCTTGAGGAAGGTGTCAGTGCCGCCAACAGCGGCCATCAGCACGTCGAAGGCGCCGGAAGCCTGCCAGGGCTGCCCGCCGACGGCGAGCGGAATGATGCCTGCCTTTTCCAGCGCCGGCGCGTCCGCCACGAATTCATTCCAGTCCTTCGGCAGCGGCAGGCCGGCCTTCTGGAAGGCCTCGTTGGACAGCCACAGCCACTGCCAGGAATGGATATTGACCGGCACGCAATAGATCTTGCCGCCGATGGTGCAGCTGTCGAGCAGGCTCTTCGGCCGCACGACCTCGGTCCACTTGCCCTTGGTGGCGATGTCGGTGAGGTCGCGCATCAGCCCGGCCTGCACCAGCTCCTCCGCCTGCCGGCCGTGGTTGAACTGCGTGGCGCCCATCGGATCGCCGCCGGTGATGCGGCTGATCATGATCGGCCGCGCCGTGCCGCCGGAGCCCGCAATGGCGCCGTCGACCCAGTGATTGCCTGTCGCGTCGAATGCCTTGGCAAGCTCGGCAACCGCCGCCGCCTCGCCGCCGGAAGTCCACCAATGGGTGACTTCCAGGTCGGTCGCGGCCGCCGGGCCGGCGAAGTTGAACGCAACCGTCGCGGCAAAGGCGGCAGTCATGAATTTGTATCGCATTTCGGCTTCCTCCCAGAATCTGAAACGTTACAGATTTTCGATACGGCAAATGGACTGCATAGGCAACCCCTCGCCTCAAAACCAATCAAGATTTTTTCGAGGCCCGAACAAAATCTCTCTTCTGGGATGGCAATGCCGACGTCGGAACAGTCGTTTGGTGGCAAAACCCGGCCTGAAGCCGAGATTTCTTTGTGATTCCAGAGACTTTCGGTTCGCCTCCGCAGCGCAATGGAATGCTTCCGGCCCTGCCGGTCGCTCACGAAGATTGGCAACCTGTAACGTTTCAGTATATTGAACCAGGCGACATGCTGAAGGTCGCGCAATTGTCAACGCCGCACGATTGCCGGCCGGCCTTGCGGCTGCTATGCGCCTGACGGGCGGGACGAATGGATAGACGGGTAACGAAGAAGGGCGACGACGACACGTCGGGCAAGGAGCGGCCGACTCTGAAGACGCTTGCCTTCATGACCGGACTTGGCGTCACGACGGTCTCGCGCGCGCTGAAGGATGCGCCGGAAATCGGCGCCGAGACCAGGCGCCGTGTCCAGCTCGTCGCCAAGCAGATCGGCTATCGCCCGAACCGCGCCGGCGTACGCTTGAGAACCGGCAAGACCAACGTCATCTCGCTTGTGCTGAACACCGAGCAGGAGCTGATGAGCTTCGTTTCGGACATCATCTACGGCGTCACCGAGGTGATCGCCGACACGCCCTACCATTTGATCGTCACGCCCTATTCGCGCTCGCAGGATCCGCTCGACCCGGTGCGCTATCTGGTCGAGACGGGCTCGGCCGACGGCGTCATCATCTCGCGTACCCAGCCCAACGACCCGCGGGCGCGTTACATGCTGGAGCGCGGCATCCCCTTCGCCACCCATGGCCGCACCGACATGGGCCTGGTGCATCCCTATCACGACTTCGACAATTACGCCTTCGCCGGCGAAGCCGTGCGCTATCTCGCCGGCAGGGGCCGCAGCCGGCTTGCGCTGGTGACGCCGCCGGTCGGCCTCACCTATTACGGCCATACGCTGAACGGCTTTGCCGATGCGTTGAGCGAGGTGGGCGCCTCGGAGGTGCCATTCAACACCGTCTCCATCGACCAGTCGATCGAGCAGATCAGGATGCGGACTGCGCAGTTGATGCGGCGCAAGGACCGGCCGGACGGCTTCGTCAGCAGCGCCGCCGCCGCCACGCTCGCCATTGTGGCCGGCATCGAGGACGCCGGACTGAAGCTCGGCCGCGACGTCGACGTCGTCTCGAAACAATCGTCGGAACTGCTGCATCTGTTCCGGCGCGAGCTGCTTGTCGTCAACGAGAATTTCCGGCTGGCCGGCTCCGAGCTCGCCAAGGCCGTGCTCGGCTGGATCGGCGGCGCTGATCCAGGCACGCTGCAATCGCTCAGCACGCCGAGCGAGGTCTTGCCCTATCGCGGTTAGCTCTGGTTCGTTGGAGATTGGCCGAAGCTCCTCAGCTTCGTCATTCCAGGGCGAAGCAGGAGCGAAGCTCCGTCGCGGAGACCCTGGAATCCATGCCGTGACCTTGGCCAGAAAACGCAGCGGAGCAGAATTCTGCACGGTTGCGACACTCGGATGTCACGGAATGGATTCTAGGGTCTGCGCGCGTCGCTTCGCTCCTTGCTCCGCCCTAGAATGACGACCAAGCCTAGGCCGCGCCACTGCCCCATGGGCCGTGGAACGCCCCCTCTTCCCCGATGCGCTCGAAGCCATGCGCGCCGAAGAAATCGCGCTGCGCCTGGATGAGGTTCGACGTGCCGCGTCCCTGGCGGTAGCTGTCGAAATAGGCGAGCGCGGAGGACAGCGCCGGCACCGGTGAGCCGGCCTCGGAAGCGCGCGCCACGATGCGCCTGAGCGACGGATGCGCTTCCTTCATCATGGCGATGAAGGCCGGCGCCATCAAAAGGTTGGTGGAAGCGCCGCCGGAGCCGAAGGCCTCGGCCATCGTGTCCAGCATCTGCGAGCGGATGATGCAGCCGGCGCGCCAGATCTTGGCGATGGTCGGCATCGGCAGGTTCCAGTTGAACTCCTTCGAAGCGCCGCTCATCACGGCAAAACCCTGCGCATAAGCCGCGATCTTGCCGGCGAACAATGCGAGCTCCAGGTCCTTGAGCAGCACGGCCTTGTCGCCGGGGATCTTCGCGACGCCGATATTGCCATAGGCCTTTTCCGCCGCCTGCCGCTCGTCCTTGATCGAGGAGAGCACGCGCGCCGCCACCGCCGCCTCGATGGCCGTCGCCGGAATGCCGAGCTGCTGCGCCTCGATGACCGACCATTTGCCGGTGCCCTTCTGCCCGGCGCGGTCGAGGATGATGTCGACCACCGGCTTGCCGGTCTTCGGATCGTCGGCGGCCAGCACCTTGGCGGTGATCTCGATCAGATAGGAGTTGAGCCGGCCCTGGTTCCAGCCGTCGAAGACCTTGCCGATCTCCTTGGGCGCCATGCCCAGACCGTCGCGCAATATGCCATAGATCTCGGCGATCATCTGCATATCGGCATATTCGATGCCGTTGTGGATGGTCTTGACGAAATGGCCGGCACCGTCATGCCCGAGCCAGGCGGCGCAGGGCTCGTCCTTGAACTTGGCGGAAATCGCCGTCAGCACGTTCTCGACGCGCTTCCAGGACTCCTCGGTGCCGCCGACCATGATCGACGGACCGTGACGCGCGCCTTCCTCGCCGCCCGAAACGCCCATGCCGATGAAGGTCAGGCCCGAGCCAGACAGCTCGGAGAAGCGGCGCATCGTGTCGCGGAAATTGGCGTTGCCGGCATCGATGACGATGTCGTTGTTGGAGAGCACGCCGCGCAGTGCCGCGATCTGCTCGTCGACCGGCTTGCCGGCCAGCACCATGATGATGATCGGCCGCGGCGGCCGGATCGCCGCGGCGAGTTCCTCCAGGCTGTAGCACGGGACGACCATGTCCTTCAGCGAACCGGCGCTCTCGACGAAGGCGTCGGTGCGCGATGGCGTGCGGTTGAAGACGGCGATGCGGTGCCCGTGCTCGGCGATGTTGAGCGCCAGGTTGGAGCCCATCGTGCCAAGGCCGATCAGGCCGATTTCGGCTTTTTCCATCGTTTCTTCCCTACTTCCGGATGCTTGTTGCAGGCCGCGCCCTGGAGAACGCCTTTTCCAGATGAATGACGGGCCGAGGCGACGGCGTCAACCGTCTGACCGAATTGTGTCAGGCGGTTGTAGATCGGATTGGGGCCGGCCTCACCTGAATATCACTCAGCGCGGATGTCGATCGGCGCCTCGATCTTCACCATCTCAAAGTCCGAAACGAGGATATCCAGCCGCGCGTTCCAGCGCCCGGGAATTGGGATGACGAGATTGTCGACGCGCCAGGTGCCGTCGCCGGGCTTTGTCGCCGGCCGCTTGATCGGCTCGATGCCGGAATCCGGCTTCGACAGCACCAGCGTCACCGCCTTGGCGTCGAGCGGGCCGAAATCGCCGGTCATGATCACCACCGAAGCGGCGACCTCGCCGGCATGGCCCGGCGTGATGCTGAGATCGGCCATCGCCTTCAGCGTGTGGATGTGGATCGACACCGGTTGCGCGGCGGCGATCGCCAGCGCGCGCGGCGGCGGGGTGAAGCGCCAGCCGGCGGCGACGCCGAAGATGGCAAGCACGATGACCACCTCGATGCGGATGGAGCGCGCCAGCCGTCGCTGCACCTCCGTGTCGCCTGCCTCGGCGGGCGCGGTCAATGTCCAGCGGTTGATCGCGGCAAGCGTGAACAGGAAGAGCAGCAGAGCCAGCTTCAAGAGTAGCAGCCGGCCATAGGACGTATGGACCAGCGCCGCCGGTACCTGGACCTGGATGATTGCCAGCATGATGCCGCTTGCGGCAAGCGCGATGACGACCGGCAGGATCGCGCGGGAGAAGCGCCGCAGAAAGGCTTTTGCTTCCGCGGGTTGCTGCCGCAGCGCTAGGCCGAGCGGCGCCAGCGAACCGGCCCAGAAGGCGATTGCGGCGCCATGCAGGAACACCAGCGGCCGCGTCAGCCATTGCGGCTCGGCGGCGCTGGCGTGGCCGCTCGCGGCGAGAGCGCCGCCGACACTGAGCAGTGCAGCACTTGCCGACAGCTTGCGAAGACCTGACGGCCCGGCAAGCGACAGCAGCGCGAGACCAAGCGCGATCACGCCTATCAGCACCGTCCAGACGAAGCTCGTCTCCAGCGCGGTCTTCCAGACAACCGGTGCCGCAAACCGGGCGAGCGGCGCGCCGAGCCCATCCAATCCCTGCAGGCCGAGCGATACCGGCGCGCCGGCCAGACCGAAAAGCAGCGCCGCGGTGACAAAGCGCTGGCCGCAACGCCGGTCCTCGGCCAGCCATGCAAGCGCGAACGCGCCGCCGACGCCGAGGAAGAGGCCGGCATAGAGAAACAGCCTGGCTGCCCAGATCGCCGCGCGCAACGTCCGGTCGACGGCTTCGGCCGCCACCGGCGCGGCACTTGGCGCACCTATGGAAAACAGCGCCGAACCGGCGACCGGATGGCCGTCGACCGACACCACTCGCCAGCTCAGCACATGCGTGCCGGATTTGAGCGTTTCAGGATTGTCGATCTCAACGGTCTGATCGTTGAGACGGAAGGATGTCAGCGCAAGCTGCGAGCCGTCCGGCCGCACGAGCGTCAGGACCAGCGGCGAGACCGGCTCACTGAAGGTGAGTGAGAATTCGCCGGGACTTTGCGGCAGCACCGCGCCGTCGGCCGGATCGGTCGCGACCAGCGCCGCATGCGCAAGGGCGCGACCAGGCATGGCCAATACCGCCATCGCCACGAGCACTGCCACCAGCCAGGCAAGCGGGCCGGTATGCAGGCGGATCGTCGAGGAAGGCTGTGCTGCGTTCATGCCGTCATGACAGGAATGGTGGCGCGCCCCGATGGAGCGCCAACGAAAGATCATTTCTTCGGCAGCAATTTGATGCCGGGCGCTGGAGTTTCCAAGGCGTCCTCATCCTGGCCCGTCGCCGGGATCTCGATCCAGCGATCGATGGCGTCGCCGCATTCCTGGACCACCGGAAAATAGAGCATCTGGCCGGCCGGCAGATCGGCCGCCAGCGAAGCGCGGAAGACGAACTCGTCATAGAACTCGTCGGGCAAATTGCCGCCGCTCCAGTCCACTTCCTTCACGCCGGTGGTCAGCGTCTCGCCATAGAGCTGGTAGGATTTCTCGTACCTGCCCTTCTTGGCCTGCAGCGTCCAGCCGGGCTTGGGCATCGGCTTCACCGCGATGACGCCTTCGGGGATCTGCACGCGCACGGCGGTGGTCGCCTTGCCCTCGCAGCCATGCGGCACGCGCAGGACCGCCTTATAGGTGGAGCCGACAGCCGCTTCCTGCGTTTCAAGCGTGATGTGGGCGAGCGCGGCATTGGTCCCGAGCGCGCATAGCACGCCCGCCGCCAAAAGATACTTCCTCATGGATCGTCCCTCTGATTTCGAACTGGCGGATTACTCGGCGTGATCCATGTCCATATCGCCACTGCCGGTCTCGCCCATGCCTTCGACGGCAAACTCGACTTTGACGCTGCCGGCCTTCTCAAAGGTCAGCGTCGCGGCGAATTTCTCGCCCTGCTTCGGCTGCCGCTTCAGGCCGGTGAACATCAAATGGTAGGCGCCCGGCTTCAGCGCGACCTTGCCGCCGGCCGGGATCTCCAGCCCGCCCTCGACCGGCCGCATGGTCATGACGCCGTCCTTGACGCCCATCTCATGCAGCTCGGCCTTGTCGGAGATCTCGGAGGAAATCGACAGCAGCCGGTCCGGCACGCTGCCCTTGTTGGTCACGGTGAAATAGCCGCCGGCCACCTTGGCGCCCGGCGGCGTCGCCCGCGACCAGGGATGCTCGATCTCGAGATCGCCGACCTTGAATTCATGCGCGATGGCGGCCGGAATGCAGGCCAAGAGAAGGACAATGAAAAGCGTGGCGAAGGCGAGACGCTGCCGCAAGCCGAGCTGCGGCTGACCGCGAAGGGCGAAGGCTCGCGCCTTGGGAAGAAGATTGGACATGGTTGCTCCATGGATAGGGAATCGCGCCGCAATGCGGTCGCGAGCAGTCTGATCATAGGATGGACAAGGCCGCGAAAGGTTCCGCGGATCAGCCGATTGCCGGCGGCGCGCGCGGATTGGCCGGCGAGCGATCGCGGGCGAAGTCGAGATGCTGGAAGGCCGGGACCGCAAAAGCGACTGTCTCGAACGCCATCGCCCTGTGAAGCGCATTCGCTTCCGGCGGCGGCAGATGCGCCGGCGAAGCCATGCTGCAGCCGAGCGAGCAGCAGGCCGGCATATGCTGCTGATGGGGATCGCCGTCGGGGAGCTTTACAGCCCCTTCATGCGTGCAGATGACATTGCCGAAGGCGTCGAGTTGCGACGGCGCGCCGAAGGCGAACGCACCGAGGGAGGACTGAAGCAACAGAATTAGCGCCGCGACGAACGCGGCCGGCATGCTCCATCGTCTCAGCCGGATATTCAACGCAAAGCCTCTCCCGGAAACTTGATCGACCCTAACATGGACGATGCGGCCGGAAAATCGGCAAAACCGCGCTGCGGCAACGCGGCGCGATGCGCCTGTTTTTATGGGTCTGTTGAGATTCAGGTCAGGCCGAGCCGAGAATGGTGGTTTCCGAGAACCGGCCTACGCCGGCCGTAGCCTTCCTAGAGCGGAGACCCTTATGAGGGCTTCGGCCGGCGAAGGCCGGAGCGGAGCGTACTTGAAGTACGTGAGCACCGGAAGCGCAGGAAGCCGCCGTTCGCAGGCCGGCATCACCTGAATATCAACAGACCCTCAGGCGGGCTGCGCCTGCCGTCCCTCGGGAATGGAGCTCAGCAGCGTCTGGCGCGCCGACTTCAAATGCTTGCGGCAGGCGGCGTCCACCTTGCCGGGATCGCGCGATTTGAGCGCCGCGATATAGGCGAGGTGCTCCTGCACCGCGACCTCGTTGCGCTGGCGCTCCTCGGCCTTGTTCCACTGATAGTGGTAGTGGAAGATCATGGCGATGACATCGTAGAAGTCGACGATGAAGCGGTTGTGCGAGGCGCGGTGGATCAGCCGGTGGAGGCGCTCGTCGAGCTCGGAGAATTCGTTGAAGCGCGTGGCGATCTCGCTGGCGAGCTGGCGATGCTCGACCTCCAGCCCGTCGAGATCGGCCCAGACCGCGCTCTCCAGCGGTAGCGCGACAAACGCCGCCGCCGAGCGCAGCTCGAACATCTCGCGTATCTCGGTCAATTCGAGCGCGAAGGCGCGCGTGAAACCTTTCAGCACCCAATGGCTGTTGCGCCGTTTCTCGATCAGGCCGAAGCGCGAGAAGCGGATCAGGAACTCGCGCACGCTGGTGGTGCCGACGCCGATCTCGCGCGCCAGTTCCAATTCGTTGATCTGCATGCCGGCCTCGGCGCCACTGGCAAGCAGCCGTCGCATGAAGGAACGCTCGATGATCTCGGCCAGCGTGTCGGTCTCTTCCTCCGGGAAGAAATCCTCCGGCCGCGGCGCCCTGAGCACCGTCTTGCTGCGCTTGTTCCAGGCGATCAGCCCGGTCTCTTCCATGCGGGTAAGGATGCTGCGCACCGTGGTGCGGCTGACGCCGAGCAACGTGCCGAGCTCGGGTTCGGAGGGCAGGCTTTTGGATTCATCGAGCAGCCGCAGACAGCGGTTGAAGGCGTCCTTGTAGACGTTGTTGCTCTTCGACATTCCCTGCCCCGTTGCCTCGCCGGCGCTTGCGACGGCCGACTTGAGGCGCAATTATGGTGCGTTCCTAGCTCAAGCTTCCGAAAACAGGAAAGGTTTTCGCCGGCTTGCCAAACGGACACCCGCACCGCCAGAGGGCGCGCGCTGTCCGCGACGAAAAAACAATTGACGCAAAAATGTTTTTTCCCGATAAAAGACATTACCTTTAAACGGGCGCGAGTCAATCCGCCCGCCTTCCCAGGATCCACCCAGGACAGCCGCCCGTGACCATTGCCAACACCATCCTTCTCTCACCCTCCGACAATGTCGCCGTCGCCAATGGGCGTATCGAGATTGGATCGCCCTTGCCGGGCGGCGCCGCCGCGACCGCCGTGATCGAGCCTGGCCACAAGGTGGCGATCAAGCCGATCGCCGCGGGCGAAGCGGTGGTGAAATACGCGCAGGCGATCGGCCGCGCCACGCAGGCCATCGCGACTGGCGAGCATGTCCATTCGCACAATCTGGTTTTCGAGAGCGGCCGCTTGCCGGTGGTGCCGCCGAGCGAGGCAGAGCACGCGACCGAGGCCGACCGCAAGCGTACCTTCATGGGCTACCGCCGCGCTGACGGCCGTGCCGGCACGCGCAACTTCATCGGCATCATCGCCAGCGTCAATTGCTCGTCGACCGTTTGCCATGCCATCGCGGACGAAGCCAACCGCACGCTTCTGCCGAAATATCCCGGCATCGACGGCTTCGTGCCGATCGTGCACGGTCAGGGCTGCGGCATGAGCGCCACCGGCGACGGCATGATGGTTCTGCACCGCACTTTGGCCGGCTATGCGCGCCACCCGAATTTCGGCGGCATCCTGATGGTGGGACTGGGCTGCGAGGTCAACCAGCTCACCCTTTATGGTCAGAAGGGCGTGGCGGCGGGAAAACGCCATTTCAACATCCAGGAAGCCGGCGGCTCGCGCAAATCCGTCGCGCGGGCGATGGGCGTGCTGGCCGAGATCGCCGAGGAGGTCGGCCATCTGCAGCGCGAGCCGATACCGGTCTCGGAGATCGTCGTCGGCCTGCAATGCGGCGGCTCGGACGGCATGTCCGGCATCACGGCAAATCCGGCGCTGGGCGCCGCCGTCGATATCCTGGCCGGCTGCGGCGGCATCGGCATCCTGTCGGAGACGACCGAGATCTACGGCGCCGAGCATCTGCTTGCCTATCGCGCCGCCTCGCCCGAGATCGCCGCCAAGCTCGACGGCTTCGTGAAGTGGTGGGAGGACCATACCGCCAAGCACGGCGCCTCGATCGACAACAACCCATCGCCCGGCAACAAGCGCGGCGGCCTGACCACGATCCTCGAGAAATCGCTGGGCGCGGTCGCCAAGGGCGGCCAGACGCCGCTCAACGGCGTCTTCGGCTATGCCGAGAAGGTTTCGGGCAGCGGCCTGGTGTTCATGGACACGCCCGGCTACGACCCGGTCTCTGCCACCGGCCAGGTCGCCGGCGGCGCCAATGTCATCGTCTTCACCACCGGCCGCGGCTCCTGCTTCGGTTGCCGGCCGACGCCGTCGATCAAGGTCGCCACCAATTCGACCATGTATCACCAGATGGAAGAGGATATGGACGTCAATTGCGGTGTCATCGCCTCGGGCGAGAAGACCATCGCCGGCATGGGCCGCGAGCTCTTCGAGCTGATCATCGAGACGGCGTCCGGCCGCAAGACCAAGAGCGAGGCGTTCGGTTACGGCGACAACGAGTTCGTGCCCTGGCATCTCGGCGCGACGCTCTAGATCACGGACAACACGGCCACCGACGACGGGACCGGGGCAACCTTCACGATCCTGCGATTTGGCTAGGGAATGAATATTCCATATTGACAGAATAATGGAATTAATGTTCCATGTTCAAGGGAGGAACGGAAGCGCGCTCGTATGCTGCCTGGGAGGGGAAGCCGGCTGAAGCCGACCAAACCCTATCCGGCAACACGTAAACGGCACCAGACACCGCTTGCATCGGCCACTGCGATGCACTATCAAAAAACGGCATCTGTTTTTTATTGATAAAGTTCTGTTTGGCTCGCGCCTATCCAGATGGAGCTTCCGTAAACCTTCACCAGGCGATTTTAGGGAGGAACCTAATGAAATTCGTGACCAGCCTTCTCAACCGCCGCGCCTTCGTGGCCTTGGCCGCCGCATCGATGCTTGCCGGCACGCTGCATTCCGCCCCTGCCTCGGCGGCCGACGTGACCATTCCGATCATCGTCAAGGACACAACCTCCTTCTACTGGCAGATCGTCCTGGCTGGCGCCCGCAAGGCAGGCAAGGATCTCGGCGTCAACGTGCCGGAACTGGGCGCACAGGCCGAGACCGACGTGAACGGCCAGATCTCGATCCTCGAAAACGCCGTCGCCGGCAATCCGGCCGCGGTCGTCATCGCGCCGACCGAGGCCAAGGCGCTCGGCAAGCCGATCGACGAGGCCGCATCCAAGGTCAAGGTCATCGGCATCGATTCCAGCGCCGACTCCAAGGCCTTCACCTCCTTCCTCACCACCGACAACGTCCAGGGCGGCCGCGTCGCGGCTGACGGTCTGGCCGCCGCGATCGGCGCCGCCAATGGCGGTAAGGTCGAGGGCAAGGTTGCCCTGATCACCGCGCTCCCGGGCGCCGGCTCGCTCGAGCAGCGCGCCCAGGGCTTCAAGGAACAGCTCAAGGCCAAGTATCCGGGTCTCGAGCTCGTTGCCGACAAATACGCCGACGGCCAGGCGACCACCGGTCTCAACATCGCAACCGACCTGATCACCGCCAATCCGGACCTGAAGGGCATCTTCGCCTCCAACCTGATCATGGCGCAGGGCGTCGGCCAGGCGATCGCCGAGAACAACCTTGCCGGCAAGGTCGGCCTGATCGGTTTCGACAGCGACGAGAAGCTGATCAAGTTCCTCAATGACGGCGTCATCTCCGGCCTCGTCGTCCAGGACCCGTACCGGATGGGCTATGACGGCATCAAGACCGCGCTCGCCGCATCGAAAGGCGAGAAGGTCGAGGCCAATGTCGACACCGGCGCCAACCTGGTCACCAAGGCCAACATGAAGGACCCGAAGATCGACGCGCTGCTCAATCCGAAGCTCAAGTGAGATCTTCACGACAGTCGTTTCCGGGGCCTCGCGCCCCGGAAACATCCGCCGCGGCGGCTTGGAAATTCGACGCCTTACGTTAGCTTGCGTTCAAGGTGCGCGATCAAGACGCATCGCTGCGGATCCAACGGTTGAGATCGATCTGGGAGGATTGTCATGACGTCGACGGCGCAGGAACTGCATCCACACCCCACGCTGGAGCCCGGCAGGACGATCCTAGAGCTCAACGGCCTCGAAAAGCGCTATCCCGGCACGCATGCGCTGAAGCCCGTGCACCTTGCTTTCAAGGCGGGCGAGATCCACGCCATTGTCGGCGAGAACGGCGCCGGCAAGTCCACCCTCATCAAGCTTCTGACCGGCGTCATGCCGCGCACCTCGGGCGAGGTCATCTGGGAAGGCAAGCCGGCGGCTTTGGCAACACCTCATGAAGCGATGGCGCTCGGCATCAACGCCGTCCACCAGGAGGTGGTGCTGTGCCGCCACCTCACGGTCGCCGCCAACATGTTCCTCGGCGAGGAGGAGTCGCGCTTCGGCATCCTTCAGCAGCGCGCCATGGTCAAGGACGCACAGAAGATCATCGACGATCTCGGCTTCGACCTGCCGGCGCATGTCGTTCTCGGCGACCTCACCATCGGCCAGCAGCAGCTGATCGCCGCCGCCCGCGCCACCGTGCGTGGCACGAAATTCCTGATCTTCGACGAGCCGACCGCCTACCTCACCCGCAAGGAGGCCGACCAGCTGTTCACGCTGATCCGCCGGCTGAAGGGCGAAGGTGTCACCATCATCTACATCAGCCACCGCATGGAGGAAGTGTTCGAGCTCGCCGACCGCGTCTCCGTTCTGCGTGACGGCACCCTGGTCGGCACCCGCAACATCGCCGAGACCAACGAGCCCGAGCTGGTCAAGCTGATGATCAACCGCTCGATCGAGCAGATCTACCACAAGGAGCACTTCACGCTTGGTGCCGCGATCGTCGAAACGAAGAACCTCTCCGGCAAAGGCTTCGAGAATGTTTCTCTGACTGTCCGCGCGGGCGAGATCGTCGGCCTCTACGGCCTGATCGGCGCCGGCCGCAGCGAGTTCGTCACGACGCTTTACGGCCGCCACAGGAAATCGGCCGGCCAGATCCTGTGGCAAGGCAAAGAGGTCCAGGTCAATTCCGAGCACGACGCAATCCGGCTCGGCATGGCGCTGGCGCCCGAAAGCCGCCGCGACCAGGGCCTGTGCCTCAATTTGCCGGTCGGCATGAACCTCAACCTGCCGATCTACAAGCGCATTTCGAGCAACCTTCTGATTTCCGGCGCCAAGGAGAAGGCCGAGGCCGACCGCCAGATCGCCGACCTGCGCATCAAGACGCCGACGCGCCATGCGTTGGCCTCGAGCCTGTCGGGCGGCAACCAGCAGAAGATCGTCATCGGCAAATGGCTGGCGCATGGCGCCAAGCTGTTCATCTTCGACGAGCCGACGGTGGGCGTCGATGTCGGCACCAAGGCCGAGATTTACCGGCTGTTCAGCGTGCTCTTGTCGAAAGGCGCCGGCATCATCCTGATCTCGTCCTATCTGCCCGAGGTCTATGAGCTCGCCGACACGCTGCATGTATTCCGGCGCGGCAAGCTGGTCGCCACGCATGGCTTCCGCACTGCCGATCACGAGGAAATTCTCACGCAGGCGCTCGCCGAGAAACAAGAAAAACAGGGAGGTCAAACATGAGCACCGAGGCCATCGCCGCCGAAAAACCCAAGCGCAACTACAACGCCCTGTTCGGGCTGACGCTGCTGGCGCTGCTGGTTCTCCTGTGGGTCATCCTGTCGGTGGCGACGTCGAGCTTCGCCTCGGCCAACAACATTTCGAATCTGCTGCGCCAGGGTTCGATGATCGCCATCCTCGCAGTCGGCCAGACCTTCGTCATCATCACCGGCGGCATCGATCTTTCCGTCGGCGCGGTGGTCGGCTTCTCCACCGTCATCGCCGCAATGCTGATCAATGCCGGCGTGCCGGTCTTCGCCGCTATCCTGATCACGCTTCTGGTCGGCGTCGCCATCGGCCTGTTCCACGGTTTCGGCATCGTCAAGATGGGCCTGCCGCCCTTCATCATCACGCTGGCGACGCTGACATCGCTGCGCGGCATCGGACTGTTGATGACCAACGGCAATTCCATCTCGATCAACAACGACGCCTTCCAGGAGTTCTCGCGCAATTCCTTCGTCGGCGTCCCCAATTTGTTCTGGATGGTGATCCTTGTCGGCATCCCGGCCTACATCTTCCTGCATCACAGCCGCTGGGGCCGCTATCTGTTCTCGGTCGGCTCCAATGCCGAGGCGTCGCGCCTGTCCGGCGTCAACGTGCAGCGCACCATCTATATGGCCTATACGCTGTCCGGCCTGTGCGCGGCCTTCGTCGGCGTCCTGCTGGCATCCCGCATCGGCATCGGCAATCCGACCCAGGCCGAAGGTTGGGAGTTGCAGGCGATCGCCTCGTCGGTGATCGGCGGCACCTCGCTCTTCGGCGCGGTCGGGTCGGTGCACGGGCCGCTGCTCGGCGCATTCATCCTCGCCACCATCAACAACGGCGCCAACCTGCTCAACGTCAACGCCTTCTGGCAGCGCATCATCACCGGCGTGCTGATCATCGTCATCGTCTACTTCGACGGTCTGCGCCGTCGCGGCAAATGAATCCTCCCTGAAACTCCGCGCCGGCCCGGTTCGACCGAGGCCGGCGCTCTTTTTTGGATTGCCCATGAAAGCCGTTGTCTGCCGCTCGCCCGGCGAGCTTGTCCTCGAAGACCGCGCCGCCCCAGCTACGCCGCCGCCCGGCTGGGCACGCGTCGCGGTCAGCCATGTCGGCATCTGCGGCACCGACTACCACATCTTCGAAGGCAAGCACCCCTTCCTGGCCTATCCGCGCATCATGGGCCATGAGGTTTCCGGCACCATCGTCGAGAAGGGCGAAGGCGTCGATCTCGCGGTCGGCGAGCCGGTGATCATCAACCCCTATCTTTCATGCGGCAAATGCATCGCCTGCCGGCACGGCAAACCGAATTGCTGCGTGAAGATCGAGGTGCTGGGCGTGCATCGCGACGGCGCCATGTGCGACGAGATCCTGGTGCCGGCGCAAAACCTCTACCCGACGAACGGCCTGTCGCTGGCCGACGCCGCGGCGGTGGAATTCCTGGCCATTGGCGCGCATGCGGTGCGCCGCTCGCTCGGTCAGTTCGGCCAGCGCACGCTGGTCATCGGGGCCGGCCCAATCGGCCTTGGCACGGCGATCTTCGCGCGCATCGCCGGGCTGGATGTCAGCCTGCTCGACATGAGCGCTGAACGTCTCGGCTTCGCCGAAAAGGAACTCGGCTTTGCCCCGCTGGACAGCTCGAAAGCGGCGGCCGCCGACCTGGTGCGGCAGGCGACCGGCGGCGAAGGGTTCGACCTTGTGTTCGACGCGACCGGCAACACCCAATCGGTGCAGTCGGCCTTCGCCCATGTCGCGCATGGCGGCACGCTGGTGCTGGTCAGCGTCGTCAAGGACGACATCACCTTCTCCGACCCCGAATTCCACAAGCGCGAGATGACGCTGGTCGGCAGCCGCAACGCGCTGAAAGCCGATTTCGACCATGTCGCGGCCTCGATCCGCAACGGCTCCGTGCCGTTGAACAAGCTCGTCACCCATCGCACCACGCTCGCCGGAACGCCGCGCGACCTCGCCAGATGGACGCATGAGAAATCGGGGCTGATCAAAGCGGTCATCGAGGTCGGCTGAGCGCCGGCACGGAGATCTCGGCTCTGGATTCCTGGCAGGTCGCAGCATTGGTGATTGGCCGAAGCGCCTGTCCCTTCGTCATCCACGGGCGGAGCAAGGAGCGTAGCGACGCAGCGCAGACCCGAGGATCCATTCCGTGACGCCGACGCGTTGCAACGATCCAGAATTCTGTTCCGCCGCGCTTTACGATCAAGGTAACGGAATGGATCCTCGGGTCTGCGCTCCGCTTCGCGTCGCTCCGCCCGTGGATGACGACCTCACTGGGCTATCGTCCTGGATGACCGCGTTGAAGGCTAATCGTTGGCCAATAGCCTGAGCTCCACCCGCTCCGCGGGGAAGCGCGACTCCGCGAACTGGATCGGCTGGCCATCGAGCGTGACGTTGACGGCGACGGTGACCAGCACGATGGCGCCCGGCTGCAGATCGAGCGCTGCAAGGTCGTCGGCATCGGCATGACGTGCCGACAGCACGGTCGATTGCCGCAGATAATCGTTGATGCCGAAACGCTTGAGCGAGGCGGTGATCGATCCCGTTTCCGCCATTGCGTCCTCGATGCCGGCGAAGCGCTGGGCGTCGAACCAGGTCGTCGCGCGCGATACTGGATGACCATCGGCCTCGCCACGCGTCTCCAGGCAAATGACGGCCGCGCCCTTGGCGATGCCCAGCGCCTCGGCGATGCGCCGGCTGGCCGGCTCCGTGGATGATGACAAGAGCGCGATGTGCCGCTCGCTCGTCTGCCCCTGCAGCCCGGTCGAGAAGCGCGTGCGCGCGCCGATCGGATAGGACAGCCGTTTGCGCGACAGGACGAAGGTGCCGCGTCCCTGCTCGGCCTTCAGCACGCCTTCCTGCACAAGTGCTGCGATGGCGCTGCGCACCGTATGGCGGTTGACGCCGTAGCGCTCGGCCAGTGCGACTTCGGGCGGCAGCGCCGCATTCTCGGCGAAATCTCCATTGGCAATCGCCTGCAGGATCCTGTCGGCGATCTGCCGCCAAAGCGACACGCCGTTGCGCCTTTCGATACTAGCCGCCAGTCCGGTCACCTATCGCCCCCAAGCATTTTTCCCGCCCTTGTCATCCAGCCGTCATGGACTCCCGTTACGAGGTGAGTATAATTTGTATAGTTGTCTATATCAATAGACAAATTTTCACATGCAGGAGCGATGCCATGCGAGGACAGGAAGCGCGCGAGCAGGCCGGGCGAAAGGCCTTGATGGCGACGCTGGCACATGCCGCGGCCGATGAGATCGCCCGTCTGTGGAGCGAAGCGGGCCTGCCTTCCGAGGCGGAGCTTTTGCGAGGCCCGGAGACCGGATTGGTGACGGTGCGCGGGCGGATCGGCGGCGGCGGCGCGCCGTTCAATGTCGGCGAGGCTACGGTCACCCGCGCCACGGTGCGGCTGCCGTCGGGCCAGGTCGGCCATTCCTATGCGCTCGGCCGCGACAAGGGCAAGGCAAAACTGGCGGCAATCGCTGACGCGCTCTGGCAGGACCCGGCACATCGCGAAGCGGTCGAGACGAAGCTCGCCGCGCCCTTGCGCGCGGCGCTCGATGCGGCGCGCGAGACAAAGCGCGTCGAAACGGCGGCAACGAAAGTGGATTTCTTCACCATGGTGCGCGGAGAGGACTGATGAACATCGCCACGCAATCGATCGACGGCGGTTTCGCCGAGCCGGTCTTCGACGCCCAGGCCGTGTTCCGCGCCATCATGGATGCGATGGCGCGCCCCGGCACCGTCCAGGAGCTGCCGCAGCTCGCCCGCCCGCCGGCGCCGTTGTCGGCGACGGCCGGCGCCGTGGCGCTTGCGCTCTGCGACAACGACACGCCGGTCTGGCTCGATCCGCCGTTCCAGGCGGAGGCCTCGGTCAAGGCCTGGCTCGGCTTCCACACCGGCGCGCCTTTGGCCAACACGCCCGCCGACGCGCATTTCGCCTTTATCGCCAATCCGAAGGAGATGGCGGCGATCGACGGTTTCTCGCAGGGCACGCAGGAATATCCCGACCGCTCGACGACGCTGATCCTGCTCACCGGCGATCTCGGTTCCGGCCCGACGCTGCTGCTCGAAGGCCCCGGCATCGAGAAGACGGCGATGATCGCGCCGACCGGCATGCCGCGCCATTTCGTCGAGCAGTGGAAGCAGAGCAACCAGCGTTTCCCGCGCGGCGTCGACATCATCCTGGCGGCGCCCGGCAGCCTCGCCTGCCTGCCGCGCACCACCCGCATCAAGTCGATGGAGGCATGACATGTATGTCGCGGTGAAAGGCGGCGAGGCCGCCATTGCCAATGCGCACCGCCTGCTTGCCGATCGCCGCCGCGGCGACCGCTCGGTGCCGGCGCTGCGCCTCGACCAGATCGTCGAGCAGCTGGCGCTCGGCGTCGACCGCGTGATGAGCGAAGGCTCGCTCTATGATCGCGAGCTCGCAGCACTCGCCGTCGTCCAGGCGCGCGGCGACATGATCGAGGCGATCTTCCTGGTGCGCGCCTACCGCACCACGCTGCCGCGCTTCGGTTACACCAATCCGGTCGATACCGGCGCCATGCAGCTCGAACGGCGCATATCGGCCACGTACAAGGACCTGCCGGGCGGACAGGTGCTCGGCCCGACCTTCGACTATACCCACCGGCTGCTCGATCCCGAGCTTGCCGCCGGCGCCGAGGTCGAAACACCCGCGCAGCGTCCAGCCGAGGCTGAGGCGATGCCGCGCGTCTCCGCGATCCTCGCCCATGAAGGGCTGATCGAGGCCGACGGCGACATGCCGCTGGACCATGTGCCCGGCGACATCACGCGCGAGCCGCTGCAATTCCCGATGGCACGCGACATCCGCCTGCAGGCGCTATCGCGCGGCGACGAGGGCTTTCTCCTGGCGCTCGGCTACTCGACGCAGCGCGGCTATGCCCGCAACCACCCCTTCGTCGGCGAAGTACGCATCGGCGAGGTCGCGCTGGAGCTGGACGTGCCCGAGCTGCCTTTCGCCGTGCCGCTCGGCTCCATCCGCGTCACCGAATGCCAGATGGTCAACCAGTTCAAGGGCTCGGCCAAGGCGCCGCCACAGTTCACGCGCGGCTACGGCCTTGTCTTCGGCCAGAGCGAGCGCAAGGCGATGGCGATGGCGCTGTGCGACCGGGCGCTGCGCGCCGGCGAGCTCGGCGAGGACGTCGTCGCCGCCGCGCAGGACGAGGAATTCGTCATCTCGCACTCCGACAATGTCCAGGCGACCGGCTTCGTCGAGCACCTGAAGCTGCCGCATTATGTCGACTTCCAGGCCGAGCTCGGCCTGGTTCGCCGCATGCGCGCCGAATACGAGGCACGGGAGAACGAGGACAAGGCCGCCGAGGAGAAGCGGGAGGCTGCGGAATGATCCTAACGTCCGCCGCCACCGAACCACAGGCCGATATAGCCACGCGCGCCGGCAACGGTCTCGCCGCGTGGCGGCGCCTTTGGCGCGGGCAGAACCATCTTCCACAGCACAAAGGCCACGATGCCGGCAAACACCAGCAGCAGCACGCCAAGATGCATCCAACCGGTAGAGTCCATTCGGGCGCCCTCCCGCCTCTTTGGCGCCAAATCCATAGCACAGTGCGGACGTGATCGCCATGACCGACATCGCCACTTACAACTTCGCCTATCTCGACGAGCAGACCAAAAGGATGATCCGCCGCGCCATCCTGAAGGGCATCGCCATTCCCGGCTACCAGGTGCCTTTCGCCTCGCGCGAGATGCCGATGCCTTACGGCTGGGGCACCGGCGGCGTCCAGGTCACCGCCTCGATCATCGGCCCGGTTGACGTGCTGAAGGTCATCGACCAGGGCGCCGACGACACCACCAACGCCGTCTCGATCCGCGCCTTCTTCAAGAAGGTCGCCAATGTCGCCGTCACCACGGAAACGGAGAAGGCGACCATCATCCAGACCCGTCACCGTATCCCCGAACATCCGCTGACGGCGGGCCAGGTGCTGGTCTTCCAGGTGCCGATCCCCGAGCCGCTGCGCTTCCTCGAGCCGCGCGAGACCGAAACGCGAAAAATGCATGCGCTGGAGGAATACGGCCTCATGCATGTGAAGCTCTACGAGGACATCGCCAAGCACGGCCGCATCGCCACCACCTACGCCTATCCGGTCAAGGTCGAGGGCCGCTATGTGATGGACCCCTCGCCGACGCCCAAATTCGACAATCCGAAGATGCACCGCTCGCCTGCCCTGCAGCTGTTCGGCGCCGGCCGCGAGAAGCGCATCTATGCGGTGCCGCCCTTCACCGATGTGGTGAGCCTCGATTTCGAGGATCATCCTTTCGAGGTGCAGACCTTCGACCAGCCCTGCGCGCTGTGCGGCGCCGAGAATGTCTATCTCGACGAGGTCATCCTCGACGACCATGGCGGCCACATGTTCGTCTGCTCGGACACCGACCACTGCGAGAAGCGGCGCGAAGATGGCCATCACGGTCACCTTGCTCCTAAAACCGATCTTGCCTCAGAGAAAACGGAGCCGGCTAAATGAGCGACGAACCGCTGCTGCGCGTCTCGGCGCTGTCCAAGTTCTACGGCTCGCGCGTCGGCTGCGAGGACATCTCCTTCGACCTCTGGCCGGGCGAGGTGCTGGCGGTGGTCGGCGAGTCCGGCTCCGGCAAGACGACGCTGCTCAACTGCCTGTCGACCCGGCTGCTGCCATCCTCCGGCACCGCGAGCTACCGCATGCGCGACGGCCAGTGGCGCGAGCTCTACCGCATGAGCGAGGCCGAGCGCCGCTTCCTGATGCGCACCGACTGGGGTTTCGTCCATCAGAACCCGGCGGACGGACTGCGCATGACGGTATCGGCCGGCGCCAATGTCGGTGAACGGCTGATGGCGGTCGGCGACCGCCACTACGGCAAGATCCGCGCCACCGCCGTCGACTGGCTGTCGCGCGTCGAGATCGACGAGGACCGCATCGACGACGAGCCGCGCGCCTTTTCCGGCGGCATGCGCCAGCGCCTGCAGATCGCCCGCAACCTCGTGACCGGACCGCGCCTGGTGTTCATGGACGAGCCGACCGGCGGCCTCGACGTCTCGGTGCAGGCACGCCTGCTCGACCTGTTGCGCGGACTGGTCACCGATCTCGGCCTCGCCGCGATCGTCGTCACCCACGACCTCGCCGTGGCCAGGCTCCTGTCGCAGCGCATGATGGTGATGAAGGACGGCCGCGTCGTCGAAAGCGGCCTCACCGACCGCGTGCTCGACGATCCGCGCGCGCCTTACACGCAGTTGCTGGTTTCCTCGATTTTGCAGGTGTGATGATGGCGCCGGGTCACCCTCTTTCAGGCTATTCATTGAACTTTGGCGATTGGCGAAACCGCCCGACACAGCCCCTTCTCCCCGTCACTATACGGGGAGAAGTGCCCGGCAGGGCGATGAGGGGCGGCGCTGACTTGGCGAAAAGGCGCGCCGTGGACGCCAACCTCGCCCCGTTAGCTTCGGTTTGCGCTGAGCGACTCCTCAGCCGGGCTCCGGCGCTGCCCCTCATTGTCCTGCCGGACATTTCTCCCCGTATAGTGACGGGGAGAAAGGGCTGTACCCTCCCGCCGACACACGACAACCGGAGCACCTTCTAATGCCCACTCCTCTCGTCGTTTCCGACGTCGCCAAAAGCTTCACCATGCATCTGCGCGACGGCGTCACGCTGCCAGTGGTGACGGGTGTCTCCTTCTCGATCCGCGCCGGCGAATGCGCCGTGCTCGGCGGCCCGTCGGGTGCGGGAAAAAGCTCGATCCTGAAGATGCTCTACGGCAACTACGCCGTCGATGAAGGCCAGATCATCGTCCAGCATGGCGGCGGGTTGATCGACCTCGCTTCCGCCAGCCCGCGCACCGTCCTTTCCGTGCGCCGCCACACCATCGGCTATGTCAGCCAGTTCCTGCGCACCGTGCCGCGCGTTTCCGCGCTCGACGTCGTCGCCGAGCCGCTGGTCGAACGCGGCGAGGACAGGGAAAGCGCGCGGGCGAAGGCGCGTTCGCTGTTGGCGCAACTCAACCTGCCGGAAAAGCTCTGGGCCTTGCCGCCCGCGACCTTCTCGGGCGGCGAGCAACAGCGCGTCAACATCGCACGCGGCTTCATCACCGAGCATCCAATCCTGCTGCTTGACGAGCCCACCGCCTCGCTTGATGCCAGGAACCGCGATGTCGTGGTCGAGCTCATCGCCGCAAAGAAGGCGGCGGGCGTTGCCCTGCTCGGCATCTTCCACGACCTCGACGTGCGCGACGCGGTGGCCGATCGCGTCATCGACGTCACCGCTTTCGCGGCCGGAAAGATCGCCGCATGAAGAAGCTTTCGGAGGCGCCGCTGATCCATCCGACGGCGCAGGTCGAAAACTCGACGCTCGGCCGCTGGACCGAGATCGCCGAGCGCTGCCGCGTCGCCGAATGCGAGCTCGGCGACTATTCCTACATGATGCAGGACTGTGCCGTGTGGTGCGCGACCATCGGCAAGTTCTCCAACATCGCGGCGAGCGTTCGCCTCAATGCCACCAACCACCCGACCTGGCGGCCGACGCTGCACCATTTCACCTACCGCGCCTCCGACTATTGGGATGACGCCGAGCATGAAAGCGAGTTCTTTGCCCAGCGCCGCGCCAGGCGCGTCATCATCGGCCACGACACCTGGCTCGGCCACGGCTCGACCGTCCTGCCCGGCGTCACCGTCGGCGACGGCGCGGCTGTCGGCGCGGGCGCGGTGGTGTCGAAGGACGTCGCGCCCTACACCATCGTCGGCGGCGTGCCGGCAAAGCCGATCCGCGAGCGCTTCGACCGCCGCACCGCCGAGCGCTACCAGGCTTTAGCCTGGTGGGATTGGGACCATGCAAGGCTGCGCGCCGCGCTCGACGATTTCCGCGAGCTGGAGGCCGAGGCGTTTTTGGAGAAGCATGGCGGCTGAAGATCGTGAATGGTGAATGGTCAATAGTGAATGGCAACGAAGCTCTTCTTCTCACCATTCACCATTCACCATTCACCATTCACCATTCACCATTCACCATTCACCATTCACCATTCACCATTCACCATTCACCATTCACCATTCACCATTCACCACCTTGACACATGACTCGGACAGGACGCCATCTCCCCAAGGAGATCGCCATGCCCGACACAATCAGACCCTCGCTCGCGGGATTTTTCGAAGGCACCAATCCGACGAAGCCTACCCATCTCGGCACCCGCTACGACACCGCTGGCAACTTCCTCCTCGAACCGGGCAACACCGTCGTCTGCCATCTGGTCCAAGGCTCGCCTTCGCAAGCTGCAATTGTCGAGGCGCGTGATCGCATGCTGGCCATGCCCGACGCAGATCGCCTCGCTTTCACGCCGATCTCCAGCCTGCATATGACGCTGTTCCAGGGCATCATCGAGTATCGGCGGCGCCTTCCCTACTGGCCGTCCGACGTGCCGCTCGACACCAGCATCGACGACATGACCCAGCTCTATCTGCAGCGCCTGGAGGGATTTGAGGCCTGCCCATCCTTCCGCGTCAAGACCGTCCACATCACGCCGAACGGCCTTACGGTTGCCGGTGCTTCCGCGGAGGACGAGCGCATCCTACGCCTTTGGCGCGACGCGCTGTCGGTGCCGTTCGGCTACCGCCATCCGGACCACGACACTTATGTTTTCCATATCACCTTTGCCTACCAGATCCGCCGCCTCGCCAACGAGCGGGCCGGCGCCTGGCGGGACCTGTTCGATGACTGCCTGTCATTCCTCGAGCGCGAGGCCCCGGTGATCGAGCTCAGGCCCGCGGCCTTCTGCAGTTTCAAGGACATGAAGCATTTCGAGGAACTGCTGGTGCTTGGTTGATCCGGATGCATGTCGCCCAAAAGTGCGCGGCGGTTTGGGGTAACGACATGCATGAACAAGGATGGCCTGTGACTCGTAACAAAACTGACATCAATCCGACACCGCAGCTTCATCGGCCTGCGCTAGCGAAGGTTAACAGACCTGCAAAAGCGCGACGGACTGGAGTTTTGGTATGTCAGCATCATCGGCCACGCTCGAAATCCGTGGCGTAACCCGACGATTTGGCAAGAATACCGCTGTCAGCGACATCAACATCTCGATCCCGCGCGGTCAGATGGTCGGCATCATCGGCCGCTCGGGCGCCGGCAAGTCGACGCTTTTGCGTATGATCAATCGTCTCATCGATCCCAGCCAGGGGTCGATTTTTTTTGACGGCGCCGAGGTCTCCAGCCTGCAGGGTTCGCCGTTGCGCCGCTGGCAGCGCGACTGCGCCATGATCTTCCAGCAGTTCAACCTCGTGCCGCGTCTGGACGTGCTGACCAACGTGCTGCTCGGCCGCCTCAACCACCGCTCGACGGTCTCCAACCTGCTCGGCATGTTCACGCGCACCGAGTGCGCCGAGGCGGTGGCCGCGCTCGAGCGTCTCGACATCGCCCGCACCGCGTTGCAGCCGGCCGGCACGCTGTCCGGCGGCCAGCAGCAGCGCGTCGCGATAGCCCGCGCCATGATGCAAGAGCCGAAAGTACTTCTGGCCGACGAGCCGATCGCCTCGCTCGACCCGCTCAACGCCAAGGTGGTGATGGACTCGCTGCGCGACATCAACCTGCGCGAAGGCATCACCGTCGTCACCAATCTGCACACGCTGGACACCGCGCGCGCCTATTGCACCCGCATCATCGGCATGGCCGCTGGCAAGGTCGTCTTCGACGGCGCCCCGGAAGACCTCGACCGCAACGCCGTGCGCACGGTCTATGGCGCCGATGCCAGCGGCGCCGAGATCTCCGAGGCCATCACGTCGACCAGCGTGACCATCAAGCCGAAGATCACCGCATCCGCCGGACCGCTCGAACCAGCCTTTCCTGGCTACTGAGCCCACCGCCCTGGCCCATTCGGTCCGGGCAGGTCGTGGATTTCAGCAGAGCAACCCGGATCGCCCGCCAGCGTCAACGGCAAGACTTGAAAAATCAGAACGCCGCCGGCGCGCAGCCGGAACAACAGGAGAGAGATCGAAATGTTCAGGAAGATGGTTTTTGGGGCGGTTTCGCTGCTCGCCATGGCGACAAGCGCCGCGCACGCAGCTGACATCAAGGAATTCCGCGTCGGCATCCTCGGCGGCGAGAACGAGACCGACCGCCTGCGCAACTACCAGTGCCTCGCCGACCACCTGAAGTCGGAATTCGGCTTCGAGAAGGTGTCGCTGTTCCCGGCCGCCGACTATGACGGCGTCATCCAGGGCCTGCTCGGCGGCACGCTCGACTTCGCCGAGCTCGGTGCCTCCGGCTATGCCAGCGTCTATCTCAAGGACCCGAAGGCCGTCACCCCGATCCTCACCACCAAGCAGACCGACGGCTCGACCGGCTATTATTCGATCGGCCTGGCGCTGAAGACTTCCGGCATCACCGACATCAAGTCGGCCAAGGGCAAGAAGCTCGGCTACGCCGATCCGGACTCGACCTCGGGTTACCTGATCCCGCTGACCCAGATTCCGAAGGACACCGGTGCTTCGAACGAGACCTACTTTGCCTCGACCCAGTTCAACGGCGGCCATGAGAACAACGTGCTCGCCGTGCGCGACGGCAAGGTCGACGTTGCCGTGGACGATTCCTCGGGCATCGGCGACTTCAAGAACGGCTACACCTCAGGCACTTTCCACAAGGAAGTCGCCAAGGGCGCCGTCGACCCGAACGACTTCGTCGAAGTCTGGCGCTCGGGCCTGATCCCGAACGGCCCGCTGGTCGTGCGCACCGCGCTCGGCGACGACATGACCGCCAAGCTGACCGCCTTCTTCACCGCCCTGCCGGCCAAGGACAAGGCCTGCTTCGAAGGCGTCGAGGGCGGCGATTTCACCGGCTACGTGCCGGTGAAGCCGGACTTCTACAGCGTCATCGTCGAGGCCCGCAAAGCCGCTATCGGCGGCTAACGGCAACAGGAAAAAGGGCGGCGTTCGAAACGCCGCCCTTTTTGCATGTCCACATCATGACATCAGCGACACTCCATTCCGACGCGACAAAGCAACAGGCGGACGCCTGGCGGCGCCAGACCTCGTTGCGCCGCTTCTACACCGCGCTTGGCGTCGGTCTGCTGCTCATCGCCATGTGCGCCACCATGTGGTTCGCCGACGAGGCCAATGCCGGCCATTTCTTCGACCGGCTGCCGCATCTTCTGGATTTCCTGAGCTGGCTGGTCCCGAAGGACTGGAACGACGTCTGGCGCGCGCTGTTCGACATCGCCTCGCCCAACGACAAGGGCACGCAGGAATTCAACTTCCCGCTCGGCCGCGTCTATGTCTGGGGCGGCCTCTACATTCCCGAATATTTCGAGCTGATGCTGACCACGGTGAACGTCGCGCTGGTCTCCACCTTCATCGGCTTCGTCTTCGCCGTTCCGTTCTCCTTCATCGCCGCGCGCAACCTGACGCCGAACCCGATCCTGCGGCTTGTCGTCAAGCGTTTCATGGAATTGCTGCGCGCTTTCCCGGAGATCGTCATCGCCGGCCTGTTCGCGGCCATCGTCTCGATCGGCCCGGTCGCCGCCATCATCGCCATCGGCCTGCATTCGATCGGCGCGCTGGGCAAGCTGTTCTACGAGATCAATGAGAACATCGACATGCGCCCGGAGGAGGGCCTGCGCGCGGTCGGCGCCAACTGGTTCGAGCGCGTGCGCTTCGCCGACCTGCCGCAGGTGCTGCCCAATTTCATGTCCTACACGCTGCTTCGGATCGAGATCAACGTGCGCATCTCGACCATCATGGGCGCGGTCGGTGGCGGCGGCATCGGTGAGGAGCTGAAGCTTTCGATCTCGCGCGGCTTCGGCGCCAAGACGCTGGCGCTGGTGCTCCTGCTCTTCGTCACCATTTTCCTCGTCGACCAGTTCTCCGCCTGGCTGCGCCGCAAGCTCGTCGGCGAGCAGGCTTTCCTGATGAGCGCGTGACCATGATCCCGAACCGAAGGACCGCGTTAGCGAAAAGTGGACGCCGGTTTTCGGACAAGATCATGGTCAGGAGCAAAGAGTAAGCCATGGCAGTGACCGCCTCCGAACTAAGCGCCATCGAAGATCGCCATCCGCTGATATTCCAGCGTCCTGTCTACAAGCGCTTCTGGCCGCTGCTGCTGATCGCCGGCACGGTGCTCTACCTCGCCTATGCCTTGTGGTTCTTCAGCCTGCCGCAGGTGCTGCGCGAGTCGCATTGGGAACGCCTGCCGCTCTTCCTGTCGCAATGGATCAGCTACGACCTGCAGCCGGAATTCCGGCTCGACCAGCCTCAGATCACGCCGAAATATCCGCGCTTCTCGGCGCTCGGCGAGAACCCCGATCCCGACTGGGTGGTCAAAAACCCCGGCGGCACCTTCACGGTTCAGATCGACGGCGACGCGAAATCCGTCACCTTCGACAAGACCAGGGCGACTATCACGGCCAATGGCGTGACCGTGCCGATAACGCTGACCGGCGGCAAGCCGGTGGTCACAGGTCCGGTGCCCGACTGGGTGACCGTCCATGACGACGAGATTGTCGCCAAGATGGGCTTTGCCGGCGAGGTGCGCGTCACCGTTGACCGCGTCAAGGTGCGCAAGCGCTTCCTCGGCTGGGCCAATTTCGTCTTCGACACGCGCTCGCCCTTCTTCGGCAAACCGGCCGGCGAGGTCATCTCGCTGATCGTCTCGGGGCCTGAGCTTCAGCCCGGCACGTCCAACCTCGCCTTGGCCGCCGACAACATCTGGAACAACGCGCAGTGGCAGCACGGCGATGTCTGGACGAAGCTCCTGCAGACCATCGTCATGGCGTTCCTGGGCACGCTGCTCGGCGCCATCGTCGCCTTCCCGCTCGCCTTCTTCGCCGCCCGCAACATCACGCCGAGCGGCGTGCTGAGCCAGGTGCTGAAACGCTTCTTCGACTTCATGCGCTCGGTCGACATGCTGATCTGGGCGCTGTTCTTCACCCGCGCCTTCGGCCCCGGACCGCTGGCCGGCAGCGCCGCGATCTTCTTCACCGAGATCGGCACATTGGGCAAAACCTATTCCGAGGCGCTGGAAAACATCGACGACAAGCCGCGCGAAGGCGTGCTCTCGACCGGCGCCAACGGCATTCTGGTGCAGCGCTACGGCGTGCTGCCGGAAGTGGTGCCGGTCTTCATCAGCCAGACGCTCTATCAGTGGGAATCCAACACCCGCGGCGCGACCATCATCGGCGCCGTCGGCGCCGGCGGCATCGGCCTGAAACTATGGGAAGCGATGCGCACCAATTCGAACTGGGCCAACGTCTTCTACATGGTGCTGCTGACGCTGCTCGTCGTCTTCATCTTCGACAACATCTCGAACTTCCTGCGCCGCAGGCTGAGCCGCACGCTGCATGATTACAACAGGCTGCAGGCCGAGCGGGGTTGATAAGCTCAGCGCACGAGGGTGTACCGAGATTCAGGTCAGGCCGAGTCGAAAATGGTGGCGTTCGAGAACCGGAGCGGAGCGTACTTGAAGTACGTGAGCACCGGAAGCGCAGGAGGCCGCCATTTGCAGGCCGGCCTCACCTGAATATCGGTGCACCTAAGCGGCCTTCTTCCACCGATTCCTGATATGCTTATACCCCTCGCGATAAACCGCCTCCGGGCTTTCCGCGAAATCCCGCCACACCTTGGTCGCCGCCGCCAGGTCCTTCAGCGAGCGTCCGAACGACTCGATGGTCAGCCAGTCGTCATAGCCGCTTTTGCGGATCGCCGCGAAAGTCTCCTTCCAGGGGATGTTGCCGCGCCCCGGCACGCCGCGGTCGTTCTCCGAAATATGGATATGGACGACGTTTCGGCGATGCTTCGTATAGGCGCCGATCGGGTCGGCCTCCTCGATGTTGGCATGAAAAGTATCGTACATCGCCTTGATGTGCGGCCGGTCGATCGCGTCGATGTGCTCCGACAGGTCGGCCATGGTGTTGACGAGATAGCATTCGAAGCGGTTGAGCGCCTCCAGCCCGATGGTCACGCCCCTCTTGCCGGCATGGTCGCCGATGGCGCGCTGCGAGGCGACCGAGCGCTTCTTTTCGGCGGAAGTCGGCCCGCTGCCGGAGAAGGCGCCGAGCGTCGAATGCAGCGGCCCGCTGAGCCGGTCCGCGCCGAGGGCTGCGCTGCAGTCGATCGCCCATTTCATGTAGTCGATGCCGGCCCTACGCGTCGCGGCGTCCGGCGAGATCAAATTCATCGCCGGATCGCCCATGGCCGAGACCGCGGTTCGCTCCAGGCCGATGCGGTCGAGCATCTCGCCGAGCTTTTTGTAGTCGTCGGGCACCCCGACGAAGACCGGTATCTCGACGCCGTCGAAGCCGGTCGCCTTGATGTCCTTCAGCAGCGCCTCGTGCTTCTTCGAGACGCTGGTGGTCCACAAGAACATACACATGCCGATTTTCATCGACACCCCTCCCCGCTTGCGACCAGCCATTTGCGCTGGCGGGCCGCACTCCCCCTCATCCGGCCGCTTCGCGGCCACCTTCTCCCCGGTGGGGAGAAGAGGTTGTCGTCGGCGCCGGCGCCCCCTCCTCTCCCCGCCGGGGAGAGGTCGGATTGCCCCGAATTGCGTTTCCAATTCGGCTGGCAATCCGGGTGAGGGGGACTCCCCTCAGGCGACGCGCACGACCCCTAAAGTTTCGTCCACGCCCCATTCTTCTTCGACGACTTCACGCAGGCCTCGATGAAGGCCATGCCCTCGACACCGTCCGCGATCGTCGGGAAGACCACATCCTTGGTCGGCTTGCCGCCCTTCCGGCGCGCGGCGCGGATGGCCCGGGCGGCCTCCTGGTAGATGTTGGCAAAACCCTCGAGATAGCCTTCCGGATGGCCGGACGGCACGCGGCTGACGCGCGCCGCGACCGGCATCGCGCCGGCGCCGGCCCGGGTGAGCAGCTGCTTCGGCTGACCGAACGGCGTGTACCAGAGATAGTTCGGATCGGCCTGCACCCATTCCAGCCCGCCCCTGGAGCCGTAGACACGCAGCTTCAGCCCGTTCTCGTGGCCTGGCGCCACCTGGCTCGCCCAGATCATGCCCTTGGCCGGATGCTTGTTGCCGACCGGCTTGAAGCGCAGCATGACGTTGACATTGTCGTCGAGCTGGCGGCCCGGCACGAAGGCGTCGAGATCGGCCGACAAGGAATCCAGCTCCAGCCCGGACACGAAGCGGGCAAGATTATAGGCATGCGTGCCGATGTCGCCCAGCGCGCCGCCGGCGCCGGCTTGCTTGGGATCGGAGCGCCAGGAGGCCTGCTTCTGGCCGGTCGCGGCGAGATCCTCGGTCAGCCAGTCCTGCGGATATTCCGACTGCACGATGCGGATGTCGCCGAGCTGGCCCTTGGCCACCATCTCGCGCGCCTGCCGGATCATCGGATAGGCGGTGTAATTGTGGGTGAGCACGAACACCTTGCCGGTCTTCTCGACCAGCGCCGCGAGTTTCTTCGCCTCGGCCAGCGAGGTCGCCAGCGGCTTGTCGCAGATGACGTGGATGCCCGCCTCGAGGAAGGCCTTGGCCGCCGGCACATGCACATTGTTGGGCGTGACGATCGCCACCGCCTCGATGCCGTCCGGACGCTTGGCTTCGGCCTTGGCCATCTCGGCATAGGAGCCGTAGCTGCGCGCGGGATCGAGTCCGAGTTCTTCGGCCGATGCCTTGGCCCGCGCTGGATCCGACGACAGCGCGCCGGCCACCAGCACGAAATCGTTGTCCATGCGCGCCGCGATGCGATGCACCGCGCCGATGAAGGCGCCCTGCCCGCCGCCGACCATGCCGTAGCGGATCGGGCCGCCTCCCGCTTCCGACTTCGATGCGCCGACCATGCCTGTCTCCCTCGTGTCTTGGATGTACCTCCCTCGGCGGGAGGCGAAGTCGTGTCAAATCCCCATCATCGCCCGCAGCAGCTTCTTGTCCGTTGTACCGGCGGCGAAATCGTCGAAGGCCTTCTCCGTCACCCGGATGATATGGTGCTGGATGAAGGGTGCGCCTTCAGCGGCGCCGTCCTCGGGATGTTTCAGGCAGCACTCCCATTCCAGCACCGCCCAGGAATCGTAATTGTACTGGGTGAGCTTGGAAAAGATGCCGCTGAAATCCACCTGTCCGTCGCCCAGCGAACGGAAGCGGCCCGCCCGGTTCACCCAACCCTGGTAGCCCGAATAGACGCCTTGCCGCCCGGTCGGATTGAACTCGGCGTCCTTGACGTGGAATGCCTTGATCCGCTCGTGATAGATGTCGATGAACTCGAGATAGTCGAGCTGCTGCAACAGGAAATGCGACGGGTCGTAGTTGATGTTGCAGCGCTTGTGGCCGCCGACCGCGTCGAGGAACATCTCGAAGGTCGCTCCGTCGAACACATCCTCCGAAGGATGGATCTCGTAGCCGACATCGACGCCGTTTTCCTCATAGACATCGAGGATCGGCTTCCATCGTTTGCCGAGTTCGCCGAAGGCTTCCTCGATCAGCCCCGCCGGCCGTTGCGGGAAGGGATAGAGGTAAGGGAACGCCAATGAGCCGGTGAAAGATACCGAGGCATTCAGCCCGAGATTGCGCGATGCCTTGGCGCCGAACTTCATCTGTTCGACGGCCCATTCCTGCCGCGCCTTGGGATTGTTGTGCACCGATGGCGGCGCGAAGCCATCCATCTGCGCGTCATAGGCTGGATGCACAGCCACCAACTGGCCCTGCAGATGCGTCGACAATTCCGTGATCTCGACGCCAGCCTCGGCGCAGATGCCTTTCACCTCGTCGCAATAGGCCTTCGACGACGCCGCCTTCTTGAGGTCGAACAGGCGTCCGTCCCAGGTCGGGATCTGCACGCCCTTGTAGCCCAGACCTGCCGCCCATTTGGTGATCGAAGCGAGCGAATTGAACGGCGCGGCGTCGCCCGCGAACTGCGCCAGAAACAGGCCGGGGCCCTTCATCGTCGTCGGCATCGGCATCCTCCCTCTTCGTTTTCACGACCAAGCATAGCGCCGATTGGAGCGAGGACCAGTCTGTTTGGTCAATCTCACCGGCGTCTACGCACTGCGTCATTCTGGTATTACCAAATCCAATGGGTCGGTCAAGCGGTCGAAAACCCCTGGGAAGGCGCCACCTTACGGCTCACGAGGGGAAATTATCTTATTAAATCACGTAATTACACGGCCGGCCCGGCCTCCGGCGGCCACTTCTTGCCGCGCATGAAAATTTGCTGTAGAGGTCATGGTGAACCCAATTGGTCGAACCAGTTTCGAGGAAAAATGCTGGCAGTGCCTTGGGGAGGAATCATGCGACCGCTTCGGTCGGAGGCGTCGCGGGGTAAATGTGACTGGCGAATTCTGGGAAGGATAGACCATGCATCTTTCGACGCACAATTGGATGCGGGCGGAGCCACTGGAGGTGACGCTCAAGCGCATCAAGAAATTCGGCTACGAATCGATCGAGATTTCCGGTGAGCCCGAGCAGTACAAGACCAAGGAGACGCGCGCGCTGCTCAAGGAGCACGGCATCCGTTGTTGGGGTTCGGTGACGCTGATGCTGGGCGAGCGCAACCTCGCCGCCAAGGACCAGGGCCAGCGCGAGCGTTCGGTCAAATATGTCAAGGACGTGCTCACCATGGTGAGCGAACTCGACGGCGAGATCATCACGCTGGTGCCCGCGACCGTCGGCAAGGTCGTGCCGGACGGCACCGAGGCGGAGGAATGGGGCTGGGTGGTCGACGCCACGCGCGAGTGTTTCACCCATGCCAAGAAGGTCGGCGTCAGGATCGCCGTCGAGCCGCTCAACCGCTTCGAGACCTATCTCTTCAACCGCGGCGCCCAGGCGCTGGCGCTCGCCGATGCGGTGAGCCCCGAATGCGGCGTCTGCCTCGATGCCTACCATATCCACATGGAGGAATTTAACGTCTATGACGCGATCCGTCAGGTCGGAAAGCGCCTGTTCGACTTCCATGTCGCCGACAACAACCGCTTCGCCGCCGGCCTTGGCCAGATCGACTGGCCGAAGATCGTGCGCACGCTGAAGGAAGTCGGCTATGACGGCGCGCTGACCAACGAATTCGTCGCGCCCGTCGACCGCACGCCGGCCGCGCCCTATCCGGAGATGGTCGAGCGCAATCCGGTCGACATCTCGCCCGAGCAGCTCAAATTCATCCAGGACCACGGCTCCAGCGTGCTCACGGAGAAATTCTACACCGACCAGATGCGCATCACCGCTGAAACGCTGCTGCCGCTGATCAAGTAGACCTCCGATTGAAATCCTTCCGCCCGGCGGGGCGGAGGGGCCGAAGGGAACACATGCGCATCAAAAGCGTCCAAGCCTGGTGGGTTCGTATCCCGATCGAAGTCGCGAAGCAGCATCGCAGCGACTTCGGTCAGGTGACGACGTTCGACGCCGCCATTCTGCGCATCGAGACCGGTGACGGCGTGGTCGGCTGGGGCGAGGGCAAGAACGCCGCCGGCAGCGCCGGCAGCTATGGCGCGCTCGTGCATATGCTGAACCACGAGGTCGGCCCGCAGCTCATCGGCCGCGATCCGGCCGATATCGGCATCATCTGGGAAATGCTCTACAACGGCGTGCGGCATGAGACGGCGGCGCATGCCGGCCATGCCATGCCGCAGCTGGCGCGGCGCGGCATGAGCGTGGCGGCGATCAGCGCCGTCGATATCGCGCTCTGGGATATTCTCGGCAAGTCGCTGGGGCAGCCGGTGTGGCGGCTGCTCGGCGGCCGCAAGGTCGAGCGCATGCAGGCCTATGCCTCGGGCGGCTGGGCTGCCGCCGACGCGATCGGCGAACAGTTGCAATCCTACATCGCCAAGGGCGGCTTCAAGGCGCTGAAGATGCGCGTCGGCGCCATGGACGGCGCCCCGCATGTTTCGGCCGCACGCGTGCGCGCCGCAAGGCAGGCGATCGGCCCGGATGTCGAGCTGATGGTCGACGCGCATGGCACCTACACCGTCGCCGAGGCCAAGCGCTTCATCAAGCTCACCGCCGATCTCGACCTTGCCTGGTTCGAGGAACCGGTGATCGCCGACGACAAGGCGGGCATGGCCGAAGTGCGCGCCTCCGGCTCTACGCCGATCGCCACCGGCGAAAGCGAGGCGACGCGCTACGCCTTCCGCGATCTGGCGGTGCTGAAATCCGCCGACATCTTCCAGCCGGATCCGGCGTTTTGCGGCGGCATCAGCGAGGCGATGAAGATCGGCACCATCGCCAGCGCCTTCAACCTGCGCTTCGCGCCGCATCTGTGGGCCGGCGCGCCCTGCTTCTTTGCCGGGCTGCACGTGTGTGCCGCATCGCCCGCCTCCTTCATCATCGAATATTCGCTCGGCGCCAATCCAATGATCCACGACCTTGTCGAGGAGACTGTCGAAGCGAAGGACGGTATGATAGCGATCCCTGAAAAGCCTGGATTGGGATTCACCATCTCCGAGCGATTCCTGGAGGCGCACGCGCAACGTATTTGACGATGAAAGAAAAGAACCTTCTCGCGGAACTCGCCGCTTATCTCTTCTCCAACTCGGACAAGGAGTCCGGCCGCACGCCTTCGGAGCGCGAGCTGGCGGAACATTTCGGCGTCAGCCGCGGCCAGATCCGCGAAGCGCTCGCCATCCTGGAAGCCATGCGCATCGTCGAGCGGCGCGCCAAGTCCGGCATCTACATCGACACCAAGCAGGCGAGTGTCGAGGCGCTGGCCCTGTTCGCGCGCGCGGGCCTGCCGCTCGATCCGGTGCAGATCTACGAGACGGTCGAATTGCGCAAGATCCACGAGATCAAGGCGGCCGAGCTTGCCTGCTCGCGCGCCACGGAAGAGAACTTCGAACGCCTGCGCGAGATCCTGAAAGCCTCGGAAGAGCGCATCGCCGCCGGCGAAGGCCTCGCCAAAGAGGACCGCGAGTTCCACCTCGAGATCGTGCGCGCCACCAAGAACAGCGTCTTCCACAACATCTGCAGCGTCTATTACCTGATGGGCGAGCAGCGCCTGCCGATCTATTTCAACGATCCCGAACGCAGCGTGCGCTCGCATGCCGAGCATATCCAGATCTACGAGGCGCTGTTGCGCCGCGACGGCAATCTCGCCCAAGCCCTGATGAATGCTCATTTGCAGGGCGCCGAGAGCTACTGGAAGGGGATCATCGAAGGCCGCGGAATGGAGCCGAAAGGCGCGGCGCTCGAGAAAGCTTGAGCTCATGCGCAAGATCCTGTCGACGCATCCGCTGCATCCTCGCGCCACGGCCATGCTGGCCGGCGCCGGCCAGCTTGTGGTCGCTTCCGCGCTCGATCCCAGGACGCTGACCGCTGAGGCCCGGGACGCCGACATCATCATCGTGCGCGCGCTGCTGCCGCCGGGGCTGTTTGCCGGTGCTTTGAGCCTGCGCGCCGCGATCCGCCACGGCGCCGGGCTGGACATGATCCCGGTCGAAGCCGCGACCGCCGCCGGCGTGCTGGTGGCCAACGTGCCCGCTGTCAATGCCCGCTCGGTCGCCGAGCATGTGATGTTCACCGCCCTCGCGCTGCTGCGGTGCTTCCGTGTGATGGACCGCGACCTGCGCGCCAAGGGCTGGCTTGCCGGGCGCGAGCATGCCAATTCGACCAGCGAGCTTTCCGGCAAGACGATCGGCATTGTCGGCCTCGGCGCGGTCGGCCAGGCCGTCGGCCATATCGCCGCGCACGGCTTCGACCTCAATGTCGTGGCAACCACGCGAAGCCTGCGCCCGGCGCCCGAGCGCGTCGGCTTCCTGTCGATCGACGCGCTGGTCGAGCAGAGCGATATCATCGTGCTCTGCTGCCCGCTGACCGAGGAGACGCGCGGCCTGATCAGCCGCGAGCGCATCGCCCGCATGAAACCCAATGCGCTTCTGATCAATGTCTCGCGCGGCCCGGTGGTGGACGACGAGGCGCTGATCGAAGCCTTGCGAGAAGGCCGCATTGGCGGCGCCGCGCTCGACGTCTTTTCCACGCAGCCGCTGCCGCCGAACCATCCCTATTTCGGCTTCGACAACGTCATCGTCACTCCGCATATGGCCGGCATCACCGAGGAATCGATGATGCGCATGGGCGTCGGCGCCGCCGGCGAGGCGCTGCTGGTGCTGGCCGGCAAACTGCCGGTCAACCTGCGCAATCCGGAAGTTATCGAGCACTACCGGCGACGCTTTCCGGTCAACGGTTAGAGCAATTCCAGGAAAAGTGTGAGCGGTTTTCCGTCCGGAATTGCATAAAAACAAAGGGATAGAGCGGTTCGCCGTTTCCGTGAAACGGTGAAACGCTCTAGTACCAGCGACCATCGCGACGGTGCAGCCAGAGATGACAGAGGGACAGCGCCCGCTCTGTCCGGCAGGCCAGAGGGGGGCGCGAAGGAACGCAACGGCAAATTTCGCTGACGCCAATTTGCCTCGGTTTGCGGCGCGCCTCTCTCAACGGCCAAGCAGCGTCTCGACCGCGGCGGCAATGCGCAGCAGCCGGTGATCATCTCCATGCTTGCCCACCAGCATCAATCCGGCCGGCAGCTTGGTGCCGGGCATCGGCAGCGAGATCGCGCAGAGGTCGAACTGGTTGCCGACCTGCGTGTTGCGCAAGAGCAGCCCTTCCGTGCTGTCGCGCAGCGCTTCGTCGCCGGCCATGGCAGCAATGGAGGGCGCGACCATCGGCACGGTCGGCAATGCCAGCACATCGACCGCCTCCAGCCGCTCCGCCATGGCCGCCACAAGCTCGCCGCGACGGCGGATCGTGCGGATATAGGCTGAGGCGGGAATGGCCAGCGCGCGCGACAATGGCCCGGTGACATGCGGATCGACTGGCACGGACGTGTCGCTCTTCAGCCAGTCGGCATGCACTTCGGCGCCTTCCATGGAGGCGATCGTGCCACGCCTGGTGGCAAGGCGCATCTCCGCGATGAGATCGTCGATGGACAAGTCGGCGGCACGGGCGCCGGCCTGGCTGATCCTGTCGATGCAGGTCTCGAAAGCTCCGGCGACCTCGGCTTGCGTGTCGCCGAACAGCACGCCCCGCGGTATGCCGACGCGCAGGCCGGCGAGCGTGATCGGCTGAAGGACTGCAGGCTCTTGCCCCGCCATGATCGCATCGGCGATCGCGCAATCGGCGACGCTGCGGGCAAGCGGGCCGATCGAATCCAATGTCATCGACAGCGGAAAGGCGCCGGCCAAGGGCACGCGCCGCGCCGTCGGCTTGAAGCCGACGACGCCGTTCAGCGCAGCCGGGATGCGGACCGAACCGCCGGTGTCCGAACCGATCGAAATCTCGCTCGTGCCTTCGCCGACCGCCACGCCCGCGCCCGATGACGAGCCGCCCGGGATGAGGCTGGGATCGGCCGCATTGCCCGGCGTGCCGTAATGAAGATTGTCGCCGATCGCGGTGAAGGCGAACTCGGTCATGTTCGTCTTGCCGAGGATGACGGCGCCGGCCTGGCGCAGCCTCTGCACGATCGCCGCGTCCCGCGTCGCCGGCACGGCGCCGGCGCGGATCAGCGACCCGGCTGTCGTCGGCTCGCCGGCGACATCGAACAGGTCCTTGACCGAAACGACCCGACCGTCGAGCGGCCCAAGGCCGATGCCGGCCTTGCGGCGGGCATCGGATGCGTCGGCCGCCGCTCGCGCGGCCCCGGCATAGAGCTTCGTATAGACCTTCTCGTTACCCGCGCGATTGGCAAGACGTGACAGGATGATTTCAAGACGGTCGCGGATGGATTGCATTTTCGATGTCGGGCCTTGCAAAGTTGCAACGTCTTTTAGGCACGGCCTGATGTTGGGCCGGCAAAGAGATAACCCCGCAAGCGTGCCTTTGCACCCTGCCAGCGATGGGAAGATGCTGATGCTGTACAAAGGCAGCTGCCACTGCGGCAAGGTGGCGTTCGAGGTCGAGGGCGAGCTCGGCATGGCCGTGCGCTGCAACTGCTCGATCTGCCGGCGCAAGGGCGCGCTGTTGTGGGCCGTGCCGCATGAGACGCTCAATCTGGTTGCCTGGGGCGACGACCTCGGCCGCTACACCTTCGGCAAGGCTCAAATCGCGCATCGCTTCTGCCGCACCTGCGGCATCCATCCGTTTGCCGAGGATGTCAGTCAGGGCAGCGAGCGATCCGCCTATGTCAACATCAACTGCCTGGACGATGTTGACCTGACCGCGATCGAAGTCTTCGAGTTCGACGGCCGCTCGGCCTGAAGCTTTGTTTTTACGCAATTCCGGACGGAAAACCGCTACGCACTTTTCCTGGAATTTCTCTATCGGTAGCCGGTCGCATCGGCCGGCTTGCCAGCGTCCTGGACTTCCGGGACATAGCGCCAGGCGTCGGGGCGCGATCCATCGAGGTCGGTGAACCCATACATTTGCGCCAGCCCACCGCTGGACAGCGACTGGCCGTTCCAGCGTGAGCGCTGCGGGTCCGAGGCAAGTGCCACGACAGCGCGGCCGACGAAACGCGGCGTCTCGGATATGACGAAATGCGGCACATTGGCTGTGGCGTCGCGCCAGTTTTCTTCTCGCACGCCGAATGCCTCCAGCATCATCTCCGAGCGCAGCCAGCCCGGCGTCAGCGAGATGGACGTCGCGCCATGCTTTTCGAGGTCCTTGGCATGCGCCCATGCCATGCGGTTCACCGCCACCTTGGCGAGATCGTAGAACGGCGATAGCCGGTAGTGGTCGGCATTGTATTCGGCGGTGCCGTCGGTGACCTCGACAAGCAACCCGCCTGGACGCTCGATCATCAGCGGCAACGCGTGATGCGCGGTGATCAGGTGCGTGTCGATCCCAAGCCGCAGCAGCCGCAGGCCGTTGTCCAGATTGTGCTCCCAGACGGACTTGTTCCATTCGAACAGCTTTTCACCGCCCCAGACGTCATTGACCAGGATATCGAGGCGGCCCTGCTCCGTGCGGATACGCGCGACAAGCTTCTGCACCTCTTTGGAGATCAGATGGTCGACCTGCACGGCAATACCCTTGCCGCCTTGCGCGGTAACCAGCTCGGCCGTCTCCTCGATGGTCTCGGGGCGCTGATAGTCCGATTGCAGGGTGCGCGTCGTACGGCCCGTGACATAGACGGTGGCGCCGGCAGCGCCCAGCTCGACCGCAATTCCGCGGCCCGCGCCGCGCGTCGCGCCGGCGACGAGAGCGACTTTCCCTTGAAGCGTCATTGAGACCTCCGAACTTGAACTCAGCACAACGAGGGTTGGCGTTTGCCGCGATCCTCATTTATAAATGATCATTCGTTTATAAATGAGAGTCAAGATGACCCGGCCAAAAACCCAGTCCGACGAGCAGGTTCTGGAAGCCGCGTACCGGCTGATGCATGCCGACGGCCCGGAAGCGTTGACCTTCGAAAGGCTGGCGCGAGCCAGTGGCCTTTCAGGCTCGACGCTGGTGCAGCGCTTCAAGAACAAGGCGCTACTGAAGCAGCGCACCCTGCTCTATGCCTGGGATGGGCTCGACCGAAAGACCGAGGAGGTGGCGAGCTCCGTCCCCAGGACGCCGGCCGGCGCCGTCGAGCTGCTGGTCGCTCTCTCGAGCGGCTATGGCGACATCGAGTCCTATGCCGAAGGTTTGCTCGTCCTGCGCGAGGATCTGCGCGATCCGATGCTCAGGGTGCGCGGCGCCGCCTGGAAGGCCGCACTCGGCAGGATGCTCGCCGATTGTTTCGCCGGCGTCCGCGGCATTCCGGACGACATCGGCCTGCTGATGGCAACTCACTGGCAGGGCTCGCTGCTGTGGTGGAGCTTCGATCCCGATGACATGGACCTTACTGCCTATGTCGAGCACAGTCTGATGCGCTTCCTATCCGCCACGACAACGTTGGCTCGAAACCCTTGAAAGTTCCGCCGGAGAACGATGTGGAGTTAACTATCCCGCCTGAATCGGCCCAATGGTAAAGGTCGTCGGGTCCACGGGCATCACCGCGCCATTATAGGCGAAGGTGCTCACCACGCCGGCATGGTCGACCTGCAGGTCGCCAGCTGGCCGAGTGCGGAAGTCAGGGTAAAGATCGATCTTCCAAATCAGTCGGGGGGGGATTCGGGACCGTAATGTAGCCGCCTGGTCAGCGAGATGACGTTGACGAAGATCAAAAGACAATTTTCCGATCGGCGGTATCTTCCCTAAAGCTTATCCGAGAGGGCGCGATGAACAGGCGAACGATGCTCGTGGGCGCAGGCGCCGCGCTTGTCGCGGCCGGCGCCGGTGCCGCCGCCTGGCGATCAGCGGTCGGGTCCATGGCCGAATATGAAGCTTTCGCCGCCGGATTGCGCGACCGCCTGACGCCCGATCTTGAGGCCGTGGTCCGTTATGCAACCCTGGCGGCCAATAGCCACAATACGCAGCCCTGGCGGTTCCAGCTTGAAGGGCATGCAATCGAGATCCGGCCCGACCTTCAGAGGCGGACTCCGGTCGTCGACCCCGACGACCATCATCTCTATGTCAGCCTGGGATGCGCCGCGGCCAATCTCACGCTCGCCGCGGCGGCAACTGGCCGTACCGGCGAGGCTTCGCTTACGGCTGACGACAACGGAATCCGTTACAATTACCTTATGGGCGCGCCGAAAGCGGACCCGTTGACCGACGCCATTCCGAAACGCCAATCGACTCGTGCCGAATATGATGGCCGCGCCACCGCCGCGGCGGATCTCGCCGAGCTTGAGCGGGCAGCAGCGATACCGGGTGTGAGCCTGGCGCTCATCACGGATCGGACGCGGATGAAGCAGGTGCGGGATCTTGTCATTGCCGGCAATGAAGACCAGATGAACGACCCCGCATTCATGCATGAGCTGAAGCAGTGGATACGCTTCAACCCACGCAGCGCGACGGCAAGCGGAGACGGGCTCTTCTCAGCCGCTAGCGGCAGCCCGGTGCTGCCGACCAGCCTGGGCCGGATCGCCCTGGATCGGCTGTTTAGCATCGCTCAGGAGAATCAGAAGTACGCCCGTCAGATCGACTCATCAGCCGGGGTGGCGATCTTCTTTGGCGAGCGGCCGGACCACGATCACTGGATCAGGGTCGGCCAGGCATGCCAGCGCTTCGCTTTGGCCGCGACGAGCCTGGGACTCAAGATCGCCTTCATCAATCAGCCTGTCGAGGTCGCCCGCCTGCGCGCGGACCTCGCGGCGATCGTCGGCGAGACCCGCAGGCCGGATATTGTAATGCGCTTCGGATATGGGCCTGCCTTGCCGTTTTCGCCAAGGAGGCCGGTGGCTTCGGTCATTACATGATGGCGTGGAGGGCTGACATGGCCGGAGGCGGTTGATCCTTCAGCCATGTTGCCGACACCTCCCACCAGGCGGGCACGGCGCATCGGCCGGAGCCTGAAGGCCTGGGTCGATGCGGCAGAAATGGTCCCGACCAGGCTAATCAGCCTGCTTCGGCCCCATCAGGAAGGTCACCAGCGCCGCGAGCAAGGTCGCCACGCCGCCATAGGCGAAGGCGCTCGCCACACCCGCATGATCGACCAGCAGGCCGCCGACGATGGCGCCGAGCGCGATCGCCACCTGGAAGGTCGCGACCATCAAGCCGCCGGCGCTCTCGGCCTGATCGGGCGCGGCGCGCACCAGCCAGGTCTGCAGACCGACGGGCACGGCGCCGAAGGCAAAGCCCCAGGCGGTGACTGCGACTGCAGCCGTTATCGGCGAAGCGCCAAACACGAGCAGCGTCGCCGCCGACAGGGCGATCAGCAGCGGCGCCAGGCCCACGGCCATCTTAAGGTTGCGCTCGGCCAGGAACGCGCCGGCGAAATTGCCGAAGAAGCCGCCGATGCCATAGGCAAGCAGCACCAGCGAGATCGTCTCGATCGGCATCGCCGGAACCGTCTCCAGGAACGGCCGCACATAGGTGAAGCCGCCGAACTGTCCGGACGCAACCAGCAGCACGACCAGCAGCGCGACGCGGATCATCGGCCGCTTCAACACGGCGAGCAGGGTGCGGAAGCTTGCAACGGTTGTGGGCGGCAGGCTGGGCAGGGTGGCGAGCTGCGCCAGCAGCGCCAGCGCGCCGACGACCGCCGCGATCATGAAGGCGGTTCGCCAGCCCCAGATATCGCCGACATAGGCGCCGACCGGGGCGGCGGTGACGGTAGCAACCGAGACGCCGGTCAGGATGATCGACATGGCGCGCGGCATCAGCCGCATCGGCACCAACCGCAGCGCCATCGCCGCCGACATCGACCAGAAACCGCCGAGCGCAACGCCCAGCACGACGCGGGCAAGAAGCAGCATGGTGAGCGAGGACGCGAAGGCGGCGACGAGGTTGGAGATGATCAGCAGGACCGAGAGGCTCCACATCACCAGCCGGCGGTCGAGCCACTTGGTGACGATCGCCATGGTCGGCGCCGCGATCGCGCCGACGACGGCCGTCGCCGTCACCGCCTGGCCGGCGGCGCCTTCGCTGACGCCAAGGTCCTGCGCCAGCCGCGTCAACAGGCTGGCGGGCAGGAATTCGGCAGTCACCAGACCGAAAACGCCGAGCGCCAGCGAGACCACCGCGCCCCATGCCGGCTCTGTTCGCTCCTCGGCTTCGCTTCCGTCGAGATCGGCGGCGTCGACGACGCCCGTGGCGGGTTCGGTCATGGCAAAATCTCCGATCTGTTTGCGGCGCCACGTAGGAGATGACCCGATCGGACTCCACCCGATACATGCCGGCAGGCGGCTGTGTCAGTTCGATCTGGTTGCGGCGCAATATTTGGCTGCAGTGCAACATAGGGAGTGACTGGCTGGAGTTTCCATGCTAGAAACGCCGAAATGAATTACAATTCGTCCAAAACCATTCTGCAGGCTTCCGGCGACCCGCTGACCGACATGCTGCGCGGCCTGCGCCTCGACGGCGTCGATTACGGCCGCTGCGTGCTGGGCGAGCCCTGGGCCGTTTCCTTCCCCGCGCAGAAGGCTGCGCGCTTCCATTTCATCGGACAGCAGGGCTGCTGGCTGTTTACGCCGGCGAAGGAATGGACCCAACTCTCCGTCGGAGACGCGCTGCTGATCCCGCGCGGCGACGCGCACGTGCTCGCGAGCGCGCCCGGCGTGCCTCCGGTGCCGATCGGCCGCTACACGATCGAGCCGGTCTGCGAGAACATCTACGACGTCTCGAATGGCTGCGACGGCAGCAAGACCTTGCTGTTTTGCGGCTCGATGCACTTCAACCTCGACGGCTCGCATCCGCTGCTGGAGATGATGCCCGACCTGATGCAGGCGCATAAGCTGATGGCGAACGCGCCCGGCATCCAGCATCTGCTCGACGCGATGGCCGGCGAGGTGACGATGGACCGCGTCGGCTCCGGCGGCATCCTGGCCCGTCTGGCCGACGTGCTCGCCGCCACCATCATCCGCTCCTGGGTGGAGAATGGCTGCGGCGACGCCACCGGATGGATCGCCGCCGTGCGCAATCCGGATGTCGGCAAGGTGCTTGCCGCCATCCATCTGCAGCCGGAGCGCGACTGGACGGTGGAGGCGCTGGCCAGGATGATGGGCGCCTCGCGCTCCGCCTTCGCGCAGCGCTTCGCCACCGTGGTCGGCGAGACGCCGGCCAAATATGTGCTGCGCGTGCGCATGCACCAGGCCCGGCAATGGCTAGGCCGCGACGGCATGCGGGTTTCGGTGGCGGCGTCGAGGCTGGGCTACGATTCGGAAGCCTCCTTCAGCCGCGCCTTCAAGCGGGTGATGGGCGTCGCGCCGAGTCATTTCCGTCACGCCGGCGCCGACGAACAATCCTGATCGCCAGCTGCAGGGCTGGAGGAATTGCCAAGTCTTTTGGACACCGTGTCATTCCCCGTCAGTCGAGACGGCATAAGCTCAAGGGCGGAGGAAACCGCCATGCCCAACCATCTCGCACCGTTTGCGCTTGCCGCACTTGCCGTCTTGCCGAGCCCGGCTTTGGCGCTCGAAGACAGCTACCTGCCCGCCGACAAGATCCCTTACGCCGTCGAAGCGCCGGGCCAGCCGCAGCGCCTCGGCGCGTTATGGGGCGAACGGGCGAAAGGACCGGCCGGCACGCTGCTGAAGGTCCCCGGCAACTGGCGCGCGCCTGTCCATGCCCACACCGCCGATTACCGCGCGATTGTCATCAAAGGCCTCTGGGCGCACTGGCAGATGCAGGGCGGCGAAGCCACAAAGGTCGAGTTGCCGCCCGGCTCCTACTGGACCCAGAAGGCCGACGAGATGCATGACGATGCCTGCCTGTCGGACACCGAATGCGTGATCCTGTTGATCAACGACACGCCTTACGAGACCTATCTGCCGAAATAGCGCAAGCACCGACCGGCGAAATCTCTGTGGGCGAAGCGGCGGCCTCGTCAGCTAGCGTGCCTCAGGCTGACGCCGCTGCCCTTGTCGAACAGCATCACCTTGTCCGGGTTCCAGGCAAAGCGCACCGGCTGCTCGATTGTCACATCGGTCCTGGCAGGCACGGTTGCCCGCAGCATCGTGTCGCCGACCCTGAGCGTCAGGATCTTCTCCACGCCATGGTTCTCGACATCGTGGACGCGTGCCTCGACCGGCGCGCCGCTCTCCAGGTAGACGTCCTCCGGACGGATGCCGAAGACGAGTGGCCGACCGTCGGTCGCGCCACTCGTCCTGCCCCCGCCAAAAGTCTTGGCCCCAGGTGACAGCGGCAGTTCGAAATTCACCGGCGCCATCACCGCGCGGTCGTCGACCAGCCTGCCGTCGATGAGGTTCATCGGCGGTGAACCGACGAAGCTCGCGACATAGGTGTCGCGCGGATTGTTGTAGATCTCATGCGGCGTGCCGATCTGGACGATGCGGCCATGGTTGAGCACGCCGACCTTGTCGCCCATCGACATGGCTTCGATCTGGTCATGCGTGACGAACAGGAATGTGGCACCGAGCTGCATCTGCAGGTTCTTCAGCTCCGTGCGCAGCGCCTCGCGCAGCTTGGCGTCGAGCGCCGACAGCGGCTCGTCCATCAGGAACACGCGCGGCTTGCGCACGATGGCGCGGCCGATCGAGACGCGCTGCATCTCGCCGCCGGAAAGCCGGTCGGTCTTGCGGTCGAGCAGATGTTCGATCCTGAGCGTGCGGGCCGCGCGCGCGACGCGGTCCTTGATCTCGGCATCCGGCAGCCGGCGGATCTTCGGCTTCAGCGGAAATTCGAGGTTCTGCCTGACCGTGTAGCGCGGATAGAGCGAATATTGCTGCAGCACCAGCGCCACGTCGCGTTCGGCCGCGCCCCAGTCGGCGACGTCGACGCCGTCGATTAGAACCTGGCCGTCGGTCGGCTTATCCAGTCCGGCGATCAGGCGTAGCGTCGTCGTCTTGCCGGCGCCGGTCTCGCCGAGCAGCACGAAGAACTCGCCGTCGGCTATGTCGAGGTTCAGACCCGTGAGCGCGGTGTGGCTGCCGAATTTCTTGGTGATGTTCTTCAGTTCGATATGGGCCATTACAGCCTTACTCCCAGCGACTTACCGCTTGCGGTGTCGAAAAAATGCGCCTGCTCGGGATCGATGCGGACATGGACTTTCTCACCGGGGCCCGAGACGTAGCCTGCCTTGGTGCGGGCGCGCAGCATCTTGGAGCCGACCTTGAGGTCGACGATGTCGAAGGAACCCAGCGGCTCGATGATATTCGCCTCGACCGGCACGTAGCCGGGCGCTGCGTCGCGGCGGACGAGCACGCCCTCCGGTCGGATGCCGAGCGTCAAGCCACCGTTGGAATGCCCGTTGAGCCTGGACAGGAGTTCGCGCGGAAATTCGAAACCCGACGGCGCACCGCCGATGGTGACGGTTGCTGCACCGGCCTGATCCGCGACGCTGGCCTCGGCGATATTCATCACCGGACTGCCGACAAATTGCGCTACGAACAGGTTGGCCGGGTGCGAATAGACATCGTCCGGCGTGCCGACCTGCTGGATGAAGCCTTCATGCATGATGACGATGCGGTCGGCCAGGCTCATCGCTTCGATCTGGTCGTGCGTGACGTAGATCGTGGTCGAGCCTTGCTTGACGTGCAGGCGCTTGATCTCGGCGCGCATCTCTTCACGCAGCTTGGCGTCGAGCGCGCCGATCGGCTCGTCCATCAGCATCGCCTTCGGCCGCCGCACCAACGCTCGGCCGATCGCCACCCGCTGCATGTCGCCGCCCGAGAGCGCAGACGGCCTCTTGTCGAGCAGATCGGTGATGCGAAGAACCCTGGCGATCTCTCTCACCGAGGTGTCGACCTCGCCGCTGCTCATGCGCGTGGCGCGCAGTGGAAAGGCGATGTTCTCGAAGACGGTCATGTGCGGGTAGAGCGAAAAGGACTGGAACACCATGGCGATGTCGCGGTCGGCGGCCTTGAGGTGCTGCACCGGCTTGCCGTCGATCAGGATGTCGCCCTGGTCGATCGTCTCCAGCCCTGCCACCGCGCGCAGCGTCGTGGTCTTGCCGCAGCCCGACTGTCCAAGCAGCACGATGAACTCATTGTCGGCGATGGCGAGGTTCAAATTATGGATGACCTGGACGGCACCAAAGAATTTCTCGATGCCGCGAAGTTCGATCTGCGTCACTGCCGGGCTCCCTCATGCATCGCGGCGCCGGTTTCCTCGCTCTGCTCCGGTGCAATCTTGGACGTGATGTTGAAGCCGATCAGCCCGACCAGGATGATCGTCACACCGTATGAATGCAGGCTGAGGCTCCATGGCTGGCAGAGCGCTACGATGCCCAGCACCATGAGGATTTGCGAGGCCGGCAGCAGGTACTTCTCGTTGATGGCGCGAAAACTCATTTGCGGATTGCTCCGAACGTCACGCCGCGAAGCAGATGGTTGCGCAGCAGGAAGGTGAAGATCGCGACTGGCAACAGGAACAGGAAAGTACCCGCCGCGATCGTGGTCCAGTCCGGCAGGCCGGAGCCGATCTGCGACGGGATGAAGGGCGGCGCCGTCTGGGCGCGCCGGTTGGTCATGATCAGCGCGAAGGCGTATTCGTTCCACGCGGTGATGAAGCAGAACACGGCGGTGGCGGCGATGCCGGTCGCCGCTTCCGGCAGCACGATCTTGAAGAAGGCCTGCATGCGTGTGTAGCCGTCGACGAGCGCCGCCTCCTCATATTCCTTCGGGATCTCGTCCATGAAGCCCTTCATCAGCCAGACCGAGAACGAAAGATTGAAGGCGACGTAGAGGATGATCAGGCCGATATGCGAGTCGTTGAGGCCGACCATCCGGTACATCAGGAACATCGGAATGGCGACCACCACCGGCGGCAGCATGCGGGTCGACAGGATGAAGAAAAGGAGGTCTGCCTCGCCCTTCACCTTGAAGCGTGAGAAGCCGTAGGCGGTGAAGGTTCCCATGCCCACCGCGAGCACCGTGCTGATCACAGCCACGATCAGGCTGTTCATGAACCGGTCGGGATATTGCGAAAGCTGCACGTCCTTGCCGACCTTGAGCACCCGCTCGCCGCCGTCATAGATGCGTTTTTCCCACCAGGGCGCGGCATCGTAGACTTGCGGATCGACGGCCTTCTGCATCTGCACGCGCTTGGTGAAGAGCCGCACGAACGGCGTCACCTCCGGCTCGAACAGCACGGTGGGCGGCACGCTGACGGCGAGCTCCTTCGGCTTGAACGCCGTCGAGGCGATCCAGTAGATCGGCGCCAGGAAGATCAGCGTCGCGATCAGCACCGCGGCGATGGCGATGCGGTTGAATGCGACCTCGGAAGAAGTGCGGACGGCGGCCATGTCAGCGCTCCTTCACCTTGTTGAGATACTTCACGTAGAGGTTGGTGATGGCCAGCACCATGATCAACACGATGTAGGCCAGCGCGCAGGACTTGCCCGTATCCCACTGCTGGAAGGCCTGCTTGTAGAGCCGGATCGCGATCAGTTCGGCGGTTGGCTGGGTCGTCATCGTGTAGGCGATGTCAAAGGTCTTGAAGGCTTCCATGGTGCGGAAGATCAATGCGATCAAAAGGATCGGCGAGACCAGCGGCAAGGTGATGCGGGTGAACGTGTACCACCAGCCGGCGCGGTCGATCGCGGCCGCCTCGTAGAGATGCTGCGGCACGGCCGACAGGCCGGCGAGCGACAGCAGCATGACGAAAGGCGACCACATCCAGATGTCGGTGATCGCGACCGCGTAGAGCGCGCTGTCGGGATTGGAGAGCCAGGCGAAGTCGCCAAGGCCGAAGACATAGTTGATCGGACCCCAGGACGGGCTGTAGAGCAACTGCCAGAAGAGGCCGACGACCGCCGCCGACATCATCATCGGCAACAGCAAAAGCGTGGTGATCAGCCCCTTCATCGGAAAGCTGCGGTTGAGCAGAAGCGCAAGGCCGAAGCCGACGATCATCTGTCCCGCTACCGAAACGATGACGTATTTCGCCGTGATGATGAAGTTCGACCAGATATGGTCATCGCTGAGCAGCTCGCGGTAGTTCTGCAAGCCGACGAACTGCCAGGCATCGCCCCGGTTTGCGGCGAAGTTCGTGAACGAATAGCCCAGCGAATAGATCAACGGGAAGATGTTGAAGACGATCAGGAAAACCAGCGTCGGGATGATGAACAGGTTGCGGATGGTCAGATCGGACCAGCCGCGCGCGGCGGCCCTGGAGGCCGGATCAAGATTGGTGAGGGCTACCGAAGCCAACGAATGTCTCCCTGAAAACAGGAATGCCGGAGGGGAAACCCTCCTCCGGCATTCTGACTGCGGTGCTTACTTGTAACGATTGTACTTGGTGAACGTCGCCTTCCAGTCGGCGGCGGTCTTGTCGAGCGCTTCCTGGGCGGTGCCCTTGCCGCCAACCACGAACGGATAGATGTTCTGGTTCAGCTGATCGAGCACTTCGGCATATTCAGGCGTTGCCCAGAAGTCCTTGACCATGAACATCGTGTCGTAGAACGCCTTGTTGTATGGCGTGGCGTTCTGGAAGGCTTCCGACTTCAGCACGGCCTGGCTGCAGGTGTAGCCGCCGAGGTCGGCCCACTTCTTCTGGGTCTCGTCCTTGATGAACCACTCGAGGAACTTCATCGCCTCGTCCTTGTTCTTCGAGTACGAGATGACGGAGATGCCCTGGCCGCCGAGAGCGGCGAAGCGCTTGCCGTCCGGCCCGGCCGGGTTGGCGAAGAAGCCGGTGACGTCGGCATAGGGGTTGGTGGCCTTGTTCACCAGCGGCGGGAAGAAGGCGAAGAAGTTCATGCTCATCGCGGCGAGACCGCCGGTGATCGCCTGGTTGTCCTCTACGAAGAAGGTCTTGCCCCAGCCCGGAGGCGTGAACTTGTAGAGTTCCTTGTACATGTCGAGGCCGGCAGCGGCCTCTTTCGAATTGATGACGCCGTCGACCTTGTAGGTTGCGTAGTCGCCGAGATCGCCGCCATAGCTGAATATGGCGCTCTCGACGCCCATCGCCATCGCGTCATAGGAATTGTCGGTGTAGATGGCGATGCCGTATTTCTTCTGGTCCGGACGGTAGAAGAACTCGGCGATGTCGCGCAACTGCGCGTAGGTCTTCGGAATGTCGAGGTCGTAGCCGTATTTCGCCTTGAAGGCTTCCTTCTCCTTCGGGTCCTCGAACCAGTCCTTGCGATAGGACCAGCCGATCGCATCGCCCTCCAGCGGGATCGCCCAATACTTGCCGGAACCGCCGGGGTATTCGGCATAATATTTGATGGTCGCGGGCGCCATCACGTCATTGAGCTTGTGCTTGTTGAAGAAGTCGGTGAGGTCGACATAGTGACCCTGCGTCGAACCGGCGCCGAGCCATTGCGAGTCGCCGACCACCAGGTCGTAGGCGTCGCCATGCGCGTTGAATTCGGTGAAGGCCTTGGTCTGGAAGTCGGGCCATGGCGTGGTCTGCACCGTGACCTTCACGCCGGTTTCGGCCGTGTATTCGTTGACGAGTTCCTGCAGATAGTTCGCCGGATCCCATTCCGCCCAGAAGATGGTGAGTTCCTTGTCCTGCGCGCGGACGGATGTCCCGCAGGCAAGCGCCAGCCCGATACCAGCAATCACGCTGGTCACTATCTTGCGCATAGTTTTCCTCCCTTGTGCGCATTCTACCGCGTCATGTGGACCGGCAACGAAGCCGGCCCTGGTAGTTCCACCTGTGATGGCACCTCTCCGGTTCCGGGCCTCCTCGCCCTGCCGGAAATGGATCTCGGCCTTCACTATTTGATCCGCTTTATCGGTCTTGATCTGGTATTACCAATTCCAGCTTGGCGTCAAGCGCTTTCTTGTGCGGCCGGCAGCAGCCGAAAAAGCGAAGCATTACGATATCTGCCTGTTTTCCCTTACTTTTCCTACTATTTGATACGCAGGACCCTTGCCATGGACTGCCCACTGCAATTAACATTCCGAACCGTCGTCGCAATCTGGTCGAACCAGATTTAGGCCATCGTCGCCCTGGACACTGCCGATTTCGCCTCCGATTCCGCCATCGCGGCACGCACCAGCGCGCCCGCCGCCCATTGCGCGACCGACATCATCTCGGCGCTGTCCAGCCCCCATATATCCTTCAGCACCGTGACCACCTCGACGCCGAACACCAGCGACAGCGCCTGGGCCAGGCGCTTGAACTGGCGCGGCTTCAAGCGGCCCTTGAGCGGCGCGATCGCATCCTTCAGCAAGTCGACGCGATGGCCGCGCTTGAAGGCTGGTTCCGATCCGAGCGTGCCCGCCTCGCGCCGCGCCCATTGATCGAGCGACAGCTTGAGCGCCGCCTTGAACGTCGCCTCGAAGGCTTCGATGCGGGGCATCGCGGTGGCGAACAGATCCGACACCCGCCGCTCGGCATCGTCGGACGCCGACTTCCAGGTGAGGATTGGGCCGAGCCCTTCGTCGACTACGGCCTGCACCAGCACCGCCTGGCTCGGGAAATAGCGGTAGGCGGTTGCGCGCGACACCTCCGCCGCCTCCGCGACCTCGCTGACCGAAGGGGTCATGCCGGACTGCATCAATCTCGTCGCCGTTTCCAGCATCAGCCGCCTGGTGCGGGCGCGCGGCCCCTTCTCGACGGCCGGCGCCTGGGCGGCATCGTCGGCGGAGACAGCTTGTTGACGTGAGACATCCATATCAATACGATACGCGCGTCTCAAAAATTTGCAATGGCGCAATGCCGGGCAATAATGAGGTCCCCACCAGCGACGAGGCTTTGCCGAGGAGCTTAAGGGTGGGGCAAAAATTGACCCCCACCAGCGACGAGGCTTTCGCCGAGGAGCTTAAGGGTGGGGCAAAAAAGGCGGACGGCGATGCCGGACATGCCGGATGACGGGGAAACCACGGATGGGACGCATCTATGTGGTCGGCACCGCCGACACCAAAGGTGAGGAACTCGCCTTCCTGGCCTATGCTATCGCCAGGGCCGGCGGCGCGGTCACGCGTGTCGACATCGGCACGCGCGGCGCGACTGTCCCGGTCGACATCCCCGCAAGCGAGGTCGCCGCGCATCACCCCAAGGGAGCCGGCGCGGTTCTCGGCGTCGACGATCGCGGCGCCGCCGTTACCGCCATGGGCGCCGCCTTCGCCAACTTCATCCGCTCCCGTCACGACATCGCCGGCGTCATCGGCATCGGCGGCGGCGGCGGCACCTCTATCGTCACCGCCGGCATGCGCGCGCTGCCGCTCGGCCTGCCGAAGCTCATGGTCTCGACACTGGCTTCCGGCGATACCGCGCCTTACGTCGATGTCTCCGACATCGTCATGATGCCGTCGGTGACCGACATGGCGGGACTGAACAGGCTCTCCCGCACGGTGCTGCACAATGCCGCCCAGGCCATCGCCGGCATGGCGGCCAAGCCCGCCCCGGCCACCGCCGGCAAGCCGGCGCTGGGGCTCACCATGTTCGGCGTCACCACGCCCTGCGTGACCGCGATCGTCGAGCAATTGCGTGCCGGCTATGACTGCATGGTCTTCCACGCCACCGGTACCGGCGGCCGCTCGATGGAGAAGCTCGCCGACAGCGGCCTGCTGGCCGGCGTCCTCGACATCACCACGACCGAAGTCTGCGACTTCCTGTTCGGCGGCGTGCTGCCCGCGACCGAGGATCGGTTCGGCGCGATTGCCCGCACGAAACTGCCCTATGTCGGCTCGGTCGGCGCGCTCGACATGGTGAACTTCTGGGCGCCGCCCACGATCCCCGAGCGCTATCGCGGACGCTTGTTCTACGAGCACAATCCCAACGTCACACTGATGCGCACCACGGCCGAGGAATGCCGCAAGATCGGTGAATGGATCGGCGGCCGCCTCGCCCGATGCGACGGCCCGGTCCGTTTCCTGATCCCGGAAAAGGGCGTCTCGGCACTTGATATCGAAGGCGGCGCCTTCTTCGATCCGGAAGCCGATGCGGCGCTGTTCGAAGCTATCGAGCGCACAATCCAGCCGGCCAGGGACCGCAACGTGACGCGCCTGCCGCTGCACATCAACGACCCGGCCTTCGCCAAGGCCGCCGCCGAGGCGTTCCTCGACATAGCCAAGAAGTGAGAGACGGCACGCATGACCGCCATTCCGCGCAAAACGATCCTGGAAAAATTCCGCAAGATGATCGCCGACGGCGTGCCGATCGTCGGCGGCGGCGCCGGCACCGGCCTGTCGGCCAAGGCCGAGGAAGCCGGCGGCATCGACCTGATCATCATCTACAATTCCGGCCGCTACCGCATGGCCGGGCGCGGCTCGGCCGCCGGCCTGCTCGCCTATGGCAACGCCAACGAGATCGTCAAGGAGATGGCCTATGAGGTGTTGCCGGTGGTGAAGAAGACACCGGTGCTGGCCGGCGTCAACGGCACCGACCCCTTCGTCATCATGCCGCTGCTTTTGGCCGAACTGAAGACGATGGGCTTTTCCGGCGTGCAGAACTTTCCGACCGTCGGCCTGTTCGACGGCACCATGCGCCAGAGCTTCGAGGAAACCGGCATGGGTTTTGGGCTCGAGGTCGACATGATCGCCGAGGCGCACAAGCTCGACCTTCTGACCACGCCTTACGTCTTCAATCCGGACGAGGCGCGCGCCATGACCAGGGCCGGCGCCGACATCGTCGTCGCCCATATGGGCGTCACGACCGGCGGCTCGATCGGCGCCACCTCGGCGAAAACGCTCGACGCCTGCGTCAAGGAGATCGACGCCATAGCCGATGCCGCGCGCTCGGTGCGCAAGGACATCATCCTGCTTTGCCATGGCGGGCCGATCTCGATGCCCGACGACGCGCGCTACATCCTGGAACGCTGCGAGGGGCTGCACGGCTTCTATGGCGCGAGCTCGATGGAGCGGCTGCCGGCCGAGGCGGCAATCGCCAGGCAGACGGCGGATTTCAAGGCGGTCGCGCTGGGGCATCGGACCCAAAAGTGGAAGCCGGTTTTGGGAAAATCCGATGCCCCGACAAAAACGAAAAGGAAGGGATGAGGCAATGGCCGACAAAAGCAAGGTTTTCGTCTACCCGAAGGATGTCAGCGCCTTCGGTTTCGACTGGGGCAAGCTGTCGCTGACGGTCGCGCCGGAAGTGAACGGCGCCGAACGCTTCTCCGGCGGTGTCGTCGATCTGCCGCCCGGCAAGGGCCACACCCGTCACAACCATCCGGGCGCCGAAGAGATCATCTTCGTCATCTCCGGCAATGGCGAGCAGATGGTCGAGGACGAGAACGGCAATCCGGTGGTGGCGAAGGTCCGTCCCGGCTGCACCATCTACGTGCCGGAAAGCCGTTTCCACTCGACGCTCAACACCGGCGACCAGCCCATGCAGCTTTTCGTGGTCTATTCGCCGGCCGGACCGGAACTGGCGCTGCGCGACCTGCCGGATTTCAGGCTGCTGCCGGCTGGCAAATAATCTTCAGCGTCGCAGCCCCTCATCCGGCCGCTTCGCAGTCACCTTCTCCCCGGCGGGGAGAAGAGGTTGGCGCTGGCGCCGGCAGGCTCCTCTCCCCTCGGGGAGAGGTCGGATTGCCCCGAATTGCTCCTTAGCAATTCGGCCTCGGCAATCCGGGTGAGGGGGAGCGCTGTCGCGGCTAAGCTGCCATCCCACCCCTGTTCCAGCCCCGCCCGCGATCACCGAACATCACATAACCGGCATCGGTCACCGCCACCGTGTCCTCCAGCTTGATGAAGCCGCGTGTCGGGTGAAGCATGGTCGTCTCGACCGACAGCACCATGTTCCTTTCCAGGGGCTTGGCCGCATAGGTGCCTTCATAGGCGACCGGATGATTGGTCATCAGGAACGGCGCCTCATGCGTGATCAGCCCCATGCCATGCGCGAAGAAATCGGTGTAGGCCGCGACCTTGGAGGCCTTCAGCACGCTCTCCGCATGCGCGATCATGTCGCCGCCCAATATGCCTGCCTTGACCTTGGAAAAGGCCGCCTGCTGCACTGCTTCGACTTCGCCCAGAAGATCCTCCAGCTCGGCATCCGGTTCGCCGAGCACGCCCATGCGGCAGAGGTCGCCGATATAGCCGTGATAGTTGCCGCCGGAATCGATCGACATCACCTCGCCCTTCTTCCACGCCTGGCTGGACGCCGCGCGGTTGTGGCTGGAGCCCAGCGTCAGCAGGCAATATTCGAAATGCGCGCCGCGATTGGTCTCCTCGCGCCTGAGCTGCTCGATGATGTCGGTCTTGCTCGTGCCCTCCCGCGCCCAGCGAATAGTCGCCAGCATGGAATCGGTGATCAGCTCGGAGGCGATGCGCAGCTGTTCCAGCTCCGCCTCGGTCTTGATGGCGCGCATGCGCTCCAGCATATCGGTCGCGTCGATCAGCTTGGCATCCGGCAACGCCTTGCGGATCAGCATATAGGCATCCGACGGCAGGAAGCCTGGCTCGATTCCGATGCGCGCCGCCGACTTGCCGATCTGGCGCAGGTGCTCCACTGCCAGATTGGCGGCGTCGAGCGTGCCCCAGCAGGCGGCATGCAAGGTCGGCGTCCAGAACGGATGGTTCTGGTGCTCGCCGCCTTCCATCTTGTTGCCGATATAGGCGGCATGCTCGGGGCCGCCTTTCTCGTAAAGGACGATCGGCAAATAGCGGCTGTGACCGATGGCATCCATCGCCGCAAAGAAGATGAACTTGTAGCCGCCGAGCAGATATTGGGTGTTGTGCTTGGAGGTGGCGAAGAGAACGTCGATACCAGCCTCTTCCATCAGCCGGTCCACCCGCGCCTGGTCGAACGGAATGCTGCTGACCTCGGTTTTGCCCGGAGCGATGTTCATCTGCCTCTCCCTGTTTTTCATCGGCCGCAGGAGCGCCGAACGTCGTGATTTTTGGCTGTCGGCCAAATCTGCATCATTTTCACCGCTCTGGTCCAGCCAGAATTGATCACTTTCGCGCTAAAGGCGGTTTTCAGTTCGAATCCCGATCCTGCTTCCCTACAATCTGGTCCTACCAGATTGGGGCATCGGAAGCCTCTTTGGTTCGGCTGGTCCAGCGGACGGAAATTTCAAAGCCAAGCCATGATGCGCCAAATCCGTCTCTGGCGAAACCTTTGCCAAGCGCCATAATCGCCGGATTGCCGCGCCTGTCACGGCGCGAAGAGGGGAGTGTGAGCGATGTCCGAATTGACGATTTCACGCCGCGGCCTGCTGGCCGGCTCGGCGCTGCTGCTGGCCTCGACCGCGCTGCCGACCATCGGCTTCGCGCAGGCGCCGAAGAAGGGCGGCCGGCTGGTGCTGGCCGCCGATTCCGAGCCGCGCAACCTCAACCCGGCGATCGTCGCCTCCAACGGCGTCTTCTTCATCTCGAGCAAGATCGTCGAGACGCTGGCCGAAGCCTCCTTCGACGGTAAGGACGGGCTCGCGCCGCGCCTGGCGCTTTCCTGGGAAGGCGCGGCCGACGGCCTTTCGGTCACCTTCAAATTGCGCGACGGCGTCAAATGGCATGACGGCAAGCCCTTCACCTCGGCCGATGTCGCCTTCTCGGCGCTGCAGATCTGGAAGCCGCTGCAAAATCTCGGCCGCACGGTGTTCAAGGATCTGCAGGCCGTCGAAACCCCGGACGAGCTGACCGCCATCTTCAAATTCGCCAAGCCAACGCCGTTCCAGCTGATCCGCAACGCGCTGCCGGCGCTGTCGAGCGTCGTGCCGAAGCACCTTTATGAGGTGGGCAAGATCGAGGACAATCCGGCCAACAACGCGCCGGTCGGCACAGGCCCGTTCAAATTCGCCGAATACAAGGCCGGCCAATATTACCGACTGGCGAGGAACGACGCCTATTGGGGCAAGGACGAACCCTATCTCGACGAGATCGTCTACCAGGTGCTGCCCGATCGCACCTCGGCCGCAGCGGCGCTGGAAGCCGGAGAGATCCAGCTCGCCGCCTTCTCCGCCGTGCCGCTCGCCGATCTCGACCGCATCTCGAAGGTGCCCGGCCTGAAGGTCATCACCAAGGGCTATGAGGCGCTGACCTACCAGCTCGTCGTCGAGATCAACCACCGCCGCAAGGAACTGGCCGATCTGAAGGTGCGGCAGGCGATCGCGCATGCCATCGACAAGGATTTCGTCGTCAAGACGATCTTCTTCGGCTATGCCGCGACGGCCACAGGCCCGGTGCCAAAGAACGATCCGCAATTCTACACCGCCGACGTGCCGACCTATCCTTTCGACGTCACCAAGGCCAATGCGCTGCTGGACGAAGCCGGCTACAAACGCGCCGACGACGGCAAGCGCTTTGCGCTGAAGCTGCTGCCGGCGCCCTACTTCAACGAGACAAAGCAGTTCGGCGACTATCTGCGCCAGGCGCTCGCGGCAATAGGCATCGACGCCGAGATCGTCAACAACGACTCCGCTGCGCACATCAAGGCGGTCTACACCGACCATGCCTTCGACCTCGCCGTCGGCCCGCCGGTGTTCCGCGGCGACCCGGCGATCTCGACCACCATCCTGGTGCAGAGCGGCATTCCGGACGGCGTGCCCTTCTCCAACCAGGGCGGTTACAAGAATGCCGACCTCGACGCGCTGATCACCAAGGCTTCGGAGACGCTCGATGCGTCGGCCCGCACCGAGCTCTACAAGGAGTTCCAGAAGAAGGTGGCCGCCGATTTGCCGCTGATCAACGTCGCCGAATGGAGCTTCATCTCCGTCGCCCGCGACACGGTCGGCAACATCGCCAACAACCCGCGCTGGGCAGTGTCGAACTGGGCGGACACCTATTTGGAATCGTGACACACTCGCGCGGATGAAAGTACGCGGCCAAATCGTAGATGCAGGGACAAACGTCGAGCTCTACGATACCCCCCTCTGTCCTGCCGGACATCTCCCCCGCAAGGGGGGAGATCAGCAGCTTGTCTGCCTCGCCAGTTTTCCAACGTTGGCGATTGGCGAAGCCGTTGGTGACGGCCAATCTCCCCCCTTGCGGGGGAGATGTCCGGCAGGACAGAGGGGGGTGCCTGGGCGCATTCCTAGCCAGGGTATCACCAACCCGACGAGGCGCGCATGAACCGCGCCTTCACCCTCCTCCGCCGCCGTCTCGTCGGCAGCGTCTTCGTGCTCCTTATCGTCGTCATCGGCAGCTTCCTGCTGCTCGAAGCCGCCCCCGGCGACGCGGTCGACGCCTACATCGTGTCGACCGGCGGTGATGCCGGCATGATCGAATTGCTGCGCCAGCGCTGGGGCCTCGACCAATCGGAGTTGACGCGCCTCGCCAACTACCTCTGGGCGCTGCTGCATCTCGACCTCGGCCAGTCGGTCACTTTCTCGCGGCCGATCCGCGACGTCATCCTCGAACGCCTGCCGACGACGCTGATCCTGATGGGCAGCGCCACCGCGCTCTCCTTCGGCCTTGGCTCGGCGCTCGGCATCTATGCCGGCGCGAGACCCGGCAGCTTCCGCGACCGCTTCGTGTCGATCGGTTCGCTGGCGCTTTATGCCGTGCCTGGCTTCTGGCTCGGCCTCGTGCTCATCGTCGTCTTTGCCGTCGATTTGCGCTGGCTGCCGATCGGCGGCATCGAGACCATCGCGTCGGCCAAGACCGGGCTGGCGCGCGCCGTCGACATCGCCACCCATCTCGTGCTGCCGGTCTCGGCGCTCGGCTTCATCTATCTGGCGCTCTATCTGCGCATGATGCGCGCCGGCATGGCCGAGGCCTGGCGGCAAGATTTCGTGCTTGCCGCCCGCGCCAGGGGGCTGACGCGCCGCCGCATCGTGCTTGCCCATGTCGCCCGCAACGCGCTCTTGCCCTTGGTCACCATGCTCGGCCTGCAATCGGCGCAGATGCTGGGCGGCAGCGTGGTCATCGAAAGCGTCTTTGCCGTGCCCGGCCTCGGCCGCCTGGCGCAGGAAGCCGTCGCCGGACGCGACACGCCGCTGCTGCTCGGCATCATCCTGGTCAGCGCCGTCCTGGTCGTCGTGATCAACCTTCTGGTCGACCTCGCCTACGCTGTCCTCGATCCGCGCGTCGGCGCCGGCGAGGCAAGCTCATGAACCGCCTACGCCGTTTCTTGCGCACGCCGGAAGCTGTCGCTGGCGCAATCATCCTGACCCTGCTGGTCGTCATGGCGCTTGCGGCGCCGCTGCTGTTTCCCGGCGACCCGCAGGCGATCGCCGGTCCGGCGCTGCTGCCGCCATTGCAGGACTGGTCGCTGCCGCTCGGCACCGACCGGCTCGGCCGCGACGTGCTGGCCGAGCTGTTTCATGGTGCTCGTACATCATTGGCGGTCGGCCTGGCGGCGGCCGCCGCGGCGCTCCTCATCGGCGCGGTGGTCGGCACTTTGGCCGGCTTTGCCGGAGGCCTCGTCGACGAAGTGCTGATGCGCATCACCGACGCCTTCCAGACCGTGCCGGGCTTCCTGCTCGCGCTCGCCTTCGTCAGCATTGTCGGCCCCTCGCTCGGCGTCGTCGTCGCGGCAATCGCGCTCAGTGCCTGGACCGGGCCCGCGCGCGTCGCGCGCGCCGAGGTGCTTTCGATCCGCGAGCGCGACTATGTCGCCGGCGCCCGCGTCATCGGCATGCACCCGCTCGAAATCGCCTTTCGCGAGGTGCTGCCCAATGCCCTGCCGCCGGTGCTGGCGTTGTCTTCGGTGATCGTGGCGGCGGCGATCCTGACCGAGGCAGCGCTATCCTTCCTCGGCCTCGGCGATCCCAACCGCGTCACCTGGGGCGGCATGATCGCCGAGGGCCGCACGGTGCTGCGCACCGCGCCCTTTCTGTCGATCGTTCCCGGCGTGGCGCTCGTGTTGACCGTGCTCGGCGTCTACCTCACTGGCGAAGGCGTGGTGGAAGGCACCGCTGTGCGCAGGAGCCTGTCGTGACGGCGCTGCTCTCGATTAGCGATCTGACGGTGCGGTACCGGCGGGACAGCGTCGAGGTGGCAGCGCTGAGGGGCGTGAGTCTGGATATCGAGGCCGGCGAGCGCCTCGCGATCATCGGCGAAAGCGGCTCGGGCAAGAGCACGCTGGCGCTGGCGGTTGCGGGGTTGCTGCCCCGGGGCGCCAAGACTGGCGGGACGATTGAGTGGTCAGCAAGCCAATTACAAAAGTCGCATTCCGTCACACCCCCCTCTGTCCTGCCGGACATCTCCCCCTCAAGGGGGGAGATTGGCAGTTCCGCCGCCGGCTCTCTTCTTGCGACCTCGAAAATTGGCGAAGGCGGAGATCACGAGCTAATCTCCCCCCTAGAGGGGGAGATGTCCGGCAGGACAGAGGGGGGCGCGACAGAACGCCTACTTCTCATGCCAGGCGGCAACACACCCCGCCTCGGCGGCGACATCGGCTTCGTCTTCCAGGACCCCTCCTCCAGCCTCGATCCGGTGATGCCGGTCGGCAAGCAGATCGCCGAGGTCGCCCGCACCCATCTCAACCTGAGCTGGCCACAAGCCTACACCAAGGCCAAAACCCTCCTCGAACGCGTCCGCCTCCCCGATCCGGACTCGGCCCTCCACGCCTACCCGCACCAGCTCTCGGGCGGCCAGAAGCAGCGCGTGGCCATCGCCGCCGCAATCGCCGCCGGGCCGAAGCTGCTCATTGCCGACGAAGCGACCAGCGCGCTCGACACCATCGTCCAGGCCGAGATCGTTTCCCTGATCCGCCGGCTGGTCAGCGAGGACGGCATGACGATGCTCTTCATCAGCCACGACATCGCGCTCGCAGCCGCGCTTGCCGATCGCATCGCGGTGCTGCGTCACGGCGAGTTGGTCGAGTTCGGAGAGACCAGCCAGACCCTCAACGCGCCGCGCCATGCCTATACGCGCTCCCTGCTCGCGGCTCACCTCGGCCTAGAGGCCGAGCCGTTGCTTGACCGGCAAGGCGCCTCGGCATGAGCATGCTTGCCGTCTCCAGTCTCGCCAAGCGCTATCATCGTGGCGGCAAGCCCTTCGCGGCGGTCGACGACGTCTCGTTCGAGATCGGCCCGGCGGAGACGCTGGCGCTCGCCGGCCCGTCCGGCAGCGGCAAATCGACGATCGCCAGGCTGGTGCTGCGGCTGACCGAGCCCGATGCCGGTCGAATCGCATTCGAAGGTGCGGACTTCCTCGCGCTGTCGGGCGCCGCGCTGCGCGCTCGCCGCGCCCGCCTGCAGATGGTGTTCCAGGATCCGCTCGCCGCCTTCAATCCGCGCGCCACGGTGGCGCGCGTGCTGGACGATCCGTTGCGCATCCACAACATCGCCTCGCGCGCCGAGCGCCCACGCCGGATCGCGGCGCTGCTGGAACGCGTCGGCCTCGACGCCAACCTAGCCACGCGCGCCGTCCACGAGATTTCCGGCGGCCAGCGTCAGCGCGTCGCGATCGCCCGCGCCATCGCCACACAACCGTCGCTGATCGTCCTCGACGAGGCGGTGTCGGCGCTCGACGTATCGGTGCGCGGGCAGATCCTGGAATTGCTGCTCGACCTGCAACGGCAGGAACGGATCGCCTATCTGTTCATTTCCCATGACCTCGGTGTCATCCGCGCCGTGGCGCACCGCGTCGTCATCCTCGATGCCGGCCGGATCGCCGAGAGCGGCGATGCCCGCGCCGTCATCGCCGACCCGCAGTCGGCGATTGGCAAGGCGTTGGTGGCGGCAACGCCAAGATTGACCAGGAACCGACCATGATCCCGCAAGTGGCAACCGGTTTGCGGACAAGATCATGGTCAGACAACAATATCAGGACACGCCATGACCGATCCCGAAGCAGCCAGAGCCGAGAAACTGTCGCGTGAGCTCGACTTGGCCTTCCGCAACCGCGCCGACCTCTACCGCCTCTTTCTCGACGAGCTGACCGCCGAGCTCGGCGCCGAGAAGGCCGAGGCGGTGATGATCCGCAGCATCGAGAAGCGCGGCCAGGAAGTCGCGGCCGCGGCCTTCGCCGGCTTCGGCCCCAATGACGCGCCGGCGATCGGTGAAGCATTCCTCGCCGTCAGTCCGGATGGCGGGCGCATGTACCCCGCCGACATCGAGCGAGGCCAGGACCGCATCGCCTTCAAGGTGAAGCGCTGCCCGCTGAAGGATGCCTGGGTCGAGGCCGGCGTCGGCGAGGAGAAACTCGCCACGCTCTGCCGCATCGCCGGCGCCTTCGACCGTGGCCTGTTCGAGGCGACCGGCGTGCGCTTTGCCAATGTCACCTGGACGCCAGGCCACGGCTCCGGCTGCTGTCACATCGCGCTGACCAATCGTGACGCTTAGCCGGAGAATTATTCGGCAAAGACGTGCAGCTCGCCGCCCGCTTCGTCGATCGCGGCGCGCAGCGCCGCTGCCGGCTCGCTGTCGGTGACGACATCGGAAATCTCGTTCAGCGCGCAGACGCGTTCGAGGCCGCTGCGGCCGAACTTGTCGTTGGTGACGACCAGCATCGTCGACAGCGATCGCCCCATCATCGCGCGTTTCACCGCCGCGGCGCCCGAGATCATGTCGCTCGGTCCCTCCGCGTTCAGTGCCGACGCGCCGATGATGGCGATATCGGCATTGTAGCGCCGCACGAATTCCACAGTGTCCTCGCCGAGCACCGCGGCCTCGCGGCTGTCATAGGTGCCGGGGCAAAGGATGACGCGGAAACCGGGATTGGTGCCGGCCACTGAGGCAACGCCGATGGAGTTGGTGATGATCGTCAGGTCCCGGCCGAGCTGCGAGAGGCTGCGCGCCACCTCGTAGGTGGTCGATCCGCCGTCGATCATCACGATGCTGCCTTTCTCGATCAGTCCGGCCGCACCCCGTCCGACGCGGGCCCGCTCCTCGACCATGGTGAGGCCACGTTCGGCAATCACCGGTTCCGACGTCACCAGCGAAATCGTGGCGCCGCCATAGGTGCGGTTGATGAGCCCTGCCTCGCCGAGCTCGATCAGGTCGCGGCGGATGGTCTCGCCGGCGACCCCGATGCGGCGGGCAAGCTTCGAGATGCGGATCGAGGCCGAGCGCCGCACCTCCGACAGGATCAGCTCATGGCGTTCTTTCTTCGTCAGCCGGTCAGGCTCGATGTTCATCGCTCTTCCTTCCCGCGGATTTCCCTCCCGGCGCCAGGACATTAGCCACGCCGGGAACGGGAAAGCCAGCCCGGGGTCTATTGAGATTCAGGTCAGGCCGAGTCGAAAATGGTGGTTTCTGAGAACCGGAGCGGAGCGTACTTAAAGTACGTGAGCACCGGAAGCGGAGGAAGCCGCCATTTGCAGGCCGGGCTCACCTGAATATCAACAGACCCTAGTGCCGCAACCGATCGCGCATGGCGTACCACAGCATGCCCAGCACATAGAGCGGGCCGCGCAACGCCGTACCGCCCGGGAACGGCAGCGGCGTCAGCGTCGAGAACAAATCGAGCCGCGAGGCATCGCCCGTGATCGCTTCGGCCAACAGCTTGCCGGACAGCGTCGACAGGATGACGCCCTTGCCGGAATAGCCATGCGCGAAATAGACCTCGCCATAGTGCCCGACATGCGGCAGGCGCGACGTGGTGACCGACACCAGACCGCCCCAGGCATGATCGATGCGGCAGCCCTTGAGCTGCGGGAAGGTCTTTTCCATGTGCGGCCGCACGAAGCCCGCTATGTCGGCCGGCGGCGACGGCGTGTAGCGCTCGCCGCCCCCGAACAGCAGGCGTCCGTCCGCCGACATGCGGTAGTAGTTGACGACGAACAGCGTGTCCGAGACGGCGACATTCGCCGGGATGACATTGCGTTCGCCCAAAGGCTCGGTGGCAACGATATAGTTGCCGACCGGCATGATGCGGCTGTTGACGCGCGGCTCCAATCCCTGGAGCAGCGCATCGCCAGCAAGCACCACGTGCCTGGCGCGGACCGAGCCCTTGTCGGTGAACACCCGGATGGACGGCTCGCGCTCCAGCCGGACGGCCACCGAGTTCTCATGGATGGTGACGCCTGCGGCGGAAGCGGCGCGGGCAAGCCCAAGCGTGTAGTTCAGCGGATGCATGTGGCCGCCGAGCGGCTCGAAGACCGCGCCTTGATAGGGCGTGTCCACCTTTTGCCGCGCCTGCGAAGCCGACAGGATCTCGACATCGGTGAAGTTCATCACCTTGGCGAGGCACCCGGCCTCGTCCTCGAAGTCGCGCACATCCGAAGCGCTGACCGCGCCGACCAGATGGCCGGTCTGGCGGAAATCGCATTCGATGCCGTGACGCTCGATGATGTCGAGGACCAGCCCGCGCGCCTCGAAGGCGAGGTCGAACAGCGCCTTTGCCCGCTCCGGACCGAACGTCTTGACCAGCCCCCTGGCGCCCTTGCGCAGGCCGGGGATCATCTGGCCGCCATTGCGGCCCGAGGCGCCCCAGCCGATCTTGCCGCCTTCGAGCAGCACCACCTTGAGGCCACGCTCGGCCGCATGCAGCGCCGCGGACAGACCTGTGCAACCGCCGCCGACCACCACCAGGTCGGCCTCGACATCGCCGGCCAGAGCCGGATGGTCAGGCGCCGGGTTGGCGGTGGCGACATAATAGGATTTGCCGATATCGAGACCGGAATTGAAACCTGTCGAACGCGAAGCCACGGTCACACCTTGAGCAGCAGATGGTCGCGTTCCCAGGACGTCACGACGCTCTGGAACAGGTCGAGCTCGACGCTCTTCACGCGCAGATAGGTCTGGAAGAAATCCTCGCCGAGCAGCGCCCGCACGGGCTCGCAGGCGGCGAAGCGGTCGAGCGCTTCCTCCATCGTCTTTGGCAGTGTGCTGTTGCTTTTATAGGCATTGCCGAAGGCTTCCGGCGAGCGCGCAAGCTTCTCCTCGATACCGAGATAGCCGGCGATCAGCGAGCCGGCCATGGCAAGGTAAGGATTGGCGTCCGCTCCGGGCAGCCGGTTCTCGATGCGGCGTGCGGCGCGCCCGCCCATCGGCACGCGCAGTCCGCAGGAGCGGTTGTCGTGCGACCACTCGATGTTGGCCGGGGCGCTGTGGTTTGGCCGGATGCGCCGGTAGGAATTCACGTTAGGCGCAAACAGCGGCATGATTTCGGGGATGTATTTCTGCAGGCCGCCGATGAAATGCGCGAACATCCCGGTGTCCTCGCCATCTTTGCCGGCAAACAAAGGCTCGCCCGCCTCATCGACGATCGACATGTGCAGATGCATCGAGCTGCCGGCCTGTGCGGCGATCGGCTTGGCCATGAAGGTGGCGTGCATGCCATTCGCCTGCGCGATCTGCCGCGCCAGGCGCTTGAACAGCAGCACCTTGTCGGCAAGCGCGAGCGGATCGCCATGCAGGAGATTGATCTCGAGCTGCGCCGTTCCGGATTCGTGGATCAGTGTGTCGAGCGGCAGACCGGCGGTGGCGGCATGCTCGTAGAGGCGTCGCGTCACCGCTTCGAACTCCTCAAGCGCTTGCATATCGTAGGGATGCTGCACGCTTTCCGGACGGCCGTTGCGCCCGACCGGCGCGGTCAGCGGCCGGTCCGGATCGGGGTTGGGCGCGGTCAGATAGAATTCGACTTCCGGCGCCATCACCGCGCGCCAGCCGCGCTTGCGATAGAGGTCGAGCACCGCCCGCAGCACATGGCGCGGCGAAGCTATCCAGGGCCGGTCGTCCATGTGGAAGGCGTCGGCGAAAACATAGGCCCTGCCGGCGCTGCCGGGCGCCACGCACAGCGTGGAAATGTCCGGCACCATGCGCATGTCCGGGTCCGAATAGGCAAAACCCTCGTCTATGGAACCGGAATAGCGGCCGTCGATCGCCACCAGGAAGGCGCTGCTCGGCAGATAGAGCGCGCGGTCCTCGAGCGACTTGAGGAATTTGGCCGCCGGCAGTGTCTTGCCGCGCAGCACGCCGTTGACGTCGGGCACGAGGCACTCGACCTCGCTGATCGCATGCGTTTTCAGCCAGCTTTGCTTGTCCGCGCCGGCGAATGAGGAGTCTTGATTGTCAGGCATTGGTCATGTCCGTACGAAGGAGAAATCGCTTCGGCGGGCATGTCCGTTCCGGGTAGGGCGTTATCTAAGCTGCGTTATCCGAGAACGGACGCCCGCCTGATGGCCGGCTCAAGGGCCGGGTGGAGCACGCCTCACACCCCTTCGGTCCAGCCGTCGCGAACGACATGCGAGCCGACTTTCGTCTCCTCCGCGCGCTGCAGATTCTCGAAGCGGCAGCAGCGCATGATCAGCGATACCCCGCGCGCGCAAACGAAATACCGTCGGCAACCGAATGCCTGGCGCGGTATTGCTGTTTTGCAGCTTGCATGACGGGTCCCACTAAGATGGAGTTATGGTTTGACCGATCATCGCCGCCGGCGCAAGCCCGCTCTGCTGGACCAGATCAGCCGATGCTCTCTCCGCCATCGATCACCAGCGCCTGCCCGGTCATGAAAGACGAGCGGTCGGAGACCAGGAAAAGAATGGCTTCGGCGATCTCCTCCGCGCTCGCCCAGCGCCCCATCGGGATCTTGGTGCGGACATAGTTTTCGATCGCGTCGCGCCCGCCCATCTGGGTGATGAACGGCTCGTTGAACGGCGTGTCGACCCAGCCCGGGCAGAGCGCGTTGATGCGCACATTGTGCCTGGCGTAGTCGAGGGACATCTGCCGGGTCATCGCCACCACGGCATGCTTGGACGTGGCATAGGCGATCATCTCGCGATCGTAGAAGACGCCGGAATTGGACGCCGTGTTGAGGATGACACCGCCGCCCTGCGCGATCATCGAAGGCATCACGGTCTTCGCCGCCAGGAACTGCGCCCGCACATTGATGCGCCAGGAGGCATCCATGCCGTCCGTGCCCACTTCCGTCAGAGTGCCGCCGACCTGGATGCCGGCATGGCTGTGCAGGATGTCGATCCGGCCATGCCTGCCGAGCGTTCCCTCGATCAGATCCTCGACCGCCGTGTCGTTGCCGACATCGGTGGCGACGGCCTCGGCGCGGCCGCCGGCTTCGCGGATGTCGGAGGCCGCGGCTTCGCCAGCCGCAGGATCGCGGTCGGCGATGACCACATGCGCCCCTTCCCTGGCCATGATCATGGCCCCGGCGCGCCCTATGCCCGACCCGGCGCCCGTCACCACGGCGATACGGTCTTTCAGGATCATGAATCTGTCTTTCAAGGAGATGGCTTCCGGCGCCCGAGCTGCCATTGGGCGAGAAGCACAAGCAGAACCGACGCGCAGAGCACGATCGTCGCGATGGCGTTGATTTCGGGCGTGACGCCGCGCCGGATCGAGGCGAAGACGTAGATCGGCAGTGTGGTCTGCGCGCCGGCGACGAAGAAGGCGATGATGAAATCGTCGAAGGAGAAGGTGAAGGCGAGCAGGAAGCCCGCGATCACCGCCGGCATGATCTGCGGCAGCACGATCGAGCGGAACGTCGTCAGCGGCGTGGCGTAAAGATCGCTCGAGGCCTCGACGAGGTTGCGGTCGAGGCTGCTCAGCCGCGTGCCGACGATCATCGTCACCAGCGCCATCGAAAACAGGCCGTGCGCCGCGATGATCGAACCGTAGCCGAGCGAAAGCCGTGGCGGCTGGTCTGTTGGCCACAGCGAAGCGAGGAACGGGTTGACGACGGCAAAGAGCTGCACCAGCGCCACCAGCGTCGAAATGCCGATGACGACGCCAGGAACCACGATTGCCGCGCCCAGCAGAGCGTCGAACAGCGCCCGCGTGCGCGCGCCGACGCGCTGCAGCCCGAGCGCAGCGGCCGTGCCGCAGAAGGCCGCGAGCAGCGCGCTGGTCGTGGCGATGAACAGGCTGTTCTTCAGCGCTTCCACCAGGAACGGATTGGACAGCGCCTTGCCGTACCATTGCACCGAGAAGCCGGTGAACTCGCTGGCATGGTGGCCGGCATTGAAGGAGAACAGCACGACCAGCGCGATCGGCAGATAGAGGAAGGCAAAGACGGCGACGACGAAGGCGCGCATCAGATCAGGTCCACCCGGCGTGCGCCCGAAAGCCGGGTCGAGACGCGGTTGGCGACGATCAGCACCACGACCGAGACCAGCACCAATGTGATGGCGATGGCCGATCCGAACGGCCAGTTGCGCGACTGCAGGAAGAGATCGACCAGCGCGTTGCCGATGAAGAACACCTTGCCGCCGCCAAGCAGCGTCGGGATCAGATATTCCCCGAGCAGCAGGATCATCACCAGCGAGAAGCCGGTCATCACCCCGGGCAGCGACAGCCGCAGCGTCACGCCGAGGAAGGTCGACAGCGGCGTTGCGCCCAGATCGGCGGAAGCCTCAAGCAGCCGGCGGTCGAGCCGCTCCAGGCTGACATAGATCGGCAGGATCATCAGCGGCAGGTAGCCGTAGACGATGCCGAGCAGCACCGCCCCCGGCGTGTTGATCAATCTGAGATCCTCGATGCCGGCATAGGCGAGCAAAGCCGGGATGCCGCGCCCGCCGAGGATATACATCCAGGCATAGGTGCGCATCAGAAGGCTGGTCCAGAACGGGATGACGATCAGCGCGAGCAGGATCAGCCGCCAGCGCGGCGGCGCGCGCAGCGCCAGGTAGTAGGCGACGGGATAGGCGACGAGCAGGCAGGCCAGCGCGCCGATCGGCGCCAGCACCATCGTGTTCCAGAAGGCGGTCGCCCGCGCCGGCAGATTGGCGTATTGCGCAAAGGTCAGCGCGGCCTGATAGCCGCCCTCCGGCGCCCGCTCGCCGACGCTGAAAATGGCGATGGCGACGAAGGGCAGCACCAGGAAGACGACCAGCCACAGCGCCGCCGGGGCGAGCAGCAGCGCCGTCACGAGATTTTTGCGAAAGAGACTGCCGCGCATCGGGAAAGCCGGTTGGGAGCCGGCGGACTTTCGTCCGCCGGCCGCATTGTCTTGGTCGGGTTTGTTGCTGGTCTCGCTCAAGCCGACTTGAAGCGCGCCATCAGCTCGGCGCGGCCCGGATCGGTCAGCGTCGCGGCGGCGCCGAATTCCAGCGGCTTCAACAGGTCGGCCGCCGGATAGAGGATGGGGTTGTCGAGCACTTCCTTGGGCAGCAGCGCGTTGACCCGCGCATCGGTCGAGGGCGCGCCATTGGCCAGATGCTCCTTCACCGCCACCTTCGGGTTCATCAGGTAATTGAGCAGCGCGTAGCCGGCCGGCTTGTTCGGCGCGTCCTTCGGGATGGCGTAGAAGTCGGTCCAGATCTCGCCGCCCTCCTTGCCGAGCACATAGGCGATATCGGGAATGTCGCGATGGAGTTGAGCCCCGTCATTGGTCCAGCACATCGTCATCCAGGCGTCGCCGGCGCGCATTCCCGGCTGGTAGTCGCTCGACACGGCGAACAGATGCGGCTTGACCTTGAGCAGCAGCTCCTCGGCCTTGGCGAGCTCGTCCTGCTTCAGCGAGTTGAACGAGTAGCCGTAATATTTCAGCGCGTTGCCGATCGTGGTCAGCTGGTAGTCGTGCACCATGGTGCGGCCGTCGCCTTCGGCCATGGCGGTGTCCCAGAACTCCTTCCAGCTCGACATCGGCTTGCTGAGCTTCTTGGTGTTGACCGCGAAGCCGGTCGTGCCCCAGTTCTTTGGCACCGCGTAGATCGTGCCATCGATCGTGCCTTCCGCGGTGAAGCGCGCGTCTTCCGACTTGCCGTCGAAATTGCCGAGCTTGGCCATGTCCAGCGGCTCGATGATGCCGAGCTTCTTGTAGGTCGAGATGGTGTAGTTGGTCGGCACGAACAGGCTCCAGCCCGAGCCGCCGGCCTGCAGCTTGGCCAGCATCTCCTCGTTCGATCCGAAGACGTTGACCTCGACGGCGACGCCCGTATCGGCCTTGAAGTTCTCGAAGGTTTGTGGATCGTGATAGTTCGGCCAGGTGGCGATCGACATGCGGTCGCCGAGATTCTCGGCGGCGAAGGCCGGCGTCGGCATGATGCCGAGCTCGCGCGCCATCACCGCGGTCGCTACGCCGAGGCCGGTGAGGCCGAGGAAGTCGCGCCGGCTGATCGAGCCGCGCTTCAGGCGCATCAATTGGTCGACGAATTTATCGGGGCTTATCGGCAGTCCGTCACGATAGGATTTCGGCATTTTGGTCTTCCCTCTGGTTGGTCCCGTTGTTCTTGGCGTGCGGAAACGCCAGCGGCGCTCCGGCGGCAAAGCCGATGGCGACGGGTTCGCCCGGCTTGAAGAGGTTGCCCTGGCCGATCACGTGGTCGGCCTTGGCGAGCAGAGATCCGATGCCCTGGACCTCGATGGCGTATTCGGCCGTCGAGCCCAGGAAGATGCGGTTGCGGACGATGCCTTTCAGGCTGCCGCCTCCGGGCGCCGAGAGGCTGAGCGATTCCGGGCGCAGGCTGACGGATACGGCCTCGCCCCGGCTGAGCGGCAGCCGCTTACGCGCGGAAATCACCGTGCCGTCGGCAAGCGCGACATCGACCAGATCGCCCGAAAGGCCGGCCACCTCGCCGCTCAACAGATTGGTCTTGCCGACGAAGTCGGCAACGAACAGATCGGCCGGCTCGTCATAGATCTCGCTCGGCTGTCCAAGCTGAACGACGCGGCCGCCATTCATGACGCAGACGAAGTCGCTCATCGACAGCGCCTCCTCCTGGTCGTGGGTGACCAGCACGAAGGTGATGCCGATCTCGCGCTGCAGGTTCTGCAGCTCGATCTGCATGTCGGTGCGCAGCTTCTTGTCGAGCGCGGCCAGCGGCTCGTCGAGCAGAAGCACCGCCGGCTTGTTGACCAACGCGCGGGCGAGCGCCACGCGCTGCTGCTGGCCGCCCGAAAGCTCGTGGATCTTGCGGCGGCCGTAGCCGGCGAGCTGCACCATGGCCAGCGCCTCGCCTGCCCTGTGGCTGATCTCGCGCGACGACAGCCGCGGCCTCGCCTGGCGCAGCCCGTAGGAGATGTTCTCCTCGACATCGAGATGCGGGAACAGCGCATATTGCTGGAACACCATGTTGACCGGCCGCCGGTATGGCGGCGTGCCGGCCATGTCGCGGCCGCGGATCAGCACCTGGCCTTCGCTGGGCTGCTCGAAGCCGCCGATCATGCGCAGGCAAGTCGTCTTGCCGCAGCCGGAGGGGCCAAGCAGCGCGACGAAGGCGGAAGGCGGGATGGCAAGGTCGATGCCGCTGACTGCGGTGACCGCGCCGTAGCGCTTGGTGACCGCGCGAAATTCGATATCGGGCACTGCAGTCAAGCCACGGGCTCCAGCGACAGCGTGAGGCAATGTGGTGACGCTAGCAGAGCCAATAGCACCTAGTATATACCTCGCGGGTGGTATATTTAGCTGATTTTATCGTTCAGAGGGGTATGAATTGGCCGCCTCCCGCAGTGACGACTACAACGCCTTGGCTGCCGTGATCGCCGCTTCGCGCGAGACTGGCGGCGACCATTTCGGCAAGGCGATCGTCGGTTGGCTCAGCGGACATGTCCGCTTCGACCACTGCGTGATCTTCGGCTATCGGGGTGCTGCGCGGCCGCCGCTTCTGTTCGAGACCTTCTCGCCGGCGGAAAGCCACATCTTCGTCGCGCTCTATCAGGAAGGCCCCTATCTGCTCGACCCGTTCCACCATGCCGCGGTCGAGCGCAAGGAGGGTTTCTGGCGCATGCGCGAGCTTGCCCCGGACCGCTTCTATGCCAGCGAATACTACCGCTCCTACTACAGCCAGACCCGGCTCGCCGAGGAGGTCGGCTTCTTCGTGCCGCTGGCCGGCAAGGACGCGCTGGTGCTCTCGCTGATGCGGTTGCGCGCCACCGGGCCCTTCGGGACGGCGGACGCCAGGCTGCTGCGCGACATGGCGCCGGCGGTGATCGGCTTCTGCAAGCAGCGCTGGCCGTCTTTGCCCGCCGAACAGGTCGCGCTGCCGCCGGCGGGTGAAACCATCGCCATGACCAACGAGCTCGACCGAGCCCATATCTGGAAGAGCCTGTCGCTAACCTCGCGCGAAAAACAGGTGGTCGACCTGGTGCTGCAGGGCCATTCCACGGAATCGATCGCCAGGGCACTCAGGATCGTGCCGGGGACGGTGAAGGTCCACCGCCGCAACATCTACCGCAAGCTGAAGATCAAGTCGCAGGCCGGTCTCTTCGCCCGCTTCGTCGAGATCATCGACGCGCGAATCGGGTGAGTCTCGACTCCACCGGGTCGACGGCCGCAAACACCGCGCTTGCCTCGCTGACGATCGAGACATGATCCCAGGCCGCCTTGCCGGCCGCCGCCGCGTCGCCGCGCATGATCGCGGTAACGATCATGTCGTGTTCCTGCCAGGATTTGGCCAGCCGTCCGGGCAGCATGAACTGCGCGCGCCGGAACGGCGCCAGCCGGCTGCGGGTCGCCACGGTCAGATCATGGATATGCGTGTTGTGGGCGCCGCGATAAAGCCTGCTGTGGAATTCGGTGTTGAAATACTCGTAGTCCTCCTCGGCGCCGAGCTGCACCATGCGCGCCGATGCCTGGTGCTCGCTCTCCAGCGAGCGGCGCTCGGCTCCGGTCATGCGCTCGGCGGAGAAGCGGGCGCAGATCGCCTCCAGTTCGGCCATGCTCTCGAACATCGAGGCCAGATGCTCCTGCGTGACCACGGCGACGATGGCGCCCCGGTTGGGCCGCCTCTCGACCAGCCCGATGGCGCTCAACTGGCCGAGCGCCTCCCGGACCGGCGTGCGCGAAACGTCGAAGCGGGCCGCGAGCGAGGCCTCGTCGAGCCTTTCGCCCGGGCGCAGATAGCCGGTAACGATGCGATCCGCGATCGCCCTCACCATCTGATCCACGGTCGTTCCCGACCTGACCAAGCTGCGCTTTCCCGACACGTCTCCTCCCGTCCAGTTTATCGCGGACGGCCCGCAAGGTGGACGGCCCACGGGCTATTTCGACTCAAGGCCGCATCCCTGTATGCCTAGATTTTGACCTCAATGTCAAACTGAGCATTTTTCAGGCAAAAAGTGCATGCACTTGCCTTTGGTTTATGCAAGCGCTCTAAAGTCATACATTGATTTTATTACGGAAAATCACGAAATGGAACTGGCACGGCGATTGCATGCACTTTCTTGACAGCACGTCAAACGACCCCGAGCGGGTCCAAGAAAGGGGAGCATTCGATATGACCGACCGATTCATGCTTAGCCGCCGCGACCTGCTCAAGACCTCCGCCGCCGGAGCGGCGCTCGGTCTGGCTTCGGCAGCCTTTCCGATCCGCGCGGCGCGCGCCGCCGCCGCGACCGTGGGCTTCATCTATGTCGGTCCGAAGGACGACTACGGCTACAACCAGGCGCATGCCGAAGGAGCTGCATCGCTGAAGGGCATCGAGGGCATCTCCATCGTCGAGGAAGAGAACGTCCCCGAGACGGTCGACGTCCAGAAGACGATGGAATCGATGATCAATCTCGACGGCGCCTCGCTGATCTTCCCGACCTCCTTCGGCTATTTCGATCCGCATATGCTGGCCATGTGCGCCAAATTCCCCGACGTGCAGTTCCGCCATTGCGGCGGCATGTGGAACAAGGACAAGCACCCGATGAACGCCGGTTCCTATTTCGGCTATATCGGCATGGGCCAGTACCTGAACGGCGTCGTCGCCGGCCACACCACCAAGTCGAAGAAACTCGGCTTCGTCGCCGCCAAGCCGATCCCGCAGGTCCTGCTCAACATCAATTCCTTCCTGCTTGGCGCCCGCTCGGTCGATCCGGCGATCACCTGCCAGGTGATCTTCACCGGCGAGTGGTCGCTGGCGGTCAAGGAGGCCGAGGCCACCAATGCGCTGATCGACCAGGGCGCCGATGTCGTCACCTGCCATGTCGACAGCCCCAAGGTGGCGGTCGAGACGACCGCCGGACGCGGCGCCTTCGTCTGCGGCTACCACGCCAACCAGAGCCCGCTGGCGCCGGAAAAATACCTGACCGGCGCGGAATGGAACTGGGCCAAGGTCTATAAGATGTTCGTCGACGACCTCATCGCCGGCAAGCCGCTGCCCAATTTCACGCGCGGCGGACTGGCCGACGGCTTCGTCAAGATGAGCCCGCTGGGCCCGGCCGTCGGCGAAGCGGCGCGCAAGCAATTCGACGCCACGCTGGCCGAAATGATGAAGGGGGGCTTTTCCGTCATCAAGGGACCGTTGAAGAACAACAAGGGCGCCGTCGTCGCGACCGAGGGCCAGGCCTTCGCCGAGACCGCCATCGAGCTCGAAAGCATGGACTATCTCGTCGAGGGCGTCGTCGGCTCAACGGCCTGAACCGATGCGAGTCGCCCAAAAGTGCGCGGCGGTTTTGGGCCACACGCATCCAACAACAGCTAAAGCGCGACGCGCTTCAAGCCGCTGGAGGGAGACGGGACGATGGCGGAGACGGTGAGCGGCCCGGACGTGCGGACCATCCTCGACGCGAGGGGATATCGGCCGGCGCTCGAATGGATCGCCAGGCGGGCCGAGGCCTTCGTCATTCCGCTCGCGGCGCTGGTCGCCGGCATGGTGCTGTTCAGCCTGTTCATCCTGGCTGTCGGCAAGTCGCCGGTCCAGCTCTACGAGACGATGTGGCGGGGCGGCTTCGGCTCCTGGTTCTCGATCCAGAACTCGCTGTCGCGCGGCGCGCCGCTCTTGCTGGCGGCGCTCTGCGTGGCGCTGCCGGCGCGCCTCGGCCTGGTGGTCATCGGCGGCGAAGGCGCGATCGTGCTGGGCGGCGTCGCCGCGGCCGCCATCGGCGTGGCATTGAACGGCGCGCCGGCTTTTCTCGTCATCCCTCTCATGGGCGTGGGGGGCGCAGCCGCCGGCGGCATCTGGATAGGTGCCGTCGGCGCGCTCCGTCATTACCGCGCCGTCAACGAAACCATCTCGAGCCTGCTGATGGCCTACATCGCGATCGCCGTGATGAACCATCTCGTGGAAGGGCCGCTGCGCGACCCGGCCTCCCTCAACAAGCCCTCGACCCAGCCGCTCGCCGACATCTACCGTGTCGGCAACATACCGGGCATGGAAGTGCATTGGGGCCTCGTGGTCGGCGTCCTCGCCTGCGTGCTCTCCTGGCTGCTGATCGAGAAGACCCGCTGGGGTTTCGCCGCCCGCATCGCAGGCGGCAATGTCAGGGCGGCGCAGGTGCAGGGATTGGCCGTCGGGCCGCTGATCGTCGGCTTCACCGCTCTGGCCGGCGGCTTTGCCGGCCTCGCCGGCATGCTGGAGGTCGCGGCCGTGCAGGGCAGCGCCAACGGCTCGCTTGCCGCAGGCTACGGCTACACCGGCATCCTCGTCGCCTTCCTTGCCCGCCACAATCCGCTGGCCATCATCCCCGTCGCCGTCCTGCTTGGCGGTATCGACGCGTCCGGCGGACTCATACAGCGCCGCATGGATCTGCCCGACGCGACCGTTCTGGTGCTGCAGGGCATGCTCTTCATCGTCATCCTGTTCAGCGAGACCTTCTACGGCCGCTTCAAGCTCTTCAACCCCGATCTCTGGCGGAGGAACCCCTGATGGAGACGACCGACATCGGGCTATGGGGCGTGCCGCTCGCCATGCTGGGCGGCGCCATCCGCGTCTCCACCCCCTTCATCTTCGTCTCGCTCGGCGAAGCCATCACCGAGCGCTCCGGCCGCATCAATCTCGGCCTCGAGGGCACGCTTGTGTTCGGCGCCATGAGCGCCTACGCGATCGCGGTGATGACCGGCTCGCCCTGGCCCGGCCTGCTGGCCGCGGCCGTCGCCGGCCTCTGCTTCGGCCTCTTCCATGGCTGGATCTGCAAATTCCCGAAGGTCAACGACATCGCCATCGGCATCGCCCTCATGCTGTTCGGCACCGGGCTGGCCTTCTTCTTCGGCAAGCCCTTCATCCAGCCCTCGGCGCCCGACCTGCCGGCGATCCCCTTTGGCGCCTGGTCCGACATCCCCCAGGTGCAGGCGGCGCTCAACGTCAACGTGCTGTTCCTGATCGGCGCAGCGCTTGCCGTGTTCCTCTGGTGGGCCTTCCGCAACACCCGCATCGGCCTGATCGTGCGCGTTGTCGGCGACAGCGCCGATGCCGCGCGCGCCATGGGGCTCAACCCCAACACGGTGCGTCTGCTCGCCACCGGCGTCGGCGGCGCGCTGGCCGGCATCGGCGGCGCCTATCTGTCGCTTTACTATCCAGGCAGCTGGACCGAGCGCATCTCGTCCGGCCAGGGGCTGATGGCGGTGGCGCTGGTCATCTTCGCGCGCTGGAACCCGCTTGGCTGCTTCGCGGCGGCCTTGCTGTTCGGCGGCGCCGGGGCACTCGGCCCGGCGCTACAATCCGTGGGCGTCACGCAAGGCTACTACCTCTTTTACGCCGCGCCCTACATCCTCACCCTCGTCATCATGATCGCCACCTCGTCGCCGAGCCGAACGCTCGCCGGCGCGCCCGGCGAACTGTCCATCACCAAGTGACCATTCCATCAGAACCGCTCGCGAGACCGGAGTCCTTGCCATGAACGCCAGAGCCGAGATCACCCAGCGCTACATCGACGCCGATCCCTATCCCTGGCCCTACAATGGCGATCTGCGGCCGGACAACACGGCGCTGATCATCATCGACATGCAGACCGATTTCTGCGGATCGGGCGGCTATGTCGACCATATGGGCTATGACCTGTCGCTGGTCCGCGCGCCGATCGAGCCGATCAAGTCGGTGCTGTCGGCCATGCGCGCCAAGGGCTACACGGTCATGCACACGCGCGAGGGCCATCGCCCCGACCTTGCCGACCTGCCTGCCAACAAGCGCTGGCGCTCGCGCCGCATCAATGCCGGCATCGGCGACCCCGGCCCTTGCGGGCGCATCCTGGTGCGCGGCGAGCCGGGCTGGGACATCATCCCCGACCTTTATCCGGCCGAGGGCGAGCCGATCATCGACAAGCCGGGCAAGGGCTCCTTCTGCGCCACCGATCTCGAGCTGATCCTCAACCAGCGCGGCATCGAAAACATCGTGCTCACCGGCATCACCACCGATGTGTGCGTGCACACCACCATGCGCGAGGCCAACGATCGCGGCTTCGAATGCGTGATGCTGGAGGATTGCTGCGGGGCGACCGACCACGGCAACCATCTGGCGGCCATCAAGATGATCAAGATGCAGGGCGGCGTGTTCGGCGCGGTGTCGAATTCCGCCGCGCTCGTCGCCCAACTGCCGTGAGGAGCCGGCGATGAGCGGAACGCACGGAAAGGCGATCGGCGTCGAGACCATCGGCATGACCATGCGCTTCGGCGCCTTCACGGCGCTGGACGATGTCTCCATCAAGGTGCCGGCGGGCTCCTTCCACGCCCTGCTCGGCGAGAATGGCGCCGGCAAGTCGACGCTCGTCAAATGCATGATGGGTTTCTACCACCCGACGTCGGGCGACATGCTGGTCGACGGACGCCAGGTCGCGATCGCCAGCCCCAGGGATGCCTCGGCGCTCGGCCTCGGCATGGTTTATCAACATTTCACGCTCGTGCCGTCGCTGACCGGCGCCGAGAACCTGGTCATCTCGCGCGAGAAGGTGCCGGGCGTCATCGACTGGCGCAAGGAACGCGGCGCGCTGGCCGCCTTCATGAGCGGCATGCCTTTCAAAGTGCCGCTCGACGTCAAGGTGGCTGAGCTTGCCGCCGGCGAGAAGCAGAAGCTGGAGATCATCAAGCAGCTTTATCTCGGCCGCAATTTCCTGGTGCTGGACGAGCCGACATCCGTGCTCACCCCGGGCGAGGCGCAGGAAGTGCTTGGCCTTGTGCGCGGCATGACCAAGGCCGGCGACCTCACCGTGCTGATGATCTCCCACAAGTTCCACGAGGTCATGGCCTTCGCCGACGACATCACGGTGCTGCGCAAGGGCAGGCTCACCGGAACCGGCAAGGTCTCCGATCTCTCGCACAGGGAGATGGCGGCGATGATGATCGGCGACCAGCCGATCGCGGCGCTCGACAGCCGCGCCGAGCCGAAGCCGGACGCCGAGATCGTTCTCAAGGTGAAGGCGCTGAAGGCGCCGGACCGCACCGGCCTCAAGTCGATCGACATCGCGGATCTCGGCGTGCGTTCGGGCGAGATCGTCGGCATCGCCGGCATTTCCGGCAACGGCCAGAAGGAATTTCTCGAAGTGCTGGCCGGGCAGCGCCCCCGCAATGGCGGCGAGGTGATGGTGCGCGGCAGCGCCTATGCGGCGACGCGCGCCGAGGCGCGTGCGCTCAATGTCCGCCTCATCCCGGAGGAGCCGCTGAAGAATGCCTGCGCGCCGAGGATGACGGTCGCCGAGAACATCGCCTTCCGCACCTTCGACGTGGACGGCAACGGCAGGCCGGTGAGCTGGATCAGCGCCGGCGCCATCAAGTCCTTCAGCGCCCGCCTGGTCGAGCAGTTCAAGGTCAAGACGGCATCGCTCTCCTCGCCGATCGCCTCGCTGTCGGGCGGCAATGTGCAACGCGCCGTGCTCGCCCGCGAGCTAACCGGCGAGGTCGACCTGCTCATCGTCTCGAACCCCTGCTTCGGCCTCGATTTCTCCGCAGTCGCCGAAATCCGCGCCCGCATCATGAAGGCACGCAACGCGGGGGCCGCGGTGCTTTTGATGTCCGAAGACCTCGACGAGCTCCTGGAGCTCTCCGACCGCATCCTGGTCATGTCCGACGGCGCGCTCGTCTACGAGACGCCGATCGGGCAGGCGAGCGTGCAGGCCATCGGCGAGCACATGGCGGGGCACCACTGATGGCGGAAATCGCAGCACAGCCCTTCGCCTTTGCCTTCAAGCCGCAGACGACGGCGCTCATCGTCATCGACATGCAGCGCGACTTCGCAGAACCCGGAGGCTTCGGCGCCAGCCTTGGCAACGATGTCAGCCGGGTCACGGCGATCGTGCCGACGGTCAAGCGGCTGATCGAGGGTTTTCGCGCCGCCGGCCTGCCGGTGATCCACACCATGGAATGCCACAGGCCGGACCTTTCCGACCTGCCGCCAGCCAAGCGCGACCGAGGCAATCCATCGATCCGCATCGGCGATGCCGGCCCGATGGGGCGCGTGCTGATCGCGGGCGAGCCGGGCACGGCGATCCTCGACGAGCTCGCGCCGTTGCCGGGCGAGATCGTCATCGAGAAGCCCGGCAAGGGCGCCTTCTACGCGACCGGGCTCGGCGACGACCTGAAGCGGATCGGCGTCCGCCAATTGGTCTTCGCCGGCGTGACGACCGAAGTCTGCGTGCAGACGACGATGCGCGAGGCCAACGACCGCGGCTACGAATGCCTGGTCGCCGAGGATGCGACGGAGAGCTACTTTCCCGAATTCAAGGCGGCCGCGCTTGCCATGATCAGGGCGCAGGGCGCGATCGTCGGCTGGACGGCGACGGCCGACCAGGTGCTCGAGGGAATTGCGAATGCCTAATCTTGCCTTTGCTGGCCTCGCCGACGGCGGCTGGCGCGATCTGGCGTTCGAGCCTTTCCGCGACGGCGTCACGGTCCACTGGCTTCTCAGGGGCGGGCCGGCCGAACCATCGGTCGCCGTCCTCAAATATCAGCCGGGTGCCGGCGTGCCGCGCCATCGCCATGCCGGGCTGGAAACCATCGTCGTGCTGGACGGCATCCAGAGCGACGAGAACGGGAACTATGCCGCGGGCAGCGTGATCCTCAATCCGGTCGGCACCGAGCATTCGGTGTGGACCGATGGAGGCTGTGTCGTGCTGATTCAATGGGACCTGCCGGTGATCATTCTGGGGGACACGAAATGAGCGACATCCGCTTCGACATCGGCAGCCTGCACGCGGCCTACCGGGCCGGCACCGACATAGCCGAGGTGATCGATACGGTGCTGGCCCGCATCGGGGCGGCCGGCGATCCCGGCATCTTCATCCACCTGGCGACGAGGACGGAGTTGCTGGCGCAGGCTGAAGCGCTCGGCCCGTTCGATCCCGCGGCCAAGCCGCTCTGGGGCATACCTTTCGCCGTCAAGGACAATATCGATGTCGTCGGCATGCCGACCACGGCCGCCTGCGCCGAATTTGCCTATGCGCCTGCCAGAGAAGCCACGGTCGTGGCGCGGCTCAGGGCCGCGGGCGCCCTGGTCGTCGGCAAGACCAATCTCGACCAGTTCGCCACCGGCCTCGTCGGGGCGCGCACGCCCTGGCCGATCCCAAGGAATGCGATCGATCCGAAACTGGTGCCCGGCGGCTCCTCCTCCGGCTCGGCGGTGGCGACGGCGCGCGGCATCGTTTGCTTCGCGCTCGGCACCGACACCGCCGGCTCGGGGCGCATTCCGGCCGGCCTCAACAACATCGTCGGGCTGAAGCCGACGGTCGGCGCGCTGTCGACGACGGGTGTCGTGCCGGCCTGCCGGACACTCGACTGCGTCTCGGTCTTCGCGTTGACGGTCGACGACGCCTATGCGGTGTTCTCGGTCGCCGCGGCGCACGATGCCGCCGATCCCTATTCGCGCGCGGTCGCCGCTCTGCCCCTCGCAGCCCGCCCGCCGGTGCTGACCGTCGGCATCCCGGCAAGGGCCGACCTGAAGTTCTTCGGCGACGCGTCGATGCAGGCCGGTTTCGAGGCCGGTCTCGCCGCCCTGGAGGCGCTCGGCGCCAGGCTTGTCGAAATCCCGTTCGGCGACTTCTACGCCACCGCCGATCTCCTCTATGAAGGCGCCTGGGTGGCTGAGCGCTACGCCGCGATCCGCGATTTCTTCGACGCGAATGAAGGCACGCTCCATCCGGTGACGCGCAAGATCATCGGCGGCGCCAGGAGCCTGTCGGCCGCCGACGCCTTCCGCGGGCTCTATGCCTTGCAGGCCTACAAGGCGCGCCTCGCTCCAGTTATCGCTTCCGTCGATCTGTTCTGCGTGCCGACCGCGCCGACCCACTATACCGTCGATGCCGTGCTTGCCGATCCGATCGCCACCAACAGCCGGCTCGGCACCTATACCAATTTCGTCAATCTCCTCGACATGTGTGGCATCGCCGTGCCGGCCGGCACGCGCGACGACGGCCTGCCGATGAGCGTGACCCTGCTTGCGGCAGCCGGGCGGGACGGTCTCGTCGCGGCGGTCGCGCGCGATCTGCATGCCGCGAGCGGCCTCACCCTCGGCGCGACCGGATGGCGGCAGTCGAGCGCGCGGCCTGTCGGCGCATCGGCCGAGGATGGCACGATAGAACTAGTGGTGGTCGGCGCGCATCTTTCGGGAATGCCGCTCAACGGCCAATTGAAGGAGGCCGGCGCGCGCTTCTGCAGGTCGGCGCGGACGGCCCCTGCCTATAAGCTCTATGAACTCGCCGGCCAGACGCCGCCCAAGCCCGGGCTTGTCCGGGTCGGCAGCGGCGGCGCCGCCATCGAGATCGAGGTCTGGCGCCTCTGCGCCGACGCCTTCGGCCGTTTCGTAGCGGCCATCCCGCCGCCGCTCGGCATCGGCACCATCGAGCTTGACGACGGCACCTCGGCGAAAGGTTTCCTGGCAGAGACCGCCGGCCTGGCGGCGGCGACGGACATCTCGGCATATGGCGGCTGGCGCAGCTACGTCAGCGGGGCGAATGCGATTCAACGACAATTGGATCGCCTTCCCTCCAATTGACCAGGGCTCGCTTCGGGCCGCCAAGCGGGCTGAAGCCCATTTCGAAGCAGGGGCCCGCCGGTCCGCGTCAGGCCAGCTCGAACCGCTCGATCGCCCGCATGATGCCGCGCAATTCGGCAAGGCCCTTCAGCCTGCCGATCAGCGAATAGCCGGGATTGATCTTCGTCTTGCCGATATCGTCTGCAAGCAGATGGCCATGGTCCGGCCGCATCGGGATGCGCCAGTCGGAGCGGCCCTCCTTGCGCCGGCGCGCCTCTTCCTTCATCAGCGCCAGGATGACCTCGGCCATGTCGGTCGAGCCCTCCAGATGCTCCGCCTCGTAGAAGGAGCCGCCCTTTTCGCGCGTCACGTTGCGCAGATGCGCGAAATGGATTCTTGGCCCGAATTCCTCGATCATCGCGACCAGGTCGTTGTCGGCGCGCACGCCGTAGGATCCGGTGCAGAAGGTCAGCCCGTTCGACGGGCTGTCGACCGTGCCCAGGATGAAGCGCGCGTCATCGGCGGTGGAGACCACGCGCGGCAGGCCGTAGAGCGAGAAGGGCGGATCGTCGGGATGGATGCACAGGCGCGCGCCGACTTCCTCGGCCGCCTGGATGATCTCCCTCAGGAACCAGGCGAGATTGGCGCGCAGTTCCGCCGGGCCGATCGCCGCATAGTCGGCGAGCGCGTCGCGCATCGTCTCGCGATTGTAGGTGCGCTCGGTGGCCGGCAGGCCGGCGATCAGGTTGCGCTCGATCCTGTCGATGTCCTCGCTGCTCAAGGTCCTGAGCCGCGCTTCCGCCTCCTCGAGCCGCGCCGGGCTGTAGCCCGCCTCGGCGTTCGGCCGCTTCAGCACGAAGACGTCGTAGGCGGCGAAGTCGAGCGCATCGAAGCGCAGCGCGTAGCCGGTGGTCGGCAGCCGGTACATCAGATCGGTGCGGGTCCAGTCGACCACCGGCATGAAATTGTAGCAGATGGTGGAGATGCCGGCCTTGGCCAGCGTCCGGATCGTGTCCTTGTACCAGCCGGCGTAGCGCTCCCGTTCCGGCGTGCCGGTCTTGATCGAGTTGTGGACGGGAATACTCTCCACCACCGACCAGGTCAGGCCCGCCGCCTCGATGATGCGCTTGCGCTCCAGGATGGCGTCGAGCGGCCAGGCGCTGCCGTCATAGATATTGTGCAGTGCCGTCACGATGCCCGTAGCGCCGGCCTGCTTGATGTGATCGAGCGTGACCGGATCGTTCGGCCCATACCAGCGCCAGCATTGTTCCATGACTGCCTCTTTCGTGCGATTGCGGCCGACCATATTGTTGGATGACAATGGCCGTCAAATCAGATCAATGGCGTCGATCGCGGGAGATAGCGTCATCGTCTCGATTAAGCGGGCTCTCGCTTGCGACGGCGTGCGTTGACCGTCTATCGTGCGGCGGCCAGAACCGCCTTCCGCGTATCGCGGATAGAGTGACGAAACAGATTTCGGGACGAGTGAAGCAACGCATCGCCAATGGCCGCCAAATCGCAATTCGGACTGACCGCTGTCGATACCGTTCCGCTGCATGAGAAGGTCTATCTGGAGCTCGTGCGGGCCTTGATGTCGGGGCAGCTTCAGCCCGGCCAGAAGCTGACCTCGCGCAAGCTGGCCAAGGAGCTTGGCACCAGCGACATGCCGGTTCGCAGCGCCTTCATGCGGCTGCAGGCGCTCAGGGCGCTGAGCCCGATGCCGAACGGCAGCGTCGAGGTGCCGCTGATTTCAGCCGACCGCTTCCAGCAGCTGACCGCGGTGCGCACGGTCCTGGAAGGCACGGCCACCGAACTCGCGACCAAACTCATCAACGGCAACAATCTGCGCGCGATCCGGCGCCACTGCGCCGAGCTTACCGAAGCCGCCCGCGGCGGCGGCATCGATAACTATCTGCGCAAGAACTATGACTTCAAATTCTCGATCTACCGTCATTGCGGCAACGAGCAGATGATCTTCCTGATCGAGACGGTATGGATGCAGGTCGGCCCTTTCCTGCGAAACCTGCACATCGGCTTCGAGGACGACCTGGCCGGCATTCTCGGCATCGACTACCACGAGGAGGTCGTGGCGGCGATCGAGGCGGGCGACGGCGAAAGGGCGCGGGCCGCGATCGTGCGCGATATCGCCGAGGGCGCGGCCCATATCCTCGGCCAGGTGAAATTTCCGGAACTGCGGCACTGACAGGCAAGTCGGTCTCGAATCCGGCTTGGCTTTCGTCAATCGGGTCGCTATGTTGCGATCGCAGATCGCACAATATGGACCCGAAATGCCGCCCGATATCCCAGCTAGTGACTTGAAAAAATGAAGGAAAGCCGATCGGCGTCAGCCGCGTTGGCCTTCACGAACTCACAAGCTGAAAATTGGATATCGTAGCCGACAGGGCTACAGCACCCAGAGAAAAAGGGGCTGGAAATTGAGCGATGCGATTGCGGACGTCTTGAAGTGGTTGGACAGCAGGAAGGACATCCAGAGCCTGCGGGCGGCGGTGTGCGACCTGAACGGCATCATGCGCGGCAAGCGCATCCCGGTCGAGCAGGCGCGCAAGGCGCTCGAAGGCAAGCTGCGCATGCCCTATTCGGCCATCGGCCTCGACATTTGGGGCGAGGACATCGAAGGCAACGCCCAGGTGTTCTCGACCGGCGACGCCGACGGGCTTTGCCATTGGACGGGGCGTGGCATACTGCCGGTCGACTGGACGGCGCACCCGACGGCGCTGTTGCCGCTCTGGCTGGCCGATGATAGCGGCGCCCCCTACCTCGGCGACCCGCGCCGCGCGCTGGCCCGCATCCTCGACCGCTACGCCGCGCTCGGCCTGACGCCCGTCACCGCGACCGAGCTCGAATTCTACCTCGTCGATCCGACGTCGCAGCGGCCTGTCGGGCCGGTCTCGCCGGTAACCGGGCGGCGTCTCGATTCCGACGCGGCGCTTTCGATCGATGAGGTCGACGATTTCGAGGCCTTCATCCACGACATCTACGAAGCCTGCCGCATGCAGGACATTCCGGTCGACACCGCGATCGCCGAGAACGGCGTCGGCCAGTTCGAGATCAACCTCAACCATGTGCCCGACGCCCTGCGCGCCGCGGACGACGCCGTGCTCTTCAAGCGCACGGTGAAGGGCATTGCCCGCAAGCATGGCTTCGCCGCCTGCTTCATGGCCAAGCCCTATGGCGAGCGCGCCGGCAATGGCTTCCATGTCCATTTCAGCGTCCTCGACAAGGACGGCCGCAACATCTTCGACGACGGCTCGGACCAGGGCTCCGACACCATGCGGCACGCGGTCGGCGGCCTGCTTGCCGCGATGGCCGAGAGCACGCTGGTGTTCGCGCCGCATTTCAATTCCTACCGCCGGCTGCGGCCGCGATCCTATGCGCCGACCGCCGTCGCCTGGGGTTATGAGAACCGCATGGTGGCGATACGCATTCCAGGCGGCCCGTCGTCCGCGCGGCGCATCGAGCATCGCGTCTCCGGTGCCGACGCCAATCCCTATCTGGTGCTGGCCGCGATCCTCGGCGCGGCCTTGATCGGCATCGAGCGCCAGCTCTCGCCAGGCGAGCCGACCGGCGGGGAAGGCCAGGGACTGACGCTCGCCAAGCTGCCGCCCGACTGGGCCTCCGCAATCGCCGCCTTCGAGGCGGGTCCGCGCGTCGCCGAGATCTTCCCGGATGTGCTGCGCGACGCCTTCATCGCCTGCAAGCGCCAGGAGCTGAACACGTTCGCGCTCAACGTCAGCGACTTTGAGATCGAGACCTATCTCGAAAGTGTTTGAGGTGTGCCAACAGATGGGCCGCCATAAATTGATGGAGAGGGCGACGGCCCGGGCGCTATCTGACGCGACGATATCCAGGCAATCTTCAAGGTTCTAGATCACCGCTTCCTCGAGGAACGGTTCGTTGCGCGGGATCCTTTCGTAGCAGAACGGCGAAAGGTCCAGCGTCTGGAACGCGCCGTGGACGATCAGTTCCGACACCGCCCGGCCGACTGCCGGCGACTGCTGCAGGCCGTGCCCCGAAAAGCCGTTGGCGAACATGAAGTTCCTCACCTCGGGATGGAAGCCAACAATGCCGTTGTGGTCGAGCATGTTGTATTCGTAATGGCCGGTCCAGCTCGTCTGGACCTTCAAGGCATCAAAGGCCGGGATGCGGTGCCACAGCGCCGGCCAGATGTAATCGTCGAACTCCTCGAAATGCATTTCGAAGTCGTCATAGTCGGCCGGCCCGTCGCCTTGCGGCGTGTTGCCGGTCAGGAAGAGCTCGCCCTCCGGTCGCACGAACGTGCCGGAAAGGTCGATGACATTGGGCATGCGGCCCGGGATCGGATTGGCGCTGGCGAAGACGAAGCTGTAGCGCTTGTAAGGCGCGACCGGGATGGATAGCCCGGCCATGCTGGCCACCTGCTGCGCTCTCGGGCCGGCGGCATTGACCAGCGTGCCGCAAGCGACCGTCTCGCCCGTCGCAAGCCGCACCGAGGCGACTCGCCCGTCAACGACGTCCAGCGCCGTCACGGCATTGTCGATATATTCGACCCCGCTGCCGCGGGCGGCGCGGCGGAAGCCGTTCAACATGCCCATGGAATCGAACCAGCCCTCTTCGCGGGAGCCCCACGAACCGCCGCCGAGATCGTCGACGTTCAGCCACGGAAACCGCTCCTTCAAGGCCCCCGATTCGAGGAAGACGGTGTGGGCGCCGAGGCTGCGCTGCAGGTCGACCCGTTCGCGCGCCGCCTCCACGCCCTCGGGAGAACAGCAATAGAGATATCCGTGCTCCTTGAAGCCGAGATCGGGCGCCGGCTCATTCGGGTAGAAGGGCGCCATCCGCTCGGCAAAACCACGGATGATCTCGATGCCGAACTGGCTGATCTTCACATTGATCGGATTGGAATATTGCTGGCGGATCGCACTGGTTGAGAGTGCGGTGGAAGAAAAGGTGTAGCTCGAGTCGCGCTCGACGACGAGGATCGAGACCTTGTCGCCAAGAGCCTGGCTCAGCCAATAGGCCGTCGACGAACCGACGACCGCGCCGCCGACGATGACGATGTCATAAGCGTTGCGCGACGGTGCTTTGTAAGGGGGGATTGCCATGACTTTTCCTACCGGTTGAACGAGGCGATCAGGGCGTCCGAACCCCGCGCCGGCAGGCCGAGGTCGGAGCCGACGGCGACCATGGTGAAGCCGTCGGCAAGGTAGCGGTCCGCATCGGCCTTCACGGGAGCCAGGATGCCGCTGGCCTTGCCTGCCGAGGCGGCGGCCTTGCGCACCGACGATATCGCTTCCTGCACATGGTCCGCGCCTGGATTGCCCATCGCGCCCATACTGGTCGAAAGGTCGCCCGGCCCGACGAACAGAACATCGACACCATCCACCGCTGCGATTTCGGCGGCGTTCGCCACACCGGTCCCGTCCTCGATCTGCACCGCCAGCAATTGCTGCTCGCGCGCCTTGGCGTGATAACCGGCGATGCGGCCGAACGCGTTGGCGCGGTGGCCGACCGAAAAGCCGCGGAAGCCACCCGGCGCATAGGTCATCGCCGCGACGATGGCGCGCGCCTGCTCGGCCGTGCGCACGTTCGGTATCATCAGGCTGCGGGCGCCGACATCCAGCGCCTGTTTGATCAGATTGGGATCGTCGGATGGCAAGCGGACGACCGCCTCGCAGGGAAACGCCGCCGCGACCTGCAGCTGCGCCATGATGCTGCGCAGGTCGTTCGGGCTGTGCTCGCCGTCGATCAGCAGCCAGCCCGCCCCGGAGCCCGCGACGATCTCGGTGGTGAGCGCCGAGGCCAGCGAACACCAGACGCCGATATGAGCCCGGCCAGCCTGTACGGCCGCTTTCAGCGAATTGACGCGCTCCTGCATTTTGCGATCGGTCTCCAGCCGTGAAGAAGGTGCATTGAAATTTGTATGATGTCCTATATCATACGTCGAACTTGAGCCGCAAGGCGCTCCGACGCCGTATGGGAGTTGCTTAATGAAAATCGGCTTCATCGGACTTGGCGTTATGGGTGCGCCGATGGCCCGGCATCTCCTCGATGCCGGGCAAGCGCGGAGGCCGACCATTCTTCACTCGTTCGGGCCCTCGAAATCCTCAGTCATCACGACCTCTCAACCGGAAAGGAATAACCGATGCGCGGAACCGGCAAGGCCGATGTTTTCGTCATGCTGGCCCATCCCGTGGGCCATGCGAAAAGCCCCGGCATCTTCAATGAGATCTTCGAGCAGAAGGGGCTCGACAGCCTGATGGTGCCGCTGAGCTGCCGCCCGGAGGACTTCGACACGTTCTGGGCCGGCATCACGGCGGCCGAGAACATCCGGGGGGTAATCATCTCGGTCCCCTACAAGGTCCCGGTCTTCCACAAATGCGCCGCCGCCCATGACCGCGCCGCGCGCGTGCAGAGCGCGAATTCCGTGCGCCGGCAGGCGGACGGCACCTGGTATGCCGACAATTTCGACGGCGTCGGCTTCATCGAGGGACTGAAGGCCGGCGGACACCGGATCGCCGGCAAGCGCATCCTTCAGGTCGGCGCCGGCGGCGCCGGCGCTTCACTGACCTACTGCCTTGCCGAGGAAGGCGCGTCGGAAATCCGGCTGGCCGATATCGACAGGGAGCGCGCGCAAAAGCTCGCTTCGCTGGTCAGCAAGACTTTCCCCAACTGCCGCATCGAAGTCGGGGAACCCGATCCGTCTGGCATGGATATGGCGATCAACGCCACGCCGTCCGGGCTGAAGGCCGCCGACCCGCTGCCGATGGATGTGAGCAAGCTGACGCCGAAGATGACGGTCGTCGACATCATCATGGAGCCGGCCGAGACGGCGCTGCTCAAGGCGGCGAAGGAGATTGGCTGCCGCATCCAGCCGGGACGCCCGATGATGGATTTCCAGGTCGAGGCCATGGCCGAATTCTTCGACATAGAGCGGAAGGATCGCCGCCATGGCTGACGCACCGACCGCCGTCGTCATCGGCGGCACGTCCGGCATCGGCCGCGCGATCGCCGAGCGCTTCGCCGGGGATGGCTACCAGGTGGTCGTCGCCGGCCGCGATGCCGTTCGGGGCAAGGAAGCGGCAGGCGCTTGCGAGGGCGCCGGCGCGCCAAGCGCCATCTTCGTGCAGACCGATGTCGCCGATCCCGCCTCGGTCGAAGCGTTGGCGCGAGATGTCAGCAATGCCTTCGGCACGCCGCATGTCGTGGTCAACTGCGCCGGCATCCTGCAGAGCGGCAAGCACGTCCTCGACCAGGACCTCGATGAAGACGAGCGGATGTGGCGCATCAACTATCGCGGCACGCTGCTTGGCTGCCAGGTGTTCGGCCGATTGATGTCGGCCGCCGGCTGCGGCGCGATCCTCAATGTCGGCTCGCTCGCCTCCTTCGCGCCGCTGTCGCTGCCGGCCTACACGCCGGGAAAGCATGCGGTGTTGGCGCTGACGCAGATGCTGGCCGCCGAACTCGGCCCGCATGGGGTCCGCGTCAACGCCGTGGCGCCTGGCTACACGCTGTCGGACGGACTGAAAGCCAAGATCGAGAAGGGCGAGCGCAACCCGCAAGCCATCCAGGCCACCACCGCGCTGCGTCGCTTCGTCGAACCGCGCGACGTCGCCGAGGCAGCCTTGTTCCTCTGCTCCGACCGCGCCGCATCGATCACCGGCGTCACGCTTCCGGTCGATGCCGGCTGGCTCGTGCAGGCGCCCTACGCGCAGTACCTGCAAGGCAATCCCATCCGGCAGACGCCGGCAATCTGAGAGAAAAACAAGTGAGCGACATCCAACGCTTCGACTTCGACACCCGCATCCATCACGGCGTCATCCACAACGGCACGCTCTATTTGACCGGCCAGGTCGCCCGACCGGGCCAGTCCGCGGCCGACCAGATGCGCGAGGTGCTCGGCAAGATCGACGCGCTGCTCGCCAGGGCAGGCACAAGACGCGCATTCTCCACGTCCAGATGTGGCTGGACGACGTGCGCGATTTCGACCAGGTCAACACGGTCTGGGACGCCTGGATGCCGAAGGAGCACGCGCCGGCGCGGTCCTCCGGCGAAGGCCGGATGGCCAAGCCCGGCATGCTGGTCGAACTGATCGTCACCGCGGCGGTTTGAATGGTCCTGTCGGTTCGGGCATCATCCCGAATCTGGGTCGAGCGTTTCAGCGTTTCACGGACACGCCGAACCGCTCTATCTCTTTGTTTCTATGCAATTCCGGACGGAAAGCCGTTACACACTTTTCCTGGAATTGCTCGCGGGGAGACTGATGACGAAGCGCAAGCCGCTTTCCACCGTCGTGGCGGAGAGCCTGTCCGAAAAGATCCGCTCCGGATCGCTGCTGCCCGGCGCGCAACTGCCGACGGAGGCGGAGCTTTGCGCCGAATACGACGTCAGTCGCACCGTCGTGCGCGAGGCGGTGGCGCGGCTGCGCTCCGAGGGCATGGTCGTACCGCAACAAGGGCGCGGCATGTTCGTCAGCGAAACGCCCGCGCCGCGCAATTTCTCGATTCCGGACGAGGCTCTGCGGACATTGCCGGAGACCATCGCTTTGCTCGAATTGAGGCTGAGCGTGGAAATCGAGTCCGCCGGGCTCTGCGCGGAACGGCGAACCGACAAGGAGGCACGCGATATCCGCGCCATGATGAATGAGATCGACGCCCAGCACGCGGACCCGGCCGCCGTCCAGATCCACTACGATTATGATTTCCACCTCGCGATCGCCAAGGCCGCGCGCAATGAATTCATCCACGGCTTCCTGAGCTATCTCGGGCCGATGATCGTGCCGCGATTCCAGCTCGGCTACGTGGTCGAGCCAGCGCTCAAGGACAGCTACTACGCGCGCATCCACAGCGAGCACAAAGCGATCGTCGATGCCATCGAACGGCAGGACGCAAGCAAGGCCCGCCAGGCGATGCGCAAGCATCTGCAGAACAGCCTGGGTCGCGTGCGTGCGCTGGCGAAAGCCTCTGGCATCGAGGCAACCGAGGCGGAGCAGAAAGCCGCCGCCGCCTCGCTTTTCACCGAGCTGAGAAAGCCCTTGCCGACAGCCGGCTAGTTTCGCCGACGTCGATGTCGCTCGCCTCAGTCGCCGCGCGCCCCGCCGGCTGTTTGCGAAAGCCATGTTTTTTCTCGGTTCGCGATCAACGGCCCGCTCTCGAACGCTGAAGACGTTGTTTTCCTTGGGCTGTCTGCATTTGCCGCCGCACAGGGAGGTTGGAATATTCCGGTCGTCAGCAAGGCTCTCGAAAGTTTATCTTTCCTTTTTGCTGGTTTTCTTGGTTTCGCGGTACCGGCCCGCGCCGCACACTGAAAACCAGGCAAATGAGGAAGCCGCAAATGGGGAAGCCCAAGTGACGACAGCCTTCATCACCGGAGCGACGAGCGGCATAGGACGGGCGATGGCGATCGCGCTGAGCGACGCCGGCTACGAGGTCTATGCGGTCGGCCGCAGCCAGGCGGCGTTGAAAGCCCTGCAAGGCGAGCGTCCGGGCATCGTCCCCATCGCCGTCGACGTCACCGATCGCGAGGCGCTGGAATCGGTGCTGGCGGACCTCACCATCGACGTGCTGATCAACAATGCCGGCATCATGCCGCCGCTCGGCAATTTTGCCGACATGAAGATCGCCGACATCGACGCCACGCTGGAGGTGAACCTCAGCGCCGCGATCCTGCTCACCCGCCTCGTCGCGCCGCAGATGCGCGAGCGGCAGTCGGGACACATATTGTTCACCGGCTCCGTCGCGGGCCATGCCGCATTCTCCAACATCGCCGTCTATGCGGCCACCAAGGCGGCGATCTCCGGCTTTGCCGGCGCGCTGCGCGCCGACCTCTCCCCTTCCAGTGTGCGCGTCACCGAAATCGTCGCCGGCCGTGTTGAGACGCAGCTCTACCAGGACATCCTCGACGCCAAGGCGCGCGCCGCCATGTACGCCAGCAAGGTGGTGCAGCCCGACGACGTGGCCAGGATGGTCGTCGCGGTGCTCGCGCTGCCGGCATGGGCCGACGTTACCCGTTTCGACATCATGCCGACCTGGCCGACCTCGCCCAGCGGCACCAAGTAGGGAAAACTGGAATGAAGGATCTTTCGGTTCTGATCGTTGGTGGCGGCGCCGGCCTCGGCGCGCTTTTGGCCCAGATGGCTGTCGAGGCCGGGGCGGCAAAGATCGGCATCATCGACATCAACCAGCAGGCGGCGGAGAGCGCGCTTGGGCCGGCGAAGGCCAAGGGCCTGCCGACCGCGGCGGCCACATGCGACATCCAGGTCGGCCCGCAGTGCCATGCCGCCTTCGACGCCATCGTGGCCAAGCTCGGGCGCGTCGACACGCTGATCAACTGCGCCGCCATCTACCCGCGCCGACCGTTGCTCGAAATCACCGACGCCGACTGGGACGCCTCGAACGGCATCAACATCAAGGGCACCTACCACATGATGGTGGCGGCGGTCCGCCACATGCAGGCGCAAGAGCCGAAGGATCATGTGCGCGGGCGGATCGTGAACCTCACCTCCGTCGACGCCTTCAAGGCGCATCCGCAGAACGCCCATTATGCCGCGACGAAGGCAGCCGTCGTCAGCCTGACGCGGTCCTTCGCGCACTACGTCGCCAAGGACGGCATCCTGGTGAACTCCGTGGCGCCGGCCGGCATGGCTACCGAGAAGGCCAAGGCCCTCGGCTTCCTCGAGGAACTGGCCAAGGCAAGCCCGCTCGGCCGGGGCGCCGAGCCCTCCGAGATCGCCGAATGGGTGCTGATGACGGGTGGCCCCAGGAACACCTACATGACCGGCGAAAATGTAATTGTTTCAGGCGGTTACATCTACGCATAGCGTCTCGGCGGCCTGACGCCGCCGGCATGTGGCAGTGCATGATTGACGGAGCTCGAACGAAAGGAGGCGGAACTACCATGACCGGCAAGCTTCGCCTTCCTTCGCTGAACGCGCTTCGCGTCTTCCACGCCGTGGCGCAGCACAAGAGCTTCCGGCAGGCGGCTGACGAGCTCCTGGTCACGCCCCAGGCGGTCGGGCAGCAGATCAAGCTCCTGGAAGACACGCTTCAAGTGACGCTGTTCGAGCGCAAGGGCCGGTCGATCGAACTGACCGAGTCGGCGATCCTGCTCTCGCACTACGTCAAGGCCGGCTTCGACGAGTTTTCCGAGGGCGTGCGCCGCGTCACCAAGTCGAACTACCGCGACCGCATCAACCTCAATGCGAGCCCGTATTTCGCCACGCATTACCTGCTGCCGAGGCTTTCGCTGTTCCGCGAAATGCTGCCGGGAGCGGACCTGCGCCTGACCACAATGGTCGACCTGCCGGACTTCGGTCGCGACGACATCGATATGACTGTGCAGTGGGGCTACGGCAACTGGCCCGACTACGAGGTCACGCTGCTGGTGCCGGACCCGAAGATCATCTGCTGCACGCCGACGATCGGCGAGAAGATCAACTCGGCGCGTGATCTGACGAAGTTCACGCTGCTCGACACGGTCAAGTCGAAGCGCCTGTGGCCGGACATATTGCGGCACCTCGGCGTGGAGCTGACCGACGGCGACCGCAGCATCAGCTTCGACGACGCGGCGACCATGCGCCGGGCGACCTTGCAAGGCATCGGCGTCGGCCTGGTCTCCGTCATCGACGCCGAGGAGGATTTCCGCTCCGGCGCGCTGGTCGCGCCGATCGGCCGCGACGCCATCGCCGATATGAAACCGGAGGAAATCCCCGGCTTCTATCTCGTCGTCCCGCGCGGGCACCTGCGGGTGAAGGCGGTGGCCGCGCTCCATCGATGGCTGGCCCAGGAAGATTGGCGCAGCGACCTCAAGCTCCCCCTGCCGAAGCCGACCCCGCTTTCCGACTGACAGGCGGGCTTCGAGACCGGGCTCCGACAACCGCTTGCGGGGCTCCAACAACAAGAAACGGAACAACCTCAACGGAGCGAGCGCACGCGACAATTCCTGTCGCAGGTCCTTGGTCATTGAGCCGGACGCCCCAACTGTCTATTACGCGGCTCATCCGATATCTCAGGTACCCAGATGGCTGATCTCGTTATCGCATTGCAGGCAATCCTCGGACCGAAAGGCTGGCTTTCGGGCGCTGATGCCGAGCTCTACCGCCGCGATTGGCTCGACCGCTATGGCGTAGCGCCTCTTGGCGTTGCCCGGCCTGCCAGCACCGCTGAGGTGGCGGCAGTCGTAAACATATGCAGGGAGGCGGGCGTAGTGGTGATCCCGCAAGGCGGGAACACCGGCCTGTGCGGTGGCGCCGTCGCCGATCAGGCGAACGCGGTGATCGTCTCGCTTTCGCGCATGACGGCGATCGGCGAACCGGATTTGGACAGCGGCTCGATCATCGGCGACGCGGGCGTCGTGCTTGCCGCACTGCATGAGGCGCTGGAGCCGCATGGACTGATGTTTCCGATGCATCTCGGCGCCGAAGGCAGCGCCAGGATCGGCGGCCTGATCGGCACCAATGCCGGCGGCAGCCAGGCGTTTCGCTTCGGCATGATGCAGGATCTGGTGCTCGGCCTCGAAGTCGTGCTGCCGGACGGCACGGTGTGGGACGGTCTTCGCGCGGTGCAGAAGGACAATGCCGGCTATCAGCTGCGCAAGCTGTTCTGCGGTTCGGAAGGCACGCTCGGCATCGTGACGCGCGCGGTGCTGAGGCTCTATCCCACGCCAAAGCAGCAGGCGAGCGCGCTTTTGGTGATGTCCGATTTCGCCGCCGCCGTGTCCTTCGGCGCCTTCCTGCGCGGCGAGGCCGGAGAATTCCTCGCCGGCCTCGAATTCTTTTCGGATGTCGGCCTGACGCTCGCGCTCAAGCATCTGCCGGATCTTGCCTATCAGCTGGAGACAAGGGGCGACGTCTATCTGCTCGTCGAGATAGCGTCGGGCTCGACGCGCGTCCCTCTCGACGAGATCCTGTCTTCGGCGCTGGAATGGGGCATGGAGCAAGGCATGGTCGTTGACGGCGCGCTGGCCAATTCGGGCGCGCAACGGGCGCAGTTCTGGCGCCTGCGCGAAGAACAGCCGGAGGGCCAGCGGCTTGAGGGTGAGCAGCTCAAGCACGACATCTCCGTGCCGCCGGGCGCGATCGCCCGCTTCATCGAGGCCGGCGCGAAATTATGCCACGACATTCTTCCGGGCGTGCGGATCAACCCGTTTGGCCATCTCGGTGACGGCAACATCCACTACAATTTGTCGCCGCCGGAAGGCCGCGCCGATTTCGACGGCAAGGGCGCGGCGTTCGCCGAGGCGCTGGCAGCTTTGGCCACTGGCATGGGCGGCAGCTTTGCCGCCGAGCACGGGCTCGGCCGCGCCAAGATCGCCATGGCCGACCGTAACCGCAGCTCCGCCGAGCGGGCCCTCATGGTCCGGCTCAAGCGCGCATTCGATCCGCAAGGGACGATGAACCCCGGTGTCTTGGTGCGGACTCCATAGCAAAGAAAAACTTTCCTATCGATCGCATTTCTTGATTTCGCGCCGGCCCGCCGCGGTGCAGGTATAGTTGCAAGGGCAGGCTCGGTCCGTTTGCCGCCAGCTTTAGAGCATGATCCCGAAAATTGGGGACCGGTTTTCGGAGAAGATTATGCTCCAACAAAGAGTTGGATCAGGATGGCGAAACGTCATCCTGATCCAGGAGGATGTCGAAGCATGGTCCGCAATGGCGGTCGCCTTCTTGTCGAGTGCCTCATTGCCTTGGGTGCCACCAAGAGCTTCGGCGTTCCCGGCGAGAGCTATCTCGCCGTCCTCGACGCGCTGCACGATACCCATGGCAAGCTTGACTATGTGCTTTGCCGCAACGAAGGCGGCGCGGCTTTCATGGCCTCGGCCTATGGCAAGCTCACCGGCTCGCCGGGCATCTGCTTCGTGACCCGTGGCCCGGGCGTGACCAATGCCAGCATCGGTGTGCATACCGCGATGCAGGACTCTTCGCCGATGATCCTCTTCGTCGGCCAGGTCGGCACCGACATGAAGGGCCGCGAAGCCTTCCAGGAGATCGACTACCGGGCGGTCTACGGGACCGTCGCAAAATGGGCGGTCGAGATCGACGACGTCGCGCGCCTTCCCGAGATCGTGGCGCGCGCCTGGACCACCGCCTTGACCGGCCGGCCCGGCCCCGTCGTCGTCGCACTGCCAGAAGACATGCTGACGACCATGACCGATGCCGCGCCGCTCAGCGGCCCTGCTTCGATTTTCGAGGCCGCTCCGTCGCAGGATGCCATTGCGTCGGCGCTGAACATGCTGGCCGCGGCGGAGAAGCCGGTGCTGCTCATGGGCGGCGCCAACTGGACGGCGGATGGACGCGCCGCGCTCCAGGCCTTCGCCGAGGCTTCCGACCTCCCCGTGGTTGCCGCCTTCCGCTATCAGGACCAGTTCGACAATCATTCGCCGGTCTTCGTCGGCGAGGCCGGCGTCGGCATGGTGGCGCATGTCAAGAACCTGATCCGCGAGGCGGATGTGATCCTGGCGGTCAATGTCCGCTTCGGCGAGATGACGACGGACGGCTACACGTTGCTCGACGTTCCGGTGCCGCGCCAGAAGCTGATCCATGTCCACGGCTCCGACCGCGAGATCGGCAAGATCTACGTGCCCGCGATCGGCATCCATGCCGGCCCGAATGCCTTCGCCAAGGCCCTGTCCCCGGTAAAGGGTGGCTGGGCCGACTGGCGCGCGGCGGCGCGCAAGGCCTATGAAGGCACGTTCGCAGCACCCGTCCAGCCCGGTCCCGTCGACATGGTCGCGGTCACTGCCTGGCTGCGCGAGACCTTGCCGGCCGACGTCATCCTCACCAACGGCGCCGGCAATTTCACGGTATGGCCGAACAAGTTCTTCAAGTTCGGGCCGAAGGCGCGGCTGCTTGCCCCGCAATCCGGCGCGATGGGCTACGGCCTGCCGGCGGCAGTTGCCGCGAAGGTTGCCTATCCGAACCGCACGGTGGTCTGCTTTGCCGGCGACGGCGATTTTCAGATGAATTGCCAGGAGCTCGGCACCGCCATGCAGGCCGGCGCGCAGCCGATCGTGCTCATCATCAACAACGGCATCTACGGCACGATCCGCGCGCATCAGGAGCGCAACTATCCGGCCCGCGTCTCCGGCACCTCGCTGGAAAACCCCGACTTCGTGGCGCTGGCGAAGGCCTATGGCTTTCACGCCGAGCGCGTCGAAACCACCGGGGATTTCGCGGCGGCGTTCGAACGGGCGCTGCAGTCGGCGACCGGCGCCGTCCTCGACATCGCCATCTCGCCCGAAGCGCTGACGCCCCGGCAGACCCTCTCCCAGATGCGCGACGCCGCGCTCGCTTCGCAGAAGGCCTAGGCATGACCTCCAGATCAGACGACATCCGTCTCGGCGCGGACATCGGCGGCACCTTCACCGACATCGCGCTCGATGTCAGGGGAACGATGTTCTCGACCAAGGTGCTGACCAATTATGCCGCGCCCGAGCAGGCGATCCTCGACGGCATCGACGTGGTCATCCGCGATGCCGGAATTTCGGCGGCCGAGATCGGCATCATCATTCATGGCACGACGCTCGCCACCAACGCGCTGATCGAGCGGCGCGGCGCCAGGACCGCGCTGGTCACGACGGAAGGTTTTCGCGATGTGATCGAGATGCGGACGGAGAACCGCTTCGAGCAATATGATTTGAACCTGCAGCTGCCGACGCCGCTGATCCCGCGCGAGGACCGCTTCACGGTCAAGGGCCGCATCGGCGCCGAGGGGCAGGAGCTGCAGCCGCTCGACGAGACCGCGCTCGAGGAGATTGCCGATCGCATCGCTGCCGGCAATTTCGGCTCGGTGGCGATCGGCTTCATCCATGCCTACGCCAACCCCGACCACGAGCGCCGGGCGCGCCAGATCCTCGCTCGCAAACTCACCATACCGATCTCGATCAGCGCCGAGGTCTCGCCGCAAATGCGCGAGTTCGAGCGCTTCAACACGGTCTGCGCCAACGCCTATGTTCGCCCGCAGATGGCCGACTATCTCGCCCGCCTGCAGACGCGGCTGAAGGATATGGGCGCCGACTGCCCGGTCTTCATGATCCATTCCGGCGGTGGCCTGATCTCGGTGGAAACCGCTTCGGAATTCCCTGTACGGCTGGTCGAGTCCGGCCCTGCTGGCGGCGCCATCTTCGCCGCCGACATCGCCCGACGCTTCGGGCTCGAAAAGGTCGTCTCCTACGACATGGGCGGAACCACCGCAAAAATCTGCCTGATCGAGGACTATGCGCCGCGCACGGCGCGGACCTTCGAGGTCGCGCGCACCTATCGCTTCTCGAAGGGCTCGGGCATGCCGATCTCCATTCCGGTGATCGAGATGATCGAGATCGGCGCCGGCGGCGGCTCTATCGCCTGGGTCGACGCCATGGGCCGCATCCAGACCGGGCCGGAAAGCGCGGGCTCGGAACCCGGCCCTGCCTGCTACGGCCGCGGCGGCAAGCGCCCGGCGATCACCGACGCCGACCTGGTGCTCGGCAAGCTCGATCCCGACAATTTCGCCGGCGGTGCGATCAAGCTCGACACGGCGGCGTCCGAACAGGCGATCCTGCGCGATGTCGGCGAGCGCCTGTCGCTGAACGCCATGGCGACGGCCTTCGGCATCTGCGAGGTGGTCGACGAGAACATGGCCAATGCCGCGCGCGTCCACGCCGTCGAGAACGGCAAGAACATTTCCGACAATCTGATGATCGCCTTTGGCGGCGCTGCACCGCTGCATGCGGCAAGGTTGTGCGAAAAGCTCGGCATCGACCAATGCATCGTGCCGCGCGGCGCCGGCGTCGGGTCGGCGATCGGCTTCCTCAAGGCGCCGTTCGGCTACGAAGCCCTGGCATCGAAGCTGACGCGCCTGTCCCGCTTCAAGACGGCCGAGGTGAATGCCCTGCTCGCCGACCTCAAAGACTCGGCCGAGGGGTTTGTACGCACCGGCGCCAGCGGAAAAATCGTCTGCGAGATCACGGCCTTCATGCGCTATGCCGGCCAAGGCTGGGAAATCCCAGTGCCGCTGGCGGACGAGCCGTTCGGCGACGATGCCGTGGCAAAGCTCAAGGACCTGTTCGAGACGAACTACCAGCGCTTCTTCGGCCGCGCCATCGAAGGCCTCGACGGGCTGGAGATCGAGATCGTCACCTGGTCGGTCAAGGCCACCGACGTTCGGCCTGCCGAAGCGAGGCATGAATTGACCAAAGGCAAGAAGACAACCGAGCCGGCAATGACGCGCGAGATCTTCGACCCGGTCAGCGGCGCCTCGCGAACTTATGGCATCGTCGAGCGCGACACGCTCTGCGCCGGCGACCGCGTGGCGGGGCCTGCCGTCATCGTCGAGCGCGAGACGTCCACCGTCGTCACCACCAGCTTCGACGCCGTCATCCAGAGCGAGGGCGCGATCCTCCTGATCCGCAAAGGCAGCCAGGCATGAGCGATATTGGCGAAATCCGCATGCAGGTCATGTGGAACCGGTTGATCTCGGTGGTCGAGGAGCAGGCGCTGACCTTGCTGCGCACTGCTTTCTCGACCTCTGTGCGCGAATCCGGCGACCTGTCGGCTGGCGTGTTCGACCCGCGCGGCCAGATGCTGGCGCAGGCGGTGACCGGCACACCCGGCCACGTCAACACCATGGCCGAAGCCGTGCTGCATTTCATGAACGCAATACCGCGCGAGGAGATGTTCGAGGGCGACACCTATGTCACCAACGACCCTTGGCTCGGCACCGGCCACCTGCATGACATCACCATGGTGTCGCCGTCCTTCCTGAACGGCGAGCTCGTCGCCTTCTTCGCCTGCACGGCGCATGTCGTCGATGTCGGCGGGCGCGGTTTCGGCGCCGACGGCAAGTCGGTCTATGAGGAAGGCATCCAGATCCCGATCATGAAATTCGCGGAAAAGGGCAAGGTCAACCTCGACCTCGTCCGCATCCTGCGCGCCAATGTCCGCGAGCCGAACCAGGTCGTCGGCGACTTCTATTCTCTGGCCGCCTGCAACGAGGTCGGCCACCGTCGCCTGACCGACATGATGAAGGAGATTGGCCTGACTTCGCTAGACGGGCTCGGCGACTTCATCTTCTCGCGCACCCGCGACGCCATGCTGGAACGCATCGAGGCGCTGCCGAAGGGGAGCTGGTCGAATGAGCTGGTGACCGACGGCTATGACGAGCCGGTCAGGCTTGCAGCCACGGTCTCGGTCCGCGATGACCATGTCGAGGTCGATTTCACCGGCACCGATCCGATGAGCCGCTGGGGCATCAACTGCCCGATCATCTACAGCAAGGCCTATGCCTGCTATGCGCTGAAATGCATGGTGGCGCCCGACATTCCCAACAATGCCGCCTCGCTCGCCTTCTTCACCGTGTCCTCACCGATCAACATCCTGAATGCGGTGCGGCCGGCGCCGGTGGCGCTCAGGCATATTTTCGGCCACATGGTTCCCGACCTCGTGCTGGGCGCCTTCTCCAAGGCGTTGCCCGGAAAGATTCTCGCCGAAGGCGCCGGAGCGCTCTGGAACATCCATATTTCGGCGCGTCCTGTCGCCGGCGGATCCGGACGTCGCGCCGAAGTGCTGATGTTCAACTCCGGCGGCATGGGCGCCCGCCCCGAGCTCGACGGCCTCTCGGCGACGGCCTTCCCATCCGGCGTCCACACCATGCCGATCGAGGCGACCGAGCATACCGGCCCGATCGTCATCTGGCGCAAGGAGCTGCGGCCCAACTCCGGCGGCGACGGGGAATTCCGCGGCGGCCTGGGACAGGTCATCGAGATCGCCGCGACCGACGGCCACGAATTCGACTTTTCGGCCATGTTCGATCGCGTCAATCATCCGGCCCATGGCCGCAACGGCGGCAGGCCGGGCGTTGCCGGCGTCGTCAAGCTCGACGACGGCACGAAGATGCGCCCCAAGGGCTGGCAGCATGTGCCGGCGGGACGCCGGCTGATCCTGGAACTGCCGGGCGGCGGCGGCTATGGCGATCCGGCCAAACGCAACGCGGCCGCGCGAGCCAATGACCGATCCAAGGGCTACATCACGGAGAACGACTGATGAGCTACATTGCCTCGCGCCTCTCGGTGGTGAAGCCCTCGGCATCGATGGCGGCCTCGCAAGCCGCCAAAGCACTGCGCGCCAAAGGCGTGGACGTGATCGATCTCGGCCTGGGGGAGCCCGACTTCCCGACACCGCATCACATCGTCGATGCCGCTCATTTCGCCGCCAAGGCCGGCCAGACGCTCTACACGGCCGCTGCCGGCACAGTTGAGGTGCGCGAGGCGGTAGCGGGAAAATTCCGGCGTGAGAACGGGCTGGACTACACGGCCGACGACGTCGTCGTGGCCAACGGCGCCAAGCAGATCATCTTCAACGCGCTGATGGCGACGCTCGAGACCGGCGACGAGGCGATCCTGCCAGCGCCCTATTTCGTCTCCTACCCGGAAATGGTGAAGCTGCTCGGCGGAACGCCGGTCGTCGTCGAATGCCCGGAAACCACCGGCTTCCGTCTGACGCCGGCGCTGCTGGAAAAGGCAATCACGCCAAGGACGAAGTGGCTGTTCCTCAATATGCCGGGCAACCCGTCCGGCGCCGTTTATTCTCAGTCCGATCTCAAGGCGCTGGGCGCGGTGCTGGCGAAGCATCCGCAGGTGCTCATCCTGTCCGACGAGATCTACGAGCACATCCTGTTCGACGGGCGAGAATTCGTTTCCTTCGGCAAGGCGTGCCCCGAGCTCAAGGACCGCACGCTGATCGTCAACGGCGTCTCGAAATCCTATGCGATGACCGGCTGGCGCGTCGGCTATGCGGCCGGGCCCGCGCCGCTTCTCAAGGCGATGTCGACGATCCAGAGCCAGTCCTGCACGTCCGTATGCTCGATCGCGCAGGCCGCGACGGTCGCCGCGCTCAACGGCCCGCAGGATGAGGTCGCGCGCTTCCGCCAGGCGTTCGAGAGGCGCCGCGATCTTGTCGTGGACGGCATCCGCAAGATCAACGGGCTCACGCTCTCGCCGCCGGAAGGCGCCTTCTATGCCTATATCGGCTGCGCCAGCGTGATCGGCCGCAAGACACCCAAGGGCGTCGTGCTGGAGGACGACGCGGCCGTGGCGAATTACCTTCTGAACGAAGGGCGGGTGGCGTCGGTGCCCGGCGTCGCCTATGGACTATCACCCTATTTCCGCATCTCGACCGCGACCAGCGAAGAGGTGCTGACCGAGGCGATCGCGCGGATCAATGCCGCCGTCGCGCAAGTGGAGTAAGTGATGCCGCAGTACGAACGTATCCTGATCACGGGCGCCGCCGGCCGGCTCGGCTCGCAGCTGCGCAAAGGGCTGGCGCCGCTGGCCAAGACGATTCGCCTGGCAGGCCGTGAACCGTTCGGCGATCTAGCGCCGCACGAAGAGGAAGCGGTGTTCGATCTCGCCGACATGGAAGCCACGATCGCGGCCACCAAGGACTGCGACGCGATCGTGCATTTCGGCGGCGCGCCGCTCGAATGCGAATGGCAGACCATCCTCGATTCCAGTATCCGCGGCTCCTACCACATCTATGAAGGCGCCCGGAAACACGGCGTGAAGCGCGTCATCTACGCCTCCTCGGTGCATGCCATCGGCTATCACGAGATCGAGGCGCATATCGGCGTCGACGCGCCAGTGCGCCCCGACAGCCTCTATGGCGTGTCGAAGAATTTCGTCGAGAGCCTCAGCCGGCTCTACTGGGACAAGTTCGGCATCGAGACGGTGTGCCTGCGCATCTTCTCGTCCTTCCCGGAACCCGCCGATCGCCGCATGCTGTGGTCCTATCTTTCCTTCGCCGACTGCGTGCGCCTGGTCGAGGCCTCGCTGACCGCACCGCGTGTCGGCCACACGATCTCCTTCGGCATTTCCAACAACAAGCTGAAGATGGTCGACAACAGCGGCGCGGACCATCTGGGATTCATCCCGCAGGACAGCGCCGAGCCATTTCGCGCCGCGGTCGAGGCCAAGACCCCTGTTCCCGATCCGAACAAGCCCTCGGTGAAATATCTCGGCGGCTGGTTCTGCGAGCTTGGCCACCCCGACGACAAGCCCGCCTGAACATCTCGTCTGAGCGGAACCGCGTCACGAAAGCAAAACGCCGGCAACTCGTTGAGTTGCCGGCGTTTTCAATGGAAGCTGGTTTTGGGGAGCGGCACTGGTTTTTGTCTTGTGGGGCCGGCGCCGGCTTGGCCTCTCAGGGCTGGCTACGAGAACGCCGGCGCGCGGCGGGGGTTGTATTTGGTTTTAGGGACAGGATTGGCTTTTTGTCGCACGGCGTCGGCTTGCCCTCCTTGCGGGCCGCTGATGCAGGATAAAATCGCCGGCCCTGGGAGCACAAAGCAAAACGGCCCGCGCGAGGCGGGCCGTTTTTGAAGTTTGGTTGCGGGGACAGGATTTGAACCTGTGACCTTCAGGTTATGAGCCTGACGAGCTACCGGGCTGCTCCACCCCGCGTCACCTACGAGCAAGCGTTTGCTTGCGACTACGAGCAAGCGTTTGCTTGCGACTACGAGCAAGCGTTTGCTTGCGAGCTTAGAGGTAAGTTTGAGCTTACCGTATTCAAGAGGGCGCCAAATGAAAGGGCCGCTTGCGCGGCCCGGGATCCCGTTTGGCGGGCCTTATCGTAGAGAGAAGATTTGGTCTCGACCCGGATATCCCGGATTTGAGGTGAACGTGCGCTTAGCAGACCTGGCAGCGACCTACTCTCCCGCGTCTTGAGACGAAGTACCATCAGCGCTGGAGCGTTTCACGGCCGAGTTCGGAATGGGATCGGGTGCAGCCGCTCCGCCATAACCACCAGGTCGGCAAAACGCACGTTCAAATCGAGAAGCTGGGTTAGGGATTAGGCAGTAGCCAATAGTGAGTAGGGATAACTGCTCGCCATCTGCTTGTGCCAGATGCCTGTCTTTCCGTGCCAAGGTTCTTTTGGCCTGGCGCCCTTCGAAGCGAAGCTTCGCAAGGTCGACCGACCGTCGGCGCCGATGCGCCGCACCCACGTAGCGCCGCCCGTGAGGGCGGAACAAGCGTGAGTGAGAACGGCGACAATCCTTCGGATTGCGCCTAGATGGATATAAGTAATGAGAACGATCAAGCCTATCGAACTATTAGTACCGGTAAGCTTCAAGCGTTGCCGCTCTTCCACACCCGGCCTATCAACGTGGTCGTCTTCCACGGTTCTCAGGGAATACTCGTTTCAAGGTGGGTTTCCCGCTTAGATGCCTTCAGCGGTTATCCCGTCCGGATATAGCTACCCTGCGATGCGGCTGGCGCCACAACAGGTCCACCAGAGATCCGTCCATCCCGGTCCTCTCGTACTAGGGACAGATCCTTTCAATATTCCTACACCCACGGCAGATAGGGACCGAACTGTCTCACGACGTTCTGAACCCAACTCACGTACCGCTTTAAATGGCGAACAGCCATACCCTTGGGACCTGCTCCAGCCCCAGGATGCGATGAGTCGACATCGAGGTGCCAAACAACCCCGTCGATATGGACTCTTGGGGGTCATCAGCCTGTTATCCCCGGCGTACCTTTTATCCGTTGAGCGATGGCCCTTCCACGCGGGACCACCGGATCACTATGACCGACTTTCGTCTCTGCTCGACTTGTCAGTCTCGCAGTCAGGCAGGCTTATGCCATTGCACTCAGCGAACGATTTCCGACCGTTCTGAGCCCACCATCGCGCGCCTCCGTTACTCTTTAGGAGGCGACCGCCCCAGTCAAACTACCCACCATACATTGTCCCGGACCCGGATAACGGGCCGCGGTTAGACATCCATAGTAATAAGGGTGGTATTTCAAGGGTGGCTCCACCTGAGCTGGCGCCCAGGTTTCAAAGCCTACCACCTATCCTACACATGCCACTACGAATGCCAATGTAAAGCTATAGTAAAGGTGCACGGGGTCTTTCCGTCTAACCGCAGGAACCCCGCATCTTCACGGGGAATTCAATTTCACTGAGTCTATGCTGGAGACAGCGGGGAAGTCGTTACGCCATTCGTGCAGGTCGGAACTTACCCGACAAGGAATTTCGCTACCTTAGGACCGTTATAGTTACGGCCGCCGTTTACTGGGGCTTCGATTCAGAGCTTGCACCCCTCCTCTTAACCTTCCAGCACCGGGCAGGCGTCAGACCCTATACGTCGCCTTGCGGCTTCGCAGAGCCCTGTGTTTTTGATAAACAGTCGCTACCCCCTGGTCTGTGCCACCCTCCTCCACTTGCGTAGAAAAGGGTCACGCTTCTTCCGAAGTTACGCGTGCAATTTGCCGAGTTCCTTCAGCATAGTTCTCTCAAGCGCCTTGGTATACTCTACCTGACCACCAGTGTCGGTTTCGGGTACGGTCTATAAGGAGGAGCTATTTCCTGGAACCACTCCGCTGCCCTTTCAATCCGATAAGATTGGACAACTTGTGTGATCCGTCACTACCTCCAGGCCCACGAATATTAACGTGGTTCCCATCGACTACGCGTTTCCGCCTCGTCTTAGGGGCCGGCTAACCCTGCTCAGATTAACTTTAAGCAGGAACCCTTGGTCTTTCGGCGGGGGAGTCTCTCACTCCCCTTACGTTACTCATGTCAGCATTCGCACTTCTGATACCTCCACCGCCCCTCACGGGTACGGCTTCATCAGCTTACAGAACGCTCCGCTACCGCTCGTGATTGCTCACGAACCCTAAGCTTCGGTGTATGGCTTTAGCCCCGTTACATTTTCGGCGCAAAGACCCTTATTTAGACCAGTGAGCTGTTACGCTTTCTTTAAATGATGGCTGCTTCTAAGCCAACATCCTGGTTGTTTTGGGATCCTCACATCCTTTCCCACTTAGCCATAACTTGGGGACCTTAGCTGTAGGTCAGGGTTGTTTCCCTTTTCACGACGGACGTTAGCACCCGCCGTGTGTCTGCCGACTAGTACTCCCAGGTATTCGGAGTTTGGTTAGGTTTGGTAATCCGGTGAGGACCCCTAGCCCATCCAGTGCTCTACCCCCTGGGGTATTCGGTCGACGCTCTACCTAAATAGATTTCGCGGAGAACCAGCTATTTCCGAGTTTGATTGGCCTTTCACCCCTAGCCACAAGTCATCCCGAACTATTGCAACAGTTATGGGTTCGGTCCTCCAGTAAGTGTTACCTTACCTTCAACCTGCTCATGGCTAGATCACTCGGTTTCGGGTCTAATGCGACGAACTGAACGCCCTGTTCAGACTCGCTTTCGCTGCGCCTACACCTACCGGTTTAAGCTTGCTCGTCACACTAAGTCGCTGACCCATTATACAAAAG